>JAJDUT010000008.1 GCA_022826515.1 Candidatus Latescibacterota bacterium
GTCAATTCCAGCCAAGGCGGCGGCGGCAAAGACCTCTGGGTACTGGAGGACTAACATGCTCTCGCGCAGTGCTCAAGGGCTGTACTGGATGGGCCGCTATCTTGCGCGGGCGGAATATCTGTGCCGCCTGCTGCGCTTGCAGGTGGAAGCGCTGGTGGACCGGCCCATTGCTGAGATTCATTTTGGCTGGAACCGGATCTACACTACCCTAGGGCGGCAGCCGCCTTGGGGCGATATTGAGACCAATGAGAGCGACGACTACACCTTGGCCGATTCCTACACCCTAGCGGGCGATCTCACGTTTGAGCGCGACAACTCCGATTCAGTGTGGAACTGCCTCGCCCTCGGCCGCGAGAACGCCCGCCAAGTGCGCCACTGCATCAGCGCCGAAATGTGGACCTGCCTCAACTTGGCTTGGCTGCGCATCCGCGACCTCGACATCGAGGACATCTGGAAGGTCTCCCCCGAGAGCTTCTATGCGGAAACCACGCAGGAGATCAACACCTTCACCGGAGTAGCCGAATCGACCATGTACCGCGACGAGGGCTGGAACTTCATGCGGCTCGGCCAGTTCATCGAGCGCACCCAGCTCCTAGTCGCCTTGCTCCTCGCCCAGTGCGCTGCTAGCCGCGAACAGGGCGAGACCGCGGACACCGACTGGACGAGCCTGTTGCGTTCATGCAAGGCATTCGACGCCTACAAGCGCAGCTACAGCGTCGAAATCCAGCCCGACCGGGTGATAGATCTGCTCGTTACCGATCCCCTGCTGTCCAGTTCATTGTGCCGCGCACTCGACGCCATAGCGGCAGAATTGACGGCCATTGGTGAAAGCCCTGACGCACAGGCAGGTGCCGCGGCCGCACGGCTCGCTGCCCGGCTGTGTACTCTGGTCCGCTACGAGTGGCCAGATCGAGAAGACCGCGAAGCAGTCCTCACACAGGTGGGCGACGACTGCCGCAAACTCCACTCACTCGTGATGACTGCGTATATCGACTACGCCATCGAGGACTCTCCAGTGCAAACGCCATGACCGGAGCCGTCCGCTACGAGATAGAACACCTCTCTCACTACTCCTACACGGCCCCAGTACAGCAGTGCGTGATGCTCCTGTGTCTGGAGCCGCGCCAGGACCGAGGACAGCGGCTCCTCGACTTTGAGATTAAGACATCCCCTCCGGCCAACCTAAGCCGCGAGACGGACTGTTTCGGCAACACGCGACACCTCCTCGACCTCCACCAAACGCATCAAATCTTGGAGATCACAACCCGCTCCACGGTCGAGGTTGCGTCCGCCCCACCGCTCCCCGCGCGCTTGCACACCAGTGCCTGGGAAGAGATCCGCTCCCGCAGAAAATCGTGCGCCGATTGGGACTTCACGCACCCGAGCGCACTGGTGCGCCCCTCGCCCGCACTCACCGAGTTCGTCGCCCGGCATCGCATCGCGCCGATGGACGACCCGCTCGAAAGTCTGATGCAACTGTCGCACACACTCCACGACAGCTTGCAATACATCCCGGGCAGCACCACCGCGGAATCCTCCGTCGAGCACATCCTCGAAACCGGTCGGGGCGTCTGCCAAGACTACGCCCACCTCATGATCGCCATTGCGCGCTCTTGGGACATCCCCGCCCGCTATGTCTCGGGCTACCTGAACCCAACCGATCAATCCAACGAGCAGGTACCAGGCAACGCCACGCACGCTTGGGTCGAATGCCGATTGCCAGAGCTTGGCTGGATCGGCTTCGACCCGACCAATCAGAGCTTCGCCGGCGAGGGCGGGAAAGTACACATCGCAGTAGGGCGCGATTACCGCGACGTGTCGCCGACGCGCGGCGTCCTCCAAGGCGGCGGAGCAACCCGGCTCAAAGTCGATGTGCGGACGCGTTCTTTTCCTATTGAATCACCATAGGTATAAGTCTTAACTTGAGGGGAAATTCAACCACATCACATGGGAGGAAATTATGGATACGCTCAAGCGAATCTGTGGCCTGTTTCTCGTCTTGATGGCGGTTGCGGTCGCAGTCCACACCGTAGTCGAACCGCTCTACCACACCTCCAGCGAAGGACAGCCGTACAGCTCGCTTTGGAACATCTTGAACCCATTGATGGCGCTGGCCATCGCGTTGGGCGTGATACTCGGCTACCTCCGCAAGAAAGCCGCTGACAGCGAGGGGGACAGCGGCGCAGTCACGCGCGAGTTTGTCGCCGCCAACGTCCAGTTTTACGGCTTCCTGTGCGTGGGCATCATGTTCTTCTGGAACTGGTTTATCCTGTATAGTCCCGAATTCACGGCCGTAGGAGCGGATACAGCTTCCCTCGTGTGGATCCTCATCGACGCCACGCTGCCGCTGCTTACGGGCGCGATGGGAGTGTTCTTGCTGCGCGGCGGTAACGACAGCTAGGACACTCGCTTCCAGTAATCAGTTCAGTTGCAACGGCACGACCGGAGCCGTGCGGCTGCAAGTGTGCCCAAGCGAATTGCTTCTTACAGATAATCCGCGATTCGCTTGGGCTGCCCATCTACCGTCGTCTCCATCGCCGCAATCACCAGCGCGAAACTCTGCAAGTTATCTTCAATCCTCGTCGCCGATGCGGCCCCGCCCTCTAGCCAATCCACAAACTCCTTGAACAAATGATCGTGCCCTGCCCACTCAATCGCCGGTGCCGCATACACCTCCACCTCCTGCCCCACCCGATGAATTCGCACCTCGTCTCCCGCCCCTATCTCCACCGTCCCTTCCTCGAACTCTAGGCGATAGTACTCGCGTTGCCAACAACTCGTAATCCCGGCGGCCGAACTGTTCCCCTCGTACGCCGTATGCACTCCATTGTCCATTTTCATCAGATAAAACCCGCTCGAATAGTGCTTAAAACTCGACCACGCCGGGTTCCACCCAAACCCCTGAAACACCTCGCAATTTCCTCCCGATAAAAAGCGCATCATATCGAAGTGATGTACCGAGCCTTCAAAGAGCAAGCTGAAGTCCATGTCGTGTCGCCACTCCTTGCCCCACGACTTGTATTGGCGATAGTCGCAGGCGTAGCGACCGAAGATATGCTGTAGCCGCCCCAGTCGCCCTTCCTCCCGAATCCGCACCACCTCCTGCTTGTTGGGCGCGTAGCGGTAATTCTGGATAATCGCGCACGGCAACCCCGTCTCCTCGGCCTTGGCCGCCATGGCCTTGGCCGCTGCTAAGGTATCGGCAATCGGCTTCTCGCAGATAACCGGCATCCCCGCCTCCAGCGCGGCAATAGCCTGCGGACTGTGGAATTGCGGCGGGGTGGCAATGCCGCAGAAATCAGCCTGTACCTTGGCGCAAGCCTCTTGGTAGTCGGCAAAGAGCTGATCGGCACCCAAGCCGAGCTTAGCTCCTTGCGCTGCGAGCACTTCCTCATTGACATCCACCAAGCCGACGATTTGGATTCTGTCGCCGAGACGCTCGGTCATCCGTCCGATCCAGCCCCCAGCCATGCCGCTGGCTCCGATCATCAAACACGTCTTAACGGCCATGCTATCACCTTTGCTTTCTCAGAAACGTTAAAAAGGAACTGACGTTACGCAGCCATTGTCGCAAGGCCCATTGGAGGCCGGGCGCAAACTGGATTCCCGCTTTTGCGGAAATGACAATAGATGGACAGCAGTGCGGAGACTGACCACTAACCAGCGGCCATTAATTTCCCGTCCCGCGACAACGGAGAGTAACGTCAGTCAGTCGCTGACACAACTTTTTGTTCCTCGCATCACGCGGCGGCTTATTCGCATCGTTGCGTCCGTGCGCTTTGCGCCCGCGCTGCCCCCGCGTCTTGCCGGGGCACTCACAGGGGCGTGTTCTCTGCTGGCACTGGCGCGACCGTCACCTGCGCGACCACTCCGGCCCCTGCAGGATTGGCCGCCCGCACTGCAAACGCATACGGCACACCGTTTGCCAGCCCTTCGACCCTGTGACTCCGCGCCGCCGCACCGCCAGCCACCGACGCCCACTCAGACCACGCACCCCACACCGGACGACCGCGCCATTCATACCGCGTCAGCACCGGTCCCGCACTCGCTGCCGCCGACCATTCCAATGCGACCCAGCCATCGCCCGCTACCGCCTGCAACCCTTCCGGCGCAAGAA
>JAJDUT010000014.1 GCA_022826515.1 Candidatus Latescibacterota bacterium
TTCTTGCGCCGGAAGGGTTGCAGGCGGTAGCGGGCGATGGCTGGGTCGCATTGGAATGGTCGGCGGCAGCGAGTGCGGGACCGGTGCTGACGCGGTATGAATGGCGCGGTCGTCCGGTGTGGGGTGCGTGGTCTGAGTGGGAGCCGGTGGCTGGCGGTGCGGCGGCGCGCAGTCATAGGGTCGAAGGGCTGGCAAACGGTGTGCCGTATGCGTTTGCCGTGCGGGCGGCCAATCCCGCCGGGGCCGGAGTGGTCGCGCAGGTAGCGGCCGAGCCGGACTGGCGGCCGAGCGAGCCGAAGACGGACGACCCCCTATGAAATGCGACGACAGTAGAAGTGGTCTGAGATACTTCATCCGCTTATCGGCTCCCTCAGCATGATAAGGCAACTACATCCCCCGCCCTAGATATTCAGCCAATAGTTGAGCTTAACCAAGAAGATGTTGGTCCCCTCATCTACAAAGCTGCGCCGCAGGTTGTACCCAGGGCGAAACGCGCCCAAGTCGGAGTCGTCGTCGCGGAACTGCGACCAGACGACGAACAGGGTGCTGCCCGGCTTGTACTCCCAGCGCAGGACGGCGTTGCTGTGCAGCGAGCGGTTGCGAAAATCAGGGCTTTCCTCTGGGCCGGGATGCGCGACAAACGAGTAGGAACGCGGCCGCGCCAGCTCCTTGAAGTTGGCGTACTGGCCCGCGCTAATAAAAGGCTGGACATAGAACTCCAAACTCAAGTCGCGGCTGAAGAGGATGTTGGCCCGCGTCGTCAAATCGAGGGTTTGGCTGTCTAATTCCCCGTACACGAATTGATCGTCTTCGCCATCGCCGTCCACATCGAAGTTTTCGACCCACTGAGCATCGTTGAAATTCCAACTATAGCGCGGTCGCAGACTGATCTCGAACCGCGAAGTCGGCCGGATGCGGATGCTGCCGGAGACCTTGCGGTGGGTGCTGCCAGCCGAGTTGCCGTCCCACTCGTACTCGACCCAGCCGCTGACCATAAAGCGGTCGTCGCTTTCTAGTTCAATCTCAAAGCCATCGCTTGCCGGCCTCGCGATTAGGGGGCCGCCGCGAGTGTCGAGGTCGTCGAAGGACCGCCACATGTGGTAGTAGTCGATGTGGACCCACCAGTAGTTTTTGAGCTGGTGGTGGGTGTTGAAGTCAAAGCCGTTTTGCAGGTTGGTGCGGTCGAAGTTCCACGTGCCCCAGCGGTTGAAGTTGTAGAAATTGCGGCGGAAGATGGCCCAGTCCTCTTCCTTGCGCAGTTGGATCCAGAGCCAAGGGTTGTAGAAGTCGCTGCGCCATTGGAAGCCCAAGTCGTCAATCTCAAAATGCCGCGAATAGGCCTCCCACCAAAGCTCGCCGCGCAACCAGCCGCTGTTCTTGCTCAAAACCGCCATATTGCCCAAACCGCCGCGGCGCTGGTCATCCACCGTGGCGCGGCTGCCGGCGAACTGGCCCCAAAAGGTGTATCCGTTGTCGCGCCACTTGAGAGTCCAATCTACGCCGCCGGTATAGGCATTCCGCGCGCGGTCGCGCTGCACGGCCGTGCCCAAGAGGCCGACGTGCGAGTTGCCGGCAAATAGATCCTGCTTGACGCGGCCGACGAGAAAGTGGGTGCGCGGCTCGACGAGAAAGTCGCTGCGCTCTTGGTATTCCTCGCCAGAGACCTCGCGCACCATGGTCGTCTCAACGCGCGCGTACTCTTTGGCGGTAAGCGCCGTCAGCAGACCAAAAGTGGTCTTGGACGCGGTCTTGCCCGTCAGCTTGGCTGCACCCAGAATGGTAGTGGACTCGCTCTGGTTGAGCGTGTCGTAGCCGTCGGGCAGCGAGTGATAGCCGGGCTGGCGGCCGATGCGCCGCGAGTAGAACAGGTCGATTGGAGTGTCAAATGCCTCTCCGTCCTCCACGAAGAAAGGGCGGCGCTCATCCTGAAACGTCTCAAAGACCGAGAGATTGAGCTCGGCCGGGTCGGCTTCCACTTGGCCGAAATCCGGGTTAATCGTGGCGTTGAGCGACACATTCGACGACAGTCCGTAGCGCAAGTCCGCGCCAGCACTGCCGAATAATTCGCGCGTATCCGCCACGGTGGAGCGGCCCACCGAGTAGGGCAAAAGTTTCAGCGCGCGCTTAGATTCGATGTCCGCCAAGCCCTCTAGGTGGGCAAAGCGCGAGACCGAGCCGCTTTCCTTGCGCGGAACCATGACCCAGAAGGCCTGTTCCTTCTTGCGGCTGATGTAGCGGGCGATGTTGATACCCCAGTCCCCGCCGCTGCTAAAGCGGAGGTTGTGGAATGGGATGGCAAACTCCACGCTCCATCCCTCGTTGCCGATAACGTGCGCGGATTCCCACACGCCGTTCCACGTGTCGTTGTCCCAACCATAATCCTTGATTACAGCGTCGTAGATCGACCCACCGGCATACACCGCAAAGGCATAGCCCGTCTGGTGGTCGTGATGCGTGTCTAAGCTAACTTGAATCCAATCGGCTTCGGTCCACTGGTCGCGGCGCACCAAGCGCGAGACGATCTGCTCGGGTGCCGAATCGTAGGCCATGATCCCCACGTAGAGCGCCTCGTCGTCGTACGCCAACTGTACGGTAGTCTTTTCGCTCGCCGGCTGGCCCTCCTCTGGCTCGCGCTGGACGAAACCCGTAAAAATCGGGGCCTGCTGCCACACCGAGTCGTCGAGCACGCCGTCGATCTGCGGGCGGGTGCCTTCTATACGCACGGCGTCGAGCGCGCGGTCGGGCGCTTGGTGGGCGTGCAGACCGCGAGGGCCGAGGACCGCACAGGCCACCGATGCCAAGCAATACAGCCAGTTGATCAGCCGAGCGCACACGTTTGCTTTGCGATTTGGTACGTTGTTTGTCTTGTGGTCTTGCATGTTTTTCTGTGTCCTAAAATTGAGGGGGTTAATGTTCCTAGGGCAGCGGTCGCTGCCGCTGCCCTAGGCCGTTTCGCAATGCCGCTGCGCGTCAAAGAGCCATTAGCTGAGGAAGCGCAGGAGTGGTATCATCGCGAATACAAATAGGCTGATGAGTACGTACATCAGTCCTTGATTGATGATCTCGCGTCGCATAGTGTAGTTGCTCCTTGCGATGAGGTCCTTGGTTGGCTTGGTGAATGTCGCGCAGACCCGCTGCCGTCCGCCCGGGGTGGGCGGCAACGCCCCGCTGTCTAAGCCGCGCCGCAAAGCGGCGAAGCGCGGTCGCACGTCGATGACCCGGCCGGCCCTGGTCACAACGCGCATCTTGGCACCGCCGTGGGCAAAGGCCCAAGGGGCGGTGTTGAGGTGTCGTGTTTTGTCGTTGGTTTTCATTTTTACAGTTCCGTTTAGTGCTCTTTTTACCTGAACAAAAGTTCAGTATAACCCTGATACAATGTCAAGCATTTTTCACAAAAAAAGAGGCCGCAGCGCGTTTTCATTTTCGCGCCACGGCCTCTTGCCACGTGTTAGCTCTCGCAAAGGAGAACTTCAGTCGGGGACACAGCCCCGTCCCTTCGGCGCGAATAAGGTGTTTTCGAGCTGCACGTCGGCGCATCCACCATCTAAAATTCCCTCGGCGGCGATGCGCGGCGTCCTGTGCATGTCGAAGCGATTTACACCTGTCATTTTCATTCTCTCGTAGGCGCTTTCAAAAGCGTCGTGGAGTCTGTCGTTTGCCCTATAAATCATAGTTACGAGGGGGCGTAAAACAGTGTCAAGGGGATGCGAAAAATTTTTTAGAAAACGCGAAATGAAACTAAATCAGGCTCGGGCTAAGGGCCGATCCAATAGAGCAGAATCGACAGCCCGAGCGGACTCCACAAAGTCGAGCCAATGAGAATGCCGCCGAGCAGGTCGGGGCGCGCGTCAAAGCGCACCGTGAGGATGAGGGCGTTGATGGCCGTAGGCAGGCAAGAGCACAGCAGCAGCACGTCGCGCACCGCGCCCTGCGCGCCGATGAGCAGCGTCAGGCCGATGCCAATCGCCGGTCCTAACAGGACCTTGGCACCAATGCCGCCGTACAGGGCAGCCGAGCTGCGGCCGCGGAGGGGGATGTGCGAGACTTGCACCCCGAGGAGGATAATGGCGAGGATCGGACCGGCTTTGCCGATCAGATCGGCCGCGTCGAGGATGGAAACCGGGATCGGTACGGCGAGGGCATTGATGGCTAAGGCCAAGGCCGCGGCGTAAATCAGCGGCAGCCTGAAAATGCTCTTGAACGCTTGCAGCGGACTTTGCCGCCCGCCAGCGGCGATGTAGGTGCCGAGCGACGCGGCCGTAACATTGCCGTACACAAAGAGCAGCATGACGACCGCTAGCGCCTCATCGCCAAATGCGAAGAGCACCACGGGGACGCCATACGAGGCGATGTTGACCGTGGGGAGGGAGAGGGTGACCGCGCTGCGCGTGGGTTTGTCCCAGCCAGCGAGATGCGCGACAAGCGCGATGACGGGCATGCTCACCACGTACATCCCAACCTGCCAAGCGAAGGCTTGGGCGGCCGCCTCGCCAGTGACCGGGTGGCGCACCAGCGCCGCAAACATCAAGAAGGGCAGGCAGATGTATATGGCCACATCGGCCAAGGGGGCGGGGTCAACAGAGCGCCGCCGCCCCAACAGATAGCCACAGCCGATGAGCAAGAAAATCGGGGCAATGACGTCGAGCAGAAAAGCCATTACCGCAGGCGTTACACCTGCTCTTCCCGACCCGAAGCGGCTGAGCGGTACGCTGCGTCGAGCATCTCCACCCCTCGCATGGCCGCTTCGCCTGGGGTCCAGTTGACGTCGGTTTTGCCCAAAATCAAGTCGGCGAAGTTGTTGGGCGGACCATCGCACTCGTAGGCCCCCGCGTCATCGGCGACTTCCTCGACGGCGTGTTGGCCGTCGTGGCGGCGCAGATGCATGCGGGCGCGCTCGCAATCGATGAGCAGCATGCCCTCCGAGCCGAACAGGCGCACATCGACCTGAAAGGTTTGGTCGGTCGGCACATTGCCCGCGCCGCTGACCGTGCCGATGGCCCCCGAAGTAAAACGCACCGTTAGCGCGTCGTACAGCTCAACTTCGGACCCGGGCGCGCTCATGGCGGCAAAGACGCGCTCGGCGCGCAACCCGGACAGCCAAAACAGCAGCCCCGAGGAGTGCGATATCTGCGCGTGGGCATAGCCGCCTTCGGCAATGGCGGGATCGGCCCAAGTAGAGGGCGTGGGGCCGAAGAGGGTAGCGCTGTCCTGCCCGGAAATGTCGGATACATCCTCTATCACCTCCCCTGACAGCAGGGCGCGGATCGGCGAGGCCATGTGGCAGAGCGCGAATTCGACCTCGCCGATGGCTTGCTCATCCATCAGCGCCTTGGCCCGCTGAATAAAAGGCTTGTGGTGCCAGCCGTAGGGCACGAGCAGGTGGCGATCCCGGTCCGCGGCGAGGCGCACCAATTCGCGCGCGTGGGCAGCGCGGGTAGTCAGGGGTTTTTCGCACATCACGTGCAGGCCCGCTTCCAAGGCGGCGCGGGCGTGTTCGTAGTGCAGGGGGTGCGGCGAGGCCACCACGACTCCGTCGAGTTCACAGTCGGCCAATAATTCTCGGTAGTCCTCGGTGGCAAACGCGAATCCGAAGTGATCCCGCACCTGCTCTAGCTCGGCTTGGCCCAAGCGACAGACGGCCGTCAACTCGACGTCGTCGCGGGTGGCAAAAACGGGCATGTGGTTGCTGGTGGCCCACCAGCCAGCGCCGATAAACCCGAGGCGCACTTTGTTTTGGGTGCTCATTGGCGTTGCTCCTTGGTTGGAGCGGCTAATGTAGGAGCGAGCGAGCGGTGCAGCAAGTTTTTGGGAATTAGAAATTGAGAATTAAAAATTAAGAATTCCCAACCCCCAATTCGTAATTCATTTGCGCAACATCAGAAATTAATTTGCCTACCCACTTATTTTTTTCATTTAATTATCTGACGTTACACACAAGCCCCTTATCGAATATCGACGCCTGACCATTCGCACGCCCGCCTTAGCTATCGCTTTAACTTTCATATCCCTATTATATCTCTCATCCACAAGGAAGGAAGAAATGGCTGCCCCCATAGCGCTTCAACTCTACACGGTCCGCGACGCCCTCGCGCAAAACTTCAAGTCCGTGGTCACCCGGATTGCCGAGATAGGGTACGTAGGAGTCGAGACGGCCGGATTTCCCGGCATCGGAGTAGATGAAGCCAGCGACCTATTTGCCGATCTGGGTTTAGACGTATGCAGCGTGCATACCCAGCTACCCTTGGGCAAGCAAAAAAACCAAGTCATCGAACTGGCCTACGAACTGGAAGCCACCCGCGTGGTGAGCTCCACGCCGCACGATGCCTTCGCAAGCCTCGACGCCCTCAAGGCGCTGTGCGAGAGCTGGAACCAAGCCGCCGATATCGCCGCCGAGAACGGGTTGGAACTAGGCCTCCACAACCACTGGTGGGAATTCCAAGAAGTAGAAGGGCGACCGGGCTTTGCGCACCTAATCGACGAACTCGACGAGTCCATCTTCTTCCAAGTCGATACCTATTGGGTCAATACCGGCGGCGGCGACTCCGTGCAGGTCGTCGAGGAACTGGGCGAGCGAGCGCCGCTTTTGCACATCAAGGACGGTCCGTGCGACCCCGCGCAGGACATGCTCGCCGTCGGCGAGGGAGCTATGGACATCCCGTCCATTATCGAAGCCAGCCACGGCACTTGCGACTGGCTGATCGTCGAGTTGGACCGCTGTGCGACCGACATGATGGAAGCCGTAGAAAAAAGCTATCAATATCTCGTTGGCAACGAGCTGGCGCGCGGCGCCAGATAACGCAAAAGGAGCGTCATGGCAAAGAAAGCAATCATGGTTTGGGGCGGCTGGGAGGGGCACGAGCCCAAGCAGTGCGCCGATATTTTCGCCCCTATCTTAGAAGCAGACGGATTCGCAGTAACCATTTCGGACACCCTCGACACGTACAAAGATCAAGACCTGATGGCCGAGCAGGATCTGGTGGTGCCGACGTGGACGATGGGACAGATCGAAGGTGAGCAGGAGCAAGGGCTGCTCGCAGCCGTTGATAGCGGTGTCGGCATAGCCGGCTGGCACGGCGGCATGGCCGATTCGTTCCGCAACAATACCACCTATCAGTTCATGGTCGGCGGCCAGTTCGTCGCCCACCCGGATGGCATCATCGACTACACGGTCAACATCGCGGCCCCAGACGACCCCATCGTCGCCGGCCTAGACGACTTCCAGATGCACTCCGAGCAGTACTACATGCACACCGACCCGGGCAATGAAGTGCTGGCCACGACGAACTTAGAGGGCCGTCAAAGTGCGCCTTGGGTCAATGGGACGGTGATGCCGGTGGTGTGGAAGCGCGCGTGGGGAGCGGGTCGGGTGTTCTACTCGTCGCTGGGCCACGTGGCGCACGATTTTGACGTGCCCGAAGCGCGCGAGATCCAGCGGCGCGGCATGCTCTGGGCCAGCCGCTGAGGAGACCGCGCTGTGAAGTTCCGCAAAAATTTTTCCTCGCAGGTGTGCCTCTGGAGCCTTGGGCTGGCGGCGGGCCTCCTCTTGATCGTCCTGACGTGGTGGCTTATTAACCGACTGTCCGAGGAGTGATGGGCCGTAAGAAAGTGCTGATTACGGGGGCGGCTGGCCGCATTGGCGAGGTGATGCGCCAAGGGCTGCGGGAGAGCTACGACCTGCGGCTGATGTATCACCGCACAGTGCGGGAAGCTGCCGAGGGCGAGGAGGTCATCCGAGGCAGCGTCGCCGATCTGGACGCTATGGCCGAGGCGGTCGCTGGCGTCGATGCAGTAGTTCACCTCGCCGGCGATCCAGCGGTTAGCGCCACCTGGGAGTCGGTGCTCGAAAAGAACATCCAAGGCGTGTACTGCACCTATGAGGCCTGCAGAAATGCGGGCGTCAAGCGGGTCGTCTTCGCCAGCACCAATCACGTGACCGGCCTTTACGAAGAAGAGGGGATGTATACCACGTGGGAGATGCCCGTGCGGCCCGACAGCCTGTACGGGGCCAGCAAGGCATTTGGCGAAAGTCTGGGACGCTACTACGTGGATCGCTACGGTTTGGAGGTCGTATGCCTGCGCATCGGCTCGTTCCAGCCTGATTCCGCGGTCGTCGAGCGCAAAAGCGACCGGATTCTCTCCACTTGGCTGAGCCACCGCGACTGCGTCCAGCTCGTGCAGCGCTCCATTGAGGCCGACGTGCGCTTCGGAATCTACTACGGCATCTCGGGCAACACCCGCGCCTATTGGGATATCGAAAACGCCCGCCGCGAACTAGGCTACGACCCCCAAGACAACGCCGAGCACTTCAGGAATTAGGAATTACGAATTAGGAATTACGAATTGGGGCTGGGTAATTCCTAATTCCTAATTCCCATCCCCCCTCTTCCTCCTTCCCCGCCAAAAAGCCTCCAGCAGACGCAAACATATACGGGCTACGTCCCACAGGATATACAGTCCCAAGCAGACGCCGAAGAAGGCGGCGATTCGGGGGTCGAAGGCTAGTTCGACGATGCGGTCGAGGAGGGCGGGAATCACGACGCAGAATCTCCAAAGAGCGAGCAGCAACTTGAGTTGTTGCTCAAAAACTAGGGGGACTATTAGTCCCTAAGGGCTTTGGTGCATAAAACTCGTGCCGGGGTGTTGGCTTCTTGTGTGTGTAGTTTAGGCTTTCTCGGTTAGGGGATAGGATTCGGGTTTAGCCAAATGCAGTAGCCGGTTGAGTATGGCACATCCCACCCGTGTTTCGG
>JAJDUT010000044.1 GCA_022826515.1 Candidatus Latescibacterota bacterium
AGCGATTTTGACTATGATCGTAATGCCAACAAATCAACTCATTCTCGTCCGTGTGCGGCTTTTGTTGGATCGTGTCATCGACGAGGAGCACCCCATCGGCCTGTTGGAAGTCGCGCACCAAAGGCTTGATCTGCTGCCACAGCGTTTGGCCATCATAGTCGGCCGCCGACAGAAAGCGCGTGACTTGATCGTGGCTGACCGCCCCGTCCACCAACGCCGACAAGCCCGTCGCGGTGGTCGCGCCAAACGAACTGAGCAGATAATCGCTATATAATTCTAACAGGGCTTTGTCCATGTCGAGAATATACCTAGGATAAAGCAAAGCTGCGTAACATCAGTTCTTAATTCAAATGTAAAGTCGCCACACCTGCGTCTGCAATGGCATCAGGCAGATTGTCGCTCCCTCGTCGCTAGCGGGTATGGCCTCGATCGCAAGGGCCTCGTACGTGTCGAAGCACTTTTGGCGCGATGTGGGCGGCTGCGGCAGATAATCGAAGCGGAAGGAAGCTCGCCGCACGGTGCGCGGATCGAAGTTGTGGGCCACCAAAAGTGCGCTCCGCTCAGTATAGCGCACATACGCCAGAATGCGGTCGTCTGGATCGCCGCCGGCGAACTCGTTGCGGTGGAAGTAAATCTCTCCGTCGCAAAATTCAGGCCATTCCTTTTGCAGCGCAAAGAGACGCTCGTAGGCCCTCGCTAGGCTGGCGTGCGGCTCGCGTTCGACCCAGTCGAAATGCAGGAGAGTCTCGTTTTCAAAGTCGGTGTGCGCTTCTTCACCCCACTCGCTGCCCAACTCCAAACCCCGCGTCAGATTGCACCCAGAAGCCGAGCCGGCCGAACAGTCGATCAAGGCGGCCTGCAAATTCTTGAGTAGGGCCATCAGCAGCGCCCGGTTTTCTGCATCCGGCTGGATGGGACAGGTGAGGCCCTGCCAGTAGAACCGCGCCTGCTCGTCGCAGCACAAAAGTTCCCGGAATCGCTCGTGCCACACTTGGGTGGCGCGCGGGCTGTCGTGGTTTTCAAAGTAAGCCATAGCTACGGTGCCGGGCGCGAAGGTGCGATTCATCTCCTCTAGAAAATCGATGAGGGGTTGGGCGTGCTCAGTGTCGCGGTGGAAGTCAACTAAGAGCGCGTAGATCATATCTGCCGGGACGTCCACTGCCTCCGTCAACGGGCACAGCGTCTCGCCCAACACCAACGCCTCGGGCGCAGCAGCTTGAATGCGGTTCTTGAGCTTTTTGAGAAAGGGCCGGTCGATGGTCTGGCTGGCGTCGATGCGCACCCCGTCGAATCCGCATTGCTCGATCCAATACGGGGCGATCTCCAGTAGGTACTCTTGTAACGGCTGATTGTAAACCAAGTCAAAGAGCGCCACGTCCGAATAGACCAGCCAAGCGATCTGGTGGATTTGCGGCACTCCGCGTTCATCGCGCAGATACCACTCAGGATGCCCGGCGATCAGCGGACAGTCGCGGCTGCTCTGCATCAGGACCAAGTCGAAGATGACCTTCTTGCCGAGGGCGTGTGCCTTTCTAGTCAGTGCCCGCAACTCAGCGCGACCGACGAGCTGGACGAAGGCTTCGCGGCCGAGTGCTTTTTCCGCTTGGGCCGCTGACAGTCCGGCGAGACCTTCCACTTCCTCTGCGCAAACCAAACCCTCTGCCACTAGCGCCTCCCAATCCACTTCCTCGGCTGGCGAAACGAGCTCGGGATCAACTTGAAAAAAATCCTGTACAGCATAGACGCTGCCGAGGGTTCCCTTGCGCACGTCCGCGCCGGTGTGCAGGTCTGCAAAACCTGGGCGGAAGAAGGGCAATAGGTAGATGACATCGGCCAGAATGGCGTCTAAGCGCCGCGTCAGTTCGGCGAGTCGGCCCGAGCGGAAGCGGCCTCCCTCGACCTCGGCACCTACCTTGCGGTCGCACACCTCATAGATCGTCGGTCCTTGTCGTACCCACTCCGGGCTGACGACGACGACCCCGTCGCGATTTTCAGCCAGATCGTTGAGACTGATCCACTCCTTGCGCCCGGCCTCGGCGTAGCTGTCGGCGGAAAATTCCACCGCGTAGTTGAAGGTGCCAGTACGCCCAAGTGTGAAAGCTGCCGACGCAAAGACGAGGTTGTTGCCAGCGAGGACGGGAGCGCCTTCTTCATCGACAAGCAACCGCATCTCCACGTAATCATTGGTCCCGTTAGCATCGGTCCACAGCCGCGCATCCACATCCCCCGGCTGAACTTCGCGCGGGTCAACGGCGGCGACGAAAAGCTCGCAGCGCACTTGGGCCATAGCAGCCGTCTTGCCAGGTTCGATATAAGCCCTAGCGAGGGGCGGCTCGCAAACTCGACCGTCGATTTCAATGGTCAGGTTGCCGCCCCAGACCTGCCAGTTATCGAACTCGCGGCGCTGGTAGCGGCAGTGCAATTGTTCGTAGAACGCGGCGCGTAAACCGAAGACGGCCGTAACGGTCAAAGGATTCCCTCCAAAACAATTAGGAATTAGGAATTACGAATTGGGGCGGGGTAATTCGTAATTCTCAATTCCTAATTCCTAATTCATCTATGGTTCTGCCGATAGTGCCGCTTGAGCAGATCCTCGCCGAAATCGTTGTGCAGGTCGCGCCAGACCGCGTGGATGTGATTGGCGTCGTTTTGGGTGTTGTCGTACTCGGCGAGGAAACCCGGCCCCTGCACCCGGTAGTAGTGCGGTCCCCCGCGTTCCTCCGCGCCAGCCCAAGCAAAGTGCGCCGCCCGCAAATATGCGGCTCCGAGTCGCGCCCATTCGGCTTCGGCCACCGCTTCGGGCAGGCGCCGTACGTACACTTCGATCAAGGCGTCCAAGACCTGGCGCTGCGCCGCGCTCATCTCCGCGCTGCCCAACCCCTCCGGCTCGACCTCGCCGCGCACGTGGGGCACATTGGTCGTGAGGATGTCCCTTGGTGCTTCGGCACTGACGATGGCCACTGCTTTCTGCTCGCCGTCCAACTCGTGCAAAAGCTGCCGTCCTAGATCCTCTTCTTCCCGCAGAGCACGCAGTCCAGTTTGCTCGCCGTGGCGCACCTCGGCGGGGTTTGAGCCAAAAAACAACGGCGTCGATCCCAGCATCCGACCCTGTACTACCGTGTGGTTGAGCGAGACGTGATGACCCTCAAAGCGCCAGCCCCAGGGCGCGTCTCCACCCGGATCGCCGAAAATGCTCACGTGATATAGGTCAGGATCGCGCTGGAAGCGCCGCCCTGCCCCCTCCAATTCGGCCAGTATCGGCTCCAGCGAAATGATCGTCGAGACTTTTTCGTATCCCGACGCGCTAACTCCGGTCGCTACCAGCGCGTGCGCTAGCTCCCGCTGGCGCTCGTCCATTTCCTTTAGCGGCAATCCGGCGCGCTCCCTCGGAATGTAGTGCCAGTTTTCGCGCTCCGTGCTGTCGTCAAAGTCGATCACCGCCTTCTGCCGTCCGGCCGCATCTAAGGACGCGAGAAAATTGTCGGCGGCCTCGGCCATGCGCTGTGCTGTATCAGTGTGGTCCATGATCTTCCTTTCTCAAGTCGGCCTGCGCGCCGACAAATCGTCGTGCAAGTCGATGGTAGTGTATTCCTCGTCTGCTTGCTTCACGGCGATGCGTACAAACTCCAGCTTTTCCGGCCCAGGGTTGTAGATGCCGTGCCCCTGCCCAATCCCCTGCCAAGTAACCGATCCGCTTTCCACTGCAAAAGTCTCGTCGGCAATCGTCATCAGACCCTGTCCCTTCAGCACCACAAAGCTCTCTTCAAGAAAGTCGTGATAGTGAAACCCTACCGAGCCCCCCGCGCCGAGGATTGCATGGTCGAGAAAAGTCCAATCACTGCAGAAATCATCGGGCGAAAGCACGTGCCGGGTGGCGATCTGCCCGCAGCCGCCGTGGATTGCGTCGCGCCACTTTAGCGCTTGATCGTCAAAGGTGCCGGTCTTGGGTTGCAGCCCTTGCTGCGTCTCTGAATCCGCGTCCATTGCGACGCGCACGCTCAGTACGTTCACAGATGCATCGGTCAAGTTTTTCAACTCGTGAGCGCATCCGGTAGGTTCGACGACAAAACAGGGTCCTTTTCCGCTTTCCACTCGCTGTTGCCCCACGGCCAATTCCACCGGCCCGCCCGTAAACACATAGCCTTGTTCACAAGCTATTCCTATACCTTCCACCGAGCGCTTTTCCCCCGGTGCCAATACCCAATAGTCGAACGCCAACCACAGCGTCTGTCGCTGCAATCCCGAAAAGACCGGCCCGCCCTCTTGATCCAACTCATTGAGATGGATGTGTCGGATGTGCTTCATGCTTTTCTCCTCGCTATCATTCTGTCTCCGCGTAAACTACGCATCCCAATCTCCCTTCACAAACCCTTGACACCCTTCCGCTCAACCCCCAACATAAACGCCCATCTCTAAACGGAGCCATCCAAATTGCCTACAGAAAAAGAACCCATCCGCGTCGCCGTTCTCGGCCAAGGCCGCTCCGGCCTCGACATCCACTGCCGCTACTTCAAGACCGCCCCGCACAAATACCAAATAGTCGCCGTCGCCGACCTCCTTAAAGATCGCCGCCAGCGCGCCGAAAGCGAAATGGGTTGCGACACCTACGCCGACTACCGCGACCTCCTCGCGCGCGGCGACATCGACTTGGTCGTCAACGCCCTACCCAGCCACCTCCATCCTCAAGCCACGATTGATTCCCTCAACGCCGGCCACCACACCATCTGCGAAAAACCGCTCGCCTGGAGCGTGGCCGAACTCGACAACATGATCGCCGTCGCCCGCGAGGCCGATCACCTGCTCCTGCCCTTCCAGCAGTCGCGCAGCGCGCCCCAATTCCAAAAGATGCTCCAAGTCATAGATTCGGGCGTCCTCGGCCGCATCGTCCAAGTCTCGATCTCCTTCAGCGGTTTCGCCCGCCGCTGGGACTGGCAGACCGTGCAGGAATACCGAGGCGGCAATCTGCTCAACACCGGCCCGCACCCCATGGACCAAGCCATGCGCCTGCTCGACTTCAACATGCCGGACCAAATCCTCTGCGCCATGGATCGCGCCAACACCTTCGGCGACGCCGAGGACTACGTCAAAATTCTACTGCGCACCAAAGATAAACCTGTCATCGACGTGGAAATCTCCTCTTGTACCCCCTTCCCGCAGCCCATGTACACCGTCCACGGCGAGCGCGGCGGACTCTCCGGCGGCCCTGCGGGACTAACTTGGCGCTACTACGATCCGCAAAAGGCACCCGAGCAAGCGCTCATCCGCAGCCCACTGCCCGGCCCGAGCTATTGCCGCGAAGAGCTAAAAATGATCGAGCGGTCCTGGGCCCCGAACGAGGACGAGCAAAACGCATTTACCTATATGTCCAATGCCTATTACGACGGCGTATTCGCCGTGTTGCGGGAGGAAGCCGAACCCGAGATCACGCCGCAACAGGTGCGCGTGCAGATCGCCGTCATCGAAGAGTGCCACCGCCAGAACCACCTGTCCCAACTGCCGCCCGAAGGTTGGCCAAAGGAATGCGCGACATGAACGCCGCAAAAGCGAACGCTCTCACCGCAGCCATTGCCGAGCTACCCCGCGTCCAGCTAGCTTCAATCCGCCCCACTCCGCTGGAGCCGCTGCCGCGCCTAACCGCTCACCTCGACAGCCCCGCGCTCTACATCAAGCGCGACGACCTGACTGGTTTGGCCTTTGGCGGCAACAAGACGCGGATGTTCGAATTTGCCTTGGCCGATGCCTTGGCCAAAGGGGCTGACACCATCGTCTCGGGCGCGGCGGTGCAGTCCAACTACTGCCGCCAACTCGCCGCGGCCTGCGCCAAGCTAGACTTGGAACTGCACCTGATCCTCCGGCCAGTGCGCGCAATCGACCACACTGAATCGCAGGGCAACAACCTGCTACAGCACCTGCTCGGCGCACAGATCACCGTCCTAGCGGAAAGTGATCAGCGCGGCCAACAAGACGCTCTGCGAGCCAAGGTCGAGGAACTTTCCGCACAGGGGAAAAGAGTGTACTGGCCGCGCCGTGACGATACTATTGACCTCGACGCCATTGCCTATGCCGAAGTGGGCGTAGAAATTACCCGCCAATGCCAAGAGCAAGGCATCAACCCATCCTACCTCTACCTCTCTGCCCTCGACACCACCCAAGCCGGCGTGGCATTGGGCCTAGCCTATATTGAGTCGCCGATTCAAGTGCGCGGCTTCTGCCCCCTCGCCAACGTCGAAGACCGTCACGAGGACATGGCCGCCATCGCCAATCAAGCTGCCCGCCGCCTCGGCCTCGACGTTACCATGAGTGCTGCCGACTTTGACAACGACGATACTTTTGTCGGCGAAGGGTATGGCATCCCCACTCCCGCTGGCTTGGACGCCCTGCGCACGTTGGCGCGCAAGGAGGGCATTCTCCTCGATCCCGTGTACACCAGCAAGGCCCTCGCTGGCCTTGTTGCCCACGCACGCGACGGCCGGCTCGACGGCGAGACGATCTTCCTGCACACCGGCGGCAACCCGGCCCTGTTCGCCTATGCTCAAGAAGTGCTCGCCGACTAAATGGATCCCTTTTTCCTGATCGGCGTCTCCTTCCTGACCTCGACCTTTACCGCCATCATCGGCGTGGGCGGCGGCATTGCGCTGATCTCGGTCATGCCGGGCTTGCTGCCCGCTGCGGCCATCATCCCCGTCCACGGTGCCGTGCAGCTAGCCTCCAACGCCAGTCGCGTATTCTTTGGCCTGCGCCACATCGAGTGGCGCATCTTCTGGCCCTTCGCGGGCGGCTCACTCCTCGGCGCACTCGTGGGGGCGCAGGTAGTAGGCGACTTTAGCTTCGACGATCTGCCCCTCTACCTGGGCGTCTTCATCCTTCTCGTCATCTGGGTTCCCGTGCCCAGCCGCGCCTTCCGCCTCCCCGGCCATTTTGCCATTTTCGGTGCTCTCCAGACCTTCCTCGCCCTCTTCGTCGGCGTCGCCGGGCCCCTGACTGGTGCCTTTTTGGCCAGCGCGGGTTTGCCCAAAGACCGTTTGGTCATTACCCACGGCACAGTAATGACCGTTACTCACCTATGCAAAATTTTGGTCTTCGGCTTGGTCGGTTTCGCCTTCGCGCCCTATTTGCCGCTCATCGCCGGGATGATTGGCGCGGCCGCGCTTGGCTCGTGGTGCGGGACGCGCTTGCGCGACCGGGTTTCCGAAAGCCTCTTCCGCAAGGTATTTAGGATAGTAATCACGCTGCTGTCGCTGCGCATGATCGCAAGTTCGCTCTATTAAGCGCAATTTTTTCACGGATACTCGCTAGCAGCGGTCGTTTGCCGAAGCGAACGGTGCGGGTTTATTTTAATAGCTCTTGTAGGAGACTTCCTTATGAACGAACTCGAACAAGCCATCCAAGAAATCGAAATCTACGGCTTCACCCTGCTCGAAAGCGTCCTCGATTCCGACACGGCCGCGGCCATGCGCCAAGCCCTGATCCGCTGCGAACAAGAGCACGGCACCGAACACACCAACCGCGGCGCAGCCCGTCATGTGGCCAACCTCCCGGTCATGGATCGCATCTTCCACCAGTGCATCGACCACCCCCGCGTCTTGCCCATCCTCGAACACTTCCTCGAGCCCTCGCTGATTTTGGGCAGCCTCAACTCGCGCATCGTCCGCCCCGGCGACGGCTACCAAGACCTGCACAGCGACATCCCCGCCTATATGCTCAACATGGACACGCCAGTGATGATGAATACGGTGTGGATGCTCGACGACTTTACCCCTGAGATCGGCGGCACTCGCGTAGTGCCCGGCTCGCACAAGAGTCGCCTCGCCGCGCCCCCGGAGGGATTTGTGGTCCAGCACGAAGTACAGCCTACCGCCCCGGCCGGCTCGGTGATCGTCTTCAACGGCCAGTGCTGGCACGGCGGCGGTGCCAACACCGGCGACCGCAACCGCCACGCCTTATTCGGCCACTATAGAAAGCACATGTTGGTCTTCCAACTCGATCCGCACGACGGCTTCCCGCCCGAGTGGTGGGACAGCTTGAGCCCGCGTCAGCGCCAGCTAATGAGGATGCAAAAAGGCCCAGGTGCCCTGCATGCCGCCGACGTGCATTTTCGCTAGGAGACAGGATATGCTGAACACCCGCAGCTTCGCGCTCACCGTTGCTATCGCGCTTCTGGCTCCGGCCACCTTAAAAGCTGAGGTTACTACTTGGCAACTTGGCGGCAGCCAGCCTTGGGCTGGCCAAGACACGGTCAGCATTATGATTGACTTTGAGCGCGTCCCTAATGCCATTCAGCCGGTGCGCGTCGAGCCGGGCGTCAATATCATTTCCCTGCTCAGCAACTGGACGACCTTTCGCCAGCCCAAAGAATTAGGCTATATCGACGGCGAGCGCCCCCGCATCTGGAAGTGGAACGAGGGCAACGGCGACCCGACCGAAAACGGCGTCGCACTCATAGATGCCGACAGCACCACGTACAATTCCTCCAAGGCCGAGGGCATTGACAAGCAGTTTTTCACCATCGACTTGGCCGTACCTATGCCGGCGCACACCTTCGGCTTCCACGCCCCCTCGGGCGGCTTCCGCTCCGACGGCACGCCGCTGCGCACGGATTCGACGCCGGCCTTCCAAATCTCGATCCAAGAGGAAAACAGCGAGATTTTCGCCATCAAAGGCCCGCTACCCCTCGCGAGGGTCGTGGCCGAGCCGACGCAAAATTTTGCGCCTGACGTGCTCATTGGTTTCGACCAGCAATACGTGCGCTTCTTCCGCTGGGCCCGCAAATTTTCCATCATCGACGAGACGGCCTTGAGCCGCGTTAGCGGTACGTCCGGCGGCCAAGGCAATCAAGCTCGCTCGCTCTTGGGCACCATCAGCGAGTTCGAGGTCTATGGCGAGGGCTTTCCCAAGCGGGCCACGTACCGCTCCAAAATCATCGACCTCGGGGCCGAGCAAAACTTTGGCCGGCTGTTCTTTACTGCCACGCCGATGCGCTTTGTCAATGGCGAGGCCGTTGAGGCCCCCGATGCACGGGCCTTCGCCGAGATCGAGGTTCGCACGGGCCGCGACGACGACCCAAACATCTATCACGAGTACACAGTCACCGGCAAGGAAAAGGTCGTCTCCCGCGCCCGCTATGAGAACGATCTCCGCACTGGGTTTGGCCGCACGTGTGCCTCCTGCGACTTCGTCCAGCGCAGCCCCCGTCCTGGAATGCGAGCCGCAATTACCTACGACAGCGACAACTGGACCTTCTGGTCAACGCCCATCACTCAGTCGGGCCTGCCGCTCAATCTCGACAGCGGCTCCTTCATACAGGTGTTCATCACGTTGCACAGCACCCGCTTTGCGGATTTTGTGCGCTTGGATTCGCTGTGGGTCGAGCGGGCACCGCTGTTGGCGGCGCGCGTCCTCGGCGAAGTGGCCCCGCTTGCCGACCCACGGCCCGTGCACGGGTTCGGCGAGGTGGCCTTGGGCGAAATGGTCGAGTTTGCGTACGACCTGTCGGCGTCCTTCTCAGGGGGGAATCAGCGCGGCTTCGACCAAGTGCGCATCCAAACGGGTGCCCAGCCTGTGTTCAAAGAGTTGCTCGTCGGCGGCCAAGCGACCGACCCGTCCGCCGTCCGCGAAGAGGACGATGGGCTGACAGTAGTTCTACCCGAGCGCGTTACCCGCGCCAACAACGCGCCATTGCGCATCGTCTTTGCCGCGGAAGTGTTTGAACTGGCCACCACATTCTTGGGCACCGTCACCGACTCAGAGGTTGAGACCCTGCCCCAACCCATTGTCTCTGGCGACGCCAGCGAATTGCTTTCCACTAATAGTCTGCGCGTCCTTAGCGTTTCGGATCAACAACCTGCCCTGGTGCAAAACTTGCGCTTTTCAACGCCTGTGTTGACGCCCAATGGCGACGGCGTTCACGACGAGCTGCGCATGGCCTATTCCCTCTATGGCCTGCCGGAAGAGGTGCCCGTCGAATTGGCGGTCTATGCGCTCGACGGACGCCGTGTGACGACCGTGCCCCAAGGCTTGCAAACAGCCGGTCCGCAAACGGCCCGCTGGGACGGACGCGACGTAGCGGGCCGTGCCCTGCCTCCGGGCGTGTACCTAATCTCCGTGGTCCTGCAATCCGAACGCCGCGCTGCCGCCTTGCTCCGCCCCGTGGGCGTGGCGTACTGAGGGAGTGGGAACGATGCGATTTTTCTTACCGCTCGTCTGCGTCGCTTTTACCGCTATGGCCGCTAGCAGCGAAACCCTGACTTTCCAAGGGCAAGATGCTTGGGCGACTTGGCAGGCACCCTTCGGCCTGACCGAAGTGGGCGAGAATGGCCAGCTACAGCTCGTCAAGTTCCGCAAGGACATCAACGCAGTCGCTGATGCCCATCGCTTTTCTTATGAGAGCAAAAGCCGCGGGCGAACTACGGGCGGCATCTGGGAGGCGACCTCCAATCCCGCTGATGCAGACTACATCATCGACGGAGATCTCCAGACCTTTTGGCGTCCAGACCCGGCGGATGCCGTTGAGGACTGGGCCATTGAAATCGACTTGGGCCGCGCCGTGCTGGCCCGGGAAATACGCCTCGTCTTTCCCGACGAGGAAGGCGCGCGTCCCTTCCGCCAGTTTACTGTGTACGGCAGCACGGGGACCCGCATCTCGGTGCAAGACGACATGGTGCTGCTGGAGCCTCTCTTCCGCACGACCCGACCCAACGCGGCCAGCGAGGTCGTCATCCCCCTCGGGTTCACTGCCCGCGACAGTGTATTTCAGCTCGACGAGGGCTTAGGTATCGACCCGGAGGCCAAGAACAACTATCGGGTGATCCAGCGCATTCGCATTGAGGCCGAAGAAGAGAAGACGCCGGGCGCGGCCTTGGCCGAGATCGAGGTTCGCGGCGTCGGCGACAACATCAGCATTGGCACCATGCAGCGGGGCCGCTTTGTCAACGGAGTCAACTCAGTCGATCCGCAAAATCTCTTCGACGCCGACATGAACACCAACAACCTAATCGGCTCTTCGTATGGCAGCCTCGGCTGGAAGGAGGGCGGGGTGTGGTTCGGAGTGGATTTGGGGGCTGTGTTCTTCGTCGATGAATTCTTTCTCTATTCCTTTAGGCCCGACGAGGGCTTGGTGGGCTTTTCGATCAGAGGCACCGGCCCGGGGCATACCGTGCTCTACTCAGACGGCACCCACAGCCTCAGTTCCAATCTGCCCGTGCCCGATGCGTTTGACTACACAGAACTCCTGACCCACATCAATCCCAATGCCGATCGCCTGCTCTACATTCGCTATATGTTCAAGCCGCGCAAGATGCGCTACTTCTTCTGGCACGGCATCAAGGACACCGGCTGGGGCATCGTCAAATGGGCCGAGTTCATGCTCTTCTCGCCGGGCTATCCCGCCGAAGTAGTATTGCACTCGGACTTCATCGACTTAGGACAAACCTCGGGCGACGGGCGTCCAAAAGTCATCAAAAACCTCTCTTGGGATACCGAGTTGGCCGCGGGCACCCGCCTGCAACTGCGTTCGCGCTCGGGCAACTCGCTAGAGCCGGTCTTTACGTTTTACAACAAAATCGGCGAACAGGTCACCGAGGATAAGTGGAATAGTTCGCCCAAGGTGCTGCGCGGTCCGGTCGATACGACGCTCGTGGTGGGCGAGGATTGGGGCGAATGGAGCAATGTCTATCAGTTCCCGGGCGAGGCATTTCAGTCGGAGAGCCCGCGCCGCTTCATCCTGCTGGAGATGATCCTCTCCACCGATGACCCCAGCGTAGCGCCGGTGGTCCATTCGCTCTCGGTCGAGTTTGAGGACGCGCTGTTGCAGGGTGCGGTGGGCCGCATTGAGCCGCGCCAAGCCATCCCCAACGAGGACACCCGTTTCACCTATACGCTGTGGCCGCAGATGGAGGCTGAGGACTCGGGTTTCGACCTATTGCGCTTTACCGTGCCGGGCCGGATTGACGCCGAGGATCTCGAACTACACATCGGCTCCGCGCCGGTCGAACCTGCCCGCGTTGAGCAGCAGGGTGACTCGCTATTAGTCGCCCTGCCGCGCATTGTGACGGAGGACTCGATTCGGGTGGGTTTCACGACGCGGGTTTTGCACAATGCCACGGTTTTTCCCCTCGATCTTGGGCTGAGCGAGCGGCCCGGCCTCTGGCAGTCGGTCGAGCCAGCCGAGCGGCGCTCTCAGGTAGTAATGCTACCCGAGCTAGCCGAGCACGGCCAACTCATCGACTCACTAGAACTGGCCTCACCCGTGATCACGCCCAACGGCGACGGGGTCAACGATGTGCTCGACATGCGCTTTGTGGTCTTTAAGCTAGACGCGGCGACTCCCACGCTCGTGCTCTACGACCTAGCGGGCCGCCAAATCGCTGCGGTCGAATCCACGCCGACCGCAACGGGCCATCGCTTCACTTGGACGGGCCGCGACGAGTTGGGAGCCTTAGTTGCGCCGGGCATTTATCTCTACCACCTCGATCTGGGGGCCGAGTCGGGGCCGGGGACGCACGCGGGTTTGATCTCGGTTGTCTATTAGGGACCAGGATTTATGGGATTAGTAGGATTAGTGGGATTAAGTCTGTCGCTTGCGAAATTTCAACACTGTTTTGGTGAAACGATGCGGTTTGTAACGAATGCCCTGTTATTTATGCTTCTCTTTCTCCCTGCCATTGCCTTCACAACCCAAAGGAGTACCACTATGAGTGACTATCTCGTCTATATCGGCACCTATTCCAGCGGCGACGAGGACGGCATCCACGTCTATCGCCTCGACATGGCTACCGGTGCGCTCGCCTATCAAAGTAGCATTGGCGGCATAGACAATCCTTCCTTCCTCGACATCGCGCCCAATCGCCGCTTCCTCTACGCCATCGGTGAGACCAGCGCGGTCGGCGACCGGCCCGGCGGCGCGGTTGCGGCCTTTGCCATTGACCAACAGAGCGGAGCCCTCACCCACATCAACACCGAATCAACCGTTGGCCCCGGCCCCTGCCACATCAGCATCGACCGCGCTGGTAAGTACGCGCTAGCTGCCAACTACGGCGGCGGCAGCGTCGCCATCCTGCCGATTCGCGAAGATGGCTCGCTCGGCCCGGCTACGGATTTCGTCCAACACGAGGGTTCTTCGGTCAACCCAAGCCGCCAAGAGGGGCCACACGCCCACTCGATTATGGTCGCCCCCAACAACAAACACGCCTTTGCCCCAGATTTGGGTATCGACAAGGTGCTCATCTATGCGATTGATCACGCGGATGGCAAGCTGGTCGCGCAGATGCCCGCGGAAATCGCCCCCGGCAGCGGCCCTCGCCATCTCGCCTTCCATCCCAACGGTCAGCAGGCGTACGTCATCAACGAGTTGAGCAACACCATCACGGCGTTCGACTACGACGCCGACGCTGGCACGCTCACCACTATCCAGACCATCTCGACGCTGCCCGACGACTATACAGAAGTCAGCCACACCGCCGATATCCACGTCCACCCCAATGGCCGCTTCCTCTATGGATCCAATCGCGGCCACGACTCCATTGCCGTCTATGCCATCGACCACGACTCCGGCCAGCTCGCACTCGTCGAGATCGTACCGACCGGCGGTGCCAACCCGCGCAACTTCGGCCTCGACCCCACGGGCACCTACCTAATCGCCGGCAACCACAGCACCGACGACATCTTCACTTTCCGCGTCGATCCAGACACTGGCAAGCTCACTCCTACCGGCCACAAGGCCGAAGTAGTCTCGCCCGTGTGCCACAAGTTTATTCCGGTTTTTTAGGGATAGAAGGTAGGGCGTGCGACGCTATATTGGCCCGCGTTGTACGCCCTATCGTTGGTAACAGGCGCATCGCACCATATTGGGAAAGGGATTCGCACGGCAAGCTATGGCTCGGGCGATCATTTTTGACTTCGACCTTACACTAGCAGATTCAACAAAAGGCATCATTGAGTGTGTTAATTTTGCGCTGGAAAGGTTGAATTTGCCCCGAGCCGATGACGAGCGAATCAAGAGAACTATCGGTATGTCCTTGGAGGACACCTTTCTAAGTCTGACTGGGCAAACCGACAATCAGAACGTCAGTTTGTTTATAAGCAACTTTGTCGAACGAGCCGATCAGGTTATGGTAGATTTAACGTCTATGTTTGCTAGCGTTCCCGCGACAACGGAGCGGTTGATCGAAATGGGTTTTGCATTGGGGATCGTGTCAACGAAGTTTCGTTATAGAATTGAGGAAATTCTAGCAAGAGAAGGGCTATCTGATCGTTTTGGCGTCATCATCGGCGGAGAAGATGTTGCCGAACACAAACCACATCCCGGCGGTTTGATAGCCTCTATCGCTAGAATGCAAATGGATGCCAATGACGTGCTTTACGTCGGCGACAGTACGATTGATGCGCTAACGGCCGAACGGGCCAAGGTGCCCTTTATTGCGGTACTATCAGGCGCGACGAGCAAAAGTGAATTTGACGAAGTACCCAAAGTTGCAGTTATCGACGATATTTCAGCGTTGCCTCGGCTGCTTGGTGCCTACGTCTAATAGGAAGGTAGCAAAGCCCTCGACGTCTAGGTAAAGCCGCATAGGTTATTGTTCCCAGCTTTCCCGTTCACGGTGTAGGGCAGCATCAACCTCTTCACGAGTTGGGGGTTTATGGCCACGCGCCTGCTGTCGAGCGCGTATATTTGCCATTAGTTCCCGATAGGAACGTGAAGTAATGTGTTTCATATCAGTTCCTCTGTTCAAGGGCTTTAGGTATCTAAGTGCGTTCCTCAAAAAGAATATATGCCGCTCTTCATGAGCAGCAACTACATTTAGTTGCTACATCAAATCTACAGACTATTTTGGCAGAACATTTCGCAATAGCCACTACCAGTTCGTATGAGACCCATCCCGTCGGCGCAAGTGCGGCGCTTCCCAAAACTTGAATTCCTGCTCTTTGGCCAGCTCTTCGTTGAACTCCACGCCCAGCCCCGGCCCCTCGGGCACCTTCAACATCGATCCCACCAATTCGCATTGCACTGGAAACAAATCTTCGTCCATGAATTTCCCCGCTTCTGTCGGCGTAACCCTGTGTTCAAGCCACGCAAAGTTGGGCACGGCCGCCGCCAGATGCACGGTCGCAGCGGTGCAGATCGGCCCCAGTGGGTTGTGGGGCATCAGGTCGATGTAGTGGGATTCGGCTAAGCTCGCCACTTTCATCGACTCGGTCAGCCCGCCGACATTGCACACATCGATCCGCGCAAACTGCGTAATGCCCCGTTCGAGATAGGGCAAAAACTGCCACTTGCTGGCAAATTCCTCGCCGATGGCAAAGGGCACGTCGGTCATGGTGCGGAGCGATTCGTAGGCTTCGGGACACTCGTCGCGGATGGGTTCTTCGAGAAAATCGAGCGTCCCCGGCGGCATCTTCTGGCAGAACGACGCGCTCTCGGCGACCGTCAGCCGATGGTGATAGTCAATGCCCAAGACCGGATCGGGACCAATTTCACGGCGCACCTCAGTCAGCCAAGCCGCGGTGATGCCGATGCTATCGCGCGGCTCGAACAGCAGTTCCTCGTCGTACTGTTTGCGCTGGGCCATGCCCGTGCGGATCACGTCCCAACCCTTGTCCAACAGCAGCTTGCAGTTTTTGACCAAGGTCTCTAGGTCCGGTGCCCCGGTCGTCGCAAAGCAGGGCACCCACTCGCGCTGCTTGCCGCCCAAAAGCTGATAGACCGGCACGCCGAGGGCCTTGCCCACCACGTCGTGCAAAGCGATGTCGATGGCCGAAATCGCCGCGGTCAACACCCGTCCGCCTTCAAAGTATTGGCCGCGGTACATCTCCTGCCAGAGCCGCCCGATTTCGCGCGGGTCGCGGCCGAGCAAAAACTCCCGGTAGTGCCGCACCGCGCCCACTACGGCCAGTTCGCGCCCCGATAGCCCCGACTCGCCCCAGCCGTAGATGCCTTCGTCGGTCTCGACCTTGACGATGAGCTGATTGCGGTGGCCGACCCAAGTTGGATAGGCTTTGATGTCGCTGATTTTCATGGGATCTCCTTGTTATTTTACTGCCGTTACGCCTTGTAGGGGCAACCCTCGTGGTTGCCCTTTTAGGATTCCGCTGGCTACGCTTGGGCGCCCACAAGGGACGCCCCTACGACGGGGTCCCGCGCAACAGTGCGACCAATTGTTCGTAGATTCCCGGCGTGGCTGCGACCAAGTCACGGCCGTCCAATTCTTCCGGCAGTTCGCCCGCCACGGGCTGTAAGTGACCGACGCGAGCGCCCGCCTCCCGCGCAATCAGGGCCGCGGCCGCCAAGTCCCAGGGCTTGAGCGACTCGTAAAAGCCGTCGAGTCGCCCCATCGCCACCCAGCATAGATCGATTGCTGCCGAGCCAACGCGGCGGATGTCGCATTGGCCGAGCACGCGGCGCAAGCGATCCACTAGCGCCACTCTGCCCTCGGCAGCGTAGGGGAAGCCTGTGCCAATCAGGGCGCGGGATAGCTCGCTGCATTCGCTGGTTCGGATGGCGCGGCCGTTGAGATAGGCACCTGCTCCGCGCCGGGCGGTAAAGCTCTCTTCTAAAAACGGGCAGTGCACCACGCCGACCTGCACTTGGCCGCCTTCGGCAAAGGCGATGGACACGGCTACTTGCTGCTGGTTATAGGCGTAGTTGACGGTGCCGTCAATCGGGTCGATGACCCACAAGGGGCCGCGCAGTTGCGCCGGGTCTGTAAGGTGGGGCGAGGACTCTTCGGAGAGGATGCAGTGATCGGGGAAGGTCTGTTCGATCTCGCCGCGAATGAGTTGGTCGGACTGCAAATCGGCCGACGTCAACAGCTCTATACCTTCCTTGTAGCTCAGATCCAATGCCCGGTCCGCCCGCGCTTGGGCGATTAGCACACCAGCGCGCCGGGCGAGGTCTTCGGCAAATTCAAACACCTCGCTCAACAGTGCGCCCCCAATTCCATTGGATACGGCGACAAATTTTCCAAGCCGTCTTCAGTAATCAGGTACATGTTTTCCAGCCGCACCCCCGCCCGCGCCTCCGGGATATAGGCCCCCGGCTCGACCGAGACCACATTGCCCACGCGCAAGGTGCCGCCGCGCTCCTTGTTGAGATCGGGCATCTCGTGTGCCCGCAGGCCGATGTTGTGCCCGGCGTGGTGGATCAAGCCGACGTCGGCTAGCTTGGGATGCTCGCGGATATAGGCGTCCATGGCCACGGCGCATTCGCTGCCGTCCTTGCCCGGCCGCAGATACTTGCCGACGCGGTCGTGAAAGCCCTTGACGTGCTCAAACACGGAGTGCTGCACCTCGGTCGGCTCGCCCACGGCAAAGCTGCGGCACAAGTCGGCCCAGTAGCCGCGGTACACCGACCAAGCGTCAATGACGTAGATTTCCCCGGCCTCAATCGGGCGATTGCGCGCAAAACCGCCCAATTCGCCGCACTGATAATCGCCGTCGTGGAAAACCTTCTCACCGGCCGCAAGATGCGCTGCCCGTTGCGCCGCCGCTAGCACCTCCAGCTCGTTGACGCCCGGAGCCATCGCCGCTTCCGCCGCGGCGTATGCTGCCAGATCGACCTGCACCACCTTGCGCAACAGCTCGATTTCGTCGGGGTCCTTGACCTCCTGCATGTCGGCGAGCAGATCATCGATTGCGACCCATGCAGGCGTTTTGCCCAGCCCTTCCTCGACCGCCAGTCCCAAGCGACGCGGCAAAAACTCGCTTTGCCAGCCTAGGAGACCAGCCGCCGGCTTTTTGGCCCGCAGCGTATCGACGATTAGTCCACTTATCACCTCGCGCAAATCGGGCGTGACCGTGCCGCCGACGCTGAGGGAAAAGGTGAAACACTCGTCGGCGCACGGCTCGCCTTCGTCAGTATGCGCGATCAGCAAAGACCGCCCATCGGCCCCCAGCCAAAAGATCGCCGGCGGGCCGGGAAATTCCTCGGGGACGATGATCCCGGTGAAGTAGTAGATTTCCTTCGGGTGATTGATCACGGCCGCGTCGATGTCGAATTCGGCCAGCCGCGCACACAGGCGCTGCTGCCGCGAGCGGCATCCTTCTTTGGTCAGCATAATTTTCTCCTGTTGGCATTATCGCTTAATACACGACAGTACTCCAGTGGACATTACACATAGGTAGGGAATAACGATCGTTATTCCCTACCGGATCCCAGTACGCCTAAAGGCCGCAACAGATCAAAACCGCGACCAGCCGATAGCCCACAGGCCCCAACGACTGCGTAACATCAGTTAAGTACTTTGTGCTCAATAGTAGCCAACCACATCGCTCCTGAAAAGTAATCGCTACCACTCCATGCCTTGAGCCACCCGCTAGCCGCTCCGTATATTCTCAGCCCATTTCCAACGAAAGTGAATCCATGATTTCGATCCGACTCATTCTCGCCGCCTGTCTGTTCCTCGTCCCGATTCCAGCATCAAGCGAAGGTTTCCACGGCTTCGACCCGGCGACCTACGACGGGTTGATGCTTCCGTCGGCAGCGCTTCAGGCAATGGCCGCCGAAGCCGCGCAACACGCGCCTCCTAAAAACGGCGAGAACCTAGTCTTCGGCTTCGCCAACCTGCAGCGCGACATCAGCTTCGGCATCAAGGTCGAAAAGAGCATCGAGCGCAACGCCGAAGCCGCCGGCATCGAACTGCTGATCGCCGACAACCGACTCGACGGGCCGACCGCCCTTGCCAATGCCGAGAGCTTTGCCCGACGCCAAGTTGACTTCTGTATCGAGTTCCAAACCGACGTCAATTTCGGCCCGGCAATCATGCAGCACTTCAACCGCAAGCAGATCGACGTGGTCGCCATCGACATTCCCATGCCGGGTGCCACCTACTTCGGTGCCAACAACCCCCGCTCGGGCTTCATGGGCGGCTCCTATCTGGCGCAAGCAGCCAAAGTGCGCTTTGGTGACCGGGCGCTCGCGGAGGGATACTTCGTCGTTGGCGAACTGCCGCAGTCGGGCGCGATTCCCGCCATGCGCACAGAGGGCCAGATCGCCGGTTTCCTCGCCTCACTGCCCGGCTTCCCACCCGAGCGCATCATCCGCATCGACACTAAGAACACGCTGCAGTACTCCTTCCAGCAGATGAGCAACGCGCTCGGTCGCATCCCCCAAGGTGCGCCAATCCTGATTACCGCGATCAACGACCAATCGGTCTCCGGCATGTTGCGCGCCGTGCAGCAGCAGGGGCGCAGCGCAGACGCGCTGGTCGTCGGCAAGGGTGCCGACGAGTTGGAGACGATGGTCGCCGAGGAGAACTTCATCGCCTCGGTCGCCTATTTTCCCGAGCGCTACGGCAACTATCTCATCCCGCTGAGCCTAATGCGATTAGCGGGCCACGATGTGCCGCCGGCTGTCACCGTCAACCACGTGATGATCAGCCCGGCCAACATCTGCCAATTCTACCCTGAGTACGAATGCCAAGGCGAGCCGGGCTTCGACTACGTCTTCCCACAGGAAGCCTTTGTCGCACACTTGGCGACCCTCAAGGACAAGCCCGAGCTCGCCGGCTACGAGCAGTTGATCCCCGACCACTAGCATGGGCCATACCGCATCCTTGTTGCAGATGGCGGGCATCTGCAAATCCTTTGGCAGCGCCCAAGTCTTGCGCGAGGTCGATCTCCGCTTAGACGCCGGGGAGGTCTTAGCGCTGCTGGGTGCCAATGGGGCGGGTAAATCCACGCTAGTGAAAATCCTCTGCGGCGTGTACAGTCGCGACGCTGGCACCGTCCGCCTCTCCGACCAAGCGGTGCGCTACGACCGGCCCGAAGAGGCCATCGCCCACGGCGTCCGCTTTTTGCCGCAGGAGGTATCGGTCTTGCCCGACCTCACAGTCGCCGAAAACATCCTCATCGCCGATCTGCCGCTCAAACGCTCGTGGCTTGGCAAGCAGGTAGATCGCCCGGCACTGCGCGCAAAAGCGCAGGTACTGCTCGACCGGCTCGGCTGCGATCTCGATCTCGATACACCGGTACACCAGCTTTCCGCGCCACACAAGCGCCTAGTAGAAATCGCCCGCGCCCTCGCCGGCCAAGCGCGGGTCATCGTCATGGACGAGCCGACCGCCTCCCTCGCCGACCGCGAAGTCCAAGCGCTCTTCGCCGTGGTCGAGCGGCTCAAGGCGCAGCAGATCGGCATCATCTACATCTCCCACTACCTCGACGAGGTCTTTGAGATCGCCGACCGCATCACCGTGCTCCGCGACGGGCTAAACGCTGGCGATTTCGCCACTGACTCTGCTTCGCGGCGCGAGGTTCTCGACGCCATGCTCGGCACCACCGTTGATGAACTTTACCCGCCGCAAGGCGCAAGCACTGGCGAGGTCGCGTTGGAGGTAGAAAATTTGAGTTTGCCCGGCGCGCTCGACGGCGTGTCCTTTGCGCTCCACCAAGGCGAGATTCTCGGCGTCTTCGGCCTGCTCGGTTCGGGGATTGACCAACTTGGCCGGGCCATCTACGGCGCGCTGGGGCCGCTGCCCGGCGCACGCATTGCGCTCGGAGGTGCGCCCTATATCCCCGCTAACCCGCGCCAAGGACGCGACGCTGGCATCGGTTTCGTCGCTGCCGAACGCCAGCGCGAGGGCATCGTCCCCGACCTCGGCGTCAGCGCCAATATCACTCTGCCCTTTATCGACCGTTTCGTGCGCTTGTTCTCCGTGTCCAAGCCCCGCGAAGCAAGCCACGCGCAAAGCTGGATCGACCGCCTGGGGATCCGCGCCGCCCACCTCGACCAGCCGCTGCGCTTGCTCTCGGGCGGCAATCAGCAAAAGGCCTGCTTGGCCCGCTGGCTGGTTGATGGCCTCAAGGTGCTCATCCTCGAAGAACCGACCCGAGGCGTGGACGTGGGTGCTCGCCACGAACTCTACTTGGCGCTGCGGCAATGGACCCAACAGGGCCTTGCCGTGCTCTTGATTTCCTCCGACGCCGAAGAAGTCGCTGGCGTCTGCGACCGCTCCATTGTACTCGACCGGGGCCGAGTATCCAGCCACTTTTCCGGCGGCGCGGCCCCGGCCGACCTGCTCCATACTCCGACTGCGAAAGACCTTCCATGAGCATTGCCGCCTTATTGAATCGCCCCGGCGCGGGCGTCGCCTTGTTATTGATATTCTACCTCTTGGTCGCCGTGCTCTTCAGCATCCTCTCGCCTTGGTTTTTGTCCTTCGACAATATGGTGAGCATTGGGGCCAATATGGCCTTTATCGGCTTGATGTGCGCGTTGCAAACGCCGCTAATCATCGCCGGGGGCCTCGATCTGTCGGTGGCCGCGGTTGCCGGACTGGCCGGGGTCGTCGTCGCGCTGCTCCACGCTGCGGGCGTCGGCATTGTCGCCGCCTGTCTCATCGCGCTGGCACTGGGCGGGGGTATCGGGCTGCTCAATGGCCTGTTAGTTGTACGCCTCGGGCTCAACTCGCTGATTGCCACTCTGGGCACGATGAGCGTCATCGGCGGGCTGGCCCTAGTCCTGACCGGCGGGCTGACTAAGCCGCTGATGGAACCCGGTTTTAACTGGATCGGCAGCGGCCAGCTTTTGCGGCTGCCGGTGCCGCTGGTGCTGATGCTGTTGGTTTATATCGCGCTCGGTTGGGTGCTTGCGCGGACTCGCTTTGGCCGCTTCGTCTATGCCGCTGGCAGCAACGCCGAAGCGAGTCGGCTGGTCGGCGTCCCGGTCGCCCGCACCCTGATGATTCTCTATGTCCTCTCCGGCCTCAGCGGCGCGGTCAGCGGCCTCATTCTCGCGGCCATGCTCTACGCGGCGGCACCCGACGCGGCGGGGCAACATTTGTTGACGGTGATCGCCGCCGTGATCTTGGGCGGCACGAGTCTCTTCGGGGGGCGCGGCACGGTGTGGGGCACCTTGTTGGCGGTCTTGCTCCTAGGCACCCTCAACAATGGGCTGACGCTGATGGATGTGTCTAGCTTCTGGCAGGATGTAACGCGCGGTGCCGTGCTCCTGTTGGCCGTCGGCCTCGACCAAGTTCGCACCCGCGCCGCAGGATCGTAAGCAGGCTTACTCGGCGTTTTGTTGCTTCACCGAGGAAATGGCCATACTATATTTTGTAACGCTGTACGGCTAAGCAAGTACCCGCTCCGTCGGGTTATCGTTGAGTACAAGAAACTCCATTGAGCTTACCTTTCCGAGAAGGAGAACCCTTATGATGAAAACCCAAACATTGCCCACCTCGACATCGATGATTCTTGTCGTCGGCCTGCTCGTGCTGGCTGGTGCCTTTTTTGTGGCGCACCCCGCCTTGGCGCAGACGGATCTAGATTGTCCACTGCCTCCCGACTGGACTCCTCCGTCTGTGACTGCGGAACAGGTGGAAAACGGCAGCGCCAGTCTGAGGGACTTCGCGCTGGTTGCGCGAGATTCGTTCCGGGTCGCGACCGAGCGATCAACGGGCGGGGGCCAATTGTACAATTCTGCATGCATCGTCAGGGAGGAAGGGGGTCCTTGGCGTTCGGGTTCCACCTACTTGGTGCAACTGACGGCCGAAGGTAGGGTGCGCATTCACGCGAATGACATGGCGTTGTCGGGCCGACTTCTCAAGCCCCGAATTTATTTCGAAATCCTTTCTTCGCTGGGAGTCCCCGCAACCGTTCTGGCCAATCTGATTTCTCCCGATTCTAGTACAGTCGCCCAGGCGCAAGCCGCCATCATTGCCACATTATCGCAAGAACCGGATGCTGCGTTTGATGCGACCGGCCCCTCAGCGGTGGGCCCGGGGATATTAGGTGCCGCCGGCTACGCTAGCGTTTACATCAGCGGCGTACGTACGTTTCCGATCATACTGCTCGCCGGATTCGAGTTGGATGCATCGCACTTGGCTCAAGAAACAATCGATTACGGCGACCCGGCCATTACGGCCAAGGAGGTGGTGGATCGCGAAACCCTGAAGGCCTTCGTCGCGGAAGCAGGAAAGTACTTTAGCAGGCTCCAAGGGGCCGGCGTTCAAGGTGCCGTCTTAAAAGCCAAAATTGCCCTCAGGGACCCGAACGGGCCTTGGCGACACGGTAACGTGTACATCGGTGTCGTGGATCGCATTAGCAACATCATCGTGTTTCACGGAGGATTTCCGGATCGATTCGAGCTGCGACCTCCGGGGGTTTCCCGAGACGCCGTGACTGGGGAACTCATTATAAATCAGCTCAACGCCGCAGCGGCTAGCGGCCCGGAAGGCGGCTTCTGGAATTACCACTTCGACAATCCCACAGACGACACCGACAGTGCCGACATTCCCAAAGTGGGCTACGCCCGCGAGTTCTCGGGTGAAGTCCTTAGGCCAGATGGAAGCTACCTCCCATTCAGCTTCATCATTAATTCGGGTTTTTATCGGATCCCCGGTGAAGCCGTTCCCCTTATGGAAATGGAAGTGGAGGCCACGGTCCTAGGCGACGCGGTCGAAGGGTTGACCGCCGAGTTTTCCCGCGCCATCGCCGGCCATCCGCCCAACTACGTCTGGACCGCGGTCACCGACGCCACCGGCCATGCGGCTCTGACCATCTCCAGCGCCCGCCGGGTGAGTGGGTACTATCAGGCCCAAGCCCGCAACGCCGCGGGCGAGGTCGTCGGCCACTGGCACAGCATTCCCCTCAATCAGAACCGACGCCAAGTGTTAGAATTGCCGCTGGATGGCGACGCGCGCATCGTGCAGGTCGAACCGCTGGTCGCCGCCAAAGCCGTGGCCGCAACCAGCGGTCTGGCCCCTAATGCGCCCAACCCCTTTAACAGCGCCACCCAGATTGCCTACCACTTGTCCAGCCCCGGTCCGGTGCAGTTGGTGATTTACAATGTGCTGGGTCAGCCGGTGCGCACGCTAGTGGATCAGTTCCAAGCTGCGGGTTCCTACCAAGTCCAGTGGGATGCCCGCGACCAGCGCGGTGCCTCGCTGTCGTCGGGGGTCTATATCACCCGCCTGAGCTATCCCGGCGGAGAGCAGACGCAGCGGCTGCTCTACCTCAAGTAGCGCCGGAACGGTTCGTAGCCTAAGAAGCCGTCTGGAGACACCGAATACGCCTTGAGTACGGCGTCCGGGGTTTTCAGACGGCTTCTTTTTTTGCGGGGACGTACTATAGGTCCTCGACCGTATCGCCCTGCTGGTACGAGCCCAAGATGCGGACGAATTCGGTGGTTTCCTGAAGGTGCTCTACGGCTTGGGCGCAAGCCTCCTGCTCCAAGTGGCCCTCCAAATCGAGATAGAAGACGTATTCCCAGGGCCGTTCGGGCATGGGCCGCGACTCGATTTTGAGCAGGTTGATGCCGCGCTCGGCAAAGGCCGCGAGGCTCTGGCACAACGCGCCCGGCACGTGCTTTAGCGCAAAGACGAGTGTGGTCTTGGCAGGCTCGGCTGGCGCTGGCTCGGCTCGGCGACTCACCACCAAGAAGCGGGTAAAATTGTGCGGGGCGTCCTCAATGCCGGGGACGAGGATCTCCATCCCGTACGCCTCAGCCGCGCGTGCTCCGGCGATGGCCCCGCGATCGCGCGCGCCGCTAGCGGCCAGCTCTTTGACCGCTCCAGCCGTATCATCCGTCGCTATCGTTTGCGCATCGGCCAACGAGTGGATGAAGCGAGTGCACTGGGCCAAGGCGGGTGGCTGCGATGCAATGTAGCGGATGTCTGCTAGCTGTACGCCTCGGTTGACGATGAGGTTGTGGACGATGCGCAGCTTGATTTCGCCTATGATGTGGACATCGCTCTGCAGCAGCAGGTCGTAGTTCTCGTGAATGCTACCCATCAGCGAGTTTTCGATGGGCACGACGCCGCAAGCACAAGACCCGTCTGCCACCGAGGCAAAAAGCGTCTTGAAATTGGGCTGTGGTGCCAGTTGTGTCTCTGGGGAAAAATAGGCCCGCGCCGCCGCCTCGCTGAACGACCCCGCGTGCCCTTGGATGGCCACGGGGCCGCACATCTCTGCTCGTTTCATATACTCAATTCTTCTTCACGGTCCGGTTTGGACATTTGCTTGGTCGTACTCCTTTTTCCATTTCAAATAGCCAAAGACGATGATAACCAGATACGCGATAAACAACAAAGCGGTCAGGTAAAGCCCCCGGCTGTAGTACAGATAAACCGAGACGCTGTCGATGACAAACCAGTACCCCCAATTCTCCAAAATTTTCTTCGTTACCATATAGGTCGTCACCACCGCATACCAGGTGGTGAAGGCATCGACATAGGGCAATGCCGCCGATGTGTTTTCGCTCAGAAGATACCCGGACGTTACCACAACGGCCCCCGTCGTAGCAATGACCACAACGTGCTTTTTGAGCGACCAAGTAGAAATGGGCAGCGTTGCGGATTGATCGGTGGGCTGCCGCCATTGGTACCAGCCATAAACCGCCATGGCCAAGTAGTAAATCTGTAGGGCCGACTCCAGGAACAGATTGACGTCGAAGAAGACGTAGATGTAAATCGCGGTGCTGACAAAAGCCGCGCCCCAACACCAGATGTTTTCCCGCGCCGCCAAGACCAAGTAGAGAATGGCCAAGACGACGGCCGGCACCTCCCACCAAGAGGTCAGTTCTAGCGCTTGGAGTATTGCCGGGGTTTCCATTTTAGATACCCCCGCGTCTGCTTGGGCCGTTGTGCTGTGCGGCGAGCATGTTATTTCCTTTGGCGCGGTTGCGCGTATAGTGGGTTCTGCCTATCAGTATATCGTCTCCGTAGGGGCGGTTTGCAAACCGCCCCCTACCCAATTGCAATCGACGGGAGCGATTCATGTACCAGATCACCGACGCTCAAAAGCAGCAATTCAAAGAAGAGGGCTATTTTATCCTCGAAAACGCCATCCCCGCCCATCACCTCGATCTCCTGCGCGGCGAGTGCCAAGCCTTCATCGACAAAGCCAACGCCCGGATGGACGCCGAAGGCACGGATACCTTGGGACTCAATCACCGCGACAGCCGCTACTTTGTCTCCAATTGCTTCCGCGACCAGCCGCGCTTGCGCGAGTTCCTCTTCAGCCCCCTAATGGCCGACATCTGTCAAGCCACCCTAGGCGACGATGCCTACTTGTTCTGGGAGCAATACGTGGTCAAGGGTGCCGAGGCTGGCATGAAGTTTTCTTGGCACCAAGACTCGGGCTACGTCGGCTACCCGGATCACAAGCCGTATCTAACCTGTTGGTGCGCCCTCGACGACATGTCCGAGGCCAATGGCACCGTCCACTTGCTGCCGTTTTCGCACTCGGGCATTCGCACGTGGGTCAAGCACGTGCGCGAGGAGGGCAGCAACGATTTGATCGGCTATTTCGGCAGCGACCCCGGCGTTTCGGTCGTCGCCCCGGCCGGCAGCATTGCCGTCTTCACCAGCGTCAATTTTCACTCCAGCGGCACCAACACCACCAACCAGATGCGCCGCGTGTACTTGGCCCAGTACTCCTGCGAGCCGCTGACCTCGGCCGACGGGAGCAAACTCTGGGGGAATGCCGAGCCTTTTCTCAAGGCGGGTGAATTGGTCGAGCCGCCGCCCGAGCTTACCAAGTCCGCTCCTTGAGCAGCTCTTGGATGGCGGCACGCGGCACGGGCAGCTCGTCGATATGGCTCTCTAACCAGCGCGAGAAGTCCTCCTCAATCGGATCGGACCAGCGGGTATCAATCTGGCCGGGCGTGTACTTGCCCTCGGCTAGGCGCTGCTTGCCAAAGCGGTCGCGGAGCGAGATCAACTCGGAGGTCTTGACCACCTGTTCGGCTAGGTGAGGCGGTATGAAGACGACGCCATCGTCGCGGCCGAGGACTACGTCGCCGGGCATGACCGTGGCACCGCCGATGCGCACCGGACAGTTGACGCCAGTCAGCATGATGGTGGGCGAGGCAAAGGTGGGATGATAGCCGCGCACGAAACTGGTGAAATCGGGCAGCTCTTGGATGCCGTCGATATCACGGACCGACGCGTCGTGGACCACTCCGTTGCCCGAATTGGCGTAGATGGCGGTGGCGAGGTTGTCGCCAATGACCGCACCTTGGTCGATTTTGCCGAATACGTCGGCCACGTACACGTCGCCGGGCACTAGCATATCAATCGGCCACGAGATCTGGTCGCCGATGCAGCCGGCCCGCTCCCCTTTTTCTTCCATAACCTGACGCATGACGGGCCGCCGCGGCATGTACATAGCCGTCAGGGCGCGGCCCACCAGCACTTGGCCGGGGTGCGTGCAAATCCAGCCGTCTTCGTACTGCCAGTTGTAGCCGGGGCCGCGTATGACGCCCCAAGCTTGGGTGATGCTGACGTTGCGCATGCGTTCGAGGATGTCGTCGGGCACTTTGGGGCGGCCGTCGGCAAAGCGCTCGCCCTCCCACTCCGGGGTGTACTCGATTAGCTCTTCTGAGGACATGTTCAAAGGGGCGAATTTTTCCATAGCAGTGATTTCCATTCGTTGAAGTTTAGTGGCCTTTTTTGAAACTGTTCGGGGCTGTTAAGGGCGAGCTTGGCGTTCGCAACGGATGAACTCATAGTCGGCTATTGCTCAAGACGGCACTTCGACTAGGCTCCCCGATTCGGCGGCCTGTTTTAATGCCTGAAGCGCGGCCACGTTCTTGAGGCCGTCTGTGGGAGGGAATTCGGGAGCTTTGCCTTGGAGAATGCAGTTAGAGAAGCGCGCTAGCTGCACCTGAAAGCGATCCGGCCCAGAGAAGGTCTCCACGCGCTCGTCGTTGCCGATGGCGATGTACACCGTGGCTTGCTCGTCGAACATGTTGGGCAAGCGGATCGCGCCGTGACTGCCGACGATCTCCAACACGCAACGGAACGGCCCCTCCATGCCAGCCGCGATATAGGCGATGTGATCGCCGGGAAAGCGCAACAGCCCGGCTAAGCTCGCATCCACGCCGTTGCGCAGGTGCTGAAAAGCCTGCGCGGCCACCGGCTCGGCATTGAGCACAAAGCGCACGGCGCTGACGCAGTAGCACCCGGCGTCCAAAAGCGCGCCACCGCCCAAATTTTTTTGCGCCCGGACGTCGGTGGCCCAATCGCGGATGCTAAAGGTAAGCTCGGCTCGCGCTAGTTTCACTTCGCCGATCTCTCCTTGCTGCACCAGCCTGCGCGCGCACTGCAATTGCGGGTTGAGGCGGTGGGTGAAGGCCTCGACTAAGAGCACCCCGTTGGCTCGGGCTGCGTCGATCATCTGCCGCGCTTGCGCCACAGTTACGGCGAGCGGCTTTTCGCAGAGGATATGCTTGCCGGCCTGTGCCGCCTTGGTCGTCCACTCGCAGTGCATGCTGTTGGGCAGGGGATTGATGATCGCGTCGATTTCGGGATCGTCTAGCACGGCTTGGTACGAGCCGTACGCCTTGGCAATGCCGTATTGGGCCGCGCTTGTTTCGGCTTTGGCTTGGTCTCTGCTCGATATGGCCGCGATTTCGGCGTGGCCGATGGCCTGCGCGGCCGGCAGGTGGCGGTTGAGGGCGATTTGGGCAGTGCTCAAAACTCCATAGCGCACGATGTCAGGCATAGGGTCTCCTGTGCAATCAGGGAATGACGTCCTGTGCGCGCAACGCGGCGATCTCGTCGTCCGCGTACCCGGCCTCGCGCAGCACAGTCTCGGTGTGTTCCCCGGCTAGGGGGGCGGGTGTCGGTGCCGGGGCTGGCGTCCCGGCTAGCTGCAGGGGCGTGCCGACGTGGCGCATAGCACCCACCTGCGGATGTTGGACTTCGACGAGCAGCTCGTTGACCGCGAGTTGCGGGTCTGCTAGGGCCTCGGCGGTCGAGCGCACCGGTGCGACGAGGATGTCCTTGGCCTCCAGCAGCGGAATCCACTCGGCGTTCGTCTTTTCTGCGAAGATCGGCGCTAGCCGCTCCCGCAGGGCGTCGCGGTTATCTACGGCCGCGGCGAGCGTGGCAAAGCGCGGGTCCCCGACTAGCCCTTCAACGGCTAGGGCCTCCTGCAAATCGCGCAATAGTTGGTCAAAGGGACGGAAAAGCGCGGTGACCATCAAGAAGCCATCGGCCGTCTCAAACACGGCTCCGTCGAGCGGGTTGCCGCGCGGATGCGTCGCGCCTCCCGAGCCATCGTCTTCGCCATCGTCGCCTAAGTTGAGGATTTTGGTCGTCGCCCAAGCCTGCATACTCATCATGCCGTCGAGGAGCGAGGTTTCCACGTATTGCCCGGTGCCGGTGCGCTCGCGGGCTAAGAGCGCAAGGAGAATGCCCTGCGCTAGCAACATGCCGCCGTTGAAGTCGGCGACTGTATAGGGTAGGCGCTGAGGCGTGCCGTGGGGGCTGACGAAGCGGGCCGCCACGCCGCTCAGCGCTTGGGCCATGGACTCGTGGCCGCCCTTGTTGCGCTCGCTGTACGGGCCTTGCGAGCCATAGCCCGAGCCAACGGCGTAGATGAGCTTTGGGTATGACTCCCGCAGTGCAGCGTAATCCAGCCCCAGCTTGGCCATGACGGAACCGGAGCGGAAGTTGTGCACTAGCACGTCTGTGTTTGCTAGCAGGCGGTGGACAACGCTCAACCCGTCGGGCTTTTTGAGATCGACGATTAGGCTTTTCTTGGAACGGTTAAAGCTGGCAAAAGGCAGGCTTTGCTCCTTTATCCACGGTCCAAAGGCGCGGGCTAGGTCGCCGCCGGGGCGCTCTATCTTGATGACTTCGGCACCGTGATCGGCCAAAACTTGGGTGGCGGCTGGGCCGAAGATTACTTGGGTAAAGTCGAGGACGCGGATGCCGTCGAGTGCGGGCATGGGTATTGAATTTAGTTTTTAGACTTAAGTTGTCGCTGTCAGTGCAGTGGATATTATATCCGCCCAAGCAGGCAAGCTCAAGTCTAACCGACGTGAGAATACGGCTAGGTCAAAGGCTTGCCGTCCGTAGTAATTAGTATCTACATTGGAAGACATGCACGCCATGACCCAGCCCCTCGCCCAAGCCGTCCTTACTCCCGAAAATCAAGCATTTTTTGAACAGCAGGGCTATCTCCTCGTCGAAGATGCCCTATCGCCCGACGTGCTTGCTGAGCTCAACGCGGCTACCGACGCGCTCTATGCACGCGACGCCGACCAGCTTGAAAAGGGCGGCAAGCTCAACATGCGCAACTGCATCGTCGAGCACCCCGCCTTCCTCCAGCTCCTCGACTGGCCCGCCACGGTGCCGCTGGCGTGGCAGCTTCTCGGCTGGAATATACAGATGCTGACCTCGCATTTGATCGTCCTGCCTTCGGGTGACGAGCCGGCTGAAGACGAAAAAAACAAGCTCGGCTGGCACCGCGACGGCGGCACCTCGCCCCGCGATATGAGCGAGCCACACCCGAGGATTCTGCTCAAAATAGCCTATGCCCTCAGCGACCAAACCGACCCAGCCTCGGGGGCTACTTGGATCGTGCCCGGGTCCAACCGTTTGCTTGGACGCCCGGCCACGGACCCGAAGACCGGGCTGCCATACGGCGCACAGGCGATGAATATCCGCGCTGGCTCGGCCTTCCTATTTGAGCAGCGCACCTATCACTCCATTGGCCGAAACTGGGCGGGCTTTCCGCGCAAGACCGTGTTCTTTGGCTATGGTTATCGCTGGGTCAAACCCATGGACTACATCGCCATGCCCGACGAACTCGTCGCCCGCTGCAATCCGATCCAAAAACAGCTCATTGGCGTCGTCGGAGATCCCCTGAGCTACTACTTGCCCCAAGACGAAGATGTGCCGCTCAAGGCGCTCGTCGAAGCGGAAGCGAGCCAATAATGGATATCACACGCGCATTGGACGCCTTGGGTCCCCGCGACGCCCTGCTGACCGAGCAGAACAGAAACGACCTCGACGAGAAGGGCTACACGGTGCTCCCGGACATTATCGACGACGAGTGGCTCGCAGGATTGCGCACCCGCTTTGAGGAGCTGTGTGAAAAAGAAGGGATCCACGCCGGTATTGAAGTCCATCAGGAACAGGGCACTCGCCGCCTCTCTGACCTCTGCAACAAGGGGCCGGTGTTCGACCGCGTCTATACCCATCCCAAGGTGCTGGCCGCTATCCACCACGTCATCGGTCGCCCTTTCAAGCTCTCCTCGCTCAACGCCCGCGACGCCCTGCCCGGCGAGGGATTACAAGGGCTGCACGCCGACTGGGGAGCAGACTACGACGGCCAGTTTCACGTCTGCAACTCGATCTGGCTGCTGGACGACTTCAGCGAGGAAAATGGCTGCACTCGGCTGGTGCCCGGCTCGCATAAAGGCCAGCACCCGAGCAAAGTCCTAACAGATGCGTAGGCACCCCACCCAGACGAAGAGCTGCTCATCGCCCCGGCCGGCACGGTCGCCGTCTTCAACAGCCACACGTGGCACGGCGGCACCCTCAACCAGAGCAAGGACCTGCCGCACCGCGCCATGCACTGCTACTTCACCGCCCGCGAGCACGGCCAACAACTCAATCAGCGCGAATATCTGCGCTATGAGACTTGGAAGCGCATCTCGCCAGCAGCGCGCTATATCCTCGATGTGGATGTAGAGTAGTTTTCGGCGACCTGCTAAATCGTTCGACTAACCCTGAGGAGGAGGTGAATGAATCTCTCACATCCGGTCGTTGACCTGTGCATAGTGTGCAGCAACTTTGAAGAATCGCTGACGTTCTACCGAGACAAACTGGGATTCGAGGTGGTGCTCGACATCGACATTCCCGAAGGCCTAGCCACGGGCATCGGGCTGGCACCGCAAGGCTTCAGACAGGTGCGCCTGCAGGCGGGCGAGGCGCTGATCAAGCTGATGGATATCGCCGCGCCGCCGCCACAGCGAACTTCCCAATTTGCCGCCGGGGTGCGCTGGCTCACCTTCTTCGTCGCCGATGTGCAAGCGGAGTGCGCCGCATTGCAAGCCAAAGGCGTGGAATTCCTGTCCGAGCCTATGGCCGCTCCAGATACGCCGGGCGTCGTCTGTACCCTGGATCCCGATGGGATCCTCATCGAACTCGTCCAGCGATGAAAAGCACTCGGTGATGAGGCTCACCCCGTCAACTCTGTAGCGGCGCACACGGATCGCTAAAAACAAATGGGCATCCTCGACCGCTTCTCCCTCCTCGACCGCAAGGCGCTGGTCACTGGCGGTGGCTCTGGCATTGGGCAGGCCCTCGCCGTCGCCCTCGCCGAGGCCGGTGCGGATGTGGCCATTGCCGATATCGACGCCGCTGGTGCCAACGAGAGCTGTGCGCGGATTGAAAATCTCGGTCGCCGGACGCTAGCCATCGCCACGGATGTCACTGCCAAGGACCAAGTCGAAAATATGGTCGATACCGTCCTCGCCACTTGGGGTCAGCTAGACATCGGCGTCAACAGCGCTGGCATTGCCTTGCGCGGTCCCATCGAGGACATCAGCGAGGCCGACTGGGACCGGGTGCTCGACCTCGACCTCAAGGCCGTTTTCCTCTGCTGTCAGGCCGAGGGCCGCGCCATGCTAGAGCAAGGCTCCGGCTCGATCATCAACGTCGTCTCGATCTCGTCCCACGTCGTCAACCGCCCGCAACTGCACGGCCACTACAACGCCGCCAAGGCAGGTGCCTACCAGCTAACTAGAGTGTGCGCCGCTGAATGGGCTACGCGCGGCGTCCGCGTCAATTCCATCAGCCCCGGCCACACGCTCACCCCCATGACCGCCCACGCCGAAGACGACATGAAAAATGCTTGGCTCGCCAACACGCCGATGGGCCGCTTGGGCGTCCCGGCCGACTATCAGGGTGCCGTCGTATTCCTCGCTTCGGACGCCTCTGCGTACGCGACCGGCCACGACTTGGTCGTCGATGGCGGGTACACGCTCTGGTAAGGCTAGTCCTAGCCTTTCTCGCATCCCTAATTTGAGAAACCACGATATAGGCGTAAATTTAACTTGCGCAGGTAATGTTACCTTACTAATATGGACCTATGGCAAATCCAACATCCTCTGGAAGAATAGTGATCGAGATCGATCCAGAACAGAAGCGAGAGCTATATTCAGCTCTCGCACTATCTGGTAGTACTCTCAAGGATTGGTTCATCAGGTCAGCGGCGGAATACTGCGCAGAAAGACGCCAACTCTCTCTCTTCAATTACAATAGTCGTGATGCAGACGCACAGTACGAAACCGCACCTGATCTGGGGTTAGTCTCTCGTGGCCGTCCTATAAGCGGTTCCCATCCTCCTGACCGAGTGCCTCAGCTTGGTCTGAAGAAATCTCTCACTGTAGTATCCATGTTCTCAGGTTGTGGAGGTATGGATCTTGGTTTCACCGGCGGCTTTGAGTTCATGGGGCGAAGCTACCCACAACTTCCATTTTCGATAATCTGGTCCAACGACAACAACAGAGCCGCCTGTAAGACCTACACACACAACTTGGGTCACGACATCTCGTGTGGCGATGTATGGGATTTTATTGATGAACTGCCGGATGAAGCAGATGTGCTGATTGGCGGCTTCCCCTGCCAAGATATTTCCATTAACGGCAAAAGGGCTGGCATTAATGGCCCTCGGACGGGTCTTTACCGGGCGATGGTAGAGGGCGTGAAACGAATCAGGCCAAAGATCTTCGTCGCGGAGAACGTCAAGGGGCTCCTCATAGGGGACAATCGAGAAGCGCTAGCCCAAGTACTCTCTGACTTCGGCAGTCTGGGCTACGCAGTTGGCTACAAGTTGTACCGGGTGGCCGACTATGGTGTACCTCAGATGCGCGAAAGAGTCATCATCGTAGGTACCTCTAGCGAGGTGAACCCTTTCACGCCGCCAGAACCCGAACGGAATTCCTCCGAGTGGATAACCTCCGAGGAGGCAATTGGCGATCTGGAAACCGTCCACGAGAATCGCGACTTGAATCACATATGGAGCCGGGCAAACCCTAGCCCAGAGCAGGGAAATCGTAGGCTTACCGCCGACAAACCGGGCCACACGATTCGCGCTGAATGTCACGGGAATATTCAGTTCCATTATGCGCTGCCGAGACGTATTTCCATGAGGGAAGCTGCACGGATACAATCGTTTCCCGATGGCTTTATCTTCCAGTCAGGTCTCAGAGAGACCGAGCGACAAGTGGGCAATGCGGTGCCCCCTGTATTCGCGTGGCATGTCGCATGTAGTGTGCTTAGGTGCTTCCAGCGGAGCTCTAGCAAGCATGTTGCCTAAACAGATCAGGCCCCGAATAATTCTTCCGATGGAATCCAACCTCGGGCATACCCATCGGCTAGCTCTAGCCATTTGCAAATTCTCTGCTCAGGCGCAACGACAAATCCCCAGTATTCCTTGAACAAAGCCGGTTCGAGACGAACCGCCGCAATCCGCATCTCGCTTTCGATGTCTTTTAGGGCACGCAGCAAGTAATTGCCGCCTCGCTCGGAGTCACTCCGAAGAGCGACGCTACCTGCCGAAAACAGGTCTCTTGCCTGTGAGCACAGCACACCGTGGTAGGTCAGCAAATAGAGTGCTGCATCATCATACTTTTTCTTGGAACGTGCCGGTTTAACGATCTGTGGACACAGCAGCGCTGCCTCAGCCCTTAGCTGTCTCTTCTCGTCTTGAGCCAGATCCATGTATAGACGGACTTGGATGGGCAAGGAGTGTGCTGAATCAGGTCGATCTTCTAGCCACCATAGTCGCTCGCCAGGACGCAGCCGACTTCGCGCATACTTGCGAATTTGAATCATCCGGTCTTCGGTCGAAAGCGCACGGAACTCGGCATACGAGATCCCCATTGTAGCGAACAGAGGTCGGTCACTACCTATTTCGATCTCGAAACGCGGTACGTGAGATGTGCGGACATGGATGACGCAATCCTCGTACTTCTCCCACTTCACCTCTGGTTGGCCACCGAGCTTTCCGTACACTACATAAATGTTTGTCACCGAGGAATCACGAGTACTTTCAAAGACACTGTTAGCGACGCTTCGCCAGCTATCGCCTTTTGTGAACTTCACTTCTATGCCGTACGTGCCGAGTATTATATCCGGGAATTGGTGAGGATGGGGAGAGAAATCTACTGACACGGCCTCTAGTTGGGGCATCGATGCAAGTTCAAGCCTTACTCTCTCCTCGAAGTCGCTTGCTCCCTCATAAGTCGCACCTTGTTGCGCCTCGGATGTTAGGCGCTGACATAGCTCTGATAGCATTTCCTCAAATACGAGTGCATCCATGATCAACCCACTGATTGTAGCCCAAGCACCTAGTCGTAGTACTCTTGACCCAAGTGGGTAATTAGATCCTCGCCCTGCAAGAAGCGCAGCGTGTTCTTGAGCTTCATGAGCTGGATGAAGAGGTCGTGCTCGGGGTAGAGGTCGGGCGCGGTCATCGGGCTTTTGAAGTAAAACGACAGCCACTCTTGAATCCCCCCCATCTGCGCCCGCTGCGCCAAGTCGGCAAACAGCACCAAGTCCAAGACCAGCGGCGCGGCGAGAATCGAATCGCGGCAGAGGAAATCGACCTTGATCTGCATGGGCATGCCCATCCAGCCGAAGATGTCGATGTTGTCCCAACCTTCCTTCTCGTCGCCGCGCGGAGGATAGTAGTTGATCCGCACTTTGTGGTAAATATCGCCGTAGAGTTCGGGATAGAGGTTGGGCTGCAAGATGAACTCCAGCACGTCGAGCTTGCTGACTTCCTTGGTCTTGAACGAATCGGGGTCGTCGAGCACCTCGCCGTCGCGATTGCCCAAGATGTTGGTCGAAAACCAGCCCTGCACGCCGAGCATCCGCGCCTTGAGACCCGGGGCTAGCAGGGTCTTCATCAGGGTCTGGCCGGTCTTGAAGTCCTTGCCGCCGATGGGCACGCCCTTTTGCCGCGCCAGTTCGACCATGGCCGGGACATCCACGGTCAAGTTCGGTGCGCCGTTTAGAAAGGGCACGCCTTCCTGCAGCGCGGCGTACGCGTAGATCATGCTCGGGGGAATGGCCGGGTGATTCTCCTGGATGGCTTTTTCGAGGCTCTCGATCTCGTTGTGTACTTCGTGGTGTTCCATGAAAATTTCCGTACTACCGCACCAGATCATCACCAGCCGCTCGACGCCGTTGTCGGCCTTGAAGCGCTGGATGTCTTCGCGCACTTCCAGCACGGCATCCCACTTGCTCTTGGCGCTTTTGACGTTGGAGCCTTCGAGGCGGCGCACGTAGTTGCGGTCGAACACCGCGGGCATCGGCTTGACGGCCTTGAGTGGGTCCGCGATCTGGTCGAGCAGCCTCTGGTCCAAGACGCCAGCGTGGATGGCCGAGTCATAGGCGTCCTCTGGGAAGACGTCCCAGCCGCCGAAAACGAGGCTGTCGATGTCGGCCAAAGGCACAAAGTCCTTGATGAGCGGCGAGCGTCCTTCGGTGCGCTTGCCCAGGCGGATGGTACTCATCTGGGTCAGCGAGCCGATGGGCTGGCCAATGCCGGCTTTGATGGCTTCGACGCCGGCGATAACCGTGGTGGCCACAGCGCCCATGCCGGGAATTAGGACGCCGAGTTTGCCCGTGGCCGGGGCGATGGATTTGGGTTGGTTCACAGGAGTCTCCTTTGTATGGAAGAGTTATGTCATTCGCCGCAGCATAAAATAGAGGGTTCTACTTATTGGACAAATTAATTATTACTATGTAATTAATAGAAAAAATTTATGAATCGTGCCCAGTTAGACGGGACGTGAGCGGAAGTTGTAGAGAAATGGGAATCAGGCGGCGAGGCGTTCTGGGTCGGTGTCGCGCAGTTCCGCGAGGCGATCCAACAAGGGGGCTAGCTCTTTGTAGCTAGCTAGCTCGGCTCTGATCTGCGCTGCGCCGCGCAAACCGCGAAAGTACCCGGCGTAGTGACGTCTCGTGCCGACCAGCGCTCCTTGCGGGCCGTCGTGTTCAACGGCCAGTTGCAGGTGCTTGAGGCACAGTTCGATGCGCTCCTGCCAGCTTGGTTCGGGCAAGAGCGCCCCCGTCTGTAGGTAGTGCTGGGACTCGCGGAAAATCCACGGGTGGCGGATGGCGCCGCGGCCGATCATCACCCCGTCGCACCCCGTGCTGTCAAAGGCGTGTTTGACCATCTGCGGCGAGGTCACGTCGCCGTTGAGAATGATCGGTATGGAGACCGCGGCCTTGACCTTGGGTATCCACTCGTAGTCCACCGCGCCCTTGTGGCCTTGCGCGCGGGTGCGGCAGTGGATAGCTAGCGCCTGCACGCCCAGATCTTCGAGCATCTGGGCTACCTCAACGATGCGGATGCTCTGCTGGTCCCAGCCGAGGCGCGTCTTCACGGTCACCGGCAGGTGCGTCGCGCCGATGACGCGCGAGACGACCTCCTTCATCTGCGGCAAGTCGCGCAACAGTCCGGCCCCGGCTCCGCGCAGCGCCACATTGCTCACCCAGCAGCCGCAGTTGATGTCGATGAAGTCTGGCTGCTGCGCACTGGCGATCTCCGCGGCTTTCTCCATAGACAGCGAGGCCGCGCCGTAGAGCTGTATCGCCAAGGGCCGCTCGGCTTCTGCAAAGCGCAGCTTGCGAAAAGCGCGGCGCGGCCCGTTGGGATCCTCGCGCAGCAGCCCCTCGGCATTGACGAATTCGGTATAGACGATGTCGGCTCCCAGTTCCCGGCAAATCAGGCGGAACGGTAGCTCGGAGACATCCTCCATAGGCGCGAGCAGGATGCCGGGATCAGCGGTTATAGGGCCGATGCGGAACATTGTTTAGCGATCCGAAATCATTGGTGAAGTAATCCGCAGATGGACGCAGATGGTCGCAGATGGACGCAGAATAGTATCAGGATTGCTATTTCAGCGTCGAATAAGGCAATGCCTTCATCACGCGCACTTCCCGTCGGCGGATTAGCGGTCGGATCTGATCGACGATTTTGGCCCATTCCGGGCTGCCGTAATAGGCTTCAATCGCCTTGTCGCGGGCCTTGGCGTTGGGGAAGGCGCGAATCCAGATGAACTCGTCGTCGCGGTCGGGATTTTCCCACGCGGCGACAAACGTCACGCCGTACTTGGACATAAAGCGGCGCGCTTTGGCAAAGCCGGCGCGGAATTTCTTCTTGTTGTCGGCTCCCTTGTGGAAGCGGTAGATGCGCAATTCGTAGATCATGCAGTTCCTCCTTGATAAATGGTGGTTTCGGCGACGACCATATCGACGGGCACATCGTGCGGCTCGCCGGGAATGCAGTCTAGGACTAGCTCGTCGTAGCACAGCCCTATTTTGACGGCTTGTATTTGCGCCAGAAAGCGGTCGTAGTAGCCGCCCCCCCAGCCGATGCGCTGCCCGCGCCGGTCAAAGGCGAGGCCCGGTACCACGACCAGGTCAATCCGCGCTGCTGCGGGCAACCAAGTGGCTGCGGTCGGATCGGGTTGCGCCAGCCCCCACGGGCCGACGACGAGCTGGTCGAGGCCGTCGATCAGCGCGTGGGCCAGCGTCTTGGTGCCCGGCATCACCACCGGCACGGCCACGCGCTTGCCCTGATTTAAGCAAGCGTCGATCAACGCGCGGGTATCGACCTCGTTTTCCTTGCTGGAGACATAGGTGTGGACGAGCTTGGCCCGGCGGTACGCCTCCAAGCCCAAGACCTTTTCTAATATGGCCTGCCCGTTGACTTCCGCTTGGCTGCGGTCCAAACCCATGTGCATCGCTAGGACGCGCTTTCTGAGCCGTTCTTTGCACGTGCGCGTCGCCTCCTTCTTCATAAGTACCATAATACTGGCACCTAGAAAGGGCGTCAAGCGCGTGTGGCACCTAGGATTGCTTGACGAATATGAGCCTTTCCCCTAGATTGACCAAGATACGCGCGGCCTTGTTTTCTCAAGGCGAAACGCGCCCAGATCTATCGACAGTGGCCGTGGATGGCCGCCACAGAAACCCACCAAATCATCCTTACTACACTATGAGTGCTCAGGCTCTGCCGCTGGAAATTTCTCCCCGCGAATACCACCCGGTAAAACCCCTCCATCCCGAAGAGGACTTCCGCATCCAGCAGCGCCTCAAGGACGAGGGGGACCTGCCGCAACACATCGCCATTATCATGGACGGCGATAGGCGCTGGGCCGTCGAGCGAAATCTGCCCAAGACCGAAGGACATCGCTTTGGCCGCGAGTCTGTGCGCGACATTGTCCGCGCCTGCGGCCAACTGCAAATCAAAGCGCTGACCCTGTACACCTTCTCAACGGAGAACTGGTCCCGGCCCGAAGCAGAAGTAGCAGAACTCATGCAGTGGCTGCACGAGTCGCTGCGCGACGAAGTGTCGGAACTGCACGAAAACAACGTATCGCTCAACGCCATCGGCCGCACCGACGCATTGTCGCCGACCATCCAATTAGCCCTAGGGCACGCCCTCGCGCAAACCAAAGACAACACCGGCCTCAAGCTCAACTTGGCGCTCAACTACGGAGGCCGCAGCGAACTGGTCGATGCCTTCCGCACGCTGGCCGCTGAAGTAGCGGCAGGTCGGCTCGCCCCAGAAGACATCAACGAGGAACAAATCAGCAGCGCCCTCTATACAGCCGACTTGCCCGATCCGGATTTGTTGATCCGCACCAGCGGCGAAATGCGGCTGAGCAACTTCCTTCCTTGGCAAATGGTCTATACGGAGATTTGCTTTGTCGGCGATGTGCATTGGCCGGATTTTCGCCGCCAGCATCTGTACGAAGCCATTGCCGCCTATCAACAGCGACAGAGGCGCTTTGGCGGCTGACACCACGGCAGAATCCTCCGGCCTGCGCCAGCGCGTCCTTGCGGCTGTCGTATTCGTACCGGTGATCCTCCTGCTGGTCGAAGGGGCTAGCTTGGGGATCTTCTTATTGGTGTTGGCGGTGGCCGTGCGCTGCTCGTGGGAATATCACCATATCCTAGCGGAAGCTGGCTACCGACCCATTCGCCTGCCGGGCAGCTTGTTGGTCTTGGGGCTGTGTACCTACTTCTGGCGCCAGGGCATAGACGACGACCTCGTTGCGTTGCTGATGGCGGCCATCTTGCTGGTCGTGGTGTGGACCTTGTTCGAGGGCACCGAGCGCTATGCAGCCAACGCCTTTCTGACGTTGGGCGGCGTGCTCTTCTTCGGCGTCTTAGGCAGTGCGCCGCTGCTGCTTTTTCAGGCGGCTGGTAGGGGCGAGGAGGCTCACCACTTGGTGGCCGTGCTCTTTCTCTGCATCTGGCTCACGGATTCTGGGGCGTACTTCAGCGGTCGGTTTTGGGGCCGGGCCAAGCTGGCACCGGCGATCAGCCCTAATAAGACGCGGGTCGGGTGCATCGGCGGCATAGTTGGCAGTGCCTTGCCCCTGCCCTTGGGCTTTTTGCTGCCCTCCTTTTCCCCTGCGTCGCTGCTGGGGCTTTTGCTCGTCGCGGGGATTGGTGCGCAGGTGGGCGACTTGGTGGAATCGGCCTTTAAGCGCGACATGGGCATCAAGGACGCGCCGATGTTAATTCCGGGCCACGGCGGCCTACTCGACCGCTTTGACTCCTACTTTTTGGCCTTTCCGCTGGCGTATCTCTACGTGGATGTGCTGGCCGTTTTTTCCTGAGATGGATTAAAATATGCTCGATACCCTCACTACGATTGCCTCGTTTCTCATCGCCTTAGGCGTCTTGGTCTTTGTCCACGAGCTGGGCCACTTTCTGGTCGCCAAATGGGCGGGCATCCGCGTCGAGCGCTTCTCCTTGGGCTACCCGCCCAAAATGATCGGCTTTACCCACGGCGAAACCGAGTACTGCATCTCTTGGATCCCCTTTGGCGGCTACGTCAAGGTAGCTGGCATGGCCGACGTGGGCACCGAGGAAACCACCGGCGCGCACTGGGAATTTCCCTCTAGGTCGGTGGGGATCCGCATGGCGGTCATCGCCGCTGGCCCAGCCATGAACTTCCTCTTCGCCTTTGTAGCCCTGATCTTCCTCTTCAGCGTTTATGGGATCGACTCCTTCGATAGCACGCGCGTCAATCCCCAAGAGAATTCCCTCGCCGCCGAGGTCGGTCTGGTGCGCGGCGATCGCGTGCGCACCGTCGGCGGCACGCCCGTCGGCAATGCCTACGAACTGGCCAACGCCTTGGACGAGATTGCAACCAGCGGGGCTAGGCTCGAAGTCGAACGCGACGGCATCCTCATGGACTTCAGCCTGCCGCCGGCCGGCGACGAGGGCTACGGCGTGCAACTCATGCGCCCCACCACGGTGGGGTACGTTGAGCCTGGGATGCCAGCCGACAGCCTCGGCCTGCAAGCGGGCGACATCATCCGCGCCGTCGGCCAAGCTCCGGTCGTGAGTTGGGCCGAGATGAGCGAGGAAATCCGCCGCTATCCGGGCGAGACGGTTCCGTTGGTTTGGGAACGCGACGACCAGCGCATGGAGCAGCTCATTACCCCGGCGGCCCACTCTGAGGGCGACGCGTTCGTGGGTCGCATTGGCATCGGTCCGCAAGAGACGCGCCACACGGTTGGGTTGGGTCAAGCGGTGGTGTTGGGGGGGCTGGGCGTGTACAACTCCTCTTGGCTGATCCTCGACTTTTTGGGCGAGCTTTTCCAAGGCGACCGCTCGACCGATGAATTGGGCGGCCCGTTGCGCATTGCCCAGCTAGCCGGACAGACCGCCGAGCAGGGCTTGGATTCCTTCGTCCGCTTTCTCGCCATACTCAGCGTCAACTTGGCGATTATTAACCTCCTGCCCATCCCCGTGCTCGACGGCGGCCACCTGACCTTTCTCACGCTAGAGGCCATCATGCGCCGACCGCTCTCGCTGCGCCAGCGCGAGATCTTTCAGCAGATCGGCTTGGCCATCATGCTGTTCATCATGGTGTTTGTCACGTTCAACGACCTCAATCAGATGGTCTTCCGCCGCATTGCGGAGATGTTCTAGTGGCCCGGCATGTCGCTGACCGAACAAATTCGCCACAAGGCCCGCGCCTTGGGATTTACCTCGGTTGGTTTTGCCCCGGCCGACCCGCTAAAAGGGGCCGAATTTTACGCCCGCTGGGTGGCCTTGGGTTACGCCGGCCAGATGGACTACCTCAAGCGCCACCTCGACAAGCGCGAGGATCCGCGCCAGATGGTCCCCGGTGCCCAGACCGCCATTTGCCTAGGCATGGATTACTACCAATCCACGCCAGCAGCACCCGATCCCCTGCGCGGCCAGATCGCTTGTTACGCCCGCGGCGATGACTACCACGACATTATTAAAAAGCGCTTGGCAGCACTGTGGGAATTCGTGCTGGCCGAGGCCGGGGAGCAGACCAAAGGCCGCTATTTTGTCGATACGGCTCCAGTTTTAGAGCGCGAACTGGCCCAGCGAGCGGGCTTGGGCTGGTGGGGTAAGAACACCTGTCTGATCGACAAGCGTCGCGGCTCCTACTTCTTCTTGGCCGAAATTATCACCGACCTCGAACTCGACTACGACGAACCCGTTCCAGACCATTGCGGCACCTGTACGCGCTGCTTGGACGCTTGCCCTACCGACGCCTTCCCCGAGCCGTACGTACTCGACGCTCAGCGCTGCATTTCCTATCTCAACATCGAACTCAAGGGGTCGATTCCCCGCGACCTGCGCCAAGGCATGGGCCAGTGGATTTTTGGCTGCGACATCTGTCAGGAGGTGTGCCCGTGGAACCGCAAGGCCGAACCGGCTCTAGAGCCGGCGTACAAGAGCCGCGCCGGCCTCGACAACCCGGCGCTCCTCGACCTGATCCAGCTCGACCGCGCAGCCTTCAACGCACTCTTTCGCCGCAATCCGGTCAAGCGCCCCAAGCGCCGAGGCTTTTTGCGCAATGTGGCCGTAGCCTTGGGCAATTCGGGGATACAGGCCGCGGTGCCGGCCCTGATCCGCGCACTCGACGACGAAGAGCCGCTAGTGCGCGGTCATGTGGCTTGGGCACTGGGTCAACTCGGGGGCGAGGAGGCAAAGGAGGCGCTCCAACGGCGCTTGGAAACAGAAAAAGATGCGGAAGTGCAAGGGGAGCTAGAAGACGCGCTGGCTGCACTGTAACCTCTCACTCGGCGAACAATGCGCGGGCGAATGTTGCCGCGTCAAACGGCTGTAAGTCGTCCACTCCCTCACCCACCCCAATCAGCTTTACCGGCAGATCCATCTGACGCCGCAGCGCGACGACGATCCCGCCCTTAGCGGTTCCGTCCAGCTTGGTCAGCACGAGCCCGGTCAATTCGGTGGCTTGGTTGAATGCGGTCGCCTGCGACAGGGCATTCTGGCCGCTGGTCCCGTCGAGGACCAGCAGGGTTTCGTGTGGGGCTGTTGAGTCTTGCTTGGCCAGCGAGCGGCGGATCTTCTTGAGTTCCTCCATCAGGTTGACCTTGTTGTGCAAGCGGCCGGCCGTATCGACCAGCAGCACATCAGCCCCGCGCGACTTGGCCGCGGCGAGCGCGTCAAAAGCCACGGCCGCTGGGTCCGCTCCTTGCTGCGTCCGTATCAGGTCGGCTCCGGTGCGCTCGGCCCAGATGGCGAGCTGGGGGATGGCTGCGGCCCGGAACGTGTCGCCGGCCGCGAGTACCACCTTCTTGCCGGCATCGGCGTATTGCTTGGCCAACTTGCCGACCGTCGTCGTCTTGCCAGTGCCGTTGACGCCGACGATCAGCACGACAAACGGCTTGCCCGGCAGCTCGCCCGCCAAGGGCAAGGCCGCGCCATTGCCGAGGGTCATCATCGCGGCTACTTGCTCCTCCAGCACCTGCATTGCCCCACTTGGCCCGTCCGCCATTTGCCCGCGCCGGAGCCGTGTGCGCAGCTCATCGACGAGTTCGGTGGCGGTCTCCAGCCCCATATCAGCGCCGATCAGCGCGGCCTCAATATCGTCGATGGCGTCGTCGTCCAAGCGAGAGTTGCCAGTGATCACAGCGGTCATCGCCTGCCGCGTCTGCGCCAATCCCTGCTTTACTTTGTCGAAAAATTTGCCCAGCATGAACGGTTGTCTTTCGGTTGTGCCGCCCATGCGTCGCCAGTTTTAGCGACGGGCAGCGTGGTTGCGCCCTTAGAAGCTGTCTGATTAGAGGATTCCACAATATGTAGTATAGCGAGCAAATCTTAAGAATAATATATTGACTATATGTAAATTGTTCCGTAAGGTTATAAGTATACGACATATACGACATATACGACATATACTTGTCGTAACTATCCATTCACTCTTCCTAAAAGGAGGCAGTTCGATGAAAGATCGCTCATCTGTTTTTGCATTGGCCTTTGGCCTTGCGGCCCTGCTTTCTGTGAGTTTGGCTTCTGGGGTCTTGGCACAAGAAGAAGCGCAAGAAGACGAGGAAATGCTCGAAGGCATTGTAGAGGTCGAAGAGATGGTGGTGACCGGTTCGCGTGCTCAGTCGCGCACCGTAACCGACTCGCCCGTGCCTATTGATGTCATTTCCGCCGACGAGTTTGCCAAGCAAGGCGGAGCGGATTTAGCTGACCTTGTGCGCAATGTCGTGCCTTCGTACAACGTCAACACCCAGCCGATCAGCGATGCGGGCACGGTCGTCCGGCCGCCCAACATGCGGGGGCTGGCTCCTGACCACGCGCTGGTCCTGGTCAACGGCAAGCGCCGCCATCGCGCTGCGGTGATTCACTGGCTGGGCAATGGCGTCGCCGATGGCGCACAGGGCCCCGACTTGGCACCCATCCCGGCCATCGCGCTCAATCGAGTGGAAGTCCTGCGCGATGGCGCGTCGGCCCAGTACGGCTCGGACGCCATTGCCGGCGTGCTGAACTTCCGCCTCAAGGACCGTTCCGACGGGCTGTCGGTCGAGACCAAGGTCGGCAGCTTCCAAGACGGCGATGGCATCCTCGGCGATGGCGAGTTGTTTTCCATCGCGGGCAACCTTGGCTTGGGCAACGACAATGCGTGGGCCAACCTCAGCTTGGAATACGGCAACGCGGGCGAAACCATTCGCTCGGTGCAGCGCAATGATGCCGCAGGCCTGCTTGCCGCGGGCAATACGAATGTGGCCAATCCCGCCCAAATCTGGGGGCAGCCCTTCATCCGAGACGATCTGAAGTTCTTCGCCAACTACGGGGCCAACCTCGGCGAGAACCTCGACTTCTACGGTCACGCCAACTACGCCAGCAAGGAGACCGAAGGCGGGTTCTACTTCCGCAATCCCCACACCCGCAGCGGCGTGTTTAAGGGGCCGTTGCTCGATTTGGATGACGATGGCGAACCCGAGACGGCATCCCTGCTAGTGGGCGATTTGGACGGCGTGGGTCAGGGCAGTGAATGCGCCCCGGTCCCCATCATCGACAACAAGCCGGATCAGGATGCTTGGCTACAGATTCGCGACGATCCCAATTGCTTCTCGTTTCTGAAAATGTTCCCCGGTGGCTTCACGCCCCGCTTCGGCGGCTTCACCACGGATGAATCCATTCTGCTGGGCCTGAAGGGATTTGCGGCTGAGACGTTGGGTTGGAGCGTGAGCGCGTCTTATGGCCGCCACCACGCCGACTATTTCATCTTCAATACCGTGAATGCCTCGATGGGGCCTGATACGCCGACCTCGTTCAACCCGGGCGACTACATCCAGACGGATGTCAACTTAAACTTCGACATTACGTACCCGGTGAGCGATCAGGTATTTTTAGCCGCGGGGCTCGAGCGCCGCAACGAAGCGTTCGAGATCGTGGAAGGGCAGATTGAGTCCTACCTGATTGGTCAACCGTTGGCCAGCCAAGGGTTTCAGCCGGCTACCAATGGGTTCTCGGGCTTTAGCAAAGTGGCCGCTGGTCTCTGGGATCGCACCAACACAGCCGTGTACGTGGAAGCCGACTTTGAGCCGATAGATCCACTGCTGCTTTCCGTGGCCCTGCGCTCGGAGGATTTTAGCGACTTTGGCAGCACGACCAACTACAAGGGAGCCGCTAATTTCGCCCTGACGGACGACCTGAAGCTGCGCGGTAGTTATAGCACCGGCTTCCGGGCACCGACGCCTGGACAGCAAAATGCCTTCAACATAACGACTGAGTTCAACTTTGAGAAAAACGACTTGGTCAACAACGGCACCGTGCCTTCGACCAGCCGCGCAGTTGGGCTGGTCCTTGGTTTACCTGGCGGTGGGCCGGCGCTCAAACCGGAAAACTCGATCAACCTCTCCGCGGGTGTCGTCGTCAATATGGGCGTCCTTAGCGCGACGATCGACTATTTCAACATCACGGTGGAGGATCGCCTGACGGTTTCGCAAGACTTCGCGCTGAGCGATGAGCAGAAACAGCAGCTAATCAACGAGGGTCTAACCAGCGCGGCCGGCTTGCAGGAATTCCGCTTCTTCACCAATGACTTCGACTCCGCCACCAACGGAATTGACCTCGTTGTGTCGGCACCGGTAGGTTCGGGGATGCTGAGCCTCGCCTACAACTACACGAGCTCCGAAGTCACCGACCACAACCCGGACATTCTCGACGCGCTCCGGCTGCGGGAATTGGAGGAGAATCTGCCCAAGCAGCGCGGGAATTTGACCCTGACCCAAGCCCTGAGCGAGCGTTGGAGCGGTCTAGGTCGCGCCAGCTACTACGGCGAATGGTACGACTCGGAAGACGATCAGACCTATAGCGGCAAGGTGCTGTTTGATCTTGAAACCAGTATCTCGTTTGACGAGGCCCAATCCGCCATCGCCATTGGCGTGCAGAATATCCTCAACACCTATCCCGACGAACATGAACTAGCTAGGGATCGGACCGGCAACAAGTACAGCCAGTTCAGTCCCTTTGGCTTTGGCGGCGCATTCTGGTACGTGAAATACAGCTATAGCCGCTAAGGAACGCCGCACGGCAATCCTGAGTTATACAAAAGGCCGGGTACCTGTTTGGTACTCGGCCTTTTGCATCTTAACCTGAAGTGAGCAGCAAATGACCTCATCCTACCGCGATGCGCTAGAACACATTCGCCGCGCCTTCCCCCAACCGGTATCCGACCCCATTCACGATTCGTATTTCGTGCATTCCATCATGCGCGCCCTAGACCAAGTCGATGACCTGAAAATGCAGTTGCCGACGCTTGGTCCGGTGGTTTCTGGCGACTTTGCCGAAGCGCAAAACGCCGAGCTACCCGCTGAGATGTCGTCGGTCGAGGCGGTTACCTCCGATCTCGTCAGCTACCTGCGCGGCATAACCATCTCCAGCCATCCCCACACCCAACAAAACGTCATCGCGCCCCCGACCATTCCCAGCCTCATCGGCGTCTTACTCGCCTCGTTGCACAACCCCAACATCGCTTGGGATGAATACAGCCGCCTCGTCGCCTTGGCCGAAGTCGAAGCAGTCGCCATCACCGCGCGGATGGTCGGCTACGACCCACAACAGGCCGGTGGCACGTTTACCTTTGGCGGGACCGGCACCACGCTCTATGGGGTAAAGATCGGCCTGGAGAAAGCCTGTCCGCAGGCCATGCAAAAGGGCGTATCCGACGACGTGGTGGTCCTCGTTTCCGACGCCGGGCACTATTGCGCCCACAACATCGTCGGCTGGCTCGGCATGGGCACCGATCAGTTGATCGTCATTCCGACGATAGCTGAGAACGAAATTGATCTCGCGCAGCTAGCGGAAGCAGCGCGGGCGGCCTTGGGCAGCGGCAAAAAGATCGCCGCCATTATTGCGACTATGGGGACTACGGATGCGTTCGGCTTGGACGACTTGCCGGCGATTGCGGCCTTGCGCGACTCGCTCGTCGAGGAATTCCAACTCTCCTATCGCCCGCACATCCACGCCGACTCGGTCATTGGCTGGGCGTGGTCGGTGTTCAACGACTACGATTTTCAGGACAACCCCTTGGAGTTCAGACCGCGGACCCTGCGCGCCCTCGCCGGAGCGTGTCGCCGCATCCGCCATCTGGCGCTGGCCGATTCCATGGGCATTGACTTCCACAAGACCGGCTTTGCCCCGTACATCTCCAGCCTCGTCCTCGTCAAAGACCGGGCGGACTTGCAGCTCCTGATGCGCGACCCGCAACAGATGCCGTACCTCTATCACTTTGGCGATCACCGCCCCGGCATGTACACCCTCGAAACATCCAGAGCCGGGACTGGCCCGCTGACCGCGCTGGCCAATTTTCGCTTTTTCGGCGAGCAGGGATTGCGCGTCGCTCTCGGGCACATCGTCGAGATGACCCAGCTTTTGCGCGAGCACCTCGAAGGACACGAAGCCATCACCGTGCTCAACCGCGACAACTTTGGCACGGTAACGCTCTTCCGGGTGTATCCACCCGACGTGGATACTTTTGCCATCAAGCGCCAAGAATTCGAAGACCCTGCCTATCGGGAAACGCTACTGGCCCACAACGACTACAACCGCAAAATTTTCGACTACGTACACGCGGAGGCCATGGCCGGACGCGGAGTCGTCATTTCCTCGACCGACTGCTACCGGCACACCCAATACGAGGAACCGATTGTCGCGCTGAAGTCCTTTATCGTGTCGCCGTTTGTGGATGAAAAGGACGTCGAAGTCGTAGTGGCAAAAGTCTTGGAAGCTAGAGAAAAGTTCGTCTAAAGCCGCTAGTTCTCCGGCGTCTTTACGGCGTCGCGGATTTCGCGGATAGTCTCTTCCAATCTGTCTAGACGCTCGTTGGTGTCTTTTATGTCTTCTTGAATTTTCGTCACGATCCCGACTTGCTCTTCTAGTTCCTCGACCTTCAGTGAATCCTCATCGCTGACGAGGATGCTCGTCAGCGTCGCCGTAAAAACACCCACCAGGACCATACCCGTAATCACCAGAAAAACGGTGAGGATTTTGCCCGAAGCCGTCTCGGGATTGTGGATGTCGGCGTACCCGCCCGTGACCAGCGTCGTAAAGCTCCACCAAAGACTCGCCCCAAACCCCGAGCCAGACTCCATGCGCTCCAAGCCCATGAAAATGAAGGCCCCAAACACGAGCGATAATAATCCGTACAGCAAAGACCGCTTGAGCAACCGCACGTCCAACGTGGTGCTCAAGTGATCCATGCCCCGCCAGAAAAACAGCGCGATACGAAATAATCGCAGCGCCCGCAAAATGCGCACGGCTCTGAGCAGACGCCCCAAGCGAACGATACCTAGGTCGCCGACCTGTGATGCGGCGATGACCTGTACCGGGGGCAGCGGAATGGACGTTATGAAGTCGATCCAGTTGTGTTTCCAATACCACTTTTTGGATTCAGCAAGCCGGTGCTCAAAGAAGAAGTTGGCCATAAAAATGGCGCAGCAGATCACGTCTATGATCCAGAATATCCACAACGTGCCAACGGAAAAATGGGGTTCTATTTCCACAACGGGATTTTCGTATTTCTCCCCGAGATGGATGACGTCCGCTTGTGTTAGTTTACCCTCAACTACCTGTCCAGAAACAAGGGCACCAGATCCAACCGCATCCACTATGTGAATGTTCACCCGCTCATACCCTTGCCCCCCGTTCAAAACGTTTATTCGATGGATCCTGCCTTCTACTACTTCGGCTTTTGCAATGGCACCACTACCTGTAGCTCCTACGCCAAGGAAGTCGATGCCGAGGATTGTGATAAGAAAAAGTATAAGAAAAAAGATAATCAGGTCTTTGGCTCGCACCCGCGCGACACTGCCCAGTACTCGGGCCTGCTCGTCCATCAGGTGTTTCTTTTGGCGAGCCTGTTCAATGATTCGGACCTTGTCCTGCAATTTTTCCTTTTCGGCGTTCAACCTAGCGATCTGCGATTCCGCCTTATCCAGACTCAGTTCGTATTGGCCGTGCCGTTTGCTCAAACTGACCGTTTCGACCTTTTCGATCATTTCGTCGAGTTCTTTTTCTTGCTCGACTAGCTGATGGCCGATTCTATCGATCTCCTGCATTACCACATCTTTCATTTTGGTAATGCGTTCGAGTGAGCACGATTCGAGTCGTTTTGATAATGACATGGTGTGTCGTCCTGTAGAGTTTACGGGCTCAGAACAACCCTTTGATCTGTCCTGCGTCGTCGAGGTCAATCGACTCGGCCGAGGGCTTCTTGGGCAAGCCGGGCATCGTCATAATATCGCCTGTCAGCACCACTGCGAAACCGGCCCCAGCCGAGACCTTGACGTCGCGGATCGGCACGTCAAAGCCGCGCGGCCGCCCCTTGAGTCCGGGATCGGTCGAGAGCGAGTACTGGGTCTTGGCGATGCAGACGGGCAGATTGCCGTAGCCTTCGTCCTCCAGCCGCCTGAACTTGCCCCGCAGCAGCTTGTCTCCCATGATGTCGTCGGCACCGTAGATCGCTTGGGCGACGGTGCGGACTTTGTCCCAAAGCCGCATGTCGTCGGGATAGAGCAGCCGGAAGTCGCTCTGCGTGTTTTCGGCCACCTGCACCACAGTGCGGGCGAGATCTTCGGCTCCTGCGCCGCCGCGGGCGTGGTGATGCGCGGGGACGATCTCGACGCCGAGGTGAGCGCACTTGTCGCGGATGCACTGAATCTCGTCGTCGGTATCCGTGGCAAAGGCGTTGACCGCGACGACGACGGGCAGGCCGAAGAGGCGGATGTTTTCGATGTGCTTCTTGAGATTTTCGACGCCCCTTTCAACCGCCCCGACATTGGGTTTGGCGATGCGTTTGAGCGAGGCTCCGCCGTGAAATTTGAGTGCGCGCACCGTGGCTACCAACACTACGAGGTCGGGCGCTAGGCCGCTCTGGCGGCACTTGATGTTGGCGAATTTCTCCGCGCCCAAGTCCGCGCCAAAGCCGGCCTCGGTGATGGTGTATTCAGACAGGCGCGTACTCAAGCGGGTGGCGGCGATGGAGTTGCAGCCGTGGGCGATATTGGCAAACGGGCCGCCGTGGACTAACGCCGGGTTGCCCTCTAGGGTCTGCACCAAGTTGGGCTGGCAGGCGTCCTTGAGCAGCACTGCCATGGCACCGTGGACCGCTAGGTCCGCAGCGCGAACGGTCTCGCGGGAGCGGGTTTGGGCCACGACGACCCGGCCAAGCCGCTCTTTGAGTTCGGCCCGCGATTCGGATAGGCAGAGGATGGCCATGACCTCCGAGGCGACGGCAATGTCAAATCCCGATTGGCGCGGAAAGGAGTTGGCGGTCCCTCCTAGTCCGATGACGATGTCGCGCAGTGCCCGGTCGTTTATGTCGAGGACGCGGTTCCAGACGATGCGGCGGTGATCAATGCGGCGCACATTGCCGTGGTGGATGTAGTTATCGAGAGCCGCGGCGAGCAGATTGTGCGCGGCGGAGACCGCGTGGATGTCGCCGGTGAAGTGCAGGTTGATGTCCTCCATCGGCGCTACCTGAGCATAGCCGCCGCCCGCGCCGCCGCCCTTCATGCCAAAGCAAGGTCCCAGCGAAGGCTCCCGCAGGCAGACGGTAGCGCGCTTGCCAATGCGGTTGAGCGCGTCGCCTAAGCCGATGGTGGTAGTGGTTTTGCCCTCGCCGGCTGGAGTCGGGTTGATGGCTGAGACGAGGATTAGCTTGCCGGTAGTAGGTGCGTCTTCGAGCTGTTGGCAGAACTCCTGCGAGATCTTGGCCTTGACGCGGCCGTAGTGTTCGAGGTGCTCGGAGCCGATCCCGAGTTGGGCGGCCACGTCGTCGATGGGGCGGAGTGAGGTCTGGCGAGCGATTTCGATATCGGGTAACAAAAGTGAACTCCTGATTTATACGCCGCAAAACGCGGAAAAGCCGCCGTCAATGGGCACGATGGCACCGGTGACAAATGTGGCGGCGTCCGAAAAGAGCCACAGGGCCGCGCCTACCACTTCGTGCGGGTCGCCAAAGCGGGTCATGGGGACGTTTTTGAGAATGGTCTGGCCGCGGTCGGTCAGTTCGCCGCTTGCTTCGTCGAGGAGCAGGAAGCGGTTCTGCGCGGTGATCATAAAGCCCGGGGCCACGGCATTGACGCGGATTTTGGGCGCGTAGGTCGTGGCCATGTGTACGGCCAGCCAGCGGGTGAAACTGTCGGCCGCAGCCTTGCCATTGGAATACGCCAAGGCCCGCGACAGCGGCAGCCCTCCGCCGATTGAGGTGATATTGACAACGGCTCCATCGCCTTTAGCGGCGAAGACGCGGCCCACGGCCTGCGAGGGCAGGACGGCGCTTAGATAGTTGAGGTCCATCACCATCCTGACCGCTTCTGGATCAATATCAAAGAATTCGAGTTCCGGGGAAGTGGTGGTGTCCTTGTGACTGCCACCAGCGCCGTTGAGCAGAAAATCGATGGTGCCAAAGTGCTCAATGGTCTCGGCGAGCGCGGCCTCGACGCTGTCTTTGTTGACGACGTTGCACTCGACGGGGAGGATCTTGTCGGGGAAGTCTTGGTTGATCTCGTCGGCTTTGGCGCGGGCCGCCTCTGGTGAAATGTCCCAGATCGCCACTTCAGCGCCCGCTTGGGCGAGGCCACGGGCGATCTCGCCGCCAATGGCACCGCCAGCGCCGGTCGCCACGGCCTTTTTGCCGTGGAAGTCAAAAGTAGTCAAGGTGATGCCTCTCCTTCTGTTAAAATTCGGTCGCTGAGCCGTGGGGGATCGTCAATGCAGGCAATGTCGAGGAAAGGGTGGGTACTCATCGTCGCCGCGCTGGAGAGCGGCCCTTGCTCAGCGCCGGTGCCAACGCCGCGTAGCCGACCGTGCAGGATTCGGCGAAATCCATGGTGACAAAAGTCTCTATCGCTAGGGCCTCAGCAAAGCCGATGTCTCGAAGCCCTTGCACGATGCGCGGATAATCGAGACTCCCTTGACCGGGGATCTTGTGGTCCCAGTCAGGATAGGTGCCGATGTGGTCCTTGAGGTGGGCGTGCATGATGCGCCCCTGCCACTGATAGGCGACCGCGACCGGATCCAAACCAAGGAGCGTCAGATAGCAAGGGTCGAAATTGATGCCAAAGGACGCGCTGCCGATCTCGTCGTGCAGCTCCAAGAAGCGCTCGGGGGTGTCGGTGAGCCAGCCGTCCCACACGCCATCGACTGCCAACTGCACGTTGCGAGGCTCCGCGTAGGCAAGCGCATCTTGGAGATAGGCGACCACTCGCCGCCAAGCTTCGGCTCGCTGGGCGTCGTCGTCTTTGGGACCGCCCATGTGGAAGACGACGAGCGGTGCGCCGACGTCCACGGCCAAATCGACCGATCCCTTGAGATCGAGTGGTTCGTCGGTAAAGAGCGAATTGGCGAGATTGGCGTGGGTGATGACGGCTTCGATGGTAAGGCCCAGCCGCTCGGCAATGCTCCGCGTCTGCGTGCGCAATTCAGGCGTCACTGAGCGCGGGTCTGCCGACGGCCCGTGGGTCCCCGAAATGTCGATGCCGTCGTAGCCAGTAGCGGCGATTTTTTCCAGTGCCGGCTCTAGCGGCATTTCGAGCCGGTCGGTGTAGCTATAGGTGTAAAAGGCAAGGCGCATGGCTCAAATTAAATTGCTGGATGTCGACGTACATGGGAGGCTTCTTCCTTGGTAGGAGGAAGCAAAGCGCACATCTTATCAGAATCGCCATAAGACTGCCTGCTTTAGCTGGCAGATGTAAGGCGCGTTTTGAGTGATGGGCACGTAGTGCCCGTGAGCGGGAAACATCTTGACAAGGGTATTCTTTGTGCTGGTATATAACCTATGCACAAAGCGTTCAAATATCGACTGTATCCGTCTCGTCAACAGCGGCGTGTGTTGGCTGAGCATCTGGAAGCATGTCGGCGTCTTTACAATACCTTTCTGTGCGACCGAGTGCAAGCCTATCAGGATCGCGGTGAGTCTCTAAGCATGTATGACCAGCTTGGGAAACTGCCGTTTCTCAAGGAGGACTGGCCACCTGTGTCGGATGTGCATAGCCAAGTG
>JAJDUT010000013.1 GCA_022826515.1 Candidatus Latescibacterota bacterium
GGCTTGCTCCAAGGTGCGCTTGAATGTATGTATTAACATGGTGCAGCTCCGGAGATGAGAGTTTTATTTGCTTGCTTGGCAGCGTCAAATAAAACGCAACTCCGGACTGCACTACAACTTATACTACTGTCGTGTACTTAGGTAAATGAGTAACAGGACGAGCGCGATTACAGTGATGCCGCCGGCTTGGAGCAAAAGCTGGCCGTAGCGCTCCCAATCGTGGTCCTGACGGACCTTGAACTTGGGGCGCACCACTTCTTCATGGAGATCCACCTGAAAACGCTGCTCGTTGATGAGGCGGACTAGATGGGGATCGTAGTCGGCAATGGCCTTTAGGACCATGCGTTTGCGGCGCGCGGCTTTTTCAGCGCAGGCCCGCTGGGCGTCCTTAGCCGCGACCTTGCCCAGAGCAGTGGACTGGTCGGCGCTGCGAGTACTGGTCTTCTCCCGCGCCAAATTCTCGGCCAAGCGGCTGAGCGCTTCGCGGCTTTTCACATTGTCCTGAATAACGGTATAGCAGGTGTCGATAAAGCGGCTAAAATCGGCGAGAATTTCCTCTTCCGAAAGCCCCAGCAAGTAGGACTCTTCGATCATCTCTTCAATGGTGTCTTTGACGTCAGCCATAACGCAAGCCCTATAAATCCTGTTGGTTAAATGAAAAGCCAAGAAATACCCCACCAGCACTCCGTTTTCACTTCCATTTCCAGATTAAAGCATCGCTTCAAACATGTCAAGCAGACCGCGCCACGCCCACCATAGCCAAGGCGATTTCTTCGGCTATGTCGCCCGCCCGCATCCCCCATTCCCCCAGTCGCTCGACCGCCCGATCCCCAGCCCGACCGTGGACATAGACCCCGAGGCAGGCTGCGGTTTCCGCGTCTAGCCCTTGGGCTATCAGCCCGGCGATGATCCCGGTCAGCACGTCGCCCGACCCGGCCGTGGCCATACCCGGATTGCCCGTGGAGTTGACCGCCACCCGCCCATCGCGTAACGCTACGACAGTCGGCGCACCCTTCAACACAAGCGTCGCGCCAAATTCGCCAGCAAAGTCGCGGGCCACTGCCATGGGTGCCTCGGCAATCTGCCGTTTATCCAACCCGCTCAAGCGGGCGAACTCGCCCACGTGGGGCGTGAGAACCAGCGGTGCCGGGCGGCCCTTTAGCACTTCGGCTTGACCGGCGAATGCACTAAGCCCGTCCGCATCCAAAACGAGGGGCAGCTCGGTTTGCAACACCAACCGCCTCACCAGTTCTTCAGTCTCTCGGTAGCGCCCCAAACCCGGCCCCAAAGCCAAAACATCGGCCCTCGTCAACATAGCGCTGATCTCACCCAAGGCCCGCAGCGACAAACAGCGCCGCTTGCGCACTTCCGGCAACGGCCGGGTCATCACCTCCGAGAGCTTGACTTCGAGAATGTCGTTGAGACTTGCGGGCACCCCTAGATGGACGCGGCCAGCCCCGCTTCTGAGCGCGGCATCCGCGGTCAGCGCGGCCGCCCCGGTCATGCCCACCGAACCCGCGACCACAGCCACCATCCCGCAACTCCCCTTGTGCTCGTCGCCGCGACGATGCGGCACGAGCGGCCCCAGCCCCTCGGCGGAAAGCAGTAGGGCTTGGGCAGCCGCATCGCGCAGAATGGACTCGGGGAAGCCGATATTGGCCAAGTGCAGCGCACCGCAATGCGACCGGCCGGGATAGAATAGCTGCCCGACTTTGACCAAGCCGAAGGTCACTGTCAGCACCGCTTGAACGACCGCGCCGTGGACCTGCCCGGTGTCGGCTTCGACCCCCGAGGGAATATCCACGGCCACTACCGGCCTTTCGCAATGGGCCATGCGCTCGATGACGTGCGCCATGGCGGGACGGGGAGCTCCGCGCAATCCAGTCCCCAAAAGCGCGTCTATCACCAAGTCGGCTTCCTGGATCGCGGCGTCGAGCGGGGCCAAGTCCTCGCCGAGCACTTCGACGGCTCCGCCCTCCTGTTCACAACGCCGCAAGTGCTCGGCCGCAGCTCCTTGCACCGCCGCGCGGTCTGCCGCGAGGAAGACGCGCGCCGACCCACCGCCAGCGCGCAAGAGCCGAGCTACAGCAAATCCATCACCGCCATTGTTGCCTTTGCCGCACAAGACCACGGCCTGCAAACCGGCCAAGCCATCCCAGCGCGCCGCAATGGCCGCAATCACCTCTGCACCCGCTCGCTCTATGAGTTCGGCGCTAGAAATACCCGCCTCTGCGATCGTGCGCTGATCGACCGCGGCCATTTCTCGGCCCGTTACCAGTTTGGGCAAGTCCATGCTCAAGCCTCCCAAGGGCGGATCAGTTCGCGCAACCGACGCGGGGCTTCACTGGGCAGCGGTTGGCCTGTGTACTTGGGCAAGAGCGCGCGAAAGCCGACGCTGATCCACAAGGCCCAAGCCGCCAAGCCGCCGCAGAACAACCCCAAGCCAGAAGCGATGCCAAGACCGAGGGCCAAGCCTGCGGTCAGCAAAAAAACCAACGAGAGTTTTACATTATCGACCGACAGGAGAAAACTGTAGCGCACCGTGGACCACACCGACCCCTCCTGGGTGACCAGCACCGGAAAAACATACACCGCCACCATGCCCACCAGCAGCAGGAACCAAACCATCAGCCCGCCCAAAAACACCCCCAGCCAGCCGCCGATCCGCTGATAAAAAACCACGTTGGCCAGCACCAGCGCGACCGCGGCGACCATCAGCAACCCCAGTGCGAGGGCGCGCCAAAAAAACGCGCGGCCAGCCGCCCAGAACTCCCGCAGACCAAAGTCCCTGTCCCGCGCCCAAGCGGCCCCAGCGGCGAAGAGCATCGCCGTAGCCGGTGCGCTCAACAGCAGAGTACCGGCTAAGACAGCAGCCCCCACCAGCCCCAAGCCGCCCAGCCCAAACCCTACTTGCAACAGCGCGTAGGCCCCGCCGATCCAAGGCAGACTCAACGCGCTCCACAGCAAGTTGTAGCCCACCAACCCGCCCAAGCGGTCGTACGCCATCCACAAGAAGCGTCGCAGGTTTTCGCTCAATGGACCTCCAAACCGCGCAGCATAAACTCGGCGTACGTGCGCGCGGTCAGCACCAAGTCGCGCACCCGCACGCGCTCATCCACTCCGTGCGCGCGCTCGCCCTTTACGCCATAACCAATGCCGGGCAGGCCGCCGTCAACCGCAAAGTAGTGCAGATCTGTAAAGCCAGAACTGAGCCGGTAACTAGCGGTGCGGCGGCGCACGGCTTGCACGGCCTGGGCAAAGGCCTGGGGCAGCGCGTGTTCGGCATCGACGACGCAAGGTTCAATCCGCAAAGGCGCTGCCACTCGGCAGGGCGGCTCAGCGGCTCGCTCCACTGCGCGTCGCAACTCGCGCTCGACGGCCACAAGTTGCTCGCCGGGCACTAAGCGGCGGTCCAGCGAAAAGCGGGCATAGGCGGGCACGGTGTTGACCTTATCGCCCTCCCCGCCCGAGAACGTGCCGCCAATATTGAGCGTCGGGTTGCGCGACCGACCGTCGAAATCCTCGTAGCAGCGCTGGGGAGCATTCAGTTTCCGCTTGTAGGCTTGTAACTTCTGCACTACGCCGGCCATGCCTTCAAAGGCGTTGACTCCCTGTTCCGGGCTAGAGGCGTGGGCGGCCTTGCCCGTCAATTCGACCTCCAACCACAACACGCCGTTGTGGCCGCAGCCGACCTGCGTCCCGGCTGCTCCCTCGCAAACGACCGCAAAATCGGCGTTCACCAGCCTCTTGTTTACAATCCATCCCGCGCCCAATTGGCCGCCGGTCTCCTCGTCCGCGGTGAACGAACACTCAATGTTAAAAGCCGGCTCAGCACCTGATTCCTTGAGCGCCTCCACAGCCATCAGCAACGCGGCGATCGCCCCTTTCATGTCCCCGGAGCCGCGGCCGTAGAGCGAATCGCCGGCCACCCCTGGCTCAAAAGGGTCGCCGAATTTCCACTGCCCGGAACAAGGCACCACGTCGTAGTGGGCATTGAAGTGCACCGTCTGCGGTCGGCCCACGTCCCACCGAGCAATCAAGTTGTAACGCGGGAACTCGTCCGAGCCGAGCACGCGGCGCACCTCTTGGTCTGGGACGCGGTGGACTTTGGCCTGCATATCCAAATCCTGACAGCGCCCCAAGAGCGCGTCGGTCATCGCTCGATAGTTTCGCCCCGGTGGATTAGTGGTATCCACGCGCACGAGCGTCTGCAAGCTGCCGATTAGCTGCTCTTGGTGTTCTTCGATGTATTGGTGTATCACAGATTTCATAGATCAGCCATAGTAAGCTGAGCGCTTTGGGATCAAAGAAGTTATCCGATTCTCTTTGTCCTTATTTGTCCGACTTTGTTCTCGACCACTTGCTTTCTTTGATAATACGAGGTTTAAGATCAGCAGGCTTACTGGGCCTGTGGGATTGCGTCTCAGGCTTACTGGTCTGCGAGGACCGTTGGGTACTACCTTGTTGCTTGGCCATGATATTGATCTCCTTGAGATTCGTTACGTGAACTCGATGGGTCTTCTCTCCATGAGTCAACAAATAATAAGGTACTACCGAAATCAGAAGAGCTACTAGCCCGCATGCTATGGCGATCTTTGCGTTATTGAGGTAACCCAGCTTCTTCCGGTTGTTTTCAAAGTTCTCATGGGCTGACTCTTCGTACTGACTCAGAAGGTTCCTCTCAATGTCCTCCTCTATAAGTGCTTGGATGTTATTTCTATCATTGTTCTGGTAGTAGTCTTCCAGAGCACGAACTTGCCCTCTCCATTCCACGGGAGTATTCAGGTAGTAGTACCCCCTGCCGATATATGCAAGAAGCAAGAAGAATATAGCTACCACGATGGCGACGAGGAGTCCAACCGCGGCGATAGCGAATATTGAGCCAGCAATACCGGGCAAGTTCTGTGGAACCTTCTCCGCAAACAGAGCCACTACACCGGCAAGGAGAGCTACTACGCCGGCAGGCAACGATAGACTTGCATTGATCCTATCCTTGCGCTCAATCTCCATCTCATAAGTGCGTCGTGCAAAGTCGAATAGATGGTCCGGCATCTAGTATTGTCCTGTGCTTTATCTCCTGTCTTTGGCAGCGAGTTTAAAAAAAAAGACAGTGTTTCCCTCTCAGGAGATAGGGGTTAGGTCAGAACGTAGTCTCCTTGGTCGTTATGGGGCACCAACGCGCCGCGGTCAAATGGTGCAGCAAAACACCTTGGGCCTCGGGCGTGCCAATCTGTTCCAGGGCCGCCGTACTGTGCCCCTGAACGTAGCGATTCTCGTCGCTGAGGGCCGCGGCCAACGCATCTGTGGCCGCGGCCGCGGCCGGGCCGAAGTGGGCCAGGGCATAGGCAGCATTGAAGCGCACCTGCTCGTCCTCGTCCGCCAGCAGCGCAGCCAACGCGGGCACGGAGGCTTCTGGATTCAACTCAATGGTTCCGAGGGCCTCGGCCACGTTGCGCCGCACCCATGCGTCTAGATCGTCAGCCAGCTTGCACAGGGCATCCACGGCGTCGGTTCCAGCGCTTGCCCCCATGTCACCCAGTGCGTACGCGGCAAAACCCCGCACGTGTTCCCGCTCGTCGCCGAGAGCCGCAACCAAGGCGTCCACCGCTTCCTCCCCCACTGCACCGAGTGCATACGCCGCGTTGAGACGCACGTGTTCGCGCTCGTCGTCAAGGGCTGCAATCAACGGGCTTACTGCGGCCGCGCCCACTGCACCGAGTGCATACGCCGCGTTGAGACGCACCGGCTCGGCCTCATCGCCCAGAGCGCCAATCAGCACGTCTAGTGCGGGAGCGGCCTCCTCCCCCAACCTGCCGAGGGCGTCGGTCGCGGCCAGGCGTTGTTCCAACGTCCCGTTAAGGGGCTCGCTTAATTGCTCAATTTGCCCGTTGGCCCCGGCGCGATTTTGGGCTCCCGCGTGCCAATCCCATATCCGCGACCACACGACTCGATGCTTGCGAGAGGGCGTGGAGCCGTTGGCCGGCCACCCCGGGGCTTGGATGTTCCAACTGGGCCGGCTCGGCTCGCTGAGGCGGGTAAATTGGAACTTCATCATGTAGCGGTTGGCCGCCGTGCTGTTGGGCATGGCCCGGTGCCACAAATCAAAATGCACCAAGGTGCAGGTGCCGGCCTCGCCGAGGACCGGCAAGTGCCGCTCGTCCTGCTCGTCGTCTGCGCGGCCGTTGTAGTAGTGCGTGCCGGGCATGACGGCAGTAGGGCCGTTTTCCAAGGCGACGTCTTGGGGGTAGTAGAAGATCATCACCCAGCGATTGCGGTGATAGCGCACCTTGTGATAGCCCCAGTAGCTGTCCTTGTGCCAGCCACCTCCCTCGCTGCCGGCCGGATTGATGTGGCAGTGGCGATGGGCGTGCATGATGTAATCCTCCCCCACCACCGAAGTGAGGGCACCGCGCACGACCGGATCGTCAAAGACCTGCTGCAACGCCGGGATGCGGGGCAGGATGTTGTTGCCGGGATTGCCCTCCTTAGCAAAGACCTCTTCCGTGCGCTGGTAGATGTCTTGGTGGAGGGAGGCAGGCAGCGAGGATTTGAGCGTGAGATAGCCCTCGGCTATAAACTGCTGCATCTCCTCGTCGCCGAGGAGGTACTGAGGGTCTAGCATGAGAAGTCTCCTGAGATGATGAGAGCAAGGGCGAGTTCAATCAAAAAAGTATCGCCGGAGGCCGGGTAGAGCAAACCTAAGATACGGGCCGCGCTGTCCCCCATTGGGGTAGCTTATCCAATAAGTGGCGCAACGCCGCCTCTGGCGTCATCTCGTCCATGTCCAATGTTACATGGGCTTGGTCAAAGCCGCCTTGGCGCTCGGCTAACAGCGGCCGGAGTTCCCCCGTACTTTCGGGCGGTTGCATCAGCAGCGGATGCGACCCTACGGCTTGGTGGCGCAGTTTCCAATAGGTGCTAGCCAGCGACAACTTGAGATACACCAACGTCGCTTTGTCCAGCACCTGCTGGAGGTTAGTCTCTTTGATCAGCGCCCCATCGCCCAAGACGATGATCCCGGGCGGACGAGTGGTCAGCGCTTGGGCGAGGAAGCGGTCCTCTAATTGGCGCAGCGCCTCTATACCCTGCATCTGCACGAGGGAAACCAAGGACTGGCCGGCCTCGTGTTCGATCCAGCGGTCCACCTCAATGAGAGGCAAGCCGCTCAACGCGGCCAAGTCGCGGCCCAAGCCGTGCTGGTCAACGCCTAAGAAGCCGATGAGAGCGACCGGACGCTGCAACAGGACCAGCGGCCCATGTTCGTAGTAATTAGACAAGGCGTTCGTTAAAAATCCCGCGCTCGTAGGCGCGTTCCAATTAATACACTACCCCAACTAGGCGAACAGCCGAGTTGTCATCCCCTGCGTCGTCATCTACCTCGATACGGGCGAGGTAAAGGCCCGGAGACACTAACGTTCCCCCTTCGTCCCGTCCGTCCCAGGCAAGGCTATACAGCCCATTCGCCATATTGCGCCTCTCGGAAAGACGCCTCACTTCCCTACCTGCCAAGTCGTATAAATACACCGCTACTTGCCGGGCTACATTGACTTTGAGCACGGCAAACGAAAAGACAGCCGCGTCGTTAATGCCGTCGCCATTTGGGGTAAAAGTGGCGGGATCTACCTCGATTGTCCCGATCTGCCCGCGGCGGGCAGTCGTCAATACTGTCAACCCCTCACCAGCGGCTAATTCATCTCCTACCGGGTCCGCTGGATCCACCCTCTGCCAGTTATCTGCTTGAGTCGAGCGCCCAACTTCGGCTGCAAAAGTGGCACCGCTCAAGAAGACGCGCGACGAAAAAGAGACCCGCACAATATCCGCACTGCCTCGCCGTAGTATTCTTGGCAAGCCGAGTTGCAGCGTATCACTTGCCACCTTAGTCAAGTCCAGTTCCTCCCCCGCTCCATTTTCAAAACGGCCTTTTTCCACCTCGGCAAATATTTCCTCACTGCCGGCGGCAAACTCGCTTTCGTCTCCTAAACTCACTTGGCGCAGTTCAATATTCGCTCGCGAAGGCGCGACGAGACGGATGCGGTCGAATCCCGGGTCTCGAGCAGCAAAGGAGGGGCGGATAAAGAGGTCGAAATCCGTGAGCTCGCCACTGGGAACATCTCGCTTGGGCTCTATCTCCCCAGCGATGCGATCCACCAGCGGCGCGGTGAAATGGATCTGGATCGACTCTAAGCTGGCGGCCACTGCCGCGTCTTCGCTGAGCAGTCTCGCCTGGATCATCATATAGCGCCGGGGATTGGGGGAACGTATGACTTCGCCCGGTTTGACGTAGACTTGACTCCAGTTGCTCCAGCCCGGTCCCGGCAGGAACTCGGTAAGGATGTCCCCCTGGTAGAAAGACGGTTGCTTCTCGTATTCTTCTTTGTTGGCTACTTCCGTGCCATCTTTTTTGAAATAGCGGTTTACTTCGCGCAGATCGTTTCCCGTGCGAGTGCGGATCTCCACCGCCGTGCCCGAGGGGGTGTCGGCTTCCCAGTCGATGGTCGTCAGCGTCTTGGAACTTCCCAAATCAATGAGGTCGGAAGTCATCTCGAGGATCGGTAGGTGTCCGTTGGCAAAAACTTGGATTTCGGTTACCGTGCTCAGTATCCGGTGCCCTTCATGGGCCCTAGTGCGGCGAGCAATATCTAGGTTGCGGAATTCCAAAAAGCGTATTGGGCGCGGCTCGAAGTGATCCTCGAACAGCCGCGTATTCTGGTTTAACTGCCGCGTCTCACCACTCAATTCCTCCCAGATCAAACTGCCATCGGGTGCCAGCGAGCCGTCCGAACCGCGCAATATATAGCCAATCAGGTTTCTGCCTCCGACGCGGGTAATAATGCGCACGGCATGGACCAAAAAGTGAGAGCCTAGATTCACGTTCAACAGACCCCACTCAGCAGTCTCTCCGGTGGGAAAGTAAACCATGCCCTGCCACTCGGTGCGCACGTTGCCGTCAACGGCAAGTTCAGGCGAAGAATTGGGATTGACATCGTGTAAATTACCGCCGCGCTCTACGATTCCCAAGGCAATGTTCTCACCTATAGTCCACACTTCCACCTCGGCGAGTTGGGGCCGTTCGCGGCGGTAATAGCGCACCCCACCCTGCTGCTCAAGTGGCAACTGATCGTAGCGCTCGGCCGTTACTAGACGCTCTTCGCTGGCGATTTTCCAGACGTATTCCACCGCGCCTTGGTTCTCTGCTGTCAACGCCTGATACTCCTCGGCAGAGAGCTGTTGCGCCCGTTCGCCATTGGTGGCCGTGGCCGCGACGCGCAGGTACTGCATAATGCGGCCGGTCCACTCTTCTGTATGGGTGCCCAGTGGTGCGAGGTCGAACTCAAAGACTCGCTGGTCGCGATTGGGTTGGGTAGTGCCGCCCACTATAGTGTAGTCCAAGGCACCGCTGCGGTCAGCCGTGCCAAAGGGATTTTGTCCCCCTGCCGAATGCACCCTGAATTGCAAAAACGGATCCCCTTCTTCGGCAAAGCGCACAACGACCTTGGTGGCCGATACCAGACGGCCAAGATCAATCTCCAACACCCAGTCCCGCAGGGGATCAGCCGAGTCCGGTTCCCAAGCTGTAGTCGGATTTGCGTCAATGGCCCGCTCCGCTAGCTGCGGATTTGAACCAGCCCTTTTGATACCCCCGCGCGCCAGCAGATTGTTGTTTTCATCCTTGAACGAATTGGCGTACTGATCTTGCAAGTTGCCATCGATGGGATAGCTGAAGTCGGCCACATTCAATACGGCGTTGTGCGGGACTTGTATGAATCTGGACTGCACCGATCCAGACGGCGTTATGGTCACCATATCGCTCGGGAACTCCCAAGCCTGCCAATGCGCTTGGGTCCGCACCTCCACCCGGTCCGCACCCAAACTGTAACCCTTCGACTGGGCCCATACTCCGTTTAGAGCCATAGGAAGAAAAAGGGCTACAAAACAGAGCGTCAATCTCCTCGCGGCTGTCTCCAAAATCATCGAGTACTGTGCAAGTAAACGGTGTCCCATAACCTATTGTCCTAAAAGACGTACCTACGTATCTCCCTAACCATCGCCCTTGGTTGGGGCTTCCCGTGCATGGCGCTGTAGGAACGTATCGGGTAGGGCCGCCGCCAATGCGCTGTCAGATACGGCGACCCGCTCTTGGTACTTGTCCAGCAAGTCATCTATCAATTCCTCGAACAGTTGCTCTCGCTTCTCTCCGCGCACCAAAGCCCGCGCCTTTTTCTCGACTTGAAAAAAGGGAGATACTTCCCCTCCCTGGCGGTTGAGAACTTTGAAAATGCTGTATCCGCCTTCAACGTGCTCCGGGCCGGTGATTTTGTCGAGATCGGCCGCTTTTACTGCCTTGAAGAGCCTCGGCAGAGTCAACCGCTCGTACTCGCCCAAATGCACCAAGCCGTCTTCTTCCCGCATACCTTGGCGGATGGTGTGCTTTTGGGCGAGCATTCCGAGGGTCGCGCCTTGTTCGATGGCGCGCAGCAAACCAACGGCTTCCACCTCGGTCTCAACCAACACTTCAACGACGATGTATTGGGCCGGTTCCCTGAACCAATCCTCATTGTCCTCGTAAAAATCCCTAGCTTCTTCCAAGCTCGCCTCGGATTGGTCAACGACCTCTTCTTGGCGTAGCTGTTTAATCATGAATTCCGTGCGTATTTCCTGCAATCGCTGTTGTCCATCCGCCATCTCCTCTAACCCGGCCCGCTGCGCCGCCTCTGCCAACAAAACCGGTGTCAAGACCAGCTCCCTCGCTGTATCAACCACCTCGGCACTGTCCCGTACCCCCCAGCCGGACAAGGCCCGCATATCCCCCCACAGAGCATTGAGGTAATCTCCCAGAGATATCTGCCCTCCCTTATAGGTGAAGAGGGGCTGGTCCGCCTCCTCGTCGGCCAGATGGGTGAGGCGCAACCGGGTGTGGAGTGTCGCTTTATTCAATAGAAGCTCCAATCCCTCTGGCACCAGCTGCACGTCCAGCTTGCGGGTAAGGGACGCGATTTCCGCTCTTTCCTGCTCTAGTCGCTTGCGTTCGTAGAGCATATTGCGAATCTGCTGTCGTTTTTCTTCCAACGGCACGGGCTGATCCTGGAGGAAACGCACGATTTGGTAGCGCGTGCCCATGGGCAGAATCGGCGATAGCTGTCCGTTCGGCAGACTGCGAAACAGCTCGTCTGGAATCTGCAACCTGCGCGCCTGCTCCAGATCGATAAATCCCAATATGCCTCCTTGGGCAGCCGACCGTTCGTCTATCGTATATTCGGCAGCCAGTTGGGCAAAATCCCCGCCCGCTGCAAGTTGCTCATAGATTTGCTGTGCCGTGCTGTCGTCTTCCACTAGAATACCTGCCATCTGGCGCTTGCGGTCTAGGCCACTGCGGGCGAAATAGTCGCGTATCTCCTCCTCAGAAACCTGCACGTTGGGCACCAGTGCGATCTGGCGATAGGTATCGACCAAGTGCTGACGCCAATACTGCATCGCCTTAGTCTGGACCACCTGAGCGGTGTCCAATCCCCGCTCTTTGGCCTCTATTACGATCAGGTACTTGCCCAGCAGACTGCGCAGGTAGCGCTTCCGCACTGGGGCATCCTGTCCCTGCAGGCGCAAAGACTGGGGCATCTGGACGACAAAATCGCGCATCTCGGCAACCGAGATGGAAGTGGAATCAATGCGCGCCACCACACCGGGTTCAAGGACGATCTCCGCACTCGGAGAACACGCCGTGAGACTCCACATGAGTACCAACCCGCATCCTTGCCAAATCCATGGTTTTCTATTGCTCATGTCTGCGATCAGTACGCTAGAGCGATAGCCCCCAATCGCTCCTCCCGACCACTACCCGCCTCTACCACGACGCGGTAAATGTATAGTCCTGGATCTACCAATTCGCCTTGGTCATCCCGCCCGTCCCAAGCAGTCTGATAAAGCGCGCTACCCCCCTCCCCAGCGCCCAAAGTGCGCACTCGGTTTCCCGCCAGCGTGTAGATTTCCGTCTCAAGAGGCACGGCATCGGTCAGGCGCAGTAATGTATAGGAGAACTGCACTTGATCGTTGACGCCGTCGCCATTGGGTGAAAACGGGTTGGGCACCACCTGCACGGCACTGAGCAGACCGCCCTTGAGCGGCGTGCGGACGTTCAAGGCGTCACTCAACAACTCGCTTATAGCATCTCCGGGGATCACGCTCTGGGGCACTTCGTCGCTGTCCGCATCCGACACCGCGCCGTTGAAGGCCGTTCCGTAGTTGAAGACCCGGGCGTCAAAATCTACTTCTAACAACGTCTGATCTTGGTCGATGCGATCAAATTGAACGGCAAACTGGTGGGGATCTGCCGGATCAAAGCTCGGGGTAAAATCGACCACCTCGCGGTCGATGCGCACCTCGTGGATGGCCTCCAGACGGGCGGACGTGCTTACTGCGAAAACATTGAAACCCGCTTGCTCCGCCTCCAGTCGGGTTCGCACCGCATAGGTGAACCGCACCGGATCGGCCGACTCTACAAAAGGAGGGTAGATTTCGCCAATCGCCTCGGAGACTACAGGTGGTTGGGAAAATTCAAAAAACAGCGAGTCAATCTGGCCTCCCGCCAATCTGGCAGAGGAAAAAGCGACGTGTAACTGCACATACTGCCGGGGGCTGGGAGAGCGAATCTGGATACCGGCGAGTCCGTCCACATATTCATAGGTGTGCCATACGCTCCAGTTTTCCAGATCCTGGGTAATGCTCCCCTGCACGTTCTGGGGCATGGCTTCGTAATTTTTGCGGCTCATGGGTTGGCCATTGGCCCCGAACGGCACTTCCTCTCCACCCACCCCGGTCTTGCGCCAATAAACCTCGGGCTGGTCATCGCTGCCGCTGCGGCTCTGGATGACTATTTTCGCTTCTGGGTCGAGTTGGCCGTTCCACCAAATGCGTCCCAAACTGGATGCTCGTCCCAAATCGATCGGATCGGACAGAAATGAGGCTTGGGGAACAAACCCCTGACCGTACACCTCAAACTCGGCCACTTCCCAAGTCTCCCCCACTTCCAAGGGATGGAGATAGACGTGGCGTGCTATCCGGGGTTCGATATCCAGTTCTACTACCGGGTTCAAGTTGTCCTTCTCGTCGTGAACCAAGGTCCAGATGAGATTCCCTTTTTCGTTTTTGCTCTCTTCCCTGCCGTCGTTGATAGAAAGCCTAAATTGGCGAATCTTGTGCCCCGGATGATCGGCGCGGGTTGCAAAACGAACCCTTTCGATGGGGAATGGTGCCCCCAAGTCGAAGAACATCGGCGTAGTATAGAAGAATCCAGGGCCGCGGAAGAAGTTGATGCGCGGCGGATGCACAAAAGCCGTACTAGAATCGCCATCTACTATCAACACGCGCTCTTCTAGCCAATTAGCTGGCAGGGTGTAAATGCTCACCAAGCTGGTAATGTCGCCATTTCGCTCGCCCATCGAGGCAACCAGATTCTCGCCACTTTCAGCGCTGAACGGGCGGATGGCCCCCGGCACTTTTGCCACATCGATAGAACTCAGCGTGCCGCTTTCACTCCAAAGGTTTCCAGCGTGGCCCCCCAGTTGGTAAAATTGGCGCGCCTCGGCCCGATAGCCCACTCCCATCCCTAACACGGCCAGGACTATAATCAGCACCTGTCTCATCCAGTGCCTCCTTTGCTCGGTCGCCAACTAAGAGAACGGCGGGATTTACAGTCGCCCGTAAATCCCGCCTGAAACTATCCTCCAACTTCTACGGCACAGGCAGTCGAGTCGGCCTTACTCAGAAGGAGGACTTGATCTGGCCCCAAGTGCTGGCCTCAACTCCGGTCGCGCTGGCCTCGGGCAACCCCTCTTCGATGGGTGCCAACAGATAGTCGCCGAACTGATCGGCATCCCTAGAAGCCCCTACGCCACCAAAACCAGACCAATAGGCATCGTCGTACGAGCCGGGATCGGCATCCTTGTCGCCCCAGTTGACCTCTATACCGACAACGGTACCTTCGACCCAATTGTGTTGAACGCTCTGGTCGGCACCGTCGGGATGGATGTCATCAAAGGGCACAATGGAGTATTCGCCGAACATTTCGGCTGGTTCCTGAGTATTGACGTCGCCACGGAGAAACTTGCCCGCCCACTCCACGTAAGGAGGCTCGCCTGCCCAGGCTTTGGTGCCATCAATAATCCGGGTATAGTAACCGGACGAGCTGAAAATTGGGCCGGCCAGATCGTAGCGTTGAGCTTGGGCGCTGGCCCAGCGGGTCTCGAAATCATCTCCCTGGTCGAAGCCGCGAAAGATCCCGCCGGAGTGGTCCCAATCTGTAGTCGTCGACCACTTCTCGGTGTCATTGATGTAGTCGTCGGCAACCCAAGCTGAAAAATAGGCCTTGCCGTCGTTGATGTTGTAGCCCCAGATGAGCGAGGCATTGAAGTCGCTCAGATCCATGGGCGCGCCGAACTGGTTGAACATGGTTTCGGCTTTGATCTTGTACACATCGGAAACAATGTCCCAGTCCGACATATCGCCGTCCAGCACGGGCGTCAGGTGATCTGGGAACTGGAACATGAACTTCATCTCCCCTTGGTGGCCAAAAGCCGAGCCGACCATGAGGGCCGATACCAGTAAAACAATTGATAGCTTATTGATCCTCTTCATTGCAACACCTCTTTTTCAGTTAGTGAGTGGATACGTGTGTCTTTGCTGCCCCAATCGGGGGTAAAACGACGACTGTTTTTTCTCCTCCTTTCGACTGCCAACAGATCGCCATGTTATATCACTGCAATCTCAGTGATTCAACTTTGCGAGCGTCAAACCCACTAGCGTTCCAGCCCGGCATAGGCCGTCATGAATATCTTGCTAGTCGTGCTAGGGGGCAGATTTTCAAACGTCAGCTTCTGCAGGCGAAATCCCGTCTGCAGATGGAGCCTGTAGCCCAAGTAATCCGAGGAATTATTAAATTGCACCGCGACGATGCGACTGAAGGAATCCGGCTCCAAGTCGCGATCGACCGGCACTCCCTCGTCGTCATCGCGGAATTGCTCAAAATGGGACAGCTCTAGTCCCAACTCGACGAGCGTATGGGAGAGCAGCGGAATGCGAGCAATGAGAAAAAGCGTCTCGGTCAACTCGCGGCGCTCCGGGTCGCGCTGGCGCACGGGGCGCTCGCGCAAAAATTCGCTCTTGAAGCGCGGTTCAAGTTCGATATTTCGCACGGAGAACGTGTAATCGGCCTTGTTGATGAGACCGACAAAGCTGGCCGTGCCGCGCAGGTCGCGCTGCTCCCGGCGCTGGTTGTAGATTTCAGTCTTGAACTTGTTGATTACATTCAGGTTCCCTACGAGCGTGAAATCGAACTGGACATAGGAAGTGTTGACCCAAGTGTCGCGCGCCGGGAGCACATCGAAAACGCGCTGCTGAGTACCGCGGGAATTAGACGGCTGCACCCACTGGAAGAGGTTGTCGGGGATGTCGTCCTCGACCAGCTTGAAGTTGTCGAACACCCGCAAACGGCCCAACTGGGCAAAATCCCTTTCGTAGGTGAAGAGCAGGTACGTGGATTCGTTTTTGCGATCCCCGGCCAGCAGTTTTTCGCGCAAACGCCCGACGGTTAGCCGGGCCTCGGGCCCGATGTGGGTTCCCGCGTACATATTGTAGCCACGGTGGTCGCGCCCGTAGGGATAATCGGGTTCTTCGTCGTTTTCAAAGCGGTCGATCCAGCCGTTGTTGTTCATGTCAACGCCAAAGAGGTATTCGGGTCTATCGGCGTGATAGCGCAGGAAGGGTTCTTCGTAATCGGGAATGAAGTTCTGGCGATCCTCCGTATCGTTCTGGTTGAAATCCGAAACGAAATCGTTGTTCTCGTCAAAACCCGGAAAGACCGCATTGTCCGACATCATACTATAGCGGTTCCAGTCCGGCCGGCGGTCTTGGTCATCGTTGTCCTCGACGAACTCGTAGACATAGGATATTTCGTCTTCGTAATCGATTTCGTCCTGTCCCCGAGTACCCGCTAGGAAGGTGCGGGTAGAATAGTCCGCGTCCATGCTGTAGCCTTCGAGAAACGCGAACCAAGGATAGGACGCCTTGGACAGGTTGAACATCCACGCCTGAGCGTCGTTAACCGCCTTGCGGTGATCCCTTAGATTGAGGTTGGGATACTGGCGGTACTGCTTGTTGAAATCGTACTCCCCGTAAAAATCAAAACCCCAGACCTTGTTGGCCTCGAAGGTAACGCCAAGGATGGTATTGGCCGTGGGCAGGCCGTAGTCGAATTTCAACAGTCGCTGGTTGGAGTTGTCGCGGATATTGTCATCGGCCCGTTCGATCAGCAAGAAGACGGGCTGTGAGTCCCGGTTCGTCTGCCGGTCGGACGTGATTTCCACCTTGTAGTCGTTGGAGATCACCAATTCAAAGAATACTCTTTCAATAGTCGTAGGATCGGGCCCGGTGTACAAAGGGTCCGTAAAGTCGTAGGTGAGGGTAATGCGCTCGTCCCCATCCGCAGCTAAAAACCCCACCCGCTGGAACCCCCCTTCGCGTATAGGCTCGAATCCTATGGCACTGCCACGAAAAATGTTGCCATCTACATCCTCGATGATGATTTCGTCGTCGAACAAAGCCGCCCCACCCACTCCGTCTGCGGGCGAGTCGTCCGACAGCCGAATAATGATGCGGGATATGGGCAGCGCATTCTGGTCGGTGGTCAGGGCCCCGCCCGCAAAAGGGTTGCCGGTGAAATCGTCGAATAGCGTCTGGCCTTGAAAGGCGGTCACATAGGTCGCCCCGACCCGGACGAAGTCGCCGACCTGAACGATGCCCCGGCCACCCAGTAAGTTGGTGACACTGGTCTTCTGATCGGGGATATCCAGAGAAGTGGCCACGGCCGGCCGACTGGGACGGGCCAGTAGGAGCGTGCCCAAGTACTTGTCGGCGGCAAAGTCCCACTGAATGCCGTTGAACGTGGGTTTAGAAAAAGTCATCGGCGTCAAAGTAGTGCGGATCTCATCGCCAATCGTGATGCTGTAGTAGTATTGTCCCTTGTGGTCCGCGGAGACGGCTACTCGATTGAACCATTGGTTGAACCGGTTGGTCTTGAGGATACTGCTGCCGAATTGCTGGGGACGATCTTGCTGCCAATCGTAGATCAACCAGCCTCGGGTGACTAGATTGCCGAAGAAATCGTAGAAGAAATCGCCCTCCAACGCGGTATCGACATAGCGCTGATAGGGTTCGCGGGCGTAGTTGGAGTACTCCCACTGTCTCCACTGGTACTCCTGATACAATTCTTGGGGGATGTACCATTTGCGCACTGCCGGATCCAGCGCACCGAATAGCACTCCCGGTCCCTGCGGGGAAAAATCCACCTTTCCACCCTGCTTCACCCTACCCATGCGCGAATCGTACGCTTGGGCACCAACCAGAGTCGGCGCACTCCAGCTTAGCACGCACAGAACAGCACCTACCACAATCAGATAGCGCTTGTTCAAAATCCCTCTCCTCACTTGGCTAGCACCTAGTATACCACGGACACACTGTTGAACCGCCGCTCGGTCTTCCGGTCGGAGCGAATTTCCACTACCGCCAAGTAGATACCCGGCGGCACCAAGCGATCGTCATCGCCGCGACCATCCCACTGTAGCTGGACGCGGCCGTTTTGTACTTCGACCGAGTTGAGCTGCCGCACGCGGCCACCAGTCAAGTCGTAGATACCGACCTCACTCGGCGATGGTTCGAGCAGGTGCTGAACCGCATAGCTTATTTCCGCCACGTCATTGGCCCCATCTCCATTGGGGGTGAAGGTCCGCGGCTGGATTGCCAGCGGGCCAGCTACCCGCGAGCCTACGGGAATCCGCACCAGCAACTCGTCGGTATCCTGTTCGGCTGAAGCATCCCCGCCCTCGGTCTGCAGCGGCACCTGCACGCTAGCATCGGCAAAAGCCCGCCCTTGGAAGCGCGTACCATAGCGGAACACGGCCGCATCAAAAACAATTTTCAAAAGAGTACCATCGGTGTTGATCAGAGGCAAGCTCAGGGCAAAGTGGTCGTCCTCCACCGCCTCAATGGCGAACGATCCGACGCGCAGGGGTAAAGACACACCGGCCAGATCGTCGCCGAACTCGGCTCCATCTAGGCGATTGCCCGCCCTATCTTGGATCTCCACCGAATGGAGAGCCGCGATGCGAGCCGGAGTTTCGATTTCAAAGCGCGTGAATCCCGATCGCCCCGTAGTATTGGCGACGCGGGCGAAGTACGTAAAAGTCGTCTGTTTGCCAATCTCGGTCTGCGGTGGTCCAACCTCGGCGACGATGCGATCAACCGGAGGCCGTGCGAACTCAAAGCCCAAGTCGGCGACAGCGCGGCTAGCATCTAGGCTCAGGTTGGTGAAATCGATGCGGAACTGGAAATAACGCCGTGGTGCCGGCACCGTCAGAGGGCTACCATTATCGACCAGTTGCCACTGGACCCAGCCGTTGTCCGTATCGGATTTGATAGGCCCCTGCTGGTTCTTCGCCAGTTTTTCAAAGGCTTCCTTGGTCAGCGTGTTGCCCTCGCTGTCGGTAGGCACGTATTCGGGCTGCCGACCGCCTACATTGGCATTGCGGAAAAAGACATCGGGCGTCGTATCCTGCCCGCTGCGCACGCGGATTTCTATCTTGGAATCCGCGCTATTGCCCGCGACCACTTCGCTCCAAGCGATGCGCCCCCAGACTACCTCCTCGCCCAGATCTAGCACATTGGACACATAACTAGCCGTCGGCACAAATCCCCTGCCGTACACCTCTATCTCGTCCACTTCAAATCCGAGCGTGGTAATCGACTTGAGTTGCAGAAAGCGAACAAATTGGGGGTTGATCTGTGCATCTACTTTGGCCTCGCGGTTGTCTGAGTCTCGCTGCACCGGCGAGGTAAAAATGGGCTGGCCACTGGCATAGAGATTTTGCGGCAAGCCATCGTTGAGGAACAACTCATACCCCCGCATGAATTCGTTGCCAAAGGGAAACGACTCCGTCATCCTCGGATAGAACACGATTCGGTCCACGCCAAAGCGCGCACCGAGGTCAATGCGAATGGTGACGCCATTGTTGCGCACGATGCGGCCGGCCACGAACTTGCGATCAAAAGCCACTCGGTGGTCGCCATTGAGCATACCCTCCAATTGCTCTGGACTTTTCTGGCTGGCATCCAGCCCCGGGACATCTACAGAGCCTCCCCGTTCGAGAACACCGAGCGAAATGTTGAAATCAGAGCGCAAGCGCAGCGGCATGATCCAGTTTTGCAGGGAATCTAGGCCAGCGGCGAACACTTTTTCGCCGTTGGCGTCCTCGATCGTTCCCAGTTGCTCGACAAAATCGATCACGCCCCCAGGAGTTGTACCAGAATCGCGCCAAGGACGTTCGTCGCCACCGACCGTAAAAACCTCCTGCGCACTAGTTGGGCACACGGATAGCAGCAAGAGGAGGATTGGCAGAGAAGTGGCTATCTGCAACGACCGCAATAGCTTGAAAAGGATGCCGGTAGGACGATATTTCATAGTGAGGACCGACTCCTTAATAGCGGTCGGGATTCCAGGTCTGCGCGCTTCTGAATGGCACACCGGAGACTGCAACTTCTTTAAAATTATGACAGTTGCTACAGATTGTTACAATCCTGTTACAACCTATTGTTACAACCTAATATATACGTATTGGATAAATCAAGAAATTTCTGAGACCTAGCACGGTCAAACGTCGAGCGGCACCAACCAAACCAAAGTGGCCCCCCAACCGCCGCCACCTTCGCCAGCCAAGCGGAATGACTCCACTTCAGGCAAGCGGCCCAAAATGGCGTGAACCGAGCGCCGCAACTGGCCCGTGCCCTTGCCGTGAACGACGCGCACCTGCAAAATGCCCGCCTGGCGACAGGCATCCAAATAGTCGGGCAACAACTCTTTGAGGTCGCGCGGATGGAAAGTGTGAAGATCCAGCGTGCCGTCGATGGGCACTTCCACCGCTTCAGGCTCTTCCCATTCTTCCTCGGTCATGGTCCTAAGCTTTCCGAGCGCGGAGTTCCGTAGAGCTAATATCCATCCTAAAGGGCACCGCCAAAAAAAGGTCCGCGTACTCTGCAGGTACATCCATATCCGCTAAAGTTCGATACACATCCCCCTCCACCCGTCCTGCCACCCAAAAGCGACAACCTCCAGCAGCAAATTCCTCTAAGGCCGCGGCCACGCCCCGCTCTCCTTCCTCGTAGTACTGGCCCTGCAAGAGCCGCACGGCCGTATCGTACCCCAGCACAAAATGGCAACCGCCAAAGAGCCGGGCCTTCTGCAAAAAGGTCGGCGACCGCGTCATCACCACGGGAAAGCGACCGCGCATCTGCGCCAAGCGGCGCTCGACTTCACTTCTTTGCAGAGGCGGCTTATCGACATTTTCGATGGACAGTTCCAAGCTCGGCCGCCGGCCACTTAGCTGTCCCGCCGCGGCCACGAGCTGCTCGTGCCCCTCGTGCAGCGGGTTGAAGGAACCGGACAAGAACAGACGCTGCCCGCGCTCGACCTCGGGCGCGATCACTCCATCGGAACGCATTTCGACGACGTCCAACTCGCCCGCAAACAGCAAACCCAGCGGATCGTCCAACGACAACTCGCGCCGCGCAAGATGCGCGTAGTCGGGCAGGGCTGCACCGGCCACCGGGCCGCCACAGCCCTCCACTATGGCCTCCAAGGCCAAGCGACTCAAAACCTCCTCTTGCTCCAAGCGGTCGGCTGCCCCCTTCTCAAAGCGCAAGGTGTACAAGCGATAGGCACGCTCCAAGCGCAGCGCAATACAGCCCCGATCTGCGCCGCGCCGCAGCCTGCTCGTCGCCAAGGCCGCACTGCAGCCCACGCCGATGCAGCCCTGCCCCGGCTCGGCAAAGGAAGCGACTCTTACAAAGGCTCGCCCGGCCATATCCCGCGCCGTTTGCTCGTTTGCCCCATGCGGCCCGGCAAAAGCCAAATACGCCGCTAGCGCTCGCTCGCTATAGGGCACTTGAGCTTCGACGATCGCGCGCGAGGCCCCAGGGTGATTCAAGAGCCAGCTAATGAGTTCGCTGCCCCCACCCGTGGTCGCCAAGGCCAGCCGGGTACCACTATCCAATACGGCTTCGACCTGCGCCCAGATGTCGTCGGAGACGCGCAAACCACTTCACCCCGTGAAGAAGTCAAAAGCACCACGCAGACCCCAGCCCGTGAGGAAGACGCCGCTGATCAAGTTGATCACCCGCAACGGCCACCCCATGCGCAGCGGTGCTGGCAAGAAGCGGTGGTCAGTCCACACCATCAGCAAGCACCACAGCCCGCAGGTGAGCACCCCGCCGAAAATCGCCGCTGGCGTCACAATTGACACCGGGTTGCCGCCCATCCACATAATGGCGACGCCACCAATACCACAGTACCCCACCACCCACGGCCGCAACCGACCCACGGGCACCTCGCGCACCCGCTGAACGATGGGCCGCAAGCACTCGTGAGTGGTGCGCGTATAGAGCTCGTACGCAGCCATAATGGTGCCAAAAAACGCAGTGAACACGCCCAACTGGTACAAATAGACCAAGGCTGGATGCAAGAGCGTGAGGAAATCGGCCTGCACCGACAGTAGCTGCATCCCCTCCGGCACGATGTGTTGGGGGCGAAGCACGGCTGCACCAAGCACCACAAAGGCCATGGTAAAAATCACCACGCAGATAAAAGACACCCCGGAGTCCACCAATGGACCCCGCAACCAAGCTCTACCTCGGGCGATATTTTCATCGTCGGCTGCAATGGCCACGCCTTCCTCGCCAGCCTCCACTTTGCGACCCAACAGGCCCCAAGCCTTCTCCCTCAACATACCGATGTAGCCAAAGTAGTCCTGCGTGCCGCCGCCGATCGCCCCTAGATAGGTGCCCAACTCCACCCAAGCCGAGCGCGCCGCCACCGCCGGATACTTGCTAATCAGCCAAGGATCATACGCCGGCATGGTCGGCACAATAGAACCTATCAGCACCGCCAGCCAGTCGGGCTGCGCAGCAGCGGCAGCCGTCAGGATCGAGAGCAACAGGACGCCGACGACTACCGTCTGAAATTTCTCCAGCGCACCATAGCTCTGGATCATGGTAATGGCGATGGCCAAGGCGACAAAAGCCGTGCCCCACACGCGGGGATCGCCCCATATCGCCAACCCCTCACAGCCCAAAATCCACACCACCAGCCCGCCGAGCATCTTGGGCAGACCCGACAGCCACAGCGGGAAGCAAAGCACGGTCAGCACCGCCATAACCCACACCACCCAGCCCTGCGGACCAGGCAAAAACTTCCAGCGTTCGAGCGGATGTTCCCCCGTCAGAGTCATGTAACGCGCCGCCGTATAGACTTGGACGAACTTCATCAAGCCGCCGCCGATAAAGCACCACAGCAGGGCGTAACCGAACACTGCGCCGCCCCGCGAGGCAAAGACCGTCTCGCCGCTGCCAATCGTCACCGAGGCGATGATGGCACCCGGACCAAAAATCCGCAGCATAGCCCCCAAACCGCGCGCCTGCATGTCCTCGCTGAGCGCGGGATAACTCCGCTCTTCACTCATAGGAACAACTCCTGTTTTGCCGGTGGATCGCCCATAATATCTCTCTGACTACTGCTTGTCAAACATCGGGAGCACAATAGTTTAGTGGTCAGTGGTCAGTGGCCCGGCCCATACGAGGACTGGCCACTGATACCAGCACCCGATGCGAGTTTTAAGAACGCTTCTGCGAGAGCTCATCCAATGACTATCGCCAAAGCCATTGTACCTGTCGCCGGCCTCGGCACCCGACTCCTGCCCACGACCAAATCCTTGTCCAAGGAAATGCTACCCGTGGGCCGCCTGCCGGTCGTCCACCACGTCGTCGAAGAGCTAGCCACCGCTGGCATCCGCCAAATCCTCTTCATCACCGGACGCAACAAAAGCGCGCTTGAGAATCACTTCGACGACAGCGGCGCGGGCTACCACGAGCGCGGCATCGAATTTTTCTTCGCGCGCCAGCCCCAACCCCCCGGCACCGGCACTGCGGTCGCCGCCGGGGAGACTTTTGCCGACGACGAGCCTTTCGTCGTAGCCTTCGGCGACAGCATCGTGCGCACGCGCAGCGGTCGTCCCTTGTTGCAGCGGATGATCGAATCCCACCTGCGCCACTGCGCCGCCGGCACCATCGGCGCGTACGAAGTGCCCGAAGACCAGATGCACCACTACGGCATCTTGGTCACCGAAATAGCCACAGCCGAAGATTCCAAGCTGACCGCCATCCTCGAAAAACCAACGCCCGCGCAAACCCCCAGCCGCTTGGCTGTTAGTGCGCGCTACGTATTTTCTCCGACCATTTTCGCCCACATCCGCGCCACCGCGCCCTCGCCGAGCGGAGAGGTATATCTCACCGACGCCATTGCCGCCCTAATCGCCGCCGGTGACCCCGTGCGCGCCGTGCGTTTGAGCGCCGACGAGCAGCGCTACGACATTGGCAATCACCTGTCCTATTTTGCGACCTTTATCGACTACGCGCTCGACGACCCGGAATGGGGCGAGCAAATCCGCGCCTATCTGCGCGAAAAGCTAGCCGACGACTCTTCTTGACAGTCTCTTGCAAATCCCTAATGTTATAATGTTTAATTGGACAACCACCACACAGAGGCGGTTTTAGGCATGGGCGCAACAAGCAGTTGGAAAGAAAGACTAGCCGGGCAGATGTCCGCTGAGCTAGCCGACGAAATCGATACCTTCGAGACTCAAATTCATCTGCGCAAGCAGGGCAAGATGGAGGAGAAGCTCTTCGCCGAAACGCGGTTGCGCCGCGGCGTGTACGGCCAGCGCTACGACAATGGCCAGCGCTACGACGGCACCCAGACGCAACAGTTGCTCTTCCCCGAGCATCAGACCAAGGGGCCGGACACAGTCTGGCACGCCCCGGGCATGATGCGGATCAAAATCCCATTCGGCGGGCTGACGGCCGAACAGATGGAAGTGCTGGCCGACGTGGCCGAAGAATACTCCGAGGAAATCCTGCACGTCACCACGCGTCAAGACTTCCAAATCCACTTCATCCACCTCGAAGACACACCCGACCTAATGCGCCGCCTAGCCTCGGTGGGTATCACCACCCGCGAGGCCTGCGGCAACTCAGTGCGCAACGTCACCGCCTGCCCCCTCTCCGGCGTCTGCCGCACGGAAACCTTTGACGTAACGCCCTATGCCCAAGCCCTCATGCGCTTCCTGCTCGGGCATCCCGACTGCCAAGACTTCGGGCGCAAGTTCAAGATCGCCTTCTCCGGCTGCCAGCACGAAGCCTGCGGCCTGACCAACATGCACGACCTCGGCGGCATCGCCGTGGTCAAGACCATCGACGGCGAGGAAAAGCGCGGCTTTAAGCTCTACGTCGGCGGCGGTTTGGGCGCGGTGCCACACCAAGCCCAGCTCTTCGACGAATTCGTACCCGCCGAGGAATTGCTGCCCATCGCCCAAGCCATCGCCCGGGTCTTTGCCCGCCTCGGCGAAAAGAAAAACCGCAACCGCGCCCGCATTAAGTTCTTGGTCGCCAAGCTCGGCATTGAGGAATTCCGCCGCTTGGTGTTGGAAGAACGCGCCATCCTGCCCGAAGACCCGAGCTGGACCGCATTCCTCGACGACCTGCACGCCACCGACGAGCAGCCGCTCAAACCGGGCCAAGCTCTCAATGGCGCAACCGCGAGCGAAGGTTTCACCGAATGGCATCGCACCAACGTCTATGCCCAGCGCCAAGAAGGCTATGCAGTCGCCACCGTGGTTCTGCCGCTGGGCGATATCACCTCTAGCCAGCTACGCACATTAGCTGACATCAGCCGGCGCTACGTCCGCGAAACTGTCCGCACCACCGTCGAGCAAAACCTCGTCCTGCGCTGGGTCAGCGAAACCGATCTGCCCCACCTCTACGACGAGCTCGTGTCCCTCGGCCTCGCCGAGTCTGGTGCCGGAACCATTGCCGACGTGACGGCCTGCCCCGGTACCGACACCTGCAAGCTCGGCATCGCCTCCTCGCGCGGCCTAGCCGCTGAGTTGCGCAATCGTCTCAGTGAGGAAAACGGCCAGCTCAACGACGCCATCGAAGCCCTGCGGATCAAGATCAGCGGCTGCTTCAACTCCTGCGGCCAACACCACGCCGCCGACATCGGCTTCTACGGCAACAGCCGCAAGATCAACGGCATCACCGTGCCGCACTTTCAGGTCGTCTTGGGCGGCCAGTGGCGGGAAAACGCCGGCTCCTTTGGCTTGGCCACGGGTGCCGTACCCTCCAAGAACATTCCCGAGGTCGTCACCCGCTTGGCCCAGCACTTTGTCGCCGAGCGCACCGATGAAGAGACCTTCAAGGACTTCATCACCCGCATCGGCAAGCGCGAAGTCAAGTCCATGCTCGAAGACCTGACCCAAGTGCCGTCCCACGAGGAAAACAGTTGGTACTACCAAGACTGGGGCGACACCCGCGAGTTTACCATGGACGACCTCGGCAAGGGCGAGTGCGCCGGCGAGGTCGTTTCCATCACGACCATGGAAATCGCCGCGGCCGAGCGCGAAGTTTTTGAAGCGCAAGTCGCCTTTGACGAGGGCCAGCTAGAAACCGCTTGGCAGGGTGCGTTGAACGCGATGCTGCGTTCAGCCCGCGCCCTAGTCAAAGAGCAATTCTACGACGTACCCGAAACGCCCGAGGTAGTAGTAGCCGAATTTCGCGCGCGCTTCTACGACAGCGAGTTGTTCTCGCCGAAATTTGCTAACTACCTCTTCGCCGCGCATCAAAACCTGCCGAGCGAATTGACCAAGGTGCAAGTCCACCGCTTTATCGAAGAAGCGCAGCTCTTCATTGAAGGTGCTTACACCTGCTACGACAAAATCGCCGTACCCACCGGCACTACCGCTTGAGTCTCTCATGGAATCTCTACAGCGCATCAACGTCAAATTCTATCTCGAAGATCCCGAATCCCTATCGGCCCAAGAGGCTTTTCGCGTCTTCAATAGCTGGATCCCGACGACCCCAGACGAAGTCCTCATCGACGTGGCCGACTACAGCCACCTAGACGAAGGACCGCTAACCCTACTCGTCGGCCACGAAGCCAACTACAGCCTCGACAACCACAGCGCCGAGATGGGCTTGCTCTACTCGCGCAAACAACCCGCAGACGGAGACCTAACCGAGCGGCTCGCCAGTGCCTTCAAAGCGGCGCTCACCGCCTGCCGACGCCTCGAAGAAGAGCCCAGCCTAGCGGGCAAAGTCAAGTTCCGCAGCGGCGACGTGTTCCTAGTAGCCAACGACCGCCTCAACGCAACCAACGACGAAGCAGGCGAAAACACCCTGCGGGCCGCTCTCGACCCGGTACTCGCCCGACTCTTCGCCGGTGCCGAGTACGCAGTAGAGCGCGACGATGCCCCCCAACTGCGCCTCAACCTGAGAATACGCTGTCAAACCAACTCCGACACGGCGACCCTGCTGGGCAATCTCGCCGCTTGACAGGGACAAAGTGGCCTCTATAATCAGAGAAGCAATGAAGCAATAGCATCACCTATTGGGAGGAACCCATGGCTTACTACATCACTGAAACCTGCATCGACGTCAAAGACAAAGCCTGCGTCGAGGTTTGCCCCGTGGACTGCATCCATCCGATCGACGGCGAAGGCGAGCCCATGCTCTACATCGACCCGGACGAGTGCATCGATTGCGGTGCCTGCGAGCCAGAGTGCCCGGTCGAGGCGATCTTCGCCGAAGAGGACATGCCCGAGGATCAAGACCGCTTCGTCGAGATCAACACCAAGTACTTTGAGCTGCGCGACGACGCCGACGAATGGAACGAGTGGAAGCAGGAACACGCGGCCGAATTCGAAAAAACGAGCTAGGACGCGCGCCCTTCGTGCGAAAAAGCCGGGACGCCCCACGGGTTTCCCGGCTTTTTCGCGCTTGACGATATCGGACCCACCCCGCTTATTTTTTGCCCTAACGAGCATTGCCGGAGATAGCATACATGGCGAAGACAACTGCCCGCAAAAAACCCAAAGCAAAGAAAACCAAGCTCCGGGCCACGCCCGACAAACTGTGGTTCATGTACCGCAAGATGTCGGAGATCCGCCTCTTTGAAGAGCACGTCTGGGACGTCTATACCCGCGGCCTGATGCCCGGCCTAGCCCATCTCTACATCGGCGAGGAAGGCGTAGCCGTCGGCGCTTGCGCGGCCCTGCGCGACGACGACTACATCACCAGCACCCACCGCGGCCACGGACACTGTCTGGCCAAGGGCGGCCAACTCGACCGCATGATGGCCGAAATCATGGGCAAGGAAGCCGGCTATTGTCGCGGCAAGGGCGGGTCTATGCACATCGCCGACATGTCACTAGGCATCCTCGGCGCCAACGGCATTGTCGGTGGCGGCTTCGGCATCTGCACCGGCGCTGGCCTGTCGGCCAAGCTGCGCGGCAGCGATCAAGTGGGCGTCTGCTTCTTCGGCGACGGCGCGGCCAACCAAGGCATCATGCTCGAAACAATCAACATGGCCGTCGTCTGGAACCTGCCGGTCGTCTACATTTGCGAGAACAACCAGTACGGCGAGCACACCCCCTACGAAAGCGTCACCGGCGTCACCGACATCGCCGACCGCGCCAAGGGGCTCGGCCTCGAAGGGATCATCGCCGATGGGGCCGATGTACTGGAGATGTACGAAAAAGTAACCGCCGCGGTGACCAAGGCGCGCAAGGGCGGCGGCCCGAGCCTGATCGAAGCCAAAACCTACCGCTACCACGGACACCACGTCGGCGACGCCCAGACTTACCGCACCCGCGACGAGGTCGGCTGGTGGTCTGAGAACAAGGACCCCATTCGCCTGTTGGGTCAGTACATGGTCGCCAACCGGGTCGCCAAACAGGCCGAGCTCGACGCCCTGTACGAACAAGTGGAGAGCGAGGTCCTTGACGCCATTGAATTCGGCAAAGAAGCCGACTTCCCCCCGCCAGAACAAGCTTTTGAGGATATATATGCCTGATCGGGACATGCTGTTTAGAGAGGCAATCGGCCTGGCCACGGCCGAGGAAATGCGCCGCGACGAGACCGTCTTTCTCATGGGTGAGGACGTGGGAGCCTCCGGCGGCATCTTCAAATGCTGCGAGGGCCTGTTCGAGGAATTCGGAGCGGGGCGCGTCATCGACACCCCCATTGCCGAGGCGGGCTACATCGGTCTCGGCGTTGGGGCCGCCATGACCGGCATGCGCCCGCTGTGCGAACTGATGTTCGGCGACTTTTCGCTGTTGACCATGGACCAAATCGTCAATCAAGCCGCCAAGATCCGCTACATGTCGGGCGGCCAGTGCAAGGTTCCGCTGACGATCCGGCTGTCGATGGGAGCCGGGCGTTCTTCAGCCGCGCAGCACTCGCAGAGCTTGCACGCGCTTTTCGCCCATATCCCCGGCCTCAAAGTCGCCATCCCGGCGACGCCGCGCGACGCCAAGGGCCTGCTCAAGACCGCGATCCGCGACGACAATCCCGTGCTGTTCTTCGAAGACAAAATGATGTACAACGACTCCGGTCCTGTCCCCGAAGAAGACGATTTCCTCATTCCCTTTGGCCAAGCCGAGATCAAGCGCGCCGGCACTGACCTAACCCTCGTCGCCACCTCCAGCATGGTCGGCGTCGCCTTGGCCGCGGCGGAAGATCTTGCTGCCCAAGGATTAGAAGCCGAGGTCGTCGATCCGCGCACCTTAGTCCCGCTGGACAAAGAGACCCTGCTCGCCTCGGTGCGCAAAACCGGCTATGCGGTAGTGATTGATGAAGGCGTCGAGCGCTACGGCACTACGGCCGAGCTCGCTTCCATCCTCAATGCCGAGACATTCGATTGGCTCGACGCCCCTGTCTTGCGCATCGGCGCGGCCGCCGTGCCCATCCCCTTCAGCCCAACCCTCGAGATGCCGACCATTCCCAGCCAAGAGCGCATCGTCGAGACCGTCCTCTCCCAGCGAGGTTAGGCTGTTGTCGCGCCCGGCTTGCTTGGTCACGGGCTCTTCGAGCGGGATTGGCGCGGCCATCGTCCGCCAGTTTGCCGCTCAGGGCTACGACGTGGTGGTCCACTACAACGCCGGCGAAGAGCGCGCCGCCCAGATCGCCGCGGCCATTCGCGCTGAGCACGCCGTCGAAGCCCTAGTCCTCGGTGCCGATCTCTCGCAATCAGAGGCTCCTTTCGACTTAGTGGACCGCACCTTCGCGCACTTCGGCCGCCTCGACGTGGCAGTCAGCAACAGCGGCGTGGCCAACTACGTGGCCGACGAACAGGGCCAGCTCGTCCGCCATCGCTTCAGCGACACCCCGGTCGAGCACCTCGACAAGGAGATGGACCGCGTCCTCAGCCTCAACCTCATGGGGGCCTACCGGCTGGCCCAACGCGCCCTCAAGCACATGGTCGAACAAGCCGCACAAGAAGCCGATCCCTTCCACCGCAGCATCCTCTTGATTACCTCCATTTCGGATATCGCCCCCGAGAGTACCCGCATTCCCTATGGCGTCAGCAAAGCCGGCCTCAATCACGTGGTCGCCGGCGCGGCCTTCGACGGCGGTCCGTACAACATCACGGTCAACGCCCTGCGCCCCGGCGTCGTCGATACGCCGCTGACGAGCCGTCCCTCGGGCGTGGAAGACCCGCAATCGGGCCGCGAATTCACCGTGGCCGAGATCTACGGTCTGATGGCCGAAGGCGGTTCTCAACCCATTCGCCGCATCGGCCGCCCCGAAGACATCGCCTTTGCCGCCTACGCCTTCACCCAGATCCCCTACATGACCGGCCAGCTTATCGCCGTTGACGGCGGCTTTACCCTGCCCGGCAACTTTCCCAACCGCGAGGTCTTTCTCCAAGAGGGCTTGCGGAAGCGGCAATCCAGTTCTTGACACAGTAAGCGATCCTTCGCACCTGAAGACCCAACTCTCCTCTCTCCGCCTGCTCCTCGTAAATTGACGATCTCCTACGTGGTTGATTATCGTTCAAGGTATGGTCGATTTACATGCGCTAAAGCTCATCCCCGTGGAAGTGAAGGCCACGCCGAGGCCGTCGAGCGGGGATTTGGCCGGATTGAACGCTTTTCTCGATACCTATGAGGCCGCATCCTTCGGAGTGGTCGCCTGTCCGTGCCCGGCTCCCAAGGTGCTGTCCTCCCGCGCTATTGCCCTGCCGTTGAACCAGCTATTGCTCTACTGAACAAATAAGGCATCTCCTCATGCGCACGGCGATCCCTCGATCTGGAATCCTCCTAGCACTAATACTCGGGCCTTCTGCGGCGACGGCACAGACCGGACTCTTCTTCGCCACCGGCGTCGATAGCACCGGCCGAGCAGTGGCGCAAAGCAATGCCGACGGCCACGTGCTGATCGAGTCGCCGCAGTATCCGCGCGGCCTGTGGCTACACTTGGTTGATGAAGCAGGAGAGGCGCTGGCTGGCATTCAGGTCAAATACCAAGGGCGACCCGACAGCTTGGTGGCGATTCACTGCGTCGATCCGGTCGGAGGAGTACAGGAGACGCTGGTTTGGACTCGCGCCGAGGGCACCCCCTTGCGCCTGACACTCAAGTCCAAGAAAGCCGCCGACTTGCCAGCAGGTCTCATGCCCATTGATTGGCACATTGCCGCGGATGCTGAAGTTCTACTGAAGTCGGTGGAGGAAATCCGGCTGAGCAGCCCAGAGGAGATGGCGAGGTTTCTGCAGCAACACTGGCCGGGGAAAACCGGACAAGTGGCGGTGCGAATCGATACCCTCACTGTCTTAGCAGTTGATTTGGACCCCTTGGAATCTATAGAGAGGCTGATCGATTACCTCCAAGACCAAGCGAGGCCCGCATTGGAAGAAATCAACACTTCCGTGGGGCTATTCCTGAATGCACAAGTATTCAAGAGCGACCTTGCTCTACCAGAGCGCACGGTTATCCTCTCCACTTCTTTCGCCTTATTGTTTGAAGACCCGAATCTAGAGCAGTGGGTATTGGCGGCTTTGGGCCGACGAAAGGGGCCTATTACTCTGTCAGAAGCCGCTTCCCTAATCGAACTCTCTATCTCCGACAGTAGTTTTCACAGTTTGGCGGGCATTGAGCATCTTGTAGCCTTGAAAACTTTGTTTTTACAAAGATGCGATATTACCGATGTGCGCCCGCTCGCCGCCTTGACCAACCTTGAATCGCTAAGTCTTTACAAAAACCAGCTTACCGATGTGCGCCCGCTCGCTGCCTTGACCAAGTTAAAAACGCTACTTCTTGACAACAACCAGCTTACCGATGTGCGCCCACTGGCCGCCTTGACCAACCTTGAAACGCTAATTCTTGGCTTCAACCAGCTCACCACTGTGCGTCCGCTGGCCGCCTTGACCAAGTTAAAAACGCTAAGTCTGACTTACAATCAGATTACCTCTGTACGCCCGTTGGCCCCCCTGACCAATCTTGTTGTGCTAGGACTGCTTGACAACCAGATTGCCGATGTACGCCCGCTGGCCGCCTTGACTAACCTTGTTTGGCTGGAACTGGGTGATAATCGGATTGCCGATGTGAGCCCGCTGGCCACCTTGACCAAGCTTACTGGGCTAATTCTGTGGTATAATCGGATTGCGGATGTGAACCCACTAGCTACCTTGACGAACCTGGCACGGTTGGATATGGACGGCAACCAGCTTACCGATGTGCGCCCGCTGGCCACCTTGACGAACCTTAAAAAGCTAAGCCTAGGGGATAATCGGATTGCGGATGTGAGCCCACTAGCTAACTTGACTAATCTGACACGGTTGGCACTGTATTCTAACCAGATTACGGATGTAAGCCCACTGGCTAATTTGACTAACCTGACACGGTTGGCACTGTATTCCAACCAGATTGCGGATGTGAGCCCACTAGCTAATTTGACTAACCTGACATGGCTGGAACTAGGCTCTAACCAGATTGAAGACTTGGCTCCCTTAGTCGCCAACCCCGGCTTGGGCGAAGGCACTGGGGTGGACGTGGAAAACAACCCCCTCAGCGACCGAGCACTCACTGAACAGATACCCGCCCTGCAAGCCCGAGGCGTTGAGGTTCGCTACTAAACCCGCCTGAGTTAAAAGTCGAGGATTGGGCAACCGAATAAGGCATCTCCCCATGCAAGCGGCATTCCTTCGATCTATAATCCTCCTAGCTCTGGCCTCTGCGGCGACAGCGCAGACCGAACCCTTCTTCGCCACCGGCGTCGATAGCACCGACTGGGCACAAGCGCAAAGCAATGCCGACGGCCACGTGTTGATCGAGTCGCCGCAGTATCCGCGCGGCCTATGGCTGCACTTGGTTGATGAAGCAGGGGATGCGCTAACTGGCATTCGGGTCGAATACCAAGGCCGACCCGACAGCTTGGTGGCGATTCACTGCGTCGATCCGGTCGGAGGGGTGCAGGAGATGCTGGTTTGGACTCGGGCCGAGGGCGATCCACTTCGCTTGATATTGAAGCCCAAAGAAGCCACTGACCTGCCGACGGGGCTGGCCGCCATTGACTGGCGAATCGACGCGAGTGCTGAATCTTTACTGGAGCCGGTGGAGGAGACCCGGCTGGCTGGTTGGGAAGGGGTAGCGGCGTTTCTTCGGGAACGCTGGCAGGGTCAGACCGGGCGAGTCGCTGTCCAACTTGATGCCAATACCTTAGTGATTGAAGTGGATTACCCAAAGTATATAGAGATGCTAGTGGTTCATCTGCAACAGGTGCAGCAGCTAGTACCTACCTCGCTCGGAGAAGTCAGTCCCTTGAAAATGCAAGTATTTACAGGGAGTCTTGGTTTACGGGAAGGCGTGATCCTCTTCAATGTTCCTCTATTCGAGGACTCCAATCTGGAGAGTATGGTGCGGCAGATACTGGATCAACCACAAGGCCACCTCACACTAGAGACACTCTACTACATAGACCACCTAATAGGGAGCGGTTGGAGCATTTATAGTTTGGCAGGTCTCGAGTATCTTACCTCTTTGTGGCAGCTATATCTGGGAAACGAACATATTGAGGATTTGACACCCCTAGCCGGATTGACCAACCTGCAAATACTGGGACTGCCGTACAACCAGATTGAGGATTTGACACCCCTAGCCGGATTGACCAACCTGCAACGGCTGGACCTAGACGGCAACCAGATTACGGATGTGAGACCTTTGGCCAGCCTGAAACTCCTGACATCGTTGTATCTGTCGAGCAACCAGATTACGGATGTGAGCCCCTTGGTCGCCAACACTGGTTTGGATAAAGGTGATTATATAGACTTGACCGACAACCCCCTCAGCACCCAAGCCCTCAACGAACACATCCCTGCCCTAAAAGCAAGAGGCGTCACCGTCTCCTACTAAACCCACCCGCATCCGTCCCTCTTCACCGAAAGGCTCTCGCCATGAAAGCCCAACTCACCCTCCTCCTCGCCCTGCTGGCCCCTCTCCCTGCCCTCAGCATCGGCTACGTGTACACCGGCGTGGGCGACGACGGCCGCCAGCACCTCGAACTGACCTCGGTCGACGTCGCCGTGCAAATCGACGAGCGCATCGCCCGCACGCGCACCGATCAAATTTTTACCAACCACGCCGAATGGGAGGTGGAAGGCATCTACGAATTCACCCTGCCCGATGGGGCGATTATCACCGATTTGGTACTGTGGATCGGCGACAAGCGGATACAGGGGGAGGTCCTCGAAAAGGAAGAGGCGCGCCGCACGTACGACGACATCGTAGGCCGCCGCATCGACCCAGCCCTGATCGAGCAGGTGACCCCCAACCAATTTCGCCTGAGCATCTTTCCCTTTCCGGCCCAGGGCAGCCGCCGCGTCGAGTTCGAGTACATGCAACTCCTCGAATCCCGCAGCGGCCGCCTCGACTACTCCTTCCCGCTAGCCCCCGAGACCGACCAGCCCTTGCAAATGGAGCTGTTCGTGCTGCGGGCACAGGTGCGCAGCCAGCACGCCTTTGAGGTGACGACCTCGGGACTGCCGCGACTCACCGAGATAGATCAGCCCGACGCGCACCGCGCCAACATCTTCTTCGGCGACGAGCAGATAAAGCCCCAGGAGGACTTCACCCTGACCATCCGCCAGACCGACGACCGGCCCAAGCCGTCCGTACTCAGCTTTGCGCCGCGAGCAAACTACGACTTAGGCTACTACGCCCTGTGGCTGCCGCCCCTGCCCGAGTTGACGCAAGGCGATCCCCTGCCGCGCAGCCTGACCTTTGTCATTGATATTTCGTCGAGCATGCAGCAGGGCAAACTCCAAGCCGTCAAAGGCGCGCTCGCCGCGGCAATTGACGCACTGGACGCCGCGGATCTGTTCAACATTGTCGTCTTCACCCACCGAGCCGACTCCTTTGCCGCCGCCCCAGTGCCCGCCGACCCGGCCAACAAGAGGGCAGCCACTGCCTTCATCAACCAGCAAGACGCGCTCGGCGTGAGCAATTTTGAGGCGGGATTGGGCCGCGCCATGCAGCAGGCCTTTCCCGCCAACCGGGTCAACCACGTCATCTTCCTCACCGACGGCCTACCCACCCTCGGCGAACTCGAGCTAGAGCCTTTGAGCGAGTTGATCGGCGAGTGGTCCGCTGGCCAAGCGCGCCTTTTTACCATCGGCGTGGGTCGGGACGTGGACCAGGGATTTTTGACCGGCTTGGCCGAAGAGCACCGAGGTGAGGCGTACTTCCTCGCAGAAGAAGGCGATATTGAGGCCGCGCTTCAAGACCTATTTGAATCCTTCACCTTTCCCATTTTGCTGCTCGACGAGTTGAGCTTCGACCAAGTGGAAATCCACGACGTCCACCCGCGCGGAGTGGAGACCTTAGCCGCTGGCCGCGAACTGTTCCAAGTGGGCCGCTACCGAGGCGGCGGGACCTTCACGTTGAGCTTGCTCGGCCATGTGGGGGAAGAGAACGTGAGCGTGGACTTTCCGCTGGAGTTTACCCAAACCGATGTCTCGGGCAGCTTGATCCCCCGGTTGTGGGCGCACCAGAAGATCCAAGCCCTTGAAGAGCAGATCGCCCGCTTTGGCGAGCAACAGGAATTGCTCGACGACATCCTTGCGCTCGGCTTAGAATACCGGCTAGTGACGCGGCGCACCTCGCTGTTTGCCCCGGACGATGGCGTCGAGGTCAATCCCGAGCCCCGCGACGAATTGGCGTTCGATGATGACTTCTCCGATGCCGGTTCAACTACAGACATCAACGACGCCCGCCCGACAACCCACTGGTTGGGCCGCGATTTCGTGCTGCAAGACGAAGTGTGGATTGATATGGCGTATCAGCCGGGGATGCCCAAGGAGCTGTACGAAGGCCGCACCTATCAGCCGGCCGAGCTAGCCCACTTTGCCCGGTTGGGCCAAGCCATGCTCGTGGTGGTGGAGGAGCGGGCCTACGAGATCGCCGCAAATGCCCAAGGCAGCCAACCGGTACTCCTGCAAAACGCCCCCAACCCCTTCAACGCCTCCACGGCAATCTCCTTCCTGATCCCATTCCGCTTGGCACACGAGCCGACCCGCCTGAGCATCTACAACTTGGCGGGCCAACTCGTGCGCGTGCTGCAGTTCGAGACGCTGCAGGCTGGCGAGCACCGTCTGAGTTGGGACGGCCGCGACGACTTAGGCCGCGAAGTCGCCAGCGGGGTGTACATCTATCGGCTGGATGTCGGCGAGTGGGCCGTGCATCGGCGCATGTTGCTGCTGCGCTGAGAGTCGTCTACAGATCTTGGTAATCGCGAAGTAGGTACAAAAAAGCGCCCGACGCTGACGGAGCATCGGGCGCTTTTTGTATTTCTGTTTTGGGCGGCAGCTTAATGCTCCCGGATGCTGCCCACCTGGATCTCGATGTCTTCGCGGTTGGCTACTCGCTCTAGTCGCCCATCGCGGATCCAGGCCATGCGGTCGGCGGCCGTGAGCATTTTGTCGTCGTGGGTCACGGTAATGATCGTCGTCCCCATCTCCTGTTGCAGGCTCTTCATGTAGCTGATGATCTCTTGCCCCGTATTGCTGTCGAGGTTACCCGTCGGCTCGTCGGCGAGGATGATGCGCGGCTTGTTGACGAACGCGCGGGCAATGGCGACGCGCTGCTGCTGACCACCCGACAGCTCGGAGGGAATGTGGTGCGCCCGATCACCTAGACCGACGATCTTCAAGCACTCCATGGCCCGCCTCTCGCCCTCGGCCGTGGTCATGCCGGCAAACACGGTGGGTAACGACACGTTCATCAGCGCGCTCATCACCGGCAAGAGATTGTAGGTCTGGAAAATGTAACCCAGCTCAAAGCAGCGCACGGCTGCTAGCTGCTGCGTGTTGAGCGAGGCCAGATTGACGCCCTCGATCAGCACCTCGCCGCCGGTGGGCGTCTGCAGGGCGCCGATCATGTTAAAAAGCGTGCTCTTCCCCGACCCAGAAGGCCCCATGATGGCAAAAAACTCGTTCTCGTACACCTGGACGGTCAAACCGCGCAGCGCGTGAACATGGGTTGATTCGTCGCGGTTTTTGGCATTGTAAACCATCTTGACGTCTTGGACATCGACGATTATATCGCGGCCATTTGACATAACGTACTCCTAAATTTGATGTTGCTGCTCCAAGAACGGATCAATCTAAAATGGACAACGCCGCAGGTCAAATTTGGCGGCGCACCTTCAACTCACCTGCTGCTCCTTGATCCGCGTGATTTCATCGCGCAGATTCGCAGCCTTTTCAAACTCCAAGTTGGCCGCCGCGGCCTTCATCTGCTGCTCCAAGTCGGCGAGCAACTCCTCTTGGTCTTCTATTTCTTGGTAGTTGATCGTCGGCTCGGCTGCCAATTCAGGTGCCACACCGCGCACGCTTTCGAGCACTGAGGTGGCCTGGATAATCTCTTCCCGACTGCGGTATATGGTCTCCGGCACAATGGCGTGCTCGGCATTGTACGCCTCCTGCTTGTGGCGGCGGCGATAGGTCTCGTCTATGGCCCTCTGCATTGAATTGGTGACGTGGTCAGCGTAGAAGATCACCTTACCAGCGGCATTGCGGGCCGCGCGGCCAACCGTTTGGATCAGTGCAACCTCCGAGCGCAGAAAGCCCTCCTTGCTGGCGTCGAGTACGGCCACCAGCGAGACCTCGGGCAAATCCAAGCCTTCGCGCAGCAGGTTGATGCCCACCAGCACGTCGAACTCCCCCAAGCGCAAATCGCGGAGAATCTCGACGCGGTCCAGCGTCTCAATATCCGAATGCAGGTAGCGCACGCGGATGTCGAGCTGTTCAAAGTAGTCGGCGAGGTTTTCGGCCATGCGCTTGGTCATGGTCGTGACCAAGACCCGCTCGCTCCTTTCGGCCCGCTGCCTTATCTCCTCAACGAGATCGTCGATCTGCCCCTCTTGCGGACGCACATCAATGGAAGGATCGACCAATCTCGTGGGCCGGATCACCTGTTCGACCACCACGCCACCCGACTGCTTCAGCTCGTAATCGGCTGGCGTGGCCGACACAAAGACCGTCCAGCCCATCCGCTCCTCAAATTCCTTGAACACCAGCGGCCGATTGTCGTAAGCAGACGGCAGGCGGAAGCCGTGCTCGACCAAGGTCTCCTTGCGCGAGCGGTCCCCGCGAAACATGCCCCGGATCTGCGGCACAGTAACGTGCGACTCGTCGATAAAAAGCAGGTAATCCTCGGGGAAGTAATCGAGCAATACATACGGCGCAGAACCCGGCTGGCGGCCGTCCATATAGCGCGAGTAGTTTTCAATTCCCGGACAGAAGCCGACCTCGCGGATGAGTTCCACGTCGTACTTGGTGCGCGTCTCCAGTCGATGCGCCTCCACCAGCTTATTTTCGGTGCGCAGATCGAGGAGGTGATGCTCCAATTCGACGAGGATTTGCTCGCAGGCTTGCTCCGTCCGCTCCTCGTCGGTCACGTAGGCTTTGGCCGGGAAGAGACTGACGTGTTCGCGCGGCTCCAACACCTCGCCGGTGAGCGCGTCAATTAGGTAAATGCCCTCGATCTCATCGCCAAACATCTCAATGCGCACGGCGCGCTCTTCCGACCCAGGCACGATCTCGACGATATCGCCCCGCACCCGAAAGCAGCCGCGTTGCAGTTCAAAGTCGTTGCGGCTGTAATAGATGTCTATCAAGGCACGCAAAATGTCGTCGCGCTCGATTTGATCGCCGCGCCGCAGGGAGACCTTCTGCTCGTCGTATTCGCGCGGCGAGCCAATGCCGTAGATGCACGAGACCGTGGCGACGACGACCACATCGCGGCGCTGCAACAGCGAGGTGATGGCCTTGAGCCGCAAACGGTCGATCTCCTCGTTGCGCTCGACCTCTTTCTCGATATAGGTGTCCGTGCTCGGCTTGTAGGCTTCGGGCTGATAGTAGTCGTAGTAGCTGACGAAATACTCGACTGCATTGTCGGGGAAATATCCCTTGAGTTCGCCGTAGAGTTGGGCGGCTAGCGTCTTGTTGTGCGAGATCACCAAGGCCGGCATCTGCAACTCCTCGACGACATTGGCCATGGTGAAGGTCTTGCCGCTGCCAGTCACGCCCAACAGCGTCTGACGAGCGTGCTGCTGCCGCACTCCCTCGACCAGCTCGGCGATGGCTTGGGGTTGGTCGCCAGCGGGCGAGTACTCGGAAACCAGTTTGAACTGATCCATGAATCCTCCTTGTAGCGGCCAATCTAGCCGGATGGCAGCACCCTGTCAATGTGCCGCGTTCATGTTAATGACACGATAGCACTAATTGCTGCCATCGTGTCATCATAAGCTGATTTGCGAATTGCTCATTTATTGACGTATTTTATTGTAAAAACAGTATGTTACTTATATTCAGTAAATTGCGGCATGTATCTTGCTTCTAATAACAAGGAACTTACCATGAAACCACATGAATTCACCCTCATCCACGAAAGGACAACACAATGGCTAAAGTCATCGGCATTGACTTAGGCACCACCAACTCGTGCGTGGCCGTCATCGAAGGCCAAGACGCCGAGGTCATCGCCAACTCCGAAGGGGGGCGCACCACGCCCTCCATGGTCGCCTTCACCAAAGAAGGCGAGCGCCTCGTCGGCCAGACCGCCAAGCGCCAAGCCGTCACCAACCCGCAAAACACGGTCTATTCGATCAAGCGCTTCATGGGCCGTCGCTACGGCGAAGTGTCCAACGAAATCAGCGAAGTTCCCTATGAAGTGGCCTCAAGTGGCCGCGACATGGCCGTGGCCAAAATCGACGGCAAGGAACACACTCCGCCGGAAATCTCGGCCATGATCTTGCAAAAGATGAAGCAGACAGCCGAAGACTATCTGGGTGAAGAAGTAAAACAAGCCGTCGTCACCGTCCCGGCCTACTTCAACGACTCCCAACGCCAAGCCACCAAGGACGCCGGCACCATCGCCGGCCTGGAGGTCTTGCGCATCGTCAACGAGCCGACTGCTGCGGCGCTGGCCTACGGCTTAGACAAGGGCGGCACCAACGAGCAGATCGCCGTGTACGACCTCGGCGGCGGCACCTTCGACATTTCCATCCTCGAACTAGGCGACGGCGTCTTCGAGGTCAAATCCACCAACGGCGACACCCACCTTGGCGGCGACGACTTCGACCAGAAAATCATCGACTGGCTGGCCGAGGATTTTGAAAAGAACGAAGGCATCGACCTGCGCCGCGATCCCATGGCCCTGCAACGGCTCAAGGAAGCGGCTGAAAAGGCCAAGATCGAGCTGTCTTCCGCCACTGCGACCGAGATCAACCTGCCGTTTATCACCGCCGATCAAACGGGTCCAAAGCACTTGCAAACCAGTCTGTCCCGCGCCCAGTTTGAGCGCTTAGTTGACGACCTAATCGAGCGCACCAAGGCTCCCTGTCAGCAGGCCCTTGCCGACGCCGAACTACAAGCCAGCGAAATCGATCAAGTGATTTTGGTCGGCGGCTCGACGCGCATTCCCAAAATCCAGGAGACCATCCAGGCCCTCTTCAACAAAGAGCCAAACCGCAGCGTCAATCCCGACGAAGTCGTGGCCTTGGGCGCGGCCATCCAAGCTGGCGTGCTCGCTGGCGATGTTGACGACATCCTGCTGCTCGACGTCACGCCGCTCTCGCTGGGCATCGAGACCATGGGCGGAGTGATGACGCGGCTGATCGACCGCAACACCACCATCCCCACCAAGAAGAGCCAGATCTTTTCCACGGCCTCGGACAACCAGCCCTCGGTGGAAGTCCACGTGCTGCAAGGCGAGCGCGAGTTCGCCAACGACAACCGCACCCTCGGCCGCTTCCACCTCGACGGCATCCCCTCGGCCCCGCGCGGCATGCCCCAAATCGAGGTAACCTTCGACATCGACGCCAACGGCATCCTCAACGTCGCGGCCAAGGACAAGGGCACCAACAAGGAGCAATCCATCCGCATTGAATCGTCCTCGGGCCTGAGCCAAGAGGAAATCGACACCATGCAGAAGGATGCCGAGACTCACGCCGATGAGGACAAAAAGCGCCGCGAGGCCATCGATCGCCGCAACGAGGCCGACCAGTTAATCTACTCGACGGAAAAATCGCTGGCCGACTACGGCGACAAGCTAACCGAGGCCGACAAGAAGGGCGTTGAGGACGCAGTCGCCGCGCTCAAGCAAGTGCTCGAAGGCACCGACGACGAGGCCATCGCGCAGGCCATGACCGCGCTGCAACAGGCGTCTCACAAGCTGGCCGAGGAAATGTACAAGGACGCCCAAGCCCAACAGGCCCAGGGCGAACCAGCGCCGGAAGGTCCCGCCAGTCAGCCGCAAGGGGGCGGGGATACGGAGCCGGTCGATGCGGACTTCAAGGTCGTGGACGAGGATAAGAAGTAGGGGGCGTTAAATACGCGGTAATATCGTAGGGGCATCCTTTGTGGGTGCCCCTATTTGTATTTTAGCCGATGAAGACGCGACGTGTTTTAGGCCATTAGCTACTGCCGAATCACAGCACTGGTGAGAGAAGGCTGATTCGCCAAATGCCGGTAGCCTATTTTGCCATCCAAGCTTGATGGGCACGAATTTTCTCCATGGTCCAAGTGTCGTAGCCTTCTGCCAGCCTACGGGTGATAGCAAAGGCACTTTCCTGGTAAACCAATCGTTTCTCGGCATATCCCGCGTTGCCCAACTCGCGATTGTCCGCAGTCGTCAAAAAAGTCATGTTGCCTAGACGGTAGGTGGCCGCCTCCCGCTGTTGGTCGTCGAACTCGTGCCAAGCATCGCTCGAATTCTCCGGCAACACATGCTCAATACTGTATTTCGCGCTCGCGGATTCAAAGCGCTGTCCCGACAACTGCGCTTCAAGCCGGAACAGTATAAAGCGCACGACTTTATTGTTGCGGTGGCTGGTTGTCCGCAACGCCTTATCTGCAAACGCCGCCCTGAATTCCGCGTCCTTGGGATAGACTGGCCTCAGCTTTGCAACTGCCTCTTGTGCGCTGACAATTTCACCGGCTGACAGCTCGCGGACAATCTGGTTATATACAACCTCCTGCTCGTTGCTTTGGCGTCCACAAATCACGTTATATCGAAATGATACTACCGCGATAGCCTGCAAAAAACGTCCAAAGCCAGCGCGGTCGCGTTCCCCGAATTGTTCGAATGCCGCCAGCAATAACGCGAACGGCTGACGCACGTTGAACATCTGCAACTGGGCCAGGCTTTCGCGCTCCTCTGCAGTCCAAGAGTCGTCTTGTGGATACAGCTTGGCGTATACCGATTTTGCTACATCGCGCCATGTCGGAGGGTCGTTTGCGTCGGGTCGAGCTTTGAGAGCATTTCTACTAAATCCACTCCCAATCATAACGGACGCACCACCGACCGAACGCTGCCAGAGAGCGTCGCGGACTCGGTTGATATGACTTTGGTCAGCGATAGACATGGATCACTAATTGCGTTAAACCCAGAACCCCTTCACCACGATCCGTCCTGATCTCGGCTTGGCGAAAGACCGGGCAGTGTCGCTGTAGAGGACACTCACAGTCATACCCTTTCAGCTTCCTCGATAACCGACTCAATGTCTGGTTTGTCCGAGGGAATCACGACGTCGGGTAGGTGCTTGTGATGGGGGAAACTCGACAAGTTGGGATAATGGGGCGTGCTGTCATAGCGAAAAATCAAGCGATTGTTTTCGTCTTGACAATGATAGCGGTAGTCGAGTGGGACAAGAGAATTGTCTTCGACAACGACAGCCTCGTTGATCTCCAACAAATGGCCTCGCTCAAAGCGAAGCCTAACTCGCAAATTCATTCGTTCTGACGTGAGAATTTCTTCAACGTAGCGCTCAACATAGACATTGCGGCACCGGAGAATGGCCTGCTCCACCCTCTCCATGTAGGCGGTTAGAACCTCATGCAACATCAGGCAGGCTCTCCGCTAGCTTCTGACGGAGTTGCAAATAGTGGCGGTAGTCATTAGCCCAATCGACGAATACCGCATCGTCGGATAGTCGGCCCCGGCTGTACTGGTCAAAGAACTCTTCCGAATCCATCTGTTGCTGATTTTCGTAGATACTCAACCGCTTGGTCACTGCAATCAGCGCGTCAACGGGCGAAGTGTATTGGATGATCTGTTTTTTCATGGGAACCTCTTTTCGGTAGGAAGTGAGTGATAGCGGTCCTCACACCCGAAACACCTTCATCACCTCGTCCCCCAAGTGATTGATCACCTTCACTGCAATCCGGCCGGACGTTGGCTTGGCGAAGGGCCGGGAGGTGTCGCTGTGGAGGGTTTCCCAGGCTTCTTGGTTGACCTCGGCTTTGAGCGTCGTCCGCAGCGATTTGTACGGGTCGTTGGCACCGAGGAAGTAGGCGTGGCGGACGAAGAAGCTTTCTTCGTTGTAGTCGGTATCGACGAACCAGCAGGCGATGCCGTCGGCGCTGTCGCTGCGGATTTCGCCGGTGTTGGGGTGGAATACATCAACGCCGTTGACCTTGACTTGGATTTGACTGTCTTCCGCGTCGAGGATGTCGATGTCCGGTTCGCCGAAGATGACGAAGAGGTTGCCTTTGCCGGTGTTTTTGAGGTCGTCGGCCATGTGGAGGTCGGCGTTCATGCGGGCCTTGAGGACGGGGACGCGGCCGAGTTTGTTGAACTCCGAGGCGTGGGCGTCGTAGTTGAAGGCGCAGGCGACCAGCACGTCGAAGTCGGCGTCCGCGGCTTCGCGCACCGCTGATACGAGGTCGGGGCGAGAGACGGTGCCGAATTCCGGGCCGACGAAGATGCCGGCGCGTTTTTCAGCGCCCGAGTCGCTGGTGCCTTCGACGTAGGTTCCTTCGGCGCAGACGTGGTAGCCGGGCCAGGGTCTGATCCCGGAAAACGAGATGCGGTCGTCTTTGTGCGCCTGTTGGACGCCGGAGGTTTTGAGATTGTCGAGGATCATCTCGGCGAAGTCCTGCTTTTCGCCGTACCCTAACTTGGCTTCGGCGATGTTGTCGATGAGTTCGTCGTTTTCATCGACGCCTAACAGGCGGTGCGGCGACAGGCTTTCTACGGTGAACGGGCCGGCGACGCGGACTTTCTTGTTGTCTTCGTAGGGCTTGTCGTAGAGGTATTCGTAGTCGGCTTTGGCGGCGATGGAGGCGTCGATCTCCTTTTGCCGGGCGATGCGCTGTTCCCACCAATCCGCGTGAATCCTTTTGACTTCCTCGGGCCAAGCGGCGGCGGCGCGGGGGATTTCCCATTCCTCGTAGGATGTGTCGAGCGCGTCGTTCAATTCTTGACGCAGCGGCTCCAGCGTTTCTTGGAATTTCTCCCATATTACGTCGATTTCGGCGTTGTTGGCGATGGACTTGAGGGTGATGTGGGGGACGCGCTCGTACACGAAGCCTTGGCGAATGTCGTTGTACGTGGGCTGCTCCGAGGGGGCTTTGCGGGCGAGTTCGGCTTCCTTGATTTGGCCGTCGCGGCTGTCGGCGAGCAGGTAGTAGGGATAGCGTGCGCCCATGACGCGGGAGCGGGCCAGCGCGAGGGCGACGCGGGAGGTGTCGATGGTGATCCAGCGGCGACCCCACTGCTCGGCGACGTACGCGGTGGTGCCGGAGCCGCAAGTGGGGTCGAGGACGAGGTCGCCGGGATCGGTGGTCATTAGGATGCAGCGTTGGACCACACGCGGATTGGTTTCTACAACGTAGCGCTTCAACGATGCATCAAAGCCCCATCGAACATCCGTCCACAGTTCCGAGATTGGAACAACCGGAAAATCCTCCAAGAACCGAACGTACGACACACTCTTTTCCCGAGCCATTATTCGATCAGCCTTAGCCAAACGATGAAATCCAATATTGTTCGACTTCCATCCGCCTGGTCCGGGTCTGAATACTACCCCGCGAAAACTAAAAGGAAAACGAGTAGTCTCCGAGCCAGATTGGCTTGTCGTCGGCGATGGGCGAAACCGCTTCAGTTCCTGTTTTTCAGCTTCCGTTGCCTGCTTATCTGTCAGGTAATCGCCAAATCCTACCCAAAAATTTTTATATTCTCCAGCAGATGAAGTTGTGTCGCCAAAATCTTTCCCTGTGAAAATTTGGCGATACTTCAGATGCTCCCTGCTTTTAGCGAACCACACGATATAATCACATGTAGTAGAAAGCACCGCTGAAGTTTGCGAGCTTGTCTTCCACACAACGATCAGAGAAATAAAATTATCTTCTCCGAATACTTCCTCTACCAACGCCCGCACCCGATGCACATTCTCGTCCCCAATCTGCACAAAGACCGACCCACTCTCCGTCAACAAATCCCGCGCCACCGTCAGCCGATCCCGCAAATACGTCAAATACGAATGAATCCCATCCCGCCACGTATCCCGAAACGCCTTCACCTGCTCCGGCTCGCGCGTAATGTGCCCGGCGTTGCCGTCCTTGACGTCGCGGCTGGTCGTTGACCACTGGAAGTTGGAGTTGAACTTGATGCCGTAGGGCGGGTCGATGTAGATGCACTGCACCTTGCCGCGCAGCCCCTCCCGCTCGGCCAGCGACGCCATCACCTGCAAGCTATCGCCTAAGATCATCCGATTCGACCAGTTGGCGTCGTGCTGGTAAAACTCCGTCTGCGCGTCCGCACTCGGCAGCCCATTGAAATCCGCGAACAAATCCGTCTGCAAGTTAGCTTCGCCGTCCCCCGTCTCCTTGCTCCGCTGCCGCAAATCGTCAATCAACACCTTCGGATGCACCTTCTCCTGAATGAACAGCGGCGGCGCTTGCACCACCAAATCCGACCTGTTCTGCTCATCCTTCCCCCGCCAAACAAGCTGCGGATCGAGATCCCGATTGCGCCGCTCATACGCGACCCTAATCGGATTCCGGTCGTCCTCCGCCATCACCGCCTGATACTCAGCCGTGGGAATATTCTTCCGCGATGCGTCCTGGTGCCGCAGGGTTTCAACAGTCTTAGTCGATTTTCGTTTCGCCATTTATACGGAGTCCTCGTTCGTCGTGTTCAACAGGGCTTTTTCGCTAAAGCCGATCATGTAGATATCAGACATTGACCATCTCCCGCTCTATATATGGACGCATCTCCGCCCGCAGCGCTTTGTCCGTTACCAGATCAACCGGACGCCCCAGCAGATCTTCAATATAGAACTGAACGCCAAAATATCGCTTTGACGTCGCCGGCGAGTCGAACTTCACTAGAATGTCCACGTCGCTGTCGTCCGTAGCTTGGTCGCGGACGATTGACCCGAATAAGGCGAGATCCACGACGCCAAAACGCTGCACAAGGATCGCCTTATGCGCTCGAAGCACGTTCAGGACTTCATCTCTGTTCATTGGATGGTCTAACCATTGCTGTTCATTTTTCTCGGGCGTTTGGGCGGCAAAGAAACCACTCTTCTTTTGCCCAGCCTCTGCTTCTCTTGTAAATCTCGGCAAATCGCATCTAAGTCATAATTGAATCTCTTAGCATACGCATCGCGTACTTTGCGAACCTCTTCGACGATTGGGTCTGGTTGCATGAGCTTATTCCTCCATTAACCAGAGAAATGCCCAGAACGGAGACTTGGTAACCATGTACCAGAATCAGGAAGGCTCCATCACATCGGCCATGGCTTGTTCGATCGTTTTCGTATCTACACCATGGTTTTGCAGACTTTCGACAAATAGTTCAAGTCCAGGGTTGTTTTCCAGTCGCATGAGATCCTGACGAAGACCTTGGCCTATGTAGGCTCGAATGAGCGGTTGGTAGCCGGAGAACCCTAATTGAGGGGCGATTCGTTTAAGATCTTCAATTACGTCCTCCGGCATGCGAATGCTCACCGGGACCATCTTCCGATTCTTATCCAGTCGTCTCCGTAACTCATCGCTCTTCATAGCTCTTCCTCTCAATTGGCGTTGCCGGCCGCGCGGAGATGAGGCGAAATCTGTCGCCATGTCGTTCGGCATAAACAACGCACAGGAGCTTCCATTGTAGAGTCATTCCGATTAGCGTATCCCTGACTTCATGCCCGTGATGTTCACTTTCCAATACCAAGACGAATGGATCGAAGAAGGTCTCACAGGCTACTTCGAAATCAACTCCGTGCTTTTCGATGTTGGCTTCTGCCTTGTCGCTGTCCCACTCGAATTCGATACCATGAAGCCGAATCGTTACATCCATATCCAGACTCAAACTTACGATTATGTATATACATCGTCAATACAATGTTCGATCCCTACCCCGTTGCCCGAAACCCCTCAACCAACTGCGCGAACTCGGCGTCCATTCCGAACGCATCGGTAAACTCAGCAAAAGCCCAGTGCCCGTAATCTCTGTGATGATTCACACTAACGAGCCAATTGATATGGCAACGGCGAGAGTCGGCCTGCCAGCGGCTAGTCTTGGTCGTGTGTCCAACAGGGTTTTTTCGCTAAAGTTGATCGTGTTCCTCTTGATTCTGTCCAAGCACAGCGAGCGGGGTCCACTCAAAACGCACTTCAAGATCGCGTAGCATCGTAAAAGTATCGCGGTAATCAACATCGAACTGACGGCAGACGTTAGGTAGCGGCACCCTTTTTCTCACGTCCGCATTGAATACTTCGTGAGTAACTACGACTGCATTATGGACTCTTGCATAGGCCGCGACCCATCCATCGGCTACTCCTGCGAATTGCTCTTTTGCTTCAGGTAAAAACTGACTATTCCCTTGAACCCAATTCATCATTTCCGTGAAAGCGTATATAACCGGTTCTTCTGCTGACGATACGAATAGATTGTCCGGTGCCTGTTTCACCCACTCAGACAGTTGATCTTGGCTAACCATCACTTCGTCACGAACCCGATCAATGCTGAACACCCGCCCTTCACGGCAATAATGGATCAGACATTCCCAGAATCCCGGACACAGATCTTGCGCGTAATAGCGACGGTGCGCTTCTATGAAGATATTCGCATCGAGCACGAACGAGGAAATACCTTGGTTCGTCACTGCGGTATTTCCATCTTTTTCGGCATGTTCTCAAAGGCTTCTCCCTTAAGACCGGTGAGATTGTACGCCTCGCGATAGGGCAAACGACCCTCTCCAACCGCACGAACTATGGCAGAGGCAAAGCGAGGACCAATGCGCCACTTCTGAGTATTCCAAAAGTGGCCCCCACTTCCCTGACGCTGCTGATCGCTGCGCCATCCATCAACCCTTTGGTTGTAGAAGCGGAGAAACTCATCCCTGTCGATCAAATCGAGATCAAGTGCCCGACGCGCGGCCACGAGGGAACTCACTTTGAACTTGCGGGCGATAGCCTGATAAGGATCATTCGTTCGTCGGGCACTAGGCCAGAAAGCGCGTAACTCTTCCTCCGGTATCAGAAATTCGGCAGCAGCCTTGTTGCAGAACTGCTCGATTTCATCCGATGGCGGTTGTAAGTCTTCTAAATTGGAGATACCGCTCTGGGCTATGAAGAGGTGTGCCAGTTCGTGAGCTAGGGTAAACATCTGCGCCGCCATGAAATCGGAGCTATTCACAAAAACGAGCGGGGCATACTCATCCACGAGGGCGAAGCCCTGAAATTCATCGGGATCCAACTTTCGATATGCGTTATTACCCACCACTCCATTGAACGACACCAGCACTCCGGCGGCGTCAACCGAGTGTCGCAAATGCCGTAACGCATCGCTCCAAGTACCTAACTCTTCCGCCCAATTTTCGGTAAGCTGCAGCGCATCGCGCATGGCGGTCCCAACTTGCCGAGGATGGACATCTGTGCCGTAGGCTCCGATGAAATCCAGTGGTTCAGCACCGCCTTCGATAAGATCATCGCGCATCCATGCCTGACGTCGCTGCATAAGGTAAATGGTCTCAAGTAGGTCGGAACTCGGAGGCGGAGCATCATCTCGGGTGCGAAAGTCGGGTATTGGCAAGCGTTCTTCGGGCGGCTCGGCCAAGTACAGAAATCCCAGAGCGGTATGAGTGCGTTGGGCGAGTCTGTCTGCCTGCGCAACACTGATCTTGCCATTGCGTTCCCACTCCAGCACGCGCTCCGGGCTCACTTGCAGCTTGTGCGCCAGTTCTGGTCGATCAAAGCCTGCCCGCTCTCGCGCCCACCGCAGCACTTCAGGTTGCAATGTTATCTGCAAACGTCGGCTGGTCATGGTTCACGTAACCTCTGGCTTAATATAGATTCGTCGAACTTACGATGACGTATATACATTATCAATATCAATACAATGTTCGACCCCTATCCCGTTGCCCGAAACCCCTCGACCAACTGCGCGAACTCGGCTTCCATTCCGAACACATCGGTGAACTCAGCAAAAGCCCAGCGCCCGTAATCTCCGTGATTATTCACACCAGGGACCCAATAGGTATCCATGGTCGTCTTCTTGGCCTTGGCGTCTTCCCTTCGCTCTCCTTTGATCTCAACGATCAAATTCAGAAGATCATCGTCGCCACGGCCGTCATCAACGAGCACGATAAAGTCCGGCAGGTACGTCCGCATTTCCGACCCAAGACGATAGGGTACTTCCAAGCCGAGATTGTGGTTCTTGACGTAGGCTTTGACGTGCGGATGGGATTCAGCAACGCGGCAAAACTCCTCTTCCCAGCTACTGTCGAGGACGATCCAATTGATATGGCAACGGCGGGGGTCAGCCTGCCAGCGGCTAGTCTTGGTCGTGTTGAAATTCACATGAGCTGTCGAACCAACGGGATTGTACGGATCGATTACCGCTTTGACCAGATGATGGTCGATTTCCGCTTGCATGATGGCCGCCGCGATTCGTTCGCAGGCCATGTCGGCCAGTTCCTGATACATAAGAAGAGCTTCGGAGACGCCGCCCTTGCAGTCGAGGCAGTTATCGAGCCACTGTCTAGCGATGCGCTTGAGCTGGCCGAAGAGATAGAGCTTGGGCTCTTTGCCCGAATCGCGGAACTTAGGCGAATTGAGCAACCGATGGGTCAGATGAAAGAGTAGGGTCGAGCGCCGTAGATCTTTAGTGTGATCCAGATCCAGATCGACACCCTCGCCGATAATGCCTTCAATTCTTGTTTTTGACGGACCGACCAGCTCCGGCGTCAGTTCCAACACCGAGTCTTCGTTGAACTTGGCTTTGAGCCGCTCTTCCGGCAATTCCACCCGATACCCAGCCACCCGAGGAAAACAAATCTCCAACGCATCCCGTTCGGGCCGCACGGCTCGCACCTGAACAGTCTCTCGCGGCTGCTTCGGCGGAGCCACAACGGGCTTGGCCGTAAAATCAAACGGAATGCCCAAGACATCGGCGTACTCGACATCAAACAAGCCGTCTTCGTTGAGTTCGTAAGACTGCCGCCGCAACGCCCGACCAATGACCTGCTCGCAGAGCAACTGCGTCCCAAAGGCGCGCACGCCCAGCACATGGCTAACCGTATTCGCATCCCACCCTTCCGTGAGCATCGACACCGACACCACGCAACGAATCGAATCCCCTAGCCGCCCCGGCTTGCCGACAGTATTCATAACCTCGCGCAGCAACTCTTGGTCGCTGATGTTCTCGGCTTGACGCTGGTCGCCAGTGCGCTCGATAATCTCTCGCCGAAAGCGATCAATCTCGTCGGCAGCCATATTGCGGAAGTTCCTATCGAGCGCGTCTCCAGACTCCAATTGCTCGCTGTCGATCAACAACGTGCGAGGCCGTGGATACTGATTGCCCTGTTCGTCAAAATTGCGAAACAGTTCCAATCGCCCGTTTACCAGCGTCGTCGAGCCATCCTCGTTCTCGCGGTGAAAGCCGGAGATATAGTCGTACACCAGCTTAGAGGTCGAGGTATTATTGCAGACCACGATGAAGCACGGCGGAACGTCAATGTTCGCCTCCTGCATCAACTCAAAAGTTTTCTGATAATGTCCGTACAGGGCGTCTAGGGCGGTCAGCAAATCCAAGGGCAAACTGAGCGGATCGAGGGTCTTGGCCTTGCCCCGCCCCTTCTTAGGCATGTCGCTACGGATGTGTTCCCAGAGATTGCGAAACCTCGGCATGTCGCCGCCGGAGATGTTGTCAGCCACTGGCACGCGAGGCAGTTTGACGATGCCGCATTCAATGGCGTCCATGAGCGAGAAATCGCACATCGTCCAAGGGAACAACGTGCCTTCGGCATAGCCCGACCCGCGCAAGAAGAAGGGTGTTGCCGACAGGTCCATCACCCGGTTGATGCCCAGTTTGTCGCCGACAATTTCCAGCCCCGAAATCCACAGCCGCGCCGCTTCTGTATTCTTTTCCGCTTCCCTTCTGTCATCTCCCTTGAACTCGTCTTCCTCCCCCTCGCCCGGCTTTTCTCGATAGCAGTGGTGCGCCTCGTCGTTGAGGATCAAGACGTTCTTCATACCCATGAGTTCGGGCATGACCCGTTGCAACATCTGCCCTTCGGTCTCCAAGGTCGTCAGTGTCTCGCCCCGTCCCTGAAGCAAAGAACGCCCGCCTTTGGAAAGCTCCATGCGTTCGCGCAATTTGAAGGCGTGGTAGTTGGTGATGACAATCTTGGCCTTCTCCAAGTCGGGCAGCATGTCGTTCGGAACCAACTCACGGCTCTGATAGTAGCTATCCGGGTCGTTCGGCTGCAGTACGCGCAGACGGTCCTTGATGGTGATACCGGGCGTGACCACCAAAAAACCGCGCGTGAAGCGGCGGCTCTGGGGCCGACGCACCGCATTGACAGTCTGCCAAGCGATCAACATCGCCATGACCGTAGTCTTGCCGGTGCCGGTCGCCAACTTGAGCGCCAACCGTGACAGAGGCAGGTCTGGATTGGCGTTATTGTTGGCGGCCTCCAGATGGTCGAGGAAGTCCCTACCGGATCGCGTGTTTGGCGCAACTTCGGTGAGCCAGATAGCAGTCTCCACCGCTTCGATTTGGCAGAAGAAGGGCCGAGTGTCACTAAAGCTGTGGTGCCGCCAGTGCTGGAGCAGGCGTGCCGTCTCCGGGGTCACCTGCCATTGGCTCGGATTCGGCAGATCGCGCCAGCGGTCAACCTGTTGGCGAACCCCGTTGATGATGGCCGTCAGGTCGTATTGCTGGCCAGCGGCTTCGAGCTTCTGCGCCGCCTCGTCAAACACCAGCGCGGCTTGTTGCGCAGCTCCCTTGCGCCGCTTCGGCTGCGGAATCGGCGTGACGAACTCGGCCGGTCGGCGGTTTTTGACGACTTGCTGCGTCGGCTGCCCGGTCTCGTCCAGCTCCCAATGCCGACTCGGACGTTCATAAGGCGAGTTGAGGACGGGCTGTTCAAAAAATTCAGTCAAAGCGATGCACCTTCTATATTTCCCCTCACCCCTGCGGCATAAACATCAGCTTAATCCCCTCCTGCCCCTCGGCCATATCAAAAGCCCGCTGCCATTCGCTCAGCGCAAAGTGGTGGGTAATCAGCTTTTCGCTGGGAATAAAGCCCCGCTCGATCAGCCGCAGCGCCCGCTTCCAAGCCGGTCGCCGCTGCCCAATGCCGCCGGAGACCTGAAGCTCGTTGTAGGCGATCTTCTCAAAGTCGATCTCCACCGGCGCACCCGGCAGACCCATCTGGGAAAAGCGGCCCCGCTTGCGCACAAGTTCCAAAGCCAACCGCATCGCCGGTGCCACCCCCGCGCACTCGACCACCACGTCAGCACCATAGCCGCCGGTCAACTCGCGCACCCGCGCCACTGGGTCGCAAGCCGTAATATCGACTGTGTGTTGCACGCCCAATTCCTCGGCCAATTGCAGCCGTTCAGTATCTCGGTCAGTGCCGCAGAGGATCACCGTCCCCCCCTCAGCCAGCGCCACTAACGCCGAGAACAAACCCACCGGCCCAGGCCCAGTGATAGCAACAAAGTCCCCCGCCGTCACACCAGCCTGCTCAATGACCGAATGCACGCAGCAGGCCAACAACTCGGTCAGAGCACCGGCTTCAAACCCCACGCCCTCGGGCAGCTTGTGGACAAAAGTCGCATTGCAGTAGGGCGCAAAGCAGCCGTGGTGCCAGTAACCCATGACCTTGCGCTCGGGGCAGAGGTTGTAGTGCTCGCTCAAGCAGTAGTCGCAGTCGCCGCAGATGTACACGCTCGGCTCGCCCGTCACGCGGTCGCCCACCTGCACGTGGTCGCCAAACTCCGCGCCCTTTTCCACCACCACGCCGCTGAACTCGTGCCCCATGACGACCGGCGTCTGGATGTTGTAGTTGATGGTATCGCGGTACACGTGTAGATCCGATCCGCAAATCCCCGTGGCCTGCACCTCGACCTTCACCTGATTGGGGCCGGGCGGCGCATCCGCTAAGTCGCGCAGCTCGACAAATCCGTCACCCCGCTGGTATTTGATCACTCCCTGCATTGCTATTCTCCTTCGGCTAATTCGAGCCGGTCGCCCGCCTTGATCTCCCCGGTGGTGCGGATCACTCGCAAGCTGGCGAGCCGGGTGCTGATGATTTCTACTACTTCGACGAGGGCAACCGACTCTTCGGGGTCCAGCCCCTCGGCCTTGATCCGCTCATTGCCGGGATAGACGAAAAAACGCAACCGCGGCCGCACGCCGTGCTCGCTGCCGATATTGGCGTAAATGTCCTCGCTGTACACGGCAATGACCTCGGGCGCGTCGCCTCCGAACACCAAACCTTCCGGCTCAAAAGCAGCAACCACCTTGTGTACCAGCTCGCCTATAGCCTCGACCGTCGCCTGGCCCAACAGAGTCTGGCGGAATTCCTCCGAGCCGAACTCTACCTCCTTCAAGCTGGCAAATTGCAAGTCCTGTTCGCGCGGCTTGCCCAACAGATCGAGCCCTACGTCGCGGTCGGTGAGGTCGCGCAGGGTCTCTGCCTTACCAATCGCGCTGCCGTCGTCAGCGTGCACGACCTCAACGCGCATCTGTGCTATGGCCGAATAGGATTTGTAGCCTCCCACCAAGGGATCCCCCACCGACAGACGGCGCATATCGTAGTCTTGCAACAGGCCGATAATGACGAAGTCCGCCCCTAACTTGCGGCCAATTGAGAGGGCCTGCTCGTGGCTGGCAAACCCCCATTCCATAGCCAACTCGGCCACCGCGTCAAAAGGGACGACCTTCCAATTGCGAACGGCCACCAACTCGGCGCTGAGCATGTTGGCCAACTCGTATTCTATGTTCCACACGCCCTCGCGAAACCCCGACTCATCGACAAACGGCACCACGGCCACAAAGTCGGGCCGCGGGCCGGAGCCATAGCGCTGACGCACCTCCAAGTACTGCTCTAGCGCACTCGGCGGTGGCGGCGGCGGCTCGGATTTCTGCCAATCCTCCGGGCCTCCCGCAGGAGAGGTCAGAGGGGCGCAACTACACCACAAAAGGAATGCAACAGTCCATTTTTTCATCGCGAATTCTACCAAGAAAAAGTGTGATCCTACTGCGCGGCATAAAAAGCGGCCTGCCCAGTTCTATGTCAACGCAGAGCGGCGCGCACCTTGACAGTGTTTTCCCTCGACGATACGTTGCCAACGCACCCCTCCACGCCACTCCCAACTTGCTGCTCATGGGCGAACTAACCCTCATCTACGGCCCGGCCCATCCCGACAAAATGTCGCCTGCGTACGAGCGCTGCTTGGCGAGTCTCGACGCGGGCGACGGCGAGTCCTTTCTCTGGCTCTTTCCCACGCATTTCCAAGCCCAGCTCATGCGGCGGCAGCTCATCCGCGCCAGTAGTACCGACCTACTCACCGGGCACTTAGCCCTCGACCTAAACAGTTTCACTGACATCCTCTACGGCTTCTGTCCCGGCCAGCGACCAGCCCTGCCCCTCAGCGCGCAGCGGCTCTTAGTCGAAGACGCCCTCGCCGCCAGCGCGGCCAGTGTGCCCTATTACAGTCGCCAACCTGAGCGGCTGAGCCGGGGGCTGACTCAGTTGTTCCGCCGATTAGAAGAAACGGGCACCCAGCCGAGCGACCTAAAGGGAACAACCCAGCGCAGCGCGGAATTGCAAGTCCTTTATGCGGCCTACTTGGAACGTCTCGCAGATGGCTGGAGTGGGAGCCGCGAGCGCTTTGCCGCCGTGGATGTCCACCTCGATCGCTCGACGCTCGCACAGCGTTTCCCCGGCCTCCGCTTGCTCGTGTTCTGCGGCTTTGTAGAAGTGCCCGCGCCTTTTTTGCCCATGCTGGAAAAGCTGCTAGCCCTCGTTCCAGAATCCATCGCGCTGCTCGATTACGATCCCGAAGGCCCCGGTTTTTTCGTCCGCACCCGCCCCCTGTACGAATTCCTCCGCGCCCGCGCCATCCGCGCCGAGCGCAGCACCGCCGACCAATACCCAGCCACCGCATTCGCCGGTCGTCTCTTCACCCACAGCCGCGACCGCCTCAACGCGCCCGTAGAGCGAGTCGCTTGCCCGGACCGAGTCGGCGAAGTCGCGGCCATGGCCCGCCGCATCCGCCAGTTGCATCAAGAGCAAGGGGTCGAGCTAGCCCAGATCCGCATTGGTTTCCGCAGCCTCGACACCTATGCCGAACTCGTGGCCGAAGTGCTGCCGCGTCACGGCCTGCCTTTTTACCTCGCGCGCGGACGGCCCCTTGTCACAGCACCCGCCATGAACACTGTTTTAGCGCTTATCGACGCAGTGCTAGACCGCTACAGCCGCGCCGCGCTCTTCCGCCTACTCAGCTTACCCTTGGTGCGGCTGCGCTATTCATTCTCAGACCAGACTCGCACACTTGCCGCCGAAGACTTCGCTGCTTTTACCCGCAACGTTCCGCCGTCAACCGGACGCGACACATGGCTCGCAGCCATCGAAGGCAACTTCGCCTATTTAGAGAGCGAACTAAGCCGAGAAGGCGAACCGTTTGCCGAAGACATCGACGATTTTCCAACTCGACGCGAGGACCTACGCGCCGAGTTAGAAGCCCTCCAGCCCCTGCGAGCCGGCCTAACCGCGCTCTTTGACCTGCTCCAGCCCTTGGAAAGCCGCCAAGACCTGCCCTCCTTCCGCTACCATCTGCTCCATGCCCTCAGCGCGTTGGGCGTAGAGGACGCGCTCACAGCAGAAGACGGCCGGGCACTGGCGCACTTTTTGGACCTGCTCGACGAATTGTGCGCACCGGCCGCAGCCCTCCAGCCCCGCACCCTGAGCCAGTTCGCCGACCTGCTGCGCGACGCCATCTCCCAAGCGCATGTCCCCGCCGCAACGCGCGCTGGCATTCAAGTGACCGACCTTGCCGCAGCGGGCAGTGCACCTTGCGATTATCTCTTCCTCGGCGGGTTGGTACAAGGCGAATTCCCCCGCTTGCCGCCAGCCGATATTTTCCTCGAAGAAACCCAGCGCCGCGCCCTGAACTTGGACGAAGATTCCACCACTGCGTCCGAGCGCTTGCTGTTCTACCGCGCTGTGTGCTCGGCGCGCCGCGGCCTCGGTCTCTTTCATCCCCAGCAGTCGGGCAGCGAGACGCTAGCCCCCTCGCCCTTTATCGACGAGTTAGACGGCCTACTCGCCCCGCAGCCTGAGACGGAAAAGTCCAACGGCGCACCGGGCACCCTAGCCGAGTTGCACCTCAGATTGGGCCAGGGCCTATGCACGACGAACAAATCCGACCCAGCGCACGATGCCCTTGCACTCTACAGCCAAGCCGCACGACTCGACGGCCACGCCACCGCACTACGCCACCTCGTGCGCGGCTTGCACATCGCCGAGTTGCGCACGACCTCCAAGAGTCTCGGCCGTCACGAAGGGGTACTCGACGAGGAATCGCTACTCGACGCGCTACGCACCCGCCTCGGCGCGGGCCATTCTTTTTCCGCAACCCAATTGGAGCTTTACGGCCACTGTCCCTTCCGGTTTTTTGCCCAAGAACTGCTCAATCTCCAGCCTCTCCGCGACCCGGAAGACGATGACTCAGCGCTCAAGCGCGGCAACCTCGTCCACCGCATCTTCTATCGTTTCTATACAGCCCACGGCGAAGCGGCCGAACGCGCGGAAAATTTGGCTACAAACATCGAGGAGTTGCGCCACCTCGGCCGCGAAATAGCCGAGGAAATGGGGCTTGTGGGTTTTTTTTGGGACCGGGAATTAGAGCGTCTGCTCGGCTCCGACGACGATGGAGATCGCGAGGGCGTTTTGCCCTACTTCCTCCGCCTGCAAGCGGCTGCGGCTAATCCGGCCATGCCGACCCATTTCGAGCTGAGCTTTGGCAGCTATCCCGGCATGGGGGAGGGCGACCAGCAATCGACCACCACCCACTATGCCATCAGCGACTCAGAGAGCGGGGACGAGGTGCGGATCGCTGGCAAAATCGACCGCATCGACCGCACGGCCGACGGCCGCTTCGTCATCTTCGACTACAAGACCGGCCGCATGCCTCCCGTAGCCGAGATTGACACCGGCCTCAATCTCCAGCTTCCGCTCTACTTGCTAGCGACTGAATCCCTGTTCGAGGAGCTCGGGCTGCGCCAAGGAGCCGGGGCCGCGTACCTGATGCTCCGCGACCTAGAAGACTGCGGCCGCAACGGGCTATTCGCCGATGCCACCCATCGCAATACAGCCTATGTCGCCAGCGGCCGCTATGGCATCTACGACCACGAAGCATATCGCCAGCGCCTCGACGCCGTGCGCGGCTTCGTCCTCTCATACACGCGGGCCATGCGCCGTGGGGTATTCCACGTCACTACCCACGACCCAGCCAAAATCTGCCCGCACTGCTCGTATCAACAAAGCTGCCGCCTCGATCCCCAACGCATGAGGGCCTTGTCGTGAAGCGCGCCATCCCCCTGACTCCCGTCCAGCGCATGGCCCTCGACAGCCAGCGCAATATCGCGGTCACGGCCAGCGCCGGTGCCGGCAAGACCGCAACGCTAGTCGAACGCTACATCGAGCTGTTGCGCCAGCATCCCGAAATCGGCGTGCGCCAAGTGCTGGCCATCACCTTTACCCAAAAGGCCGCAGCGGAAATGCGCGAGCGCATCGCCCGGCGGCTGACCGACGCCCTCGACCAAGAGCTGCCCGAGCCAGAGCGGCAGCGCCTGCGGCAAATCCGCGAAGACCTGCCCGCCGCGCGCATTTCCACCATCCACGCCTTCTGCGCGGCCCTGTTGCGCGAGTATCCCATTGAGGCGGATGTGGACCCAGCCTTTGCGGTCTTAGAGGGCATAGATACCGCGCTACTCCGGCACCAAGCCGTGCGCCAAACCCTAGAGTCTCTAGCCCGCACGCGCGACTCCGATCCAGACAAAGAAGCCCTGCGGCGCACCTTGGCCGAATGGCCGCGCCGCTATCTCGAACAAGTTTTGGAATACCTGCTCGAAAAAAAGCATCTCGCCCGCTTGTGGTGCCACCGCTACGCCGAGCAGTCGCCCGACCAAATCCTCAGCGACTGGCGCGAGATGCAGCAAACGACCAGCGCTCCCGCGTGCCGCGCCCTGCTCGATGATACCCATTTCACCGAGATGCTCGCAGAGCTTGCCTTACTTTCTCCCCTAACCGACGCGAAAGACTCGGCCGTCAAGCGTCTCGACCCGCTGCGCGATGCCATGCGTAGGTTGAGCCAAACGCCCCCGCTCGACGAGACCCTAGCAATCCTCCCGCGTCTAGCCGAAGGGCTTTTGACCAACGGCAAACCCCTGAGCGTCAGTCGCTTCGGCAGTAAATCCAACTGGGACGAGGTGGCTCTCGCCCGCGTCCGTGAACTCGTACCCGCCGTGGGACGCTGCTTAGTCCCACACGCCGACCTCCTCAGCCTCGAACTCAGTGCGGCCGACGAGCGCGCCGCCGCAGTGCTGCCCGCCTTGTCGCGCGTCTTCTTCAGGGTCGATGCGCGCTATGAGAGCAGCAAAGGCAACGGCAGTATGCTGGACATGGATGACCTCCTAGAGAAAACTCACCAACTCATCGCCACTGACGCGGACATCCGCCACCGCTTGGCCCAACACTATCGCTTCGCACTGATCGACGAATTCCAAGACACCGATCCCTTGCAGTGGAAAATCATCCGCTCGCTAGCGTCGCCGGATGGGCAAATGGCTGGCGACAAGCTCTTCATCGTCGGCGATCCCAAGCAGTCGATCTACTCGTTCCGCGCTGCCGACGTCACCGTCTTCGCCCGCGTCCGCGACGCCATCGCCGAGGCTAATGCCGCGCACGAGCGCGCGTCCCGTCCCTTTTGCGACAACGGCGAAATCCTCGACGCCTCCCCCACCCAGCGGCTCGGCTCCCTCGTCATGGGCGAAAACTTCCGCACCCTCGCCCAGCCGGTTGCCTTTGTCAACGCGCTCTTTCCCAAATTCATGCAAGCGGTTCCAGACGAGCCTTTTCAAGTCGGCTACGACCCGCTCATCGGATGCCGCTCCGCCGATGTAAGCGAAGGTTCGGTCGAGCTTTTGCTCTTGCCGCCCGACGATAGCCGCGACTCGACAGAAGCCGCGCGGTGCGAAGCTCAGTTGGTCGCCCGCCGCCTGAGTCACCTTTTAGCAGGCAACGACCTGCAAGTCGCCGACCAAGACGGCTTGCGCCCACCCGCCCCCGGCGACATTGCCCTGCTCTTGCGCCGCCGCCGCAATCTCTCCGCGTACGAAGACGCGCTGCGAGCCTGCGGCATCCCCTTCCAAGTGGCCGGCGGCCGAGGCTTTTACCAGCGCCAAGAAATCTACGACCTAGCCAATATCCTCCGCGTCCTGTGCAATCCCGGCGACGGCATTGCCCTGATGGGCGCGTTGCGCTCGCCGTACTTCGGCCTCTCGGACAACGCCCTGTACGCGCTGACCGCACCCGATGGTGGATGGCTCGCAAAGAATCTCGCGGACGCGAATCAGCGGCAGCGCCTCGCCCCTGCGGATCGAGAAGCCGCCGAGGATGCCGTCGCCCGGCTCCACTGTTGGGGAGAGCTGCGCGACCGCGTCCCCCTCGTCGAGCTTCTGCACACCATCCTTGAAGACACTGGGGCTTGGGGCTTTCTCTGCTATGGCGAGCGCGGAGAGCAGGCCGTGGCCAACGTACACAAGCTCCTCGATCTCGCCCGCGAATTCCGCGGCCCCCTCGCCGATTTCGCAGTTCGCCTCGACTTGTTGACCAATGAAGAGCAACAAGAAGGCGAAGCCCTCCTCGACGCAGACGCCTTGCACATCCTGACCGTGCATGCGGCCAAGGGCTTGGAGTTTCCCATCGTCGTCGTGCCCGACTTGGCCGCGCGATTTAACTTTCAAAACAGCGATCCTGCGCTCATCGACGCGGAAAAAGGCATCGGCTTGCGCACACTCGACCCCGAGCAGGATTATAAAAGGACCTCCTCCTTTGTCCGCACCCTCATCAATCGCAACTCAAGCCGCCGCCAGCGCGCCGAAGAGAAGCGCCTGCTGTACGTGGCTTGCACCCGCGCCCGCGACCACTTGCTGCTCGGCGGCGCGCTGACCGACAAACACTTTGCCGCCGACCTCGACGCGGCTGCGGACTGTCTCGGTTGGATTTGCGGTAGCCTAGCACTGACAGAGGACGACCTCGCCCGAGGCAGCAAGGCGGTTGCAGGCACGCCATCCCCCTTGCCCATCCACACCGACCCCAGTGCGTTCTCGGTCCCTGCAACTACTGATCACCAAGCCGAGCCAGCCTTTCACGCCCTCGACGCCGCACCCGCGCAAGCAACAGAACCAACGTTGGATCTGCTCTCGCCGCTCGACGACCCCCAGGACCGGCCCGAACTTGCCGCCAGCGAGTTGGTCCTCTTCGCCGCGGATCCGGCCGCGCACCATCGCCAGTACGCGCTGGGCCTGCCGCCGTGGCCGCTCGGCCAAGTAGATGCGTCCCGCCGCCGTGCCATGCTCTTTGGCCAGTTAGCCCACGCCGGTATAGAGGCCCTGAGCAACAGCCCAGACGCCGACCCCGCAGCCCTCGCTGCCGATCTCGTCGCCGCCGCCACTTTGCCTGTAGCATCCTATCGCGACCCGTTCGAACGCGAGTTGGCCGATCTATTGCTCCGCTGTCGCCAATCGCCTATAACCGAGCACTGGCTCGCCCATGCGGAGGCTCGTACCGAAGTGCGCTTCACGCTCTCGCTGGAGCGCGGATTAGTACATGGAGTGGTTGACTACATAGGGTGCGGGGCCGACGGGCTGTGGGAATTAGTCGATTACAAGACCGGTCACCGTGCGAATACAGAAGAGGCTGTACAATACTACCGATTGCAGTTGGAAATTTACGCCCTCTGCTTACAGGCCCTCCATCCGGGCCAAGACGAATACCGCGCTACGCTGTACTTTACCGACTTAGACGAAGAGCGTCTTGTGCGTTTCACACCAACCGATCTAGCCACGGCCCGCACCCGCCTCGACGACCTCGTCGCCCAACTCATTGCGGCTAAAAATTCCATGCTCACCGGGAGGCCATAATGTTGTACTCGACTTTCTCCCTAGTCGTATCCCTAGCCGCCTGTACCGCGCCCGAACAAGCGCCGTCCGCTGCGGATACCCAGCGCATGGCCGAGCGTTTGCAACAAATCGCCCACAACCAAAATCCGGTTTCCAACATCTATCTGAACGACTTGCGAGTGGAGCACTTCAGCAGCCGACAAGACCTGTTATCGCCTTTGGCCCGCATGAGGGCGCGGATTTTATTGGCCCGGGAGCGCCTGCGAGCCGGCCAGACGCAGGCTTCCATTGACGAATTCCAGCAGTTGCGGCCCGAGCTTGAAAAGCGCCAAGTCCGCATGGAGCCGAGCCTAGACATGCTCTTGGGTCTCGCCTATCTGCGCTTGGGCGAGCAGGTCAATTGTCTGGAGGGCCATACTACTGCCTCGTGTCTTTTCCCCATCGGTCCCGACGGCGTTCACGCCGACCCACGCGGATCGCGGACGGCCCTAGACTACTTGGCCACTGTGCTGGAGCAAAACCCCGACGATTTGACTGCTCGCTGGCTTCTCAACATCGCCTATATGACCCTAGGAGAATACCCCGACCAAGTCCCACCCCAGTGGCTCATCGAGCCCTCGCTTTTCGCCTCCGAGTACGACATCGGCCACTTCCCCGACATCGCTCCCTTTCTGAGGCTCGACTTGGTATCCTTAGCCGGCGGCAGCATCATGGACGACTTTGACAACGACGGGTTCCTCGACCTGATGATCTCGTCTTGGGACCTAGATGAGCAACTCCGCTATTTTCGCAACCAAGGCGACGGCACGTTCAGCGAGCGCACGCAAGAAGCCGGTCTCACCGGCATAACCGGTGGCCTGCAACTGGTCCACGCCGACTTCGACAACGACAGCTATCTCGATTTTCTGGCGGTGCGCGGGGCTTGGCAGGGGATCGACGGCCAGCATCCCAATTCGCTGATACGCAACCAAGGCGACGGCACCTTTGCCGATGTGACCGAAGCGGCCGGCTTGCTCAGCTTTCACCCCACCCAAACGGCGGCTTGGGCGGACGTCGATAGCGACGGCCTACTGGACCTATTCGTCGGCAATGAGACCTTTCCCGGCCTCAACGATGTCCACCCCGGTGAACTCTTCCACAACCAAGGCGACGGCACCTTCGTCGAAAAGGCCGCCTCACTCGGTTTGGCCGTCGAAGGCTTTGTCAAGGGCGCAACTTGGGGCGACTTTGACAACGATGGGCAGATCGACTTATACGTCTCGCGCCTGATGGGCGACAATTTCCTCTTCCACAACCGAGAGGGCCTGCCCTTCGCAGACGTGGCTGGCCAAGCCGGGGTCAAGCGACCGCATGAGAGTTTTCCCGCTTGGTTTTGGGACTTCGACAACGACGGCTGGCTCGACTTGTTCGCCTCGGGTTATCACTACAACCCCGATCTCAATGCCGGGGATGTAGCAGCCGACTATCTGAACCTGCCCACCGACGCCGAACGGGCTCGGCTTTTTCGCAACCGAGGCAATGGCACTTTTGCCGATGTCAGCCAAACCCACCACCTCCACAAAGTGCTCTATACGATGGGGTGCAATTACGTCGATCTAGACAACGATGGCTGGCTCGATTTGTATGTTGGTACGGGCGCACCTTCCCTGCGCTCGGTGATGCCCAACCGCATGTTTCGCAATGCGGGCGGGCAGGTCTTTCAGGACGTCACGGCCGCAGGCGGCTTCGGCCATTTGCAGAAAGGGCACGGGGTAGCGGTCGGCGATTTGGACAACGACGGCGACCAAGATATCTATGCGGTCATAGGCGGGGCCTATACCGGGGATACCTTCCAGAATGTCCTCTTCGAAAACCCCGGCCACGGCAACCGCTGGATCACCTTATTACTGGAGGGTACCCGAGCCAACCGCAGTGCCATTGGAGCCCGCGTCGAGGTCCAAGTGGAAACGGCCGAGGGCACTCGATCAATCCACCGGATGGTGAGCAGCGGTGCCAGCTTCGGCGCTTCGAGCCTGCAACAGGAAATCGGTCTGGGCCAGGCCACGGCCATCCGGGAAATTGCGGTAATCTGGCCGGGCGAGGACGCGGTTCAGCGCTTTGCGGATGTTCCGCTGGACCGGGCTTATCGGGTGCGGCAAGGCGAAGCGGCCTTAATTCCACTAGTGCGGAAGTCCGTGTCTTTGGCACCCGAGCGGGATGCCCAAGGCCACCACAGCCCTGCACACAATTAGGAATTAAGAATTACGAATTACGAATTAGCCCAACCGCCCCGCCGATTCGGACGCCTTGGCAAGCTCTAATTCCTAATTCGTAATTTTTAATTCCTAATTCCTAACCGCCGCAGCGCGCGCCAAAACCGCCAGCACCTCTTCGCGCAGGGCCTCTGGCAGGTCCGCGAAGTCGATCTGCCTAGCTCCGCTCGGCAACTCGGTCCGGCTCTTGTTCCACTCCTCCTCCACTCGGCACCACCGGAGTACCAAACCATTGCCCAAGCGGATGAAATACGCCCCGTCGTCTGTGTACAGTGTCGCTTGCATAGAATTCCTCTCGCTGAATCGCGTCGTTTGCGCTCCCCGTCCGACTGCGTACTTTTTTAAGCATTCCCGACGCAACAGACAAATCACTAGGACATCCAATGCAGATTTCCGCCCTTCGGGCCGCGGCCGATTTCGGTGCCCAAGTGCAGCGGGCCGCCGAGCGTCTAGCCGCCGAGCGCGTCTATGAGCGCATCCTCGCGCGCGACCACACGGTTTGGCGGCCCGACCCAACCGAGATTGCCAACCGGCTCGGGTGGCTCGACAGCCCGCGCGTCATGCGGGACGCCATCGGCCCCATCCACCAATGTATCGATGCCGTCCGCGCCGATGGCTACACCCACGCCCTGCTGTTGGGTATGGGCGGCTCTAGCCTCGCGCCGGAAGTATTTCGCGCGGTCTTTGGCGTGGCCGATGGTTTTCTCGACCTCTCGGTACTCGACAGCACTCAGCCCGACGCCGTCTTGGCCAAGGCGCGCGCCCTCGACCCAGCCCGCACCCTACTTCTCCCGGCCACCAAGTCCGGCGGCACCGTAGAGACGCTGTCCTTGCTCAAGTACTTCTACAATCGCACAGCGGACGCTGTCGGGCTAGACGAAGCCGGACGGCACTTCGCCGCCATCACCGACCCAAGCAGCGGCCTCGAAGCCCTCGCGCGACAACTCGGTTTTCGCCACATCTTTCGCAACGACCCCAACATCGGCGGGCGCTACTCAGCCCTGTCGTACTATGGCTTGGTCGCGGCCGGTGCCATTGGCGCGAATCTCGGTCTCCTACTCGACCGAGCCGAGCGAGCCACTGCCGACCCGCAACCGGGCATCCAACTCGGTGCCTTTCTCGGCGCTGGTGCCCTCGCTGGCCGCGATAAGCTAACGCTCATCACTTCTCCCGCCGTCAGCGCGGTTGGTGCTTGGATCGAGCAACTCATCGCCGAGAGTACGGGCAAAGACGGCAAGGGCCTGCTGCCAGTTGATTTAGAACCTGAGTGCGCAGCTCACACCTACGGACCCGACCGGCTCTTCGTCCACCTCCGCTTGGACGACGCAGCCGATGCCTACGCCCAAGCCATTGCCAAGGCCGGGTACCCCATCTTGTGCCTCCAGCTAGCGGACGCCTACGATCTCGGCGCGGCCTTCTTGCACTGGGAAATCGCCACGGCCATCGCCGGATTTTTCCTCGACATCCATCCCTTCGACCAGCCCGATGTCGAGGCGGCTAAGGAACTAGCTCGCCAGATGGTGGTCGCCTACCAGCAACGCGGCGCACTGCCCGCCCCCGCACCCGACCTCGTCGATGGTCTCGCGCTATATGGACCGGTGAAGGGCACCACATTGCCACAGGCTCTAGCGCGCTTTCTGGCAAGCGGCGAGTCGGGACGCGCGTACATTGCCCTGCAAGCACATCTCCCGCCGACCCCGGCAACCACCGCCGCCCTACAGGACTTGCGTCATCAGTTACTAACACGCACCGGCCTAGCTACGACCCTCGGCTTTGGCCCGCGCTTCCTGCACTCAACCGGCCAATTGCACAAGGGCGACGCCGGACGCGGACTTTTCATTCAGCTAACCGCCGACTCAGCAGAAGACGCGCCGATTCCCGACCAAGCCGGGGCTGCGGATTCTAGCATCACTTTCGGCGTCCTCGCCCAGGCCCAAGCCCTCGGCGACCGCCAAGCTCTCGTCGATCAAGGGCGGGCCGTGCTCCGCATCCATTTAGGCGCAGACATCGACGCGGGCCTTGCCCAATTGCGCCGCGCCTTAGACTCAAACAACGACCCCACAGGAGGAGTCCAATGAGCCGAGCAGACATCGGCCTAATCGGCCTAGCCGTGATGGGCGAAAACCTCGTCCTCAACATGGCTAGCCACGATTTTACTGTCGCCGTTTACAACCGCACAACCACCAAAGTCGATGCCTTTATGTCCGGTCGCGCCCGCGGTCAATCCATCATCGGCACCCATTCGCCAGCCGAACTGCTCGCCCAGCTCAAAAAGCCGCGCCGCGTGATGCTAATGGTGCAAGCCGGCCAAGCCGTGGACCGCGTCATAGCCGAACTCGTGCCCTTGCTTGACGAAGGCGACATCCTCATCGACGGCGGCAACTCCAACTACCAAGACACGACCCGCCGCACCCAAGAGCTGGCTGCCAAAGGCTTGCTCTACGTGGGCACGGGGGTCTCCGGCGGCGAGGAGGGCGCGCTCAAGGGGCCGAGTATCATGCCAGGCGGCAATCCCGCCGCTTGGCCCCACATCAAAGACCTCTTTCAAGCCATTGCCGCCAAAGTCGCCAACGGCAGCCCGTGCTGCGATTGGGTGGGCCGCGACGGCGCTGGCCACTACGTGAAAATGGTCCACAACGGCATCGAGTACGGCGACATGCAGATGATTGCCGAGGCATACGCCCTGATGCGCGAGGGTCTCGGCATTGAGCCGCCGGAACAGAGCGAAATTTTCAAGCAGTGGAACGAGGGCGAACTCGACAGCTACCTCATCGAAATCACTGGCGATATCCTCGCCAAGATCGACGACGAAACCGGCCAGCCCATGGTCGATGTCATACTCGATGCGGCTGGCCAAAAGGGCACCGGCAAGTGGACCGGCATCGACGCCCTGCAATTGGGCGCGCCCGTAACCGCCATTACCGAAGCGGTATTTAGCCGCGCCCTTTCTTTTCTCAAAGACGAGCGCGTGGCTGCGGCCGATGTCCTCCAAGGCCCAGACGCTTCATTCACTGGCGACAAAGACGCTTTCGTCGCAGACATCCGCCGAGCCCTGTACGCAGCCAAAATTTGCTCCTACGCCCAAGGCTATCAGTTGCTCTCCCTCGCCGCTCGCGAATATGGCTGGGAACTCAACTACGGCGGCATCGCCCTGCTATGGCGCGGCGGCTGCATCATTCGCGCTCAGTTTTTGGGCCGCATCAAGGAAGCCTTTGACGCGGACCCAACGCTGGCCAATCTGCTGCTTGCACCGTACTTCAGCGCAGCAATCGCACAAACCCAAGCGTCTTGGCGCAGAGTCGTGGCCACGGCTGCGACGCTCGGCATCCCCGTGCCGACCTTTGCCAGCGCCCTCGCGTACTACGATGGCTACCGCTCTGCCCGCCTGCCCGCCAACCTGCTCCAAGCCCAGCGCGACTACTTCGGTGCCCACACCTATGAGCGCACCGACAAGCCACGCGGCATGTTCTTTCACACCAATTGGACCGGGCGCGGGGGAACGACGGCATCGACGGCTTACAACGTCTAATCCGCAAAAAAGCATATAGCAAAAGCTGTATTGACACACGTAATTTGTCGCATACAGTCGCTAGCAATCTATTATAAAAACAACCCCTGTTGTCATCCTTTTTGGACTGAAAACAGGGGTCGTTTCTAATAAGTGGAAATATTTGCTGCACCTTCTTTTGCTACTTTTTCGTTAGCGTCCACAATACCATTCTGCACTGCATTTGCTAAATACTATATTTTTTTTAGTTTAGAAACGTTATATCTACACACACTTAAAGGCGAAAGGATTTTTTATGCCTACTCTCGCAGCCCTTTTGAAAGAAGAAATTGGCAAGATCGTCCGCAAAGAAGTTCAAGATCAAATGCGCGATCTCAACAAAACAGTGCGCGCCCAGCGCGATGCACTCGCTCGCTTAGAAAAGCAACTCGGCTCAGCAAAGGCCAAACCAGCCGCTAAGCCAGCCGCTAAGCCAGCCGCCAAACCAGCCGCCAAAACCAGCAAAGCATCCACCGGCGACAAAAGAAAACAACTCCGCATCTCACCGGATACAATCAAGAAGCACCGCAAGCGCCTCAAGCTCTCCCAAGCCGATCTCGGCAAGCTACTCAATGTTAGCACCAACACCGTTTTGCGCTGGGAAGCGGGCACCTCTAAACCGCGTAGCAAGCACCTCCCGGGACTTGGTCAACTCCGTTCTATAAGCAAGCGAGACCTCAAGAAACAACTCGGCGAATAACAGGCTTTACAGAACCAACAAAACCCCCCTAGTCCGCGTGGACGGACTAGGGGGGTTTTGTTGCGACCCTATCACTGCCAACGCGCTATATAGTCGCCCATCTGCTGCTGCAATTCCGCGTTGTCGCGTTTAGCGGCTCCGCGCTCGACAATCCGCGCCTTGCGCAACAGCGTAGCGTGCGCAGCCGCTGCGCGATCCGCTGCGAGTTGTGGCTCCTCGCGCAGCAGTTTGTCGAGCGCATACACCCGGAAGCGATCCATCGCGTAGTGCGCCTGCGATAGTTGATCGGCGTGGCCGCCGTATTTGCGGATGAGTTTTTCCGCCAAATAAACCACCTCATAGCGACAGGTAATCCGCAGCCAAAGTTCGTAGTCCTCGCAGGCCGGCAGACATTCGTCAAACATCCCAACGTCCGCAAAAACTTGGCGGTGAATTGCAATCGACGAAGGCGACATAACACACAACGGCAACGCCTGAAAGAAAATGTCGCCGCCGTATTTCTGGTGGTGTTTGTGGGGATTGACCCGCACGCCATTGCGGATCCAGATCTCGTCGGTGTGGCAGATCAACAATCCGCTCTCGCGCAGGGCCGCTGCTTGGCGTGCGAGTTTGTTGGGCAACCACTCGTCGTCCGAGTCGAGTAAGGCAATCCACTCGCCTTCGGCTGCCGCGATCCCGCGATTGCGCGCGGCAGAGACCCCGCTGTTTGCTGCCAAACTCACTATTTTGACTGCGTCGCCAAATTCCTCGCGCACTTGCTCGGGCGTGCCGTCGTCAGAGGCATCATCTACCACGATCACCTCAAAGTCCACCCCCTGCTGCGCCAGTACCGAACGAATCGCCCGGCCGACTAATGCGCGGCGATTGTACACGGGAATGACAACCGAAAACACGGCTCAGGCTCCACTAGCAAGCGCGGCGGCCGCGTCTAGTTTTTCGATGACCATTTCTGCCGTAATAACCTCGGGCAACACCAGCGGCTGGTCGATAAGACCGGCGGGAAAAATCACGTACAAGGGCACCCCTGAGCGTCCAAAGGCGCGCAAGAGCTGGGTGATCTCGGGATTGCGGTTGGTCCAATCGGCTTTGACTAGCGCCACATTGTGCGCGGAGAATCGCTCGCGGACCACTTGCTGCGCCAGCACGGCCCGCTCGTTGACCTTGCACGTCCAGCACCACTCGGCTGTAAAGTCGATAAAGACCGTCTGCCCGCCCGCGACCAAATCCTCAACGTGCGCGGCGCTAAACGGCTGCCAGTCCAATTCAGACGCGGTGGTCTGCTCGGCCAAGGTTTGCTCGGCGGCCAACAGCGGATGGACAAAGATCACATAACTGCCCAAAACCAGAATCAGCGCCACCGTTCGGGCCAACAGTTTTGCGGGGTTGGGATGTAGGAAACTACCCCATTGACCCCAGACCCAGCAGGCCAAACCCAGACCCAGTAAAAAGGCCCCCGTCCACACCACGCCTTCGACGCCGACCTGATTGCCTAAGACCCACAACAACCACAGCACCGTGGCCATCAGCAAAAATCCCATTAGCTGCTTGAAGCGCACCATCCAAGGGCCGGGCTTGGGCAAGCGCCCGATCCACGCCGGCTTGAGCGCCAGTACCACATACGGCAGTGCCATCCCCGCGCCAATCGCCAAAAAGACCGCGATGACGACGCCGGCCGGCTGGGCAAAGGCAAACCCCAACGCGGTCCCCAAAAAGGGCGCAGTGCAAGGCGTGGCCAGAATCGTCGCCAGCACGCCGTTGAGAAAGGATCCCGTCAACCCCTCGCGTCCTTCTAGCCCCCCCAAGTTGCTAGTCCCCGGCAGCAAAATTTCATAGACGCCGAACAAACTTAAGGCCAATGCAAAAACCAAGGCACTCATCGCCACCACAAAACCCGGGTACTGAAACTGAAAGCCCCAGCCGATTTGCTCACCACTGCTTTTGACCAACAGCACCGCTAGCGCCAGCACCAAAAAAGTAGCCACAATACCAGCGCAAAACGCCCACCCTAGTTGCTGCACCCGCTTGGTCTCTTCGCCGGCTTGATTGACAAAGCCGAGCACCTTGAGCGAGATGACCGGCAACACGCAAGGCATCAAGTTGAGGATCAATCCACCCAACACCGCAAAGGCGATATAGACCCACAGCGACCGGGCGACCTCCCCGCTAGCCGCGCGGTAATCCCGCGCCAAGATCCCCTCTCCCTGGCGCGGCGCAGCGCGCAAATTCAGCGCCAGCGTCCCGGCTTGCACCGCGCCATCTAATCCATAGACAAGCACTCCGCGCAACGTATCAACTTCGGCACCGCCATAGGGTTCGACAGACAGCACGAGATGATCGGCGGCTAGCCGCCGAGTGGAAAGCGCAAAATCATCGGCTGCCAGCGGATAAAAGTCGGGCACTTGTTCGCTCTGCTCGAAAGCCTTTCCCTCGTAGGCAAGGCGCACGTCAACCCCCACAGCCCCCTCGCCCCGCACGGCGAGTTCTACCGCAACGCGCTCGTCCAACGCGCCCGGCACCTGCGCTGCATAGCGGTCAAATTGCGCCTGCTGGGCGCTCGGCTTGCCGACGGCCGCCACCGGCAGTGCCAACGTCAACGATGCTCCTCCGGGGATGCACAACTCGCGGCATACCAACCAGGAGACCTCAGCCCCAAAGTGCAGTGTATCCCCTGCTGCCAACGCCTGCGGCGCAGTAGCCTCGGCCATGAGCAGCACTTCGTCGGCATATCCATAGACCACCAGTTCCCCCTGTTCCTCGAATTTGTTGGGCAAGGGCCATTGCAACGGCCCTGCCACAACACCGGCCGGTAGCTGCCATTCGACTTCGATCGGCAAACCAGCGTCGCCGCTAAAAAGCCAATAGGTGTGCCATTTCTCCTCCATTGTCAGCTCGATCCCCAACCGGAAAGACTGGCCGGGCGCTACGGCATCTACATCGGCCAGCAAGCGGGCTTGAACAGGATGGTCGGCAGCGGCGAGCGGGCCGCAGAGAACTAAGGTGAGAAGCAGGATGAAATTGTACATGGGAACCTCGAAAGGGAAATTAGGAATTACGAATTAGAGTTTGCCAAGCGGTACGAATCGGGGTGGTTGGGTCAATTCGTAATTCTCAATTCCTAATTCTCAATTTTACGCAGCACGGCTTGGTGGAGTTGCTCCACGTCGATCAAGCGGCAGCCGAAGCGGGCGGCAAAATCCACGAGTTGCTGGCCCTTGGCCATGGTGCCATCCGCGGTCATCACCTCGGACATGACAGCCGCCGGAAAAAGACCGGCTTGGCGAGCTAGCTCTACTGCGCCTTCGGTGTGCCCCTGGCGGCTGAGCAAACCCTCTGGGCGAGCTGCCAATGGAAATACGTGCCCGGGAATGACAATGTCCGCCGGGCCGGTGTCTGGATCGAGGGCGCACTGAATGGACGTGGCGCGATCGGCAGCCGAGACGCCGGTTTCAATCCCCTCGCGCGCGTCAAAGGGCAGGCCGAAGCGCGGGGTCGTCCAATCGGCATTGTGCGGCTCAATCAACCCCACGCCGAGCCGGGCTAGATGAATTTCGGTCGTGGCCAAGTGCAGCAGACCGCGCGCCTCTTGCAGCATCCGATTTATCTTGGCGGTAGAAACGCGCTCAGCCGCTAAAATTAGGTCGCCCTCGTCTTCGCGCTCCTGCGCATCCACTAAGACCAGGAACTTCCCAGCGCGAAAATCTGCGATCGCTTCGTCGAGCTGACAGAACATTTATTGCACCTGGTGCGCCATAAGCACCGCTTCGTCGAGTTCAATCCCCAAGCCGGGCGCGTCCGGCACTCGGATGTGGCCGTCTATTATGGTTTCTGCCGGGCGCACCAACTCGCCGCGCCAATCCACCTCGCCAAACGCATATTCGAGCACCGTGAAGTTGGCAACCGTCGCCGCCAAATGTACCCCAGCCATCGTCGAGACCGGACCAGCCGGGCTATGGGGCGCAATCGGCATCTGCGCTATTTCGGCCAGCGCGGCAATGCGCCGACATTCGGTAATGCCGCCAGCGTGTTTGACATCCGGCATCAGCACATCCACTGCTCCTTGGGCGATGTAGGGCCAAAACCCCTCGCGACCGACGAGCGACTCTCCGCCAGCAATGGTCTGACCCGAGTGCAGCCGCAACTGGCGCAACTCATCAACTTGGTCGCGCGGCACCGGCTCCTCAAACCAGTACAGATCGAGCGGCCGCACCTTTTCGGCCACCTTAAAAGCCAAGGCCAAGTCAAAGCGCTGATGGCAATCCACCAGCAGTTCGATTTCGTCGCCAATGGCCTCCCGCGTCGCCACCAGCCGCGCGATCCCTTTGTCTGCATCGCGCTCGACTCCTCCTCGATCCATTCGCCGCCAATGTACCTCGTCAAAGGGCGTGCTCTTGACAGCACCAAAGCCGGCATCAACCGCCCGGCGCGCCGCATCGGCAAACCCCTGTGTGCTGCGGTCGCGAGTGCCGCGATTGAGGTTGGCGTACAATCGCACGGAGTCGCGCCGCTTGCCGCCCAGCAAGCGCCAAGCCGGCACTCCGAGCGCCTTGCCGGCTAAGTCCCACAGCGCTTGATCGACTGCGCTACGCGCCGTGGCTCCGACGCGGCCAGTGTCGTCCGAGAAAATCGCCGATCCTCGCGCCATCTGTTCCCACAACACCTCTACTTGGGTCGGGTCCGCGCCCACCAACCGCGGTCCCAATTGCTCCAGCGCGGCCGCGACCAAACCGTCGTTACCACTCTGGCTTGCTTCGCCCAGCCCGCTCAGCCCGGCGTCGGTGTGAATTTGCACGAATATCCAAGTGCCTCGGTGCGACGCCGCCACCGAATGTAGTTCCAAATGAGTAATTTTCACATGGTCTCTCCAGCGTAAAACTGCTTTCTCAGAAAACATAAAGAAGAGACGGCCTAGCCGCTACGCGCCTCCCCTCCTAGACAAGGTACCCCTTACCCCTCATCTGCGTTCATCTGCGTTCATCTGCGGATACTCTCTTTAGGATTTCACGCGGTTCAACTAAGTCGTTATGTTTTAGTCCACGCCTTCTTTCCCCGGAGGTAAAAGCATGGATCTATTCGACGCCGGACTGCGGGACCGCCAAGCGGCGGACCAACCCCTAGCCGCCCGCCTGCGACCGCGCAACTTAGACGAATACGTCGGCCAAGACCACATTCTCGGTCCGGGCCGCCTGCTGCGGCGCGCCATTGAGGCCGATCAACTCTCCTCGTTGATTTTCTACGGTCCGCCGGGCACGGGCAAGACCACGCTCGCCGCGGTCATTGCCCACACCACCAGCGCCCATTTTATCTCCATCAACGCTGTCTTAGCTGGGGTCGCCGACATTCGTCAAGCCGTCGATGAAGCCGGCCAGTTGCGCAAGCTGCACAGCCGCAAAACCATCCTCTTTATCGACGAGGTCCACCGCTTCAACAAGGCCCAGCAAGACGCACTCCTGCCCTGGGTTGAAAACGGCACCATCATCCTCATCGGCGCGACCACCGAAAATCCCTACTTCTCGGTCAATCGCCCCCTGCTCTCGCGCAGCCGGGTTTTTCAACTCCAGGGCCTCAGCTCCGAAGCCCTCGCCCACATCGCCCAACAGGCGCTTACCGACGAGCGCGGCTATGGCCATCTCCGCGTCGCCCTGCACCCCGACGCCCTCGCGCACCTGATCGACGTGGCCAACGGCGACGCTCGCGCCCTGCTCAACGCCTTGGAGCTAGCAGTCGAAACCACCGACCCAGACACCCAAGGGCGGATCGTCGTCGATCTAGCCGTGGCCGAGGAATCCATCCAGCGTCGCGCCCTGCTCTACGACAAGGAGGGCGACTACCACTTCGACGCCATCAGCGCCTTCATCAAATCCATGCGCGGCTCAGACCCAGACGCCACCCTCTACTGGCTGGCGCGGATGGTGTACGCCGGTGAAGATCCGCGCTTTCTCTTCCGCCGCATGCTCATCTTCGCCAGCGAGGACGTCGGCCTCGCCGACGAGTGCGCCCTCCAGGTCGTCATCGCCGCGGCTGAATCCTTCGACCGCATCGGCCTACCCGAAGGGCGCTTCCCCCTAGCCCACGCCGCCTTGTACTTAGCCACCGCGCCCAAGAGCAACTCGACTATGGCCTTCTTCGACGCGCTAGCGGTTGTGGAAAAAGAACGCGACGGCGAGGTCCCCAATCACCTCAAAGACGCCAGCCGCGACAGCGAGGGCTTTGGCCACGGCGCGGGTTATCTCTATCCCCACGCCTTTCGCGAGCACTGGGTTGCCCAGCAGTATCTGCCCGCCGATCTGCAGGGCCGCATCTTCTACCAGCCCTCGGACCAAGGCCAAGAAAAAGACATTGGCGACCGCGTCCGCCAACGTCGCGAGCTACAGCTCGCCGCCATGCGCGAAGCAGAGTCCGCCCCAGCCGAAATACTGTCCCTGTCCCCGCCCGATCAAGCGCGCGACCAATGGCTCAAACGCGCCAGCGGCGACATTGGCACCCAACTAGAGCGCGAGCGCCAACGCCTCTTCGCCCCGCTTGCACTCGCGCGCCATCACCTCGTCCTAGACTTGGAAGCCGGCACCGGACTACTCACGTGGGAAGCCCTGCGGCGCGTGCCCGAAGGCGGCGTCTGGGCGCACACCAGCGACAAGATCGCGGCCGTAGCCCTGCACGAAATCGCCGAGCACCTAGCTGAAATCGAGCGACCCCAAGTGCTGCAAGGCCCGCTCGCCACCCTCCCCGACCAGATCGCCGCCTGCGACTCCAACATTCTCTTTGACGCCATCGTAGGGCGTAACGCCCTCGGTGCATTAACCCACAAGGCCGAAGTCATCGCGGCCCTCTATCGCCACCTCGCCCCACAGGGCCGCGTCAGCTTGGTCGAGACCCTCTCGCGCCGGTCCCAGCGTCTGTACCAGTTGCTCGACTTACAGCAACTCGGCGACCTAGGAGAGCGCCTCGTCGCCGCCGAAGAGGCCATCTACGCCGCGCCCGACAACCCGCGAGTCAACTGGGATGCTGCGGATCTCGAACACATGTTCGCGGCCGCGGGCTTTGCTGCGGTGCAGGTGCGGGTGGAAGAGGTCCAGTCGCAGCGCCACATCGAGCCGCGCCATCTCGCACACTGGTTCAACCCCGGCGGCGAGAAGCGGCACACGTACGCCCACCATCTGACTCAGCATCTCGACGATGGCGAACTGCGGCAGGTGCGCAAGTTCTTCGAGCAGAGTTTGGCCAACCGCACGGTGACTTGGACGACGCCTCAGGTATTTGTCATCGCAGAAGGACGACCGAGGAACGATACAGCACTCAAGAATTGATTTATGGCGTCTCACGGCTTACCTTATCCGCACTCTGCCACCTCTAACCCGCCATAGACCATGATTGCCAAGCGCCTAACCTGTCTGCTTCTACTAGGCCTCAGCGCCTGTAGCACCACCGAAGAGCAGGTCGTCGAACTCCTAGAGCAGATGGCTGCCAATCCGGTGGATTCGCCCGCCTATCAGCAATCCATCGATGAATTAGCCACCATTGGTCGGCCAGCCGCCCGCCAGCTCATCGCCCGCCTCAATCCCGACCTGTACCTCGGCGAGAACTACCGCGAGTTCCGCGACGAACAGGAAAAGCTCCGCATCGGCTGCGCCCGAGCCCTAGGCCACATCAAGCCGCGCGGAGCCACGGCCGCGCTCAAGGACCGGATCACCACCGCTTACACCGATCGAGAGCGCATCGCCTGCCTGTGGGCTATGGGCCAAGTCGGCTACGTCCAAGCGGGCGTTGATGCGGCCAAAGTCCAGCTCGACGACGAGGACCCCATCATCCGCATCCACGCAGCCATTGCCCTACTCAAGATGGACGACGAACTCGGCACCAGTGAAATCGAAGCGGCCCTAGCCAGCAGCGACCCGGAGTTGGCCCAAGCCGCCCTGCAAGGGCTAGAAGAATCCGGCTACTTCGGCGTCCCACTGCTCGTCGAACTAAGCGGCCGCGCCGGTCCTCACCAAGCCGCGCTACGCTCGGTGATAGCCAAGGTCAAAGACCAACTCGTCGCCCAGCTAGAGGCCGAGGAGCCAGTCCACCGCCAGCGCGCCGCGCAAGCCCTCGGCTACATCGGCGACGAAGGTGCAGCGGCCGCCCTAGCCGACCTGCTGGAAGACCCCAGCAATCAGGTGCGCTTTAGCACGGCTGCTGCCTTGGCCACCATGGGGCGCAGCCAAGGCATTGAATTTCTCTTTGAGGCCCTGCGCAACACCGACTCCATCCTCCGCGCCAATGCCGTGAAGTTTCTCACCAACGTCCAGCAACAATCCGGCGCAGTTGAAGCGCAACTCATAGCCGCCCTCGGCGATGAGGATCCGCTCTCCCGCGCTGGCGCAGCCCAAGTCCTAGGCCAAGCGCGGGTGCAATCCGCCCTCAGCGCCCTGTTGGCGGCCACTGCGGACGAAGTCGCCGACGTGCGCGCCAATGCCGTCATTGCCCTCGGCCACATCGGCGGCGACCAAAGCCGCGCCCAGCTCGAAAAATTGCGCCACGACAGCGACGCCACCGTTTCCTACTACGCCGAGTGGGCCTTAGGTCAGCTCGGATCGAGTTGACCCTAACCCCCCGTTTCGCGCCATGCAAAATGCAATCTGCCTGTTGTTCGTCCTCTTGGCCCTGCCGCCGTTTGCCGCGCCCAGCCGCGCCGGCGAGACGCCCGAGACCCTCCTCATCCGCCAAGCCCTCGCCAACGATATCTCCGGGTATCGCCGGGCTGATACCGAACTGGCCCTCAAGGCGTATCACCCGCACTTCGTCGCCTATCAGGGCCACGCCAACGGCGACCCGCGCGCTTGGACGGTCCTGCACGAAAACCGCGATGCGTTCGCCAGCCAGCTAGCGGAGGACCTCAGCGCCCAGCGCTATGAGGTCACGCGCACGGTTCCCTTTATCGCGGTGCGGACAACCCACGCCATTGCCACCAGCTTGGATTCCGGGCGCGTCGTCGATCGCCAGACTAGCGAGGCCAAGCCACTTGTCATCCACCGCTTCTGGACTTTCCTCAAGGAAGAGGACGACTGGCTAGCCACAGGCATGGTCGCGGATTTGGGCGACACGCTCTTGCCCGCGGCGGGCACACCAGCCAACGGCGAGATAGCCGAACTGTTGCAGCGCGAAAGCCAAGCGTGGGAAGCCGGCAGCGGCATCCTCGGCTTCTTCGACGCCAACTTCACTGGCTACGAAGCCTTGGGCACTTTCAAGCCAGCCTCCTACAAAATCGCCTTCAGCGGCAGCGAGGAACTGGAAAAGTGGCTCGACAAGCGGCTGCCCTACGTGCAGTACGACCTCGACCGCAAAGTGCTCCACACGGCCATAGGCCCTAACGGCGACGAAGCCTTGGCCGTCACGCATGAAAAAGTGGCCGTCGAACACGTCAAAGGGCCGGCCAAACACCACAAGGAACGCTACGTGTTCTGGACGCTGAGCCGCCGCTCCGGCTCGTGGAAAGTCACCAACATGGTCTTCGATTTGGGGCTGGAACTTTCCGATTAACTCATGGAAAAGCTGGTCTGGCTACTGCTCTTTACCGTCGGCTACTGGTCGTACTGCATCTTCTGGGGCGTCAAAGGAGCCCGCCGGGCCAAGACGGCCTCGGATTATTTTATCGCCGGTCGCGGCATCGGCCTGTGGGTCTTCGTGCTCGCCGCCACCGCCACCTCCTTTAGCGGCTGGACTTTCGTCGGGCACCCTGGCACCATCTACAACGTCGGCCTGCCTTACGCTTTTGCCTCCTTCTACGCCATCACCATCCCCTTCACCGGGGTGTTGTTCCTCAAGCGCCAGTGGCTTTTGGGCCAGCGCTTTGGCTATATCACGCCGGGCGAGATGTTCAGCGACTACTACCGCACGGATGCGATGCGCTTCCTCACCGTCATCGTCGCGCTCGTCTTCAGCGTGCCCTATCTCGGCATCCAGCTCAAGGCATCGGGCTTGCTGTTCAACCGCCTGACGACCGGCACGCCGCTGGAGGGCAGCTTCATCGGCTCGGTTGAGGGGGGGGCGATTGTGCTTTCGGTCGTCGTCTTTATCTACGTAGCATCCGGCGGATTGCGCTCGGTCGCCTACGTTGACTGCGCCCAGTGCATCCTCTTGGCCTTCGGCATCGTCGTCCTCGGCTTTGTTGCCCTCGACTTGGTCGGCGGCTGGACGGCTTTCAAGGGGGGGTTGGTCGGCCTCGCCCAGCAAAAACCCGATATGGTCGCCATTCCGACTCGGCCGGAGTCAGATTCCTTTTTCGAACGAGTCGGTACCTTGTTTTTCGACAGCACCGGCGGCCCTTGGACCGGCCTGATGATCCTGACCTATATGTTCGCCTTGATGGGCATTCAGTCGGCTCCGGCCTTTTCGATGTGGGCTTTTGCCAACCGCGACCCTCGGCCTTTTCCCTGGCAACAGGTTTTCGCCTCTTCGCTGGTCATCGGCGGCATCTTGTTCTTTTTCACCGCCTTCCAAGGGCTGGGCGTCCGGCTGCTCGATATGGAACTGATCCCAGGGACTAAACCCCTCGGCCTGCCCGCATCCGACCACTTGGTTCCCTACCTAATCGACACCTTAGCCGGCAGCTTTCCCTTCCTCTTGGGGCTTTTGGCCGTTTGTGCGCTAGCCGCAATGCAATCGACCGGGGCCGCCTATATGTCCACGGCCAGCGGCATTATCACCCGCGACCTCTACCGCCATTTCTTCAACAAAGAGGCATCGCATGCAGCCCAAGTCTTTGTCGGTCGCTTGACTGTGGCGGTCGTCGTCAGTCTAGCCCTGCTAGTCGGCCTAGCCTCCGGCGACCTGCTCGTCCTGCTGGGCGGATTGGCCGTTTCCTATGGATTCCAAATGTGGCCGGCGCTGCTGGGCATCTGCTACATCCGCTTCTTCACTCCCAAGGCCATCGTCGCCGGACTCATCGCTGGACTCATCGCCGTTACCTTCACCTATATAACCGAGTTAGGCGGACTCATCGGCATTGGCCGCTATCCGCTCACGCTCCACAGCGCCGGTTGGGGCATCCTCTTTAATATGGGCACTGTCGTCGTCGTCAGTTTGTTCACCCAGCCCAAGGAAGCCAACCATCTGGCCCACCGCGACCGCTACCACCACTTCCTCAAAGCGCACACCGCCCTGCCCGAGGCCAAAAAGAAATGGAAAACGCCGGTCTGGATTTTGACGATAGTCTGGTTCCTCTGCGCCATCGGCCCATTTGCCGTCTTAGGCAATCAGACCGATCCAGCCCAATGGCCCTTGGGGATTCCCTCGCTGTGGATATGGCAGATCGCCTGGTGGATCATCGGCTGTTTTATGATGTATCTGCTGGCCTTTAAGCTGGAAATGTCCACCGTTCCCACCAGCGAGGTCGAATCCCCGCCGCAAGACGACTAAGAAGCTGGCTGAAAACTCCGGTAGCAAGGTATCCGCAGATGAACGCAGATGAGCACAGATGCTGGATGACGTTGCTTGGAGCGTACTCGGAATTTTCGGACGACTTCTAAGATGCGCTCCGCCTTTCCCTTTCTCCGCTTGCTGCTAGCGCTCGGCGCGGCCCTGCTCGGCGCGCTGCTCTTGCCCGCTCAAGGCGCAACGAGCGGGCTGAGCCTTTTTCCTCCCGCCGCAGCCATCCTCGTCGCCGTGGCCACTGGACGCCTGATCTTGGGACTCGGGTTGGCAATCGTCGGTGGTGCGCTCATTTCCCTGCCGCCAGACGTCCCATTCTACGCGATCCCATTTCGCAGCTTAGAGCGTGCCCTCATAGACTTTGTCTGGACCCCGCTGCGCGACTCCTTTCAACTCTTCATCCTCGGCTTCACCGCCTCCCTGATCGGCATGGTGCGCGTCATCTCGCTGGCCGGCGGCACCCGAGGCATCGCCGACCTGTTAGTCGCCCGGGCCGCTGGCGTGCGCTCGGCTCGGCTGGCCACCGCGCTGTTGGGGCTGGCGGTCTTCTTCGACGATTACGCCAACACGCTCGTCGTCGGCACCACCATGCGCCCCATCGCCGATCGCTTCCGCATCTCGCGTGAAAAACTGGCCTTTCTCGTCGATTCCACCGCCGCCCCCGTGGCTGGCATCGCGGTCGTCAGCACCTGGATCGGCTTTGAGGTGGGTCTGTTCGACAGCGCGATGGAGCAAGTCGGCGCTGGGATCTCTGGCTACGAACTGTTCTTCCGCGCCCTGCCGGCTCGCTTCTACTGCCTGCTAACCCTAACTTTTGTGCTGTGCTCCACCATCGCCGGCCGCGATTTTGGCCCGATGCTCAAAGCCGAGCAGTGCGCCCGGCGAACCGGCCAAGTCCTCGCGCCGGGCCACCGCCCGATGACCGGCGACGCCTCCCAACTCCCCGAGCACCCCGGCCTCCGCGCTCATTGGGCCGTGGCCGCAGGCCCCGTCCTCCTCGTCGTTGCTGGCGTCCTTGGCGGGATGCACCTAGACGCCAGCCAAGCACCGGCCGTGGTGGCCGCTCGCGCCGAACACGGCTTTTTCGCCCGGCTCTACTGGATCCAAGTTTTTTCCCACGCCGACGGAGCCAAAGTGATGTTCCTATCCGCCTTAGCCGGCTCGGTATTAGCAGCAGTCTTGGCCCTAACCCGCCGCGAGGAAGCAAGCCCTAGACGCCCGCTCGGCCTAGTGGAAGTCTGCAAGACTTGGGCGAGCGGCATTACGGGCTTTTCCTATGCGCTGGTGATATTGATCTTGGCTTGGGCGATTAAGGAAACCTGCGAGGCCGTCGAGACTTCGGCCTATATCGTCGGTGCGCTCTCCGGCTTCCTCGACCCGCACTTCCTCCCCCTCCTCGTCTTCCTACTCGCCGCAGTAGTTGCCTTCTCCATCGGCACCTCGTGGACGACCATGGCCGTCCTGTTGCCGACCATGATCCCGGTAGCCTACGACTTGGGCGGGCTGGCGCTGACGGTCCTCGTCGCCGCCGCGGTATTGGACGGCGCGATCTTCGGCGACCATTGCTCCCCCATCAGCGACACCACCGTCCTCTCCAGCATTGCCGCGGCCTGCGACCACTTAGCCCACGTGCGCACCCAGATACCCTACGCCCTGACGACGATGACAATCGCCGGGCTGTGCGGCTACTTGGGCAGCACCCTGCTGTGGTCGCCGACCACTGGCTTGATCGTGGGACTATGCCTGATTGTTGCAGTGATTTTTGTAGTGGGAAGAAAAACAGACGCCGATTGACTAGGCCGTGGACTAACTACCATCCCGCCGTCGTCCGATTCACCAATTCCTCTAACACCATGTCCAGCGCCCGCTCCACCGCCGGATCCCGCCCCTCTTCCTCGGCCAGCGCGGCGTCATAAGTTGCCCATCCCTCTAGCTCGGACAAGGTCAACAACACCTCCCCATCCTCCACCCGCACCAATTCGGCCGCTACCAAGACCGCAAACCGGTACTGCTCGGTCTGCTCGGCCGTCGTATAGGTAAAGGGGCGGTCCTCAATGGAGATCACGTTGAGTTGCAAGAGGGCATCGGCGCTCTCTTCGTCAACGACCCGCAACTGGCCATCCGCGGTGTAAAGCGAATCGGCGAGTTCAGTTAGACGCTCGGCCACGGCAAACTCCGAGGTCTGGTTGTCAGCTACGGGGATGCCAATGCTGCGGATGCCGCCCAACAGGCCGCCGGAGGTCGAGTAGTAAGCGCATCCACCGATGCAGAGCGCGACCAGCGCCACTCTAATCGTCTGACTTGCTCGCATCGCCCTCGGTTGTAGGCTTACTCGCATCGTCATCAGCGGCGGACTTACTCGCATCGTCCTCGACCGCCGGCTTGCTCACATCCTCCTCAGCGGCTGACTTGCTCCCGTCGTCCTCAGCCACCGCCAACGACCTCGCTCCGTCGCCCACGGCAATGGGCTGGTTCTGGGGCCGCCCCCGCACATCGCCCCCTCGCACCTCCAGCCGCTGCCACTGCTCTTGTCCCGGGGCGCGGGCCACCGAGTGCTCGACCATCATCGCGCTCAAAGGCCGGGTATCGCCCACCACCGGCACCTCGCCTACGACCGGAGCGCGCACCGTACACAGGCGAGGTTGCACATGGGTGGCGACTACCCGCGCCTTGACCGCTTCCCAGCGACCCAGCGGCTGCCCGCTGTCTGGGTCTGCGATCTCCCCGTGCAAAGCGAAAATGGCAAAGGCCATGCCTTCCTGGACGCCCTGCTCGCTGCCGACGTTGAGTACCAGCGTAGTGTCGTCGATAATGGCGGCTACTTTGCCCTCAATAGGCGTGCTCATACGGCTGTACTCCGAAAAAAAGACCGGCCCGCGTTTGCTGGACCGGTCTTTAGATACTTGGTAGAGGTTCGAATCACTCGCTTGCGGCCCACATATAGTCCCCGTAGTCCCCGCTGTTGTCGAAGATAAAATCTTCTGGGTTCTGGTATCCTCGGTGTTTGCTCAACTGCTGATCCCGCAAACGCACCGCATAGTGTAGGTGCGGGCCGGTCGAGCGGCCCGAGTTACCCATCGTCCCGATCTGCTGCCCGCGCTTTATCTGTTCACCTTGCACGACCATAATTCTATCCAAGTGGCCGTATTCGGTCTGGTAGCCGCCTTGGCGCGCATAGGGCTGGCCCTGCTCGTCGCGTTCCTTTTTTCGATGGGCAACAATAATCGTATTACCGAGGTACTTATCCTTCCCAGCGTAGCTTACAAAACCATCCGCCGTCGCGTAGATCGGCGTCCCTATGCGACCAGCGAAATCGACGCCCCGGTGGAAGGCCCGCCGCCCGGTAAAAGGATCAATGCGCCAGCCAAAGGGCGACGACCGCCACGTCTGCTGCTCGGGAACGGGTAAAATCGTGGGCAAGTATTGGACGTTTGTTTCTTCGAATTTGCGCTCGATTTCCTCAAAACTCTCGGCCTGTAGGTTGACCATCCGCTTTAGATAGTCGATGCGCACGCTCATCTCGCGCATCATCAAGTGCTTTTGCGGCGGTAAGGACGCGACCTCCTCGGACAAATCTTCCACGCCGCCGACGCCGCCCAACTCCCCCTCCGCAGCGAGTGGCTCTATCTCCAGCGGCTCCATCTCGTGGTGGGCGCGCAATCTATCTTCCGTGGCTTTGAGCTGATCCATGGCCTCCCCGAGCTGCTGCACTTCCTCGCGGGTCTGCTCTAAGCCGTGCAAGAGGTTTTTGTTTTCTTCCTGCAAGGCCAGCAGGGCTTTCTGATCGCTCGATTGATGAAAGCCCTCGGTGTAGGCGTAATAACCACCACCAACCACAAAACCCAACACGCCCAGCAGAATCAGCCCTAAGGCGCGAGGCGAAAAACTATACTCGCGGATCTGACCATCGCGCGGGGAAATGACGATAAAAGTCCGGCGCTTACCCAACATATTCGCTTTCGCTGCTATCTTCATGCAGGACAACTTTCGCTAAGGGGATGAGACGTAAATGTTGGATATTGTTTGAATTAGAAAGTTATATTATATAGATAACGCGCCGGAAAGTCAATAAATTCGCCCATGCTCTTGGCCATCGACATCGGCAACACCTGCATCGACATCGGTCTTTTGGCCGGGGATGAAACCGTTTGTCGCCACAAATTCCCCACGGCCCCGCCAGCCAATACCGACCTCCTGTGCCGGCTGGCCGGGCTTGCCACCCCTCCCATTGGCGCAGTCATCGGATCGGTCGTCGCGGAATTGGGGGCGGCGTACGCCGCAGCTTGTCGCGATTTCTCCGCCGGCCCCGTCCTCCAAGCGCACAACACGTGGGATTGGGGCCTGCAAATTGACTACGACGATCCCGCTCGGATTGGCGTTGATCGCCTCGCGGCGGCCGTAGCCGCCCATCGCGCAGCCCCGGCTAGCCAAGCCGTTGTGGTCGTCGATGCCGGCACCGCGCTAACGGTCGATGCCATCGACGCCGCTGGCACCTTTCGCGGCGGGGTCATCGCCCCAGGGCTGCGCCTCGGATTAAATGCCCTCAGCGCAAACACCAGCTTCCTACCCCAAGTCGAGCTCGCGGCCACCACGCCCTTGCTGGGCCAAAACACCGCGGACGGCCTGCGCTCGGGGGCACTGCACGGGTCGGCCGCACTCGTCGAGGGCCTTTGCACGCGCATGGCCGCAGCCTTAGATAGCCCTGTCGCAGTCTTCCTTACCGGCGGCGACGGCCCCCTCCTCCACCCTCATATCGCCGCGGTCCACACATGCGATCCAAACCTCGTATTGCGCGGTTTAGCCCTCGCGTACCGGCGGCGCACTGCTTGACGCGGTACAGGCGTGTTGATATTATGGCATGTTTCTATTATGCATCTCAACGCGCCCTACTGACCAAGGAGTGTCGCTTGTCCATTTTGCGTATTTCGCTGCTGCTCGCCCTCGTCGCATCCGCTTCTGACTTGCGGGCTGAGCGCTCCGTTGAAGACGAATACAAAGCCCTGTTGTGGAAGACGGCCAAAATCATTCACCAGTACTACGTTGAAGAAGTACATCCCGATTCCCTAGCGCAGGCGGCCGTGCGAGGGATATTCAACTCCTTAGATCCAGCCTCGGAATACACGTTCAACACCCATGCCCAGCTCGATAGTGAGGACGTGGAAAGGCAGCTAAACGACCGCTTCTACACCCTCATGCAGATGGCCCAAGCCATCGACGAGAATGCCTTTTATCCGGTTACTGCGGATACGCTAGTCCGCTTTGGCATCGCCGGGATGATGGAAATTCTCGACCCCTATTCGGTGTTTTTGGAAAAGCGCAATCTCGACAATTTCAACATCCAGACCCAAGGCAAATACGGGGGATTAGGCTTCCGCATCCAAGTCGTCTATCCCGACAGCGCGATTGCCGTGTGGAGCCTCCTACACAACCAGACGCCGGCCGCTCTAGCGGGCGTCCAGTCGGGCGACCTCATCACTGCGATCAACAACACTTCCACCAAGGGCATGTCGGCTGGCGTGGCCGCCGACAGCATGCGCGGTACGCCTGGCACTTCCGTGACTCTGACCCTAGAGCGAGCTGACCGCCCCACTTCCTTTGACCTGACGATCGAGCGCCGAGAAGTGCAGATGAACAGCGTCTCCCTTGCCACCCTCTTCCCCGACGGCACCGGCTACATCAAGCTCGACAGCTTCCAAAAGGGGTCGACCCGAGAGGTGTTCAAGGCAATTGTCGAGCTAGAAGAACAAGGCATGGAGCGGCTGATTTTCGATCTGCGCAACAACGGCGGCGGGTACCTCGAAGAAGCCGTGCAAATCACCGATCTCTTCCTGCCCCGCGACTGCCTCGTGGCCTTTACCGAGGGCCGCCGCATCGAAACTGCCGAATACATAACCCGCGAGGACGCCCTGCTACGCGACACACCCCTCATCGTCATGGTCAACCGCCTGTCCGCTTCGGCGTCCGAAATCGTCGCTGGTGCTATCCAAGACTGGGACCGCGGGCTAGTGCTGGGAACTACGACCGTGGGCAAGGGCTCCGTTCAGCAGATCGTCCACATCGACGACCGCGCCGAACTCAAGCTGACTATGGCCGCTTGGCACACGCCTTCGGGGCGCTCCATCGACAAGCGCATGCGCAAGGATTCCACCCTCGTCCGCGGGTACGACAAGGAGTTCAAGACCCTCCGGCTCGAGCGCATCGTTCGCGGCAGCGGCGGCATCACCCCAGACATCGAGGTATCTGGACGCAGTGGCAGCCGCCTCGACGCGCAGCTCAGCGGCTTCTACAGCCTCAACAACCAATTCTTCTACTACGCCCGCGAGCACCGGCTCAAGTACCCCGATCTGACGCCAGACTTCGTCGTCGGCCCAACAGAGCTAGCGGCCTTCCGCGCCTTTGCCGAAAATCGCGGATTCAACTACATCAGCGACCTCGAAGCCCAAATCGAGGAATTGGACAAAGTCGCCGAAGACGAGGAGTACAACCAGCTCGCCAAACCGCTTGGCCACCTGACTGACGAAATCGACAAAATCGAGGAACAACACTGGCAGGAGAACGAAGACCTCATCGCTTGGCGGCTCACCTTCGCCATCCTCGAAAAAGCATTCGGAGAGCCAGTGGCCGAAGCATACAATGTAACCGTGGATCCCCAAGTGCTGGAGGCGCGTCGCATCATCGCCGACCCGAGCGAGTACCAGATGTGGTTCGACAAGGGGGAAATAGGCACACCAGCAGAGGACTCCATCGCCCAAGAAGACGGCCGCGGCGATCTCCAGTAGGAGTTTGTATTTTGCGGCGGTATGAAGTGCTTTAGACGGCCTGTTCCCTACCTCGTAGCGGGCCTTTTAATTCACGCCGTTTTCCTCGCCGCCCTCGGCACCGACCTCCTCCGTCCCCTCTTCAACGACGCTTCCCACACCCGCCGAGGCTTTGACTTCGGGGTTTTCTATTTAGCGGGCCAGGCCCTAGCTGAAGGCCGCGACATCTACTCGGTGTCGGGAGCCTTCGGCTTCCGCTATCTGCCGGCTTTTGCCTTGGTCGCCAGTCTTTTCGCCCAATTTCAGCCCTTCACTGCATACCTTCTGCATCTCTGCTGCACTGAGCTTTTCCTCGCAGCCAACCTCTATCTGACTTGGCGGTGGGTCGAAGAGCCGCACCGGGGCTTGGCCTTGTTTATGTGGCTGGCGTTCTCGCCTTACTTTCTCGAACTCTACATGGGGCAGGTCAGCTTCTGGGCGGCCTCGCTGCTTTTTTGGCTCATCGTCGGCCTCCACAGCGACCGGAGATGGGCGACTGGCTTGTGTTGGGCGGGTGCCCTCTTGGTCAAACCCAACGCCCTAATCCTCGCTCCCGCGCTTTTAAGGCTGCGCGCCTGGCGCGTCCTCGTTTTGGGGCTGCTAGCCGGCTTGCTTACGTCGCTACCTTACTTCCTGCTGCATCCAGATAGCACGGCGGCTTTTTTCGCCGCCAATATCTACGGCGCTCCCGTCCAAGGTGCCCTCACCCACGCGGGCAACCTCGGGCTGCAAGGCGGGCTGGTCAGCCTCGTAGCCCAACTAGCCGGGCGGCCCCTAACCGAGCTGACGACCCTCGCCGACCTCCCTTTGGCGGGCCGCACGGTCATCTACTGCTCGCAGGCCGCCATCCTCGTCGCGGCACTGGTGGCCACCTATCGTGGCCGCGATGCCCTGCCGCTGCTCGCGCTGTGGATGTGTACCTTTTTTCTCGTTTACAAAGACGTTTGGGAGCATCACTACGTCTTTCTCCAGCCCGTACTCGTGGCTTTGTACGCGCGCTCAGGTTCTCCTAAGTTCTTGTGGATATTTGCTCTTATCGCTCTGCCGACGCCCTTTGTCTTCTTCGACCTTGAACCGGGAGCCTATGGGCCGATTGACCCTGAGCGCACGTGGGGCCCGGTCGCTTCCATCGCCTATCGCAGCACTAAACTCATTCCCCTCGGCTATCTGTGGTACGGGCTGTGCCGCACGTGCTTAGCCTCGGTACCCACCAAGTCTTGATATTAGCGTGCCGGAGTCGTATTATATTCTATTCTTTTAGTTTTTCCTCGTCTATCCTATGGCATCTAATTCCAAGCGCCGACTTCCGCCCTGGCTCAAGGCCAAAGCCCCAGGCCACCCCAATTACATCGCCCTAAAAAATCTGCTCGCCGATTTACAGCTTAACACGGTGTGTGAGAGTGCGCATTGCCCCAACATCGGCGAGTGCTGGAGCCAGCGCACGGCGACTTTTATGATTTTGGGCGATGTCTGCACCCGCAGTTGCGGATTTTGCGCGATCAAGACGGGTCGCCCCCAATGGCTCGACGAAGGCGAGCCTGAGCGCGTGGCCGCTGCCATTGCCCGCCTCGGGCTAGAGCACGCGGTGATTACCTCGGTCAATCGCGACGAATTGCCAGACGGCGGAGCGCGGATCTTCGCCCGGACGATCGCAGCAGTACATCAGCTTTGCCCCGAGACGAGCGTCGAAGTCCTGATCCCGGATTTCAAAGGCGACTGGCAGGCCCTAGCTACCGTCCTTGAAGCCGGCCCGGACATTCTCAATCACAACATTGAGACGCCGCCTCGCCTCTACTCCACCATGCGCCCGCAAGCCCGGTATGGCCGCTCGCTAGAGCTCCTCGACCGAGCGCGCAAGATCAGTCCCGCCCCCACCAAGTCCGGCATGATGCTAGGGGCCGGCGAAACCAAAAGAGAAATAGCCCAGAGCATCCAAGATCTAGCGGATGTTGGCTGCGCCATTCTGACCTTGGGCCAATACCTAAGCCCGTCCGCCGACCACGTGCCCGTAGAGCGCTTCGTCCATCCCGACGAATTCGCCGAGTGGCGGCGCTTTGCTCTCGGCTTGGGCTTTCGCCACGTCGAGTCTGGCCCATTGGTGCGCAGCTCGTACCATGCCGCCAGCCAAGTCGAACAGGTACGTGCCACCACCCCCACTACTTCCTGAAAGAAGCCCATGAACCTAGAGAAAAAGGCTATATCCCAGTACCTGAAACGCAAAAAACTGTGCACCGACGCGGGGCCGATCCGCGTCCAGAGCTTGAGTGACGGGCTAAAAAACCGGGTGTACTACGTAGAGGCTGCCAATCAGGCTTGGATCGTCAAGCAGGCGCACTCGCGCGTCCAAATCAAGGAGCGCTGGTGGACCGACCGGCGGCGCATCTTCGCTGAGAAGAGCTGTATCGAGCGCTTGGCGGAATTTCTCGCTCCCGAGGTCTTGCCGGAAGTCCTGCTTGAAGACCGTACGGACTTCATCCTCGTGACAACCCCACCGCCGCACAACGCCCTGTCGTGGGAAGGCGACTTGGTCAATGGCCGCATCGACCTGCAAATCGCCGTCCAGTGCGGCGAACTGCTGGCCACGGTCCACAACGAGACCGCCAACTCGTCCGAGGTCGCCGACGAGTTGGCATCTACTAAGGCATTTGAGCAACTGCGCATTGACCCGCACTACAACTATATCGCCAACGCCTATCCCGACCTCAAAAAGGCCATTGCCGTCCATACCAACCGCCTGCTCAAAGAGGGGTTTTGTCTCGTCTTGGGCGACTTGCGGCCCCGCAACGTATGGGTCGCCAACGGCCATCCCTATTGGGTCGATTTTGCCACCGCCCACTACGGCTACCCCACCTTTGACCTCGCCTTCTACACGGCTGATATGTGCATCAAGGCCATGCAGAACACCGCCCAAAAAGCCGCCTATTTAGAGGCCGTCAATGTATTCTGGAACAGCTATTTTCAGAATGCGAGCTACAAGAAAGCCGAGGAAGTCAAACACCAAGCCGTACACGATCTCGGCTGCCTGCTATTGAGCGCGACCGACGGCCGCCAACCAGTCGCACTCGACGACGAACGCATCATCGGGCTCTCGCGGCGCATTGCTCAGAGCTTGATTTTAACGGGATTGGGGCGAATCGAGGAAGTCACTGAGTTCGTCAACCGGACCCTGATCGACGGCTAGTCCGCTGCAAATCCCCGCTGCTGGAGCAGATGTGCGCGGCCATCGCCTGCCGCGCGGCCTCCGCATCTCGCCGCTGCAATGCCGCCAATATCTGGCGGTGTTCCGCCAGTGAGAGTTCGGCCCGAGGGCCAGCCAGCGCCGGCTCCGCTAAACTTTCCTTGATCCATTCTTGTAGATAGCTGCGCGTGGTTTCGAGCAAACTGTAGAGAATAGAATTGTGCGTGGCCCGCGCAATAAGTAGGTGGAACTGCAAATCGCTGGCGAGAAAACGCCCCTCGTCAGAAAGCCCCCCGGCCATGCCGGCCAGCGCGTCGGCAATGGCCGCCAAATCCTCGGGCGTGGCCCGTTCGGCCGCCAAATAGGCGTTTTGCGACTCGAGCATCATCCGCGTTTCGCTCAGGTCTTGGAGTTTCTTGCCGTCGAGCAAAAATCCCCACTGCAGCGCCCGCTCCACGTATTGGCCCTTGTTGCAGACAAAGGTGCCCTCACCCACGCGGCCGTCGAGTAGGCCCATCATGGATAGCGAGCGCAAGGCTTCGCGCAGCGAGGAGCGCCCAACCTGAAAGCGCTTGCACAGCTCCCGCTCCGGCGGCAGCCGGTCGCCGGGCTTGAGGACGTTGCGCTCGATCAAGTCCGTTATCTGCGCGATAATCTCGTCGCTTACGGACGTGCGCTGCACCGGGCGCATGGCATCGTCAATCGGAGCCGTGGCTTTTTTCATAAGCAGGTGCCAAGTGTCAAATGCAGAAGAAAATAAAATTTGCCGATGGTCAGACCATTAGCTATTTTTTAAAACAGTACTCAATCCCGCGCTTTGCTGTCAAGAGGGAATGCAAATGGCACAAACTTTGGATCTTGGCTCGCGCGTCGAATTGGTCTCCATGGATCCCCACTTCGACGACATTTCCATTGCGCTCTATTGCCCCGATGGCCCTCCCTGCTATCAAGTCCACACCTACAGCCATCTCCCCGGAGCCGCCGGGCGCGTCGCCGGAGTCGCCCGCGCTATGCAGGTACTCGGCGGCATGGAACAAACCGGCGATGGCCTGCTCCGCTTCCCCTGCGGCCACGCCCATCAGTTCGCGGTCAAGCGGCTCTTCCTAGAGGCTTGTAAGCTGTCGCCGGAGCAGCCCGTCGAGCCGCGCCCACTGCACATTTTCGACAAAAAGGCCAACGCCACCATCGCCGTTGCCAGTCTCGGTCAGGGCCTGTACGAGGTCCTCGCCACCGAACAGGTACGAGGTGTGGAGCGCCGCGTTGCCACTATCGCCCGCGGCCTAATTCGCCTCGGTGAGATGGAAGAAGTCGCCGATCAACCCAACCAAGTCCGCTTCGGCTGCGGCCACTCCCACGACGCCCTAATCGGCCTGTTGCTCGTCCGTGCCCCCAACGTGCGCGCCGCCGTGCGCGAGGCTGAAGCCATGGCCAGCCGCGGCGTGCTCTCAGCCCCCAGCGCCCAGGAATAAAGGAGTCTATCATGCCTTCTTCGATGACCAGTCGCGAGCGTGTCCTCGCCGCCCTCGCCCGCCAGCCTGTGGACCGCACCCCGCTCTGCAACCCGACCTCGGTGGCCACCGTCGAATTGATGGACCTCGTCGATGCCCCCTTCCCCGCGGCCAACCGCGAGCCTGAACTCATGGCGCGGCTAGCTGCCACTGGCTACACCGAACTGGGCTTTGACACCATCATGCCGGTCTTCACCATCATCCAAGAATCCTCGGCCCTCGGGTGCAAAATCCAGTGGGAGCAAAAGGACAACTGGCCCACCGTCCGCATGAGCGAACCGATCTGGCACGAGCCAGACGACATCAAAATCCCCGCCGACCTCTGCACCCACCCCGACACGGCCTGCGTCACCGAAGCAATCAAAATTCTGCGCAAGGAATACGGCGACGAAGTCGCCATCGTCGGCAAGACCATGGGGCCTTGGTCGCTGGGCTACCACTGCTTTGGAGTCGAGCCTTTTCTGCTGCTGTCGCTCGACGATCCCGGTGAGACCAAGCTCTGCCTAGATCGCATGAAAGAGATTACCATCGAATTCGGCCAAGCGCAGATCGAAGCCGGTGCCGACGCTCTGTGCCTGCCCGATCACGCCACCGGAGACCTCGTCAGCGGCGAGTACTACGAGCGCTACCTGCGCGACCTGCACATCGAGTTTGCCGAGCGGCTTTCGGTGCCCATCATCCTCCACATCTGCGGCCGCACGGTTGACCGTATGGAGTACATCGCCCAAACCGGCATGGCGGCCTTCCACTTCGATTCCAAGAATACGCCCGAAGAATCCACCCAAATCATGCGCGATCGCATCTCGTTAGTAGGCAACATCAACAACCCCGAAACCCTTTTTTCTAAAGGACCAGAAGTCGTCAGCGCCGAAGTCGTGCGCAACCTCGAAGCCGGCGTCCAACTCATCGGCCCAGAGTGCGCCATCCCCTTGCAGACCTCCATCGAAAACCTCAAAGCCATCCCCCACACGGTGCACGAGTGGCACCGGGACCAGGCTCGCAACAAGAAGAGATCATAAATGGCAGACATCACCGACATCGCCAACGAATTTATCCGCGACGAGATCGAAGAATTTATCGAGCGCGACGAAGAGCGCGAGCGCATCATCGGCATCTTTGCCCAAGCCAGCGAGCAGATGCAGAATATCGCCGCAGCCCTCATCGACGGCGACCACCATACGGTGGACGAACTGACCGGCCAAGCCATTGCCGCTGGCGTGGAAGCCCTCGAAGTCATGGACGACGGGCTGATTGCCGGCATGGCCATCGTCGGCATCAAATTCCGCGAAAACTTTATCTTCGTCCCCGAAGTGCTAGCTTGTGCCCGCGCCATGAAGGCCGGCATGACCCACATCGAGCCTATTCTCTCGGCCTCGGGCGTCGAGCCCATCGGCATTGTGATCATGGGCACGGTTAAGGGCGATCTCCACGACATCGGCAAAAACTTGTGCATTATGATGCTGCGCGGGGCTGGCTTCGTCGTCCACGACCTAGGCGTAGATACCTCCGAAGACGAGTTCATCGACGCCGTCGAAGAGCACGAAGCCCCGCTCTTGGGTATGTCGGCCCTGTTGACTACCACCATGCCGAACATGGGCAAGACCATTGAGGCCTTCATCGACGCCGACTTGCGCGACGACGTCAAAATCATGGTCGGCGGCGCACCCGTGACCCAGGAATTTGCCGACGACATGGGCGCCGACGGCTACGGCAAGGACGCCCTCGCCTGCGTGTCCTTGGCCAAGGACTTGCTGAATGAACTTGAGGACGAGTAGGGTGTATGGGTGATGCCCTCCAGCGACGATGATCAAAACATTCGCCGATAGAGAAACCCAAAGGGTCTATACAGAGGGACAATCGAGACGTTTACCACCCGACCTAATTCAAAGAGCCATGAGACGATTAGAGTACATCGATCTTGCTCAGACCTTGAACGACTTGCGCGTACCGATCAGTAATCGTCTCCATCCCTTGAAGGGGAATCGCCAAGGCCAACACTCCATATCCATCAACGATCAGTGGCGTATCTGCTTTCGCTTTGCCAACGGTGACGCCTACGATGTAGAGATAACAGATTATCATTAAAGAGGTGATTAATGGCTATCGCGAATGACCAAAAACGCACCATCCCGCCCACGCATCCTGGGGCGATGCTAAGAGAAGATTTTCTTCCCGACTACGCATTGACGGCGGACTCTTTGGCCGATGAGTTGGGCGAATCTCGACATACCATCCGTGAACTCCTACAAGAGCAGTGCTCTATTTCGTCCATCATGGCTTTGAAACTATCCCGTTTATTCAGGAACTCTCCTGAGTTTTGGCTGAGGGCCCAACACGCCAGAGATCTTTGGGAGTTGGAGCAGCAATATCGAGACGAACTGGCTCAGATCGAGCCATTGCCACTGTACACTTCTGAGCGATAACGACGCCTTCGTCCATGACCCAAATCGACCCCCAAGAGTACCAAAAGAGCCTCGACCGCCTGTCGGACATTCTCGCGGGCATCGCTACCCATGCCGACGTGCAGGCGACCTTCCGCTGCCCGTATAAGAACCGCTTCGACCAATGCACCGCCCACTTCGGCTGCCGCAATCAGCGCAAGCCAAAAGAACCGGGCGGGCTGTTCCAGTGCGGCAGCGACGACCAGCTCGACTACCGCTCGGCCTGGGAGACGGAGCAACGTCCGGCCACACCCGGTCGCGGCCAAATCCGCTGCGACGGCACCTCCTACCCGCTATCGACTGGCGGCACCCTCTTCGACTACGCGGATCAACTCGGTGCCCGGGTACCCACCTCCTGCGGACGCACCGGCCACTGCCACGAGTGCATCGTCGAGGTCACGAGCGGCGCGCAAGCCCTCAGCGCACCGACGCCGGCCGAGGACTTCCTCGGCGGTGAATTCCGGCTCGCCTGCCAAGCCAAAGTCGAAGACGCGGATGTCGATATCGAGTTTGCACCACTTTTTCGCACGCCCCGCATACTGACCCAGACCGTGGATCGATCCGCCGAGATCGAACCCGTAGTCCAGCGGCGCGGGCAAGCCATCTACTATGGCAACGAAGAAATCGACCAATACCGCGGCCACCTCTACGGCCTAGCCATCGACTTGGGCACCACCACCATCGTCCTCGACTTAGTCGATCTGGAGACGGGCGAGAGCGTGCATTTGAGCGCGTTTGAAAACCCGCAGCGCTTTGGCGGCAGCGACATCATGCACCGCATCTCCTACGACGGGCAACACCCCGGTGAGCTGCGCCAAGCCTTGGTCAAGGCGCTCAACCACGAGATCGCGGGTCTATGCCAGCGCGGCGGCTTTGTGCGGCAGGAGATTTACGAGATCGCAGTCGCCGGCAACTCGACGATGCGCGACATCCTCTTCCGCCTCGACGTGCAGAGCATCGGCCAAAAGCCCTACAAATCGCGCATTGAGCACGAATATCTAAGCGGCGAACGCACCGCGACCAGCCTAGTCGAAAAGACCCGTCGCCTCGGCCTGAAGGCCAATCCCAAGGCGCGCGCGTATTCGCTGCCGCTGATTGCCAGTCACGTCGGCGCGGATGTGGCCGCCGACTTAGTCGCCGTCGATATGGACCTTGCCAGCGAGAGCGCGATGCTGGTCGATGTAGGCACCAACACCGAAGTAGTAGTCGCGCATCAAGGCCGTCTCGTCGCGGCCTCTTGCCCGGCTGGCCCGGCCTTTGAGGGCGGCGGCATCACCTATGGGATGCCCGGCTGCGACGGAGCCATTGAATCCATCCGCTGGGACGGCGCACGCTGGCAGTGGAAAACCATCGGCGACACCGCGCCAGCGGGACTGTGCGGCTCTGGGCTAATCGACCTCCTCGCCGAGTTGCGCCGCCACGACTTAATGACTCCCAAAGGCGTTTTCGCCGCCAAAAAGCGCCAGTTTGAGCTAGTTCCCGAGCGCGGCATCACTTTCTCGCGCCTCGACGCCTCCAACCTCGCCCAAGCCAAAGCCGCCAATTTCTGCGGTCAGTACATCGTCTTGCGGACCTTGGGCCTGAATCCAGGCGACGTGCAACAGCTCTACCTCGCCGGTGGCTTTGCCAACTACGTCGATGTCCAAGCCGCCATCGACATTGGCTTTTTGGCCCCCGTGCCCATCGCCCGCATCGCCAAGGTGGGCAATGCCGCCGTCCAAGGGGCGCGCGAAGCACTCCTCTCCGCCAGCAAACGCGCCCGCATCGAAGCGCTGGCCAAGCGCATTGAGCACGTCGAACTGGAGACGACCCCGGACTTTTTTGAACTCTTCGTCGAGGGCTGCCAATTCAAACCCATGCCCGCCGCACTTTAGCCATGTCGCTGACCGCGCTCCATCCACCCGCCCGCTACTCGGGTGCCTGGCAGAAGAAACCCCTGCGCCACCTGCTCGAAACCACCGACACCTTCGTCCACATCGTCGAGTTGGTGACCTCGCGGGGCTTAATCACCGAGCGCGACGGCCGCAAGGTTCTCGCCCTCGCCCGCCGCCTCGCCGAGCATCCGCAATTCCACGCTCTGAGCATCACCGACAACCCCGGGGGTAACGCCATGATCAACCCGGACACCCTCGGCACAGACCTGATCTCGCGCGGGCAAGACGTCATCATCCACCTCTCCTGCAAGGACTGGAACCGCAACGCGCTGCAAGGCCGCGCTTGGCAACTCGCCAGCGAGGGCTTCAACAACATCCTCGCCCTGTCTGGAGACTACCCCATTAGCGGCTATCAAGGCACGGCCGGGGGGGTCTTCGACCTCGACTCAGTCGGCCTGCTCGAAATGTTCGCCGCCATGAACGCTGGGCTGAAAATGAAAAAGGGCAAGCGGACCCAGCGCATGGAGGCCACGGATTTTTACCTAGGGGCCGTAGTCAACAACCACAAGCGCTACGAGCGCGAGGTCATGCCCCAATACTTCAAGCTGGCCAAAAAAATCCACGTCGGCGCGGCTTTTGTCATCAGCCAGATCGGCTACGACGCGCGCAAACAGGACGAGTTGCTCAAATACATGGCCCTGTGCGGTCTCGAGGTCCCGGTCATCGCCAACGTGTACGTGCTCTCGCGGTCGGCGGCGCGCTTCTTCCACAAGGGCCACATTCCCGGAGTTGAAGTCACCGACGAGTTGATGGCCGTCGTCGAAAAGCAGGCCCAAGCCAACGACAAGGGCCGAGCGTTTTTTTTGGAACTGGCCGCCAAGCAATGCGCCATTGCCAAGGGCCTCGGCTACCGGGGAGCTTATCTCGGCGGGCACCTGCAATACGGCGATTACGAAAAAATCCTCGCGCTCGCCGCGACCTACTCGGAAGACGATTGGCGCGATTTTGCCAAAGAACTCTGCTTCTCCTTTGCCGACGAATTTTACTTTTTTGAACCTCAGGGCGACACCGGTCTCAGTTCTACCACCATCAACCGCGCGTACCTCGCCTCCAAAGAGCAAGCCGCCCTCCGCCAAGCACGCGGTCGCCTACCGCTGAGCTACAAGGTAAACCGCCGCGTCCACGACCAAGTATTTGCGCCCGAGAGCGCAGGCTTTCGCACCGGTGCTCATCTCGCCCGCGCTCTAGCTGAGCACCCCAAGGCCGCCAAGCTCTTCCACGCGGCCGAGCACGCGCTCAAAATCGCTGCTTTTGACTGCCGAGACTGCGGCGATTGCTCGCTGCCGGACATCGCCTACTTGTGCCCGGAATCGCAGTGCGTCAAAAACCAGCGCAACGGCCCCTGCGGCGGCACCCGCCAAGGCAAGTGCGAAGTCGGCGACAAGGACTGCATTTGGGCGCGTGCGTACGACCGCCTCAAAGCCTATGGCGAAGAGGAACAAATGCTCGGCGACGCAGCCGTTATCAAGGATGCGGCCTTACAGGGCACCAGCGCTTGGGCCAACGCCTTTTTGCAAAAAGATCACCACGGCAAGAAAAAAAATTCGCAGTAAAACCAATTTACGACCATTTCACCACATCTCGCGAAAACCCGTTCGATGATGCTCCTCCAACGATTCATGCGCTGCCTGTGGGTCACCTGCTTGGGCATCGCAAGTGGCTGCGACCTCTTGTCGGAACGTCCCGTAGCAGAAGTAGGACCACACCAAATCACCGCCGCTGCGCTGAAGAGTTTTGCCGCCGAATGGTCGGGGCGCAGACCTGCTGCACAGACCGCCGACCAAGCCCGTCGGCACTATCTGCAGACCATGATCGACGCCCGTCTGTTGCTGCTAGAAGCCCGTTCCCTCGGGATCGATACCACGCAGGCCGTGCGCTCAATCGTTCAGGACGCAATCGACAACCGAGTCAGCGCCCTCTATCGGGCCCGCGAAATCACGGATGCAATCGCAATTCCCGAAGACGAGATTCGCGCCTATTTCGACGATGAGGGCTATGGCCTAGAGCGCAAAGTCAGCGGCATACTGGTGGAGCGCCAGAGTGAGGTGGATTCGGTTTTGACCCTACTGCGCGCCGGACGGCCCTTTGCAGAAGTAGCTGCTGCCTACTCCATAGATGCGCGCTCGGCCCGCCAAGGCGGCGAACTGGGTTTCATAGGGCGCGACATGGCCCCGCGGATCCACATCCCACCAGAGGTTTTCCGCACCCTCCCCCTCGACGCAATCTCGGAACCCATGTACACGGGCAAGTACTGGAACATCGTGCGCTTCACCGAAGAGCGGCCCGCTTCCTACGACAAGTATCGGGACTCCATCAGCAGGCAGCTCTTTGCCGAGCGATCTGCCCAAGCCACAAGGGAACACCTCGAACTGCTTCATAACGCGTTTGAGGTGCGGCTGCGCGAAGAGGCCCTCCTGCCGCTAGTAAGTGCCTACCAGCGGCAGGATCTCTCCCCGCTGACCGCGGAATCGCTTCCCCTATATACCTTTGACGAGGGCGAGATCACCGTGGCAGCAGCGGTGAAGGTTTTGCAACAACAAAACATCGGCTCTGGATTCGCCGACAGCACACAAGCAGCCTCCACGCTCAAGCGCATCGTCCTGAATCCCTTCCTCATCAAAAAAGCCGCACGGCGAGCGGGCTACTACCAAAAACCCGCAATCCAGCAGCTAGAGAAAATAAAAGAAGAGGAAGCCCTGCTCGATGGCCTCAAAGAAACCATAACCCAAGACCTAGACGTATCCGAGGAGGACGTGCGCCGCTACTACGACAGCCACCCCGACATATTTAGCCACGAGCCTGCGGTATGGGTTGAGGAACTACTCCTGCCCAGTGCCGACGAAGCGAAAAAAAAGAGAGCACTGCTAGAAGGCGGCACACCCTTTGCCGACCTAGCGGGCGAAAGCCTGCGCTCGGACGCCATTGAGAAGGCCAATCGATTCCACTTCCACCCGCTGAAGAAAGCCATCTATCCCAAGCTGATGGCGGCGCTTGAGGATGCACCCGAGGGCGAACTCATCGGACCCGTGGCCGTCGAGGGAGGCTTTTCCCTTTTTCGCATCCTCAGCCATGAGGAGGCCTCCATCGAACCCTATGAACAGGTTCAGAGGAGGGCTGCCGCCCTGCTGCGCCGCGAGCGAGAGCACTGGCATCTGCAAGCCTTGTTGGAGAAATTGCGCGAAAAGTACGCCGCCCAGATCAAGATCGACGAAGCGCGCCTGCGCGAAGCCGTGCCCCCCGCTGCTGCCGTAAAATCGACGAATTGACCGTCTCCTTGATTCTGGTACAGCGTGTTGACGTCGTCTGAAAAGTGGGTCATGTACAGATCCAGATCGCCGTCATTGTCGTAGTCGCCAGCCGCCGCGCCCATGCCGGCCTGCGCCCGCCCGTCCTCGCTGTAGGCCGCCCCAGCAAAGGCCGCCACTTCCGTCAATTGCCAATGCCCGTCGTTGCGATAGAGCAGGTTGGGGTAGCCGTCGTTGGCCACGTAGAGATCCTGGTCGCCGTCGCCGTCGCCGTCTAAAAAGACCACCCCCAAGGACGCCTGCTTGTCTGCGTCAATCCCCGTCGTCCGGCTCACATCCGCAAAGCCAGTCCCGCCCTCGTTGCGATAGAGCACGTTGGCTTGAGGCACCATGCCGTGCGGACCGCAATAGACATCCAGCCCCTTGAAGCCACTACAGAGTTGGCCGCCGCCGGGCGGGTTTTCCAAGTCGAAGACCAAATAGTTAGCCACGTAGAGATCTAAAAATCCGTCGGCATCCACGTCTCCAAATGCCGCGCTAGTTCCCCAGCCATCGTCCTCTACGCCCAGCTCAACCTCGGCAAACCTTTCCCCGTCGTTGCGATAGAATACATTGGGACCCCAATAGGTGACGTACAAGTCCAGATCGCCATCGTTGTCGTAGTCTCCGACCGCGCACCCCATACCCCAACCCGTCCGCCGCAGACCAGCCTCATCGGTTTTGTCCTCAAAGACTCGCCCATTGGTCCCTTCGCTGTTGCGGTAGAGCCGATTGGAGTGATGCGAGGAATCGGCCTCCACTCGCGTGCTATTGACCAAAAACAGGTCGAGATACCCATCGCTATCGTAGTCGAAAAAAGCGGCCCCCGACGACATCGATTCGAGGATATAGCGCTGCTCTGCGCTGCCGGAGACTTGGCGGAAATCGAGGCCGACAGTCTCGGTCACATCGACGAATTGCACTTCGGCTGTCGCTGTTTCGATCTCCGCTTCTGGCTCGCATCCTGTGCCCCACATCAGGCTTACAAGCCCCATGCCGGCGATCCATCCACGCATTAGTCTCATTTCCATAGAGTAGAAAAGGTTGCCCTGCCCACTGCCCAAAGTACGCAATAACGTACAAAAATAAACCCATCGTCTATCATTGAGATTGACCATATATTCTCTGTAGAAAACAGGCACGTGCCCAAACGCTGAGGAATAAATGGCAGCCATCCATCACATCTGGTTATCAGTCTCCGATCTGGATACTGCGACGAGATTCTACTCGCCCTTGCTAGCGGCGCTTGGCTTCCGAGCGTTGTCCTCGCACCTGACAGAGCAGGGCGCGATCGACAGATTGCGATTCGAAAAGGATGGGATGATTCTGCTGATCGGCCGCACTACAGAAGCAGGCCGACATGAGCGGGGAAAACCGGGACTGCACCATCTCGCCTTTTCTGTGGACTCACGGGCAGAAGTCGAACGAATCTACGAAGAGGTGATCAAGAATCTAGAGCATGTGGATGTCGAAGATCCGCCAATCGACTGTCCAGAGTACCGCGAGGGATACTACGCGACTTTCTTCTTCGACCCTGACGGTATCAAGCTCGAAGTAACTTACACCCCCGAGTAAACCAGAAAACGGCAGTATATGTATTCCTATAACTGCGCAGAACTCGTGCGAAAACCTCTATCTTTCCTTCCCCTCAATCCCCTGTATCCGATCGTCCTGATCCTCGCGTCAGCCCTCGCTCCACCGACCTTTGCCGACGTGCGCCTGCCCAAGATATTCGGCGATCACATGGTATTGCAGCGCGATAGCCCCCTGCCTATCTGGGGCTGGGCTGGGCCTGGCGAGCAGGTCATCGTCGAATTTCTCGGCCAAATCGACAGTACCAGCGCCAATGCACAGGGCGAGTGGAAGGTGGAACTGCCACCAGCCAAAGCCGGTGGTCCTCATACACTGACAGTGATAGGCACCAACAGCATTGAACTGCAAAACGTGCTCGTCGGCGAAGTCTGGCTCTGCTCGGGGCAATCGAATATGGAAATGGGCGTCAGTCTCTGCCTCAACCCAGAAGCGGAGATCACCGCAGCCAATCATCCACAAATCCGTCTCTTCCAGATTCCCAAAAAACTCAGCGCTGAACCACAAACGGACATCGAGGCCGATTGGAATCTCTGTACCCCGGAGACCATCGCCAAGGGCGGCTGGGGTGGGTTCTCGGCCGCCGCCTACTATTTCGGTCGCCACTTGCAGCACGAGCTCGACGTGCCCATCGGCTTGATTCAGTCAGCTTGGGGCGGCACCCGGATTGAACCTTGGATCCCTCCCGCTGGTTTTGCCGCAGTACCTGCTGTACACGACATCTACGAGCAACTACAATTGCAAAACCCGCGCAGTGATCTGTACAAAGCGCGCTTAGGAGGCGTATTGGACGAAGTCGAAGCCTGGCTCAATGCCGCCCGAGCGGCGCGACAAAGCGAAGAGCCGGTACCGGAAATGCCGACCTATCCCCCCGAACTCCTGCCGCCAAACGACCCGCAGCAACCCGCCGTGCTCTACAACGCCATGATCCACCCTCTCGTCCCCTTTGCATTCCGCGGTGCCATCTGGTACCAAGGCGAGTCCAACCACACTGAGGGCATGCTCTACACGGAGAAAATGAAGGCGCTCATCAGGGGTTGGCGCGGCCTTTGGCCGAACGGCGAGTTTCCGTTTTACTACGTGCAGATTGCCCCTTATTCCTACGGTGACGAAGCGTCTGACGTACTGCCCCAATTCTGGGAAGCGCAAACGGCCGCGCTGGGAATTCCCCACACCGGTATGGCCGTCATCCACGATGTCGGCGACCTCAATGATATCCATCCCAAGAACAAGCAGGAGGTCGGGCGGCGTTTGGCACTGGTCGCGCTGGCCAAGACCTATAACCAAGAAGTGATCTACTCAGGTCCGCTCTACCGTTCGATGCAGATCAAAGGCGACAAAATTCACTTGCGCTTTGACCACGGCGGCGGCCTGAAAACACGCGATGGTGCGACACCAAATCACTTTGCGGTGATCGACCAAGAACGCGGTGGATTCGTCAAAGCAAATGCTAAAATAGTAGGCGATGAAGTTGTAGTTTCAGCGCCGGGTGTCGAATACCCCGTGGCAGTGCGCTTTGCCTGGCACAAGCTGGCTGAACCTAACTTAGTCAACGCCGCTGGCCTACCCACCGCCCCATTCCGCGCTGGTGTCGTGCCCCAACGCGATCGGCTCAAAATGGAAGTGCCCGAAGCGGCAGACTATCACCTCGTGTACGACCTCGACCTGGCCAACCTCGGCGCGGATATCCACTACGACATCGACAATAGCGCTGCGATTACCTCGCCCTTTGATCGCATCGCCTATTTTGTGGAATTGCAACGCAGTGACGGCGAAACGCGCTTTCTCTACGTTTCACTGGATGCCTTTACCGATAATCTCAAAATGATCGGCGTACCCACCTTGGCCTCGGGGGCTCACTTCCAACAACCTGTCACCCAGATGAACATCTGGTCCAACACTGGCGTACACAACGGCATCGGCTTAGAAGGAGGCCGCATCGAATTATGGCCCAATAACTACACCCCAGCTAACTCCGCTGCCGTGCCCAATGCCTCTCAGCATAGCTACGACTTTGGCGACCAGCCCATAGACCCCGCTGACGGCTATGGCAGTATGCAGATACACAACGCCACGACGGAACAGACGCTCTTTGCCATCAACCACTGGCGTCGAGGTGAACGCGCCGATATCGGCATTGGCAATCGGGCGGATAAACACTCCGATTGGACTTTTGCCGGCAATGCACAGAGCTACTCTGCCAAAAGACTGCGAGTACTGGTGAGATTAGATCGGTGAGCTGAAGACTTGGCCCTTCGTCGTCCCACTAGAGCATCACTTTCAAGCCAATATCTGCCGTCATACCATAACGTTCTTGCAACGCCGGAAAGCTAGTTTTCTGATTGAGATCAATATCATCCGCGCCTGTAATATTATTTAGGTTAAAAAACGCCTGCATTCCAAACCACGGAAGCCGCTGGCTGATCGCGAGATCCCACCGCGTGTACTTGTCCGAGTGAATTCGCTGTTGCAACCAGAAGTCGGGTTTCTTGAAAATATTATCTTGGTACAAGGCAGACACTCTGGCTGAGAATCCACGATAATCGAATCCGACTGCTAGATTAAAGATGTCATTGGGCTGGTGCAATAAGCGGCTCGTATAAAACGTATCCACCACCGTTCTGTACAGCGTTCCGAGTTCATCATACGATATATCCAATTCCGTTCGCGGATAATTTGCTTCCGAAAACACTCGCGTATAGTTGATATTAAAGACCAGATTAGACAGGATACTAGGTAGATACCATGGATGCGTTTGCCAGTCAATTTCAATACCTCGAACGTCGGTCGGGTTCGGATTGTTAATAAATGTACTGAAATTATACAGTTGCGTATTCTGCTGGTCGTCTTGTGGCAGATCCGGATACACACTGAGATCGCTAAGGAATGTTGTTGACGGGAAGATCAAGTCCTCTATGCGTTTTCGAAAAGCATTGACCGTAAACAATCCTACTGCATTTCCATAGATCGACACAGCGAGATCAATATTCTCCGACGAAGCCGTCCTTAGCGAATAATTATTGTAAATGATCGTCGCCAGTGACACGTCATACCGTGGGACAATTGCGCTATAGTCCGGGTAGTTTAATGTATTGGTATAGGCAAAATGAATTTGCAACCACCGTAGCGGCTTGTACCGCGCATGGACCATAGGAAGCAGAAAGCCACGAGAATTAGTTGCGGTCGTATCCCTAGCATTGAATGCTATCCCACCGCCGGCATCTGGCAGTTGCACACCGCGATTGCCCGTATAGCTCGTCCTAAGGTTCTGGAAACGCATGCCGGGCAGTAGCGTAATCTTTTCGCCTATATTAACCGTGAGCATCCCATAGGCTGCGCTCTTGGCCTCTGATCCATTGTAATCAAAACCGAGAGATCTATACTCATTCTCTATGAAGCCTATATCTCTTGCTATGGCGATTTCTATAATCTCTTCCATGAAATCAATATTCATCGGGTATGCCAGTGAATAGGCACCCGCGAGAAAATTTCGATATGAATATGGATCGTCTGTAAATAGAGCTAAGACAACATCGCCATTGTACATGTTCAATTCGGGATACTTTTCGAACACTCTTGCGTATAGTTGTCTACCGCCTAGATCGAAATGTACTCCTGCTCTGTCATCGATGTCGTAGGATCGCTTGCGATACTGATAAGAACCGCCAAGCTTGACCTTAGATGCAAAAACATCAACAGTCACCAGATCTCTTTCCAGACCCACAGCTCCCGTCAGCGACCGGTCCATAGCAACGTTTTTCGAGCTATTAATCGTTTTCAGCTTAGCGCCTATCGAGTCAGGTACTCCTGAAGCGGCTATGGTTGAAGGATGTGATTTGGACAAATCGCCTTGGCCAGCATATCCTGCCCTGTCTTGCAGAAACATGAGTGTGAAATCTTCAGGATTCTGGCTCCTCGAATAGGTATGGGAGAGCTTCAGGTCAATATCAAATAGTGGTACTTCCTGCCGAATACTGAGCAGATTAGTGACAGACATTAAATCATTACTAGATCGTCCGCCCGAGTACGTGATATCGTCAATGGCATGTACGAATGACTGCCCTCGACTCAGAGATCCGGTCTCCGATGTACTAAAAAAATTGAGAATACCCACTTCGCCCGAATCATGATTGTAATCTACCACAAGAGTCGCGCCATGGCGCTGTTTTTCGCTGAAGACGTCACTTAGATCGACACTCGTTAGATCGGGAATACCGTCATCTCCGTGCGACTTGTCGTTTAGCACATAATGGGCCGCCAGCCGATTAGCACTCCGATTGCGCTTTTCAGTGGTGCCCTGTAGGAACAAACCCAGTCGTTGATTTAAGACTCGATGTTCAAGAGAACCAACCAGCCTATAGTCGGCATACGTTCCTTTCAGATCATTGTAACTTCCTTGTGAGGTAAGGCCAAAGACAGGGCGAGTGCCACTGGTCTTCGCTTTCCGTAAGCCGAAATTTACTACGCCGCCGATAACCGCAGCATCCATATCCGGCGTAATCGCCTTTACCACATCAATCCCTCCAAGGATGCTTGAGGATATCATACTGAGATCGGTAGCCCGATCCCCTACTAATGACGCTTGTTCATTGGGGTTATTAGATACGACGTTACCTGGAAGCTGAACACCGTCTATCGCAATCTGGTTGTACTGTGGTGATAGGCCACGAACAACGACTTTGGCCCCTTCACCTCCTTCCCGGATAATCGACACACCGGGAAGTCTTGCTACTGATTCAGCCGCATTTGCATCGGGTAGCTCCTGTATTCGTGCACCAGATACAACATTCTTAATCGCCAGCGATGACAGTTGTCGATTTATCGCCTCCGTTTGGCCACTTGCCTGTGCTGTAACAACGACTTCTTCTTCGATGAGGCTCACTGGATCTAAAGGTAGCTCTAATTCCAGTACTTGATCAACCGTCAGCACTACTTCAAGCTCACGTGTCTCGTAGCCAATATAGGTCGCTCTTACCGTGTGGGATCCAACCGGAACATTCCTGATTACAAACTTGCCCTCTATATCACTTGCGCCCCCAATACTCGTGCCAATCAGGATTACATTTGCCCACGGCAATGGCTCGCTAGTAACCGCATCCAATATGGTCCCACGCACCGTTGCCGACTGCGCGCTAGCCGCACTTGTGGTAAGTACGGCTAGCCACGCCGTCAGCAAGCCAATATACCTACATCTAGCCTTAATGGTCATGCGCCAAGAAGCTACATGACTACTTGAGGAGTAACATTCGCTTCCACAGTGTAAGATCGCCAGCATCTAGTGAGTAAAAATATACGCCATTGCTCAAACCAGAGGCATCGAAATGGAATTTGTACGCACCGGCTTCCAGATGCTGATTGACCAAAGTCTTCACCAATTGCCCCAAGGTATTGTAAACTTTGAGCGTAACCAACCCCGCTTCAGGCGTCTCGAATCCGATAGTGGTAGATGGGTTAAACGGATTAGGATAGTTTTCCGCCAAGTGGTAACCGGTTGGCACTTGGCTCGCCAAGTGTTCTACAGCGGTTGCCGCACTCTGATTCAGCCACTGCTCTTTCTGTTCGGGAAACCAGTTCAAATCCCCCACCGCAAATCCATCGGTACCAGCATGTTGTAATGCCGAATTCGAAAACGCCAAGTTCTCTGGCAAAGGCCATGGAGGTGGATAGTGGACACCTTCGCCTCCCGGATCGTAGGACCATCGTGAATTCAGATCAAGCCGTTCATGCACGGTCTTGTCCATATACTCTATCAAGGCGTCCACATGTCCTTCGATAGCCGGATCAAACATAGGATCTGCCTCTATATTACCCGCTAGAGTTGACTGAACGCCGATTGCTGGGAACAGATTGTCAAACGTCCATTGCGTGTATTCCGTAATCCACCTCGGCTTATGCAATCTTCTGGGGAGTATCTGTATTGATCCATCGGGGACCTTGACGCTATCAGTAAGCGTGATGTTAGCGTTATAGGTATCGTAATAATCAAACAGTTTCTTGGGCCAGAAATACGCGTTGTTCTGGACATCTATTACGCGCCTCGTTGGATCCAGCATTTCAGCGGTGACCCCTCGATCCGGATCGATATATACCTCCGGCCCAGGGATAGTCTGGTTCCAAATATCCGTGCTCCACTTACTGACAGAATCCCGTGCCGTAAAGTGGATCAGGCTAGTGGATGTGGTATCTGGCCAATTGGAGAAACCGGGGTCTTCCAGTACAAACTTCGTCCACCAACCCAAGGAATGTACCGAGTAAAACAGGTTGTTCTTGATGTGAACATTGGAGCCATGGTGTGCCAAGAAGGGATTAACATGGGTATAAACCAGCGTGTTGTGCTCGAATACCGAATGACGATCGTAGCCCCTCGCCGACCATATATACCCATTAACAGCAAAAAACGTGTTGTTAATGACTTTCAGCGTATCCATATGGACCCCTGGGAACGCAATCATGGGTGAACCACCCGCAATCCACGCCAGACTGTGATGATTATTGCGAAATACGCAATCCTGCATATCGATCTTGGACCAGTGGCCGGCTATGAGTATGCCAAATCCGCCACCGCTATCAAATACAATGTCGCGAAGTCTCAGCGATATCGAATCGGCAGTTAGCGTCATGTAGTTATCCCAGCCTGCAACAACGTTATCGGCTCTCCGGGACAGTAAGTAGAGATCATTTATATTGACCTTTCCACCCTTCCCAATCAGGTCAAAGAACTGAGTTGGGGACGAGTCGTCCGGCAGGATTCCGGGAACAATTACGGGAGGTCTGTTAGCCAATTCATCCGGATCACCGTTTACTTCGGTAGCAATCAGATTTAGGTCACCATTGATCTTCATCGTCTCCGTAAACTGGTATACCGCGCCTCGCTTGAGTCGGTAGGCACGATCGGGATGGGCTCGCAAACCGTTGGCTAGCGTGTCTGCGTTGATCACGGCATTGATGTTGCCGGCGGGAAGCACTTGGATGTCAAGCGTATCGGCCATCTGGGCATGCATGGGACTCGGAATGGCGAAGAAGTAGAACACTAAGAGGGCAAGCAGCGATACGTACGTCAGTGCGGTTTTCATGGGTAAGACCTCGTGGTGAATTAGGTGGGAGAGAGCGTGGTCAAAACAAAAGCCTGATCGCGCCGACAAATAGCGGCGGTAATGTACAGGGGGGGGGGTACGCTTGTCAACTCGATTTTTGGTAGTGGGTCACTTTGAAAATTTAAGCCCTTCGATAAAGAGGCAAAATGTCCAAAAAATTTCAAAACAGCCCACTACCCGATTTTTCTTTTTTTGCCAATCAGATTAACACGGATCTTGAGGTCTCCTCGACGATCTATACGAGGACGACAGGGGTTGACCAAGGACGGGGGAGGCGATACCTTACAAAGTCTGGTTGTCTTGGACAAAATGGCGGCGATTTTCTTGCCAGTAAATCGCATCCCATCCATAGCAGCCTATCTTATCCAACTTCATGCAACAACGCCCGTCTTAATCGCCCATTTCACTCACAAACAAATACGGAATTGCAATGAACATCCCCGGTACGGACCGTCCCTTCTTCGTCATCGGCGAAAACATCCACACCACCCGCGTCGTCTTGCGCAAGGGTAAGCTCATCGGCCCAGACCCCCAAGGCGTCGAATCCGTGCGCTTCCGCGACGCCAACAACAAGCGCCGCTTCCTCCACATTCCCGAAGCAGTCAAAACAACCCAAGACTACGAGGAAGGCCGCGTCAAACACCTCAAGATCGCCGTGCAACAAGCCATGCTCGGCAACGCGGATGGCCTCGACTATCTGCGCCGCCAAATACAGCGCCAAGAAGCGGCCGGCACCGATTTCCTCGACTTGAATGTCGATGAGATATCGCTCAAACACGTAGAGCAACAAGAAGCCATGCGCTGGTTGGTACAGACGGTATCGGCCATGTCGCAGACGCCCTTGGCCATCGACTCTTCTCAGATAGACACCCTCGCCGTCGGTCTCAAAGCCGGAGCCGACCACCCCCAGCGCCTCCTGCTCAACTCCGCATCTTTAGAGCGACCCGAAGCCCTAGAGCTAGCCAAACGATACAATGCCCAAGTCATCATTACTGCGGCGGGCGAGTCCGGTATGCCGCAAAGTGCGCAAGAGCGGATCGATCACGCCCGGCAGATGGTAGATAAGGCCCTCGCCTTGGGGCTGCCGCTCGCCGACTTGTACATCGACCCCTTGATCTTCCCCATCTCGGTTGACGAGCAATTCGGCCACCACGCTTTTGACGCCATCCGCCAATTGCGCGACGAGTTAGGTGCCGACGTCCACATCACTGGAGGCTTCTCCAACGTCTCCTTCGGCCTGCCCTGCCGCCACTTGATCAACGACGTCTTCCTGCTGCTAGCCGTCGAAGCCGGAGCCGATAGCGCGATCATGGACCCGACTACTACTTCTCTAGCCGACCTCTTTTCCACCGACCGCCAAGCTCGTCCCTACCAACTCGCCGAGGATATGCTGCTGGGCCGCGACGAGTACTGCGCCGCCTTCCTCCGCGCCTATCGCAAAGGCGAACTCGCCGCCTAGCGCGTTGGTCATTATTGGCCTTATCCCATAAATTAAAACTGAGCTTAGAACCGTTTTTTGCCGTCGGCCTGTAGATCGCGAACGGAAAGGAGGGTCAATAATGCGGAACGACAAAATCTGTATCTTTGCTGCTCTGCTGTCGTTGGCCCTCACCGCCTGTAGCAAAGAAATATCCCATACCGAATTGGTCGCCGAATTAGTCGCCGACCTGAGTACGGATCATATCGTCCACACGTTAGGCGACCAACGCCCGGCCTTTTTGGTCCTCCCTGCCGATCACGACCCCAAGACGCCCATTCCGCTCGTACTAAGCCTGCACGGCTTCACCAGCCACTTGGCCCAACACGACCGCTATTTTGGTCTCTCAAAGCGGGTGAACGACGATCGCTTCGCCCTCATTATGGCCAACGGCACGCGCGACCCCGATGGCAAGCGCTTTTGGAATGCCACGGACTTTTGCTGCGACCTCCACGACACCCAGGTCGATGACGTGAAGTACCTTTCCGGGCTGCTTGAAGAAGCGGCCACGCACATCGCCGTAGAGCGCATCTTCGCCCTCGGACACTCCAACGGCGGCTTTATGTCCTATCGACTCGCCTGCGAAGGCGTCCCGGGCTTAGTCGCCATTGCCAGCCTCGCCGGCACTTCCTTTAGCGACCCCTCCCGTTGTGCCTTCGCATCCCCAGTCTCAGTGCTGCAAATCCATGGCACAGCCGACGAGATCGTGGCCTACGACGGCAGCACGGGCGAGCAGGAGTACGCCGGCGCACAAGAAGTCGCGCTGCGCTGGGCGGCCCTCGCCCGCTGCGATCTCACCGATCCAGAAACCCTTCCCCCACTCGACCTAGACCAAGGTATCGACGGCCCCGAGACCGTCCGCACCCGCTACCGCACGGGCTGCCGCCACGACGTCACCATCGAGTTGTGGACCATAGAGCAGGGCGCGCACATACCGCACTTTGCGCCCGACTTTGGCCAACGCTTGCTCAAGTGGCTGTTCAACGACTCCCGCCCCGACACCCTATCCTAGACGGAGACAACCCTGTGTCCCTTTTCCTTCAGCGCCTAGACGACCCGCGCCCCCTCTTGTACGACGGTGGTTTTGGCTCCGAGCTTTTCGCCCGTCAAATCGAACTGACCAACTCCACCCTCGCCATCGAAAGCCATCCAGAGGCCGTCGTCGATATTCATGCCGAATACATCGCCGCAGGTGCCGACTGCATTGGCACCAACACCTTTGTCGCCTCTGAGCTGCACCTCGCCATGGCCGGTAAAGACCCGACCCAAGCCGGTGTGCTAGCCCGGCGCGGGGCCGAACTGGCACAACGCGCTCGGGAGCGCAGCGAGCGCGATGTCTTCATCGCCGGCACCATCGGCCCCTCCCCCGGAGCCATCGAAGCCGACACGGGCAACACGGATTTCGGCATTGCCAACGACAAGGTCCGCGCCGCGCATCAACGCATCATCGACGCGCTATATGAGGGGGGGGTCGATTTTTTTTCTATTGAGACCCAGTTTTCCGCCGTCGAAGCGGCCATGGTTTGCGACATCGCCCGCCAGACTGGCCTGCCCATTGCCGTCAACCTCGCGCTCAAATACACGCGGGATCGCAAAAGCAAGCAGATCGTCTATCGCACCGATTGGGGGCACTCGGTCGGCGACCTGTTGGACATACTCGCCTCGGGCCAATACTCCGGCGGCGATAACCTCCTCGACCACGTCCACATCGTCGGGGTCAACTGCGGCGCTGAAACCCGGCGCAGCGAGCACACCGGCATGCCGTACGCCCTCCACGGCGCTGAGCAGTTTAAGGCCGCCATGCAGGAGCGCGGCCTCGACAAGAAGCTGATGACCTATCCCAACGCCGGTATGCCGCAACTCAACAGCGCCCTCCGCACCATCTACTCGCAAAGCCCCGAAGAAATGGCCGCGTTTATCCCAGACCTAGCGACCGCCGGCGTCCAGATCATCGGCGGCTGCTGTGGCACTACACCGAACCACATCCGCGCCTTTCGCCAGATACTCGACTCATGATTCAATACCAAGTCCTCTACTGGCGCGACATCCCCGTGCAAATCAAGCTCTTCGCCGGCCGCCGACCGAGCTCGCACACCCTACCCGGCCGCTTCCAATTGGCGATCGACCGCATCGCCATGCAGGAAGGACTAGTGGGCACCGACGCCTATCTAGACCAGTGGCACTGGTCCGCAAAGCAAGAGCGCGCCGGTACCCCCGAAGACGTGCTACCAGTGCTCTTGCGTGAAACCGAAGAGGAAGGCAACCGCATCCTCGCCGAGTATAAACAATCGTGATTTTCTACGACAAAGCGTACCAAGTCATCGTCGTCGGCGGCGGCCACGCCGGCACCGAGGCCGCACTCGCCGCAGCGCGCATGGGAGCCGAGACCCTGCTCCTGACCATGAACTTGGACACCATTGGCCAGCTATCCTGCAACCCGGCTATCGGCGGGATCGGCAAGGGGCACATCGTCAAGGAAATCGACGCGCTCGGCGGCCAGATGGCTGTCAACATCGACCGCACCGGCATCCAATTCCGCCGCCTCAACACCTCGCGCGGACCAGCCGTGCGCGCTTCGCGAGCCCAAGCCGACAAAAAAGACTACCAATTCGAACTGAAGTACACCTGCGAACAGCAAGAGCATCTCGACATCCGCCAGGGCCTGATGGAGAGCTTGCTGATCGAGAACGGGACCGTCCAAGGCATCGGCATCAAGGGCGGCATCGCCTACCGCGGCCGCACTGTCATCCTCACGACCGGCACCTTCCTGCGCGGCAAAATTCACGTCGGCGATTTCTCCTACAGCGCCGGGCGCGCTGGCGAGACCGCCGCCGAAAAGGCCGCCGAGGGCTTAGTCGCGCTCGGCTTTGAAACCGGCCGTCTCAAAACCGGCACCCCACCGCGCGTCAACGGCCGCACCCTCGACTTTGCCGCGTTCGAAGAACAGCCCGGCGACGACCCTCCGCGTCCCTTTTCCTATGCGGTGCAAAAAATCACTCAGCCGCAAATGCCCTGCTGGATCACCTATACCAACGCCCACACCCACGAACTCGTCCAAGACAACCTAGCGCGTTCGGCCATGTACAGCGGGCGCATCGAGGGCATCGGCCCGCGTTACTGCCCCTCCATAGAGGACAAAATAGCCCGCTTTGCCGACAAGGAGCGGCACCAAGTTTTCGTCGAGCCAGAGGGGCGGCGCACGCTTGAATTTTATCTCAACGGCCTGTCGATGAGCCTGCCGGAAACCCTGCAACCCCAGATCGTGCGCTCCCTGCCCGGCCTCGAACAGGCCGAGATCCTGCGCCCGGCGTACGCAGTCGAATACGATTTCGCCCCGCCGACCCAACTCTATCCACACCTAGAGACCAAGCGCGTGGCCAATCTCTTCTTCGCCGGCCAGATCAACGGCACCACCGGCTACGAAGAAGCTGCGGCTCAAGGGATTATGGCTGGCATCAACGCCGTGCTCAAGGCGCGCGGTGACGACCCGCTGGTCCTCACGCGCGCCGATGCGTACATCGGCGTCCTAATCGACGACCTCGTGACCAAAGGCACGCTGGAGCCGTACCGCATCTTCACCTCGCGCGCCGAACACCGCCTGCTCTTGCGCGAGGACAACGCCGACGACCGCCTGATGGCCAAGGGCCGGTCGCTAGGGTTGATCGGCGACGAGTTGTGGCGTCAGTTTCAAACCAAGCAGCAACAGGTCGCTGCCGAGCGCGAACGCCTCCAGCACGAGCGCGTCAAACCGACCGAAAAGGTGCGGGAGGTCTTGGCGCGGCAGGGCACCACCCCCATCGCCGAATCGACCTCGCTCGCCGAGCTGCTGCGCCGCCCCCAACTCAACTACGACCACCTCTGCGAATTCGCCCCGCCGCCACAGCCGCTCTCCCCAGACGCGGCCGAACACGTCGAGGCCGAGATCAAATACGCGGGGTACATCAAGCGCCAAGAGACCCAAGCGCAAAAGCTCAAGCGCCTCGAATCCCTGCGCCTGCCGATTGATTTTGACTTCGCCGCTCCCGGACTAAACATTTCGACCGAGGCGCGCCAAAAGCTCGCGGCAGTCCGCCCGCAGACCCTAGGACAGGCGTCGCGCATTTCCGGGGTCTCGCCCGCGGACCTCGCTTCGCTCATGGTCTTCTTACACGCCCGCACTCAATCCGCCACCTAGCGCACAAAAAAACGCCCCTGCACGACAACAGCCGTACAAGAGCGTCTAACACTCCGGCGTGTATGGACTTGACGCCGTTTCGCATCTTTGCTAAGCTCGATTATTCCGCAGCGAGCGCTATTGAGGCGTTCCCACAACAAGTCCTTTGGTCAACTGCCAGTTCCATAACCGAAGGAGTGAATTCTATGGACAATAGTCTAATAATTCAACAAGTCATAGATGGACAACGAGACCTTGGGTTATTGAAAGGCAACTGCCGAGAAGTTGTTAAAAAGATACCTGACGATAGTATCGACTGCGTAATAACGTCGCCTCCTTACTGGCAATTAAGAGAGTACGACATAAGTGAATACACAGACCATCTAATAGGAACAGAGAAGACTCCCGAAGAATACGTAGATCATATTACAGAAGTTTTTAAGCAGATCAAAAGAATTCTAAAAAAGACAGGATCGGTATGGCTAAATCTCGGAGACAAGTACCACAATAAAAATCTGATGGGGATGCCTTGGCGTGTTGCTTTAGCAATGCAGGACGATGGATGGATTTTGCGGAACGATGTAATTTGGTCTCAGATGAAGGGAACGCAAAGTGCCAAAGACAGATTGCGAGATATGTACGAACACATTTTTCACTTTGTAAAAAACAAGAAATACTACTACGACGCGGATAGCATAAGAATTAAGCCTACCAAACTTCCCAAAGTGACAGGTAGTGAAACGATATCTGCGACTGGCGTAAGTGGCAAAAAATACCGCCAGCAAATTATCGATTCGGATTCCTTAACTCAAAGCGAAAAAAACGCCGCAATAAAAGCACTCGACGAGACGTTGGCAAGAATTCGCTCTGGCGAGCTCGTCGATTTTAGGATGACTATTCGAGGTACACAACGTACGTACCACAGTAATAACGGTAGGGTAAGTGGACGAGCTAAAGAACTGGAGAGTAAAGGATATTTTATTTTAACAAGTAAATCTAAGGGCCATATTCCATCCGACATATGGAATATAGTACCAGAAGATGAATGGAGGAAAGACACCCATTATGCCGTGTTCCCCATTGAATTATTGCAAATTCCAATCAAAGCTACTAGTCACAAAAAAGGCATAGTGCTCGATCCATTTATGGGAACTGGTAGTACCTTAGTCGCCGCTAATCAATTGGGCAGACGCAGCATGGGGATTGAATTGAGTGACAACTACATAAAAGTTGCCAACCAAAGATTAGAAAATGTCCAGTTGAGCCTCAGAATGTAGTTTCAGCCTAGAACTTATATTTTCTTTGAATTCATCGACAGTTGGAAATTTATCTTCAGGAGCTCCCCCTAGAATTTTTCGTATCCCTTCAGTATTAGTTCCCATTCTTTTATCAAAAACTAACCTCCACGTAGAGTCACTTTCGCTCCAAGCCATTTTGAACGTACAGAAGTGTATGGAATCATCATCCGTTGCTTCGTGTAAGTCGCTGGCATCAGTGGCCTTTTCTATATACTCAAGACCAACATCTTGCAGTACGAATACTATTTTTCTTCCCCAAGTCTCTACCACCATACCCTTTTTGTACACCTGCTGCATCATCGTCTTCAAAAACTCATTCGCCCAATTTATACCGTATTTATAGGATTTTTTAGTGAATCTGCCTGTTCTGTGGAAGTCTAAAACTGCCTCCCAAGGAGTTCCCGTAGTGCCGGCTGCCTGAAATTCAACGCAAATGAAATCCTCGATCCCTTCGCTAATTTTTGCTGCTATAAAATCTATACTACCCGCCACACCACATGACACTTCTGATAGGCTTTGGTGCATGAATCGGTGTTTTTTTGGGTAGCTCGGTTGAATAAAAACAGGCTCCTCAGTAGATTGAGCACGACTTTCGCCAAAAAACCCATGCTTTCTCGTCCAAGGAACCTGTCATGGCCAACCTATCGTCTTG
>JAJDUT010000059.1 GCA_022826515.1 Candidatus Latescibacterota bacterium
CGGCAAGGTCGCGGTGGTCGCGGTGATGCGCAAGCTGCTCCTGCTGCTCAACGCCATTGCCCATCGACGAACCCCTTGGGTGCAACACCAAGCCAAAGCAGGATAAAAAAGGCTTGACACACAACACAGATACTCCCGCGAAAGCGGGAACCAGTCTTGTACGCGATGCGGATTTGGCGCGACACCCTGTAGGGGGCGGTTTGCAAACCGCCCCCTACGTGCGCCGACATGACAAACGCGTGCGTAACGTCAGTAACTCAGAAAGTTGAAGGACGAAACTGCAACTCCGTCCCGTCCTCTACCTCCACTGTCGTTCGCAGCAGGCGAGGGCGCACCACAGAGGCCGACTGGGGCACCCCGTTTACCCACACTCGGGGCGCATTGCACCAGGCCGCCGGCACTTCTACTTCAAAGGTCAACTCCCGGCGCTCAACCCGGGCAGGCAACGCCTCATAGCGGATCCGGTATCGTTGTTCGCGCGCCGTTGCGGCCACGGTTTCGACCACGGCGTGCCGCCGGCACAAGTGATAGGAAATGACCTCTTCGGGCACGGCGCACCAGACTTGGTCACCGCCCTCTTCGATGATCGTCTGCAAACGCAGGCGCAATTGCGCTTCCGAGCAGTCTTTGTTGGGGTGAACGGCCTGTTCCAATGGGCAGTGGCAGTAGTCGATAATCCAGCCCTTGGCCTCTTGGGCCAGCAGAATATGGCGGAACGGGTCGTAAGCGCTGTAAAAGGGCTCCTCATAGCTCTCGTGCAACGGCGTGCGATTGAGGTAGTACAATTCATCGCGCGCCGCGTTCACCCAATCTGTTATGCTCATGGCACCCAAGTAACCGAGTTGGCGACAGGCGTCCAGCACGTAGTCGGACATATTTTCAATGCCGTTGGGGGCGCAGTACAGCAGCACAGGAGCGCCGATAGCCTGTTCTATAACATCGCGAGACAGGCGGATTTCCTGATCGACCATATCGGGCCTGATAAAGTGGTGACTCCAGCCGTGGTTGCCCACGCCCCAGCCACGGGCGAGCAAATCCTTGAGCTCATCGCCATTCATGTGCCGGTAGCCGTTGAAACTCGAAGTGCCGATATTGCGGATTTCGCCGATCTGCTGGCCCACGACCTCTACGTGTCCGGGAATGCCGAATTCCTCGTGATGGGGAATGGCAAAGCGGTGTAGATCGGCCAGCGCCTCGTCGTAGGTAATCGAATAGACCCAATCCTTGCCGTATTTCCAGTCGCAGATGCGCAGGGCCATAGTCTCGTTGTCTTTGTTCATCTACGCTTCTAGCATTGCAACGGCGGCTTGGAAATCCGCCCATGTGGTGGAATAACCTACGGCTATTTCAAAGCGGTGAATGCCATAACGCGTGGCTAGGCGCTCGGGAAAGGTATCGGGCGTTTCCACGCCCACTGTGCCGTCCCGCATGAGAATGCAGCGGTAGCCCGCCCGCAGCATAGGGCGGCCCCCTCCCTCTGAGTTGAGAATGCACATATCCGCGGCAAAACCCGTATAGATGAGGGTCTCGACGCCGCGCTCTTGCAGGTAGGCGTCGAGCTGGTTGGTGTAAAAGACGAGAGGCTCGTCCCCCATTGGCTCGACGATTTTGGCCCTTTTCATGCGCGCAGCGGGCGATTTGGCCAGATCGACGCCGGTCGATCTTTTTTCGATGGTTTGGAGTTCGCCGGTGCGGACGATGGTCCAGCGGTCCGACTGGGTCTGCAGAGAGGCCGCGCGGCGCTGGTTTTCCGGGGTGCGGCGAGAAGGCACTTGGGGGTAGTGCTTGTCAAAATCATCGGGCTCGACGTGGCACACCGGCATACCGATCCGCCGGGCGATATCCATGGCCGGCCGGATCACTTCTTTCATAACGCGCCAGGATTCTTCGGTGGCCTGAGGCCAGCCCATGCCCGTGACGTAGTTGACGTCGATCTCAGGGCCATCCGGCAGTCCCACATTCCAGCAGTGCAAACCAATGAGCGCCGTGCGCTCCACTGGCAACTCAAAGACGTCCTCTGCGTAGCCGGCTTTGTCTATGGGCAGGGCGCGGTAATGGCGAGTCTTGAGTTTAAGCGTCTTACTCAACGGACCTATCTCACCCGATTGCGGTCCGCCACTTCTTCGACGATGGCCGCGATCATCTCTATGTGTTCATCTTCCCATTTTTCGGAAATCGAGCAGGTGCGGACCCAGTTTTCGAGAAAAGCCCAGGCTGTGGGGCAAGTGGCGGAACTGTAGTGGTACACATGCGAGGCCGGCGGCCGCGAAAACGGGTACTTGTTGGCGTCCACGTATTCCTGGAGAAAGGGGAGGGCGGCGGGCATCAGGTAATACTTGCCTTGGCCCGCTCCATTTACTCCGGCTTCTAGGACCTGGGCGGCAAACTCCTCGCCCGTGCATTTAAAGGCCGCTGGGTCGATGCTGAAGCTGGACATCCAAGCGGAATACTTGGTGACGTAGTCGGGAATGGGCAATGGCGTAATGCCGTCAATAGCGGAGAGCTTGTCCGTGATCAGACGCACAGTGCGGTCGATCTTGGCTACCTGAGCGCGGATGGTCTCCAGTTGACCCAGGCACAGCGCCGCGGTCATGCGGCTCATATCGTAGGCATGACCAAAGGCCGTGTGGGTGCGGCCGAAGTGGGGCACATCCACCCCGGCGCGGCCCGAACTGAGGAAGCGCACTTTTTCCGCTAGTTCGTCATCGTCCGTAGCAATGCAACCTCCTTTGTCCGAGCTGAAGGTTTTCTCCGAATCGAGAGAGAAGGCCGAGGCCGTTCCCAAGGTGCCGACGACGCGTCCCTTGTATTCGCTGAATATGGCCTGACAGATGTCCTCGTACACGATCAGTCCGTGTTTGGCGGCCAATTCGTTGATCGGATCCATATCGTTGGGCAGGCCACATTTGTGCACCGCCAAAATTGCCCGCGTGCGATCGGTGATGCAGGGCTCTATGGTCTCGGCGCTGAAATTGACCGTGCCCGGGGCCGTGTCGGGAAAAACGGGAATATAGTTGTGCATGAGCACGCCGTACACGGTGCCGTAATCGGTGAGCGGGCTGATGATGACCTCGTCGCCGGGATCGAAGTCAAAGGCCAGCGCTAGGGCGGCCATGGCCGTGGTGCAGGTGGGGGTGGCGATGCAGTGTTTGACGCCCAGTTCTGCGGCGAACGCCTGCTCGAACTCGCCCACTGAATCGAGGGTTAGCCCCGAATCCAATACCTCCTGTACGTACTTTAGACTATTGGGCCCTATGGTGCGGGGAAAGAGAGGAGGCACGATGCCTTCGCTGCTGTGGGCTTCGGCCCCGCGCTTGATGGGTTTGAGTGCTGATTGCTGGGACATTAGACTCTCCTAATGGGGGCTAAACATTCTATTTATTTGAATCGCCGCATTTTTTTGGTCATTGCGACCCAACCTATCCCTTTTGTCTATCGGGTGTCAAGTCTTGCCGATCGCAAGGGCGGCTCAGCCTATGGCCGTTCGCGCTCAGCTTGCTTTAGATGTTGAAAATTCCGCAGTAACCGCTGCCCTTCTTCCTCTCGCCCCTGTTTGAGATAAAGCTGCGCTAGACGGTAGTGGGTGGGAATGTGGTGGGGATCTTTTTTGAGCGCTTGCTGGTAGAGATAAGCGGCCTCTGTTGGCTCTCCCTGTTTCTCTAGGACGGCACCTAGACGGCAATAGGGGTCGGCAAAGTCGGAATTCACCTGAATAGCCTGCTGGAAATAGCTTCTGGCAGCTTTCAATTCGTTTTCTCGCTCACTGACCACTCCTAGATCGTAGTAGATCTTTGCCCGTCTTACTCCCAACTCAAGAGCGCGTCGATAGGCCCTCTTGGCTTCGGCATAATCGCGCAGGTCCATGTAGGTTTTTCCGAGATGCATGAGGAAAATCCCATTCTCGGGTGCTTGGGCGATGGCCCTTTTGTAGTACGGAATGGCTTCCCCCGGTCTTAGCTGCAGCGTATAGGCCAAACCGATCTGATCTAGGGCTAGGGCAAAATCTGGCTTCAGATGCACGGCCCGGTTGAATTCTCCGATCGCTTCTTCATACTGACCATTTTGCAGGTAGCGACGACCGCGACGATAGTAAACTTCGGCAGCAATCTGCTCCTTTTGTTCGACCTTTAGCAGTTGGGGTTTGCCTTCCTTTTGCGCGTTGGGTGACTGATCACCAGCCAGTGTTTGCTGTTCTTTTTGGCCGCAGCCGATCCATCCCCAACTGCCTATAAAAAGGGCTAGAAGCAGCCCCAGCAGACGGTCGCGTCCGGTATGGTTCCGCGATACGCTTAGAAGCCGTTGCTGCTGCGCCAAGGTTTACGCGTCCTTTTCTTTAGAAGCCGTCTTGCTAGCATTGACCGCTAAAGTTTTCGCTCCTGATACTCGACAATATAGCGCAAAAATTTAAAGACTCCGGCGGTCGGCTCAAAAGGTCGACGCGCTGCGCTGTTAAAGAGCCGACCGCTTGCACCATATACCTCTACAGAGTATCTATATTTCTCATGTCGATATTGAACTGGGTTAAATCGAAGTGGGCCGTCCTCGCCCTGATAATCGCTCTGACTACGACCGTTGGTGCCCAGCCGAGCGCTCCGACCGATACCACTATCGCGGGCCGCAGCTATACCCTGCTTGAGGCCGGGGAATTAATGGATCTCCTAGGCTCGGCCAATGATCATAGTCGTCTTGTTTTACAGCAGACAGCCGTAAAGGGTCGCCTGTCCAGCTTAGCGGCCAATCTCGACACCGTGCGGGCGGCGCTGGAATTGGTTGATGTGCTTTTCCTCGACGAAGCTTTGCTGGCCGAGGTTGTTTTTCTCGGTCCGGTGATCTTTTCTCGCACTACCTTTGCCGCTGACCTTTCGCTAGCTGAAGCGCAATTCTTGCAATCCTTTGCCCTGCGAGAATGCGAGATAAGGCAAAAAACCAACCTTAGAGATGCTCGCTTCACGGCCACGGCCGACTTCACCCAAAGTCACCTCGCAGCCGCATTTTCCTGCGCCGGAGCCCATTTCAGCGACGCCACTTTCGCACACCTGCGCTGCGAGGGCGGGGCCTATTTTGAGGACGTTCTTTTTACCGGCCAAGTCGATTTCAGCGACGCCCGCTTTGCCGGTGTGGCCTCGTTCAAGACAGCGCGCTGGCGCGCTCCCGTCTCCTTTGCCGGCGCGCGCTTTCTGGACCGGTCTTTTTTTTGGCAAGCCCAATTCGACGACGCGGATTTTTCCAGCGCCCGCTTTGCCGGGGAAACCTCGTTTAAGCAAGCTGATTTCGCGCAGCGGGCGACTTTTGCAAATATCGCTTTCGCCCGCTCTGCCCACTTCGAACAAGCCCGTTTTGACGACGGAGCCGTCTTCGACAGCAGCATCTTCGCAAAAGAAGCGGTCTTTACCGGTGTCCACAGCGACAACGATCTCCTGCTCAATGCTCTTTTTCGCGTCAGCCTCGACTTGCGCCACCTAGTTACTCCCAGCCTGGATCTGCGGCCTTCCGCCGCCATGCCCGACTCGCTGCTGGGCCCTAAGGCCCAGCTCTTGCTGCAAAACGCGCGTTTCCAGCGTCTGTTTTCGACTTGGGATCACTTGCGCGGCCACTTGGCCCAGCCCCCAGAGCAGGCCAACTACGATCTGGATCGCGTCTATGCCGGTCTGCGCCACCAGTTCCTCCTCTCTGGCATGGCCGCCGATGCCCGCGGCTGTTATATAGAGTCGCTGGATCGCCGTCGCCACTACTTGCCTTGGACTTCTATGGAGCGCTACGCCCTCATCGCCTTTGACCTGAGCTCGCGCTACGGCACCGACCTGGGACGCCTAGCCCTAGTCGCTTTGGCTTGGGTGGCGCTCTTTGCCCTGCTGTATCGTTGGTTGATGATAGATGATCTGGTGGAGTGCCTGCTTTTCAGCCTGCATACTTTTTTTATGGTGGGCGCGGCATCCGTGCGTCCCCAGGGCAAAGTGCGCTCCCTGGTCCTGTTTCAGGCCCTTTCCGGCTGGCTCTTCTGGAGCCTGTGCACGGCCGTCCTGCTCTCCTTTTTACTGCGCTGATTCATGTTCCGCTCCGTCTGTGTCCTTTTCCTGTTCCCATTGCTGGTGGCCTGTATCCGAGAAGAACCGACGCCGTCCCTGCGCTTTGTCGATGTCGCCCAGACGGCTGGTCTTGACTTTGTCCACTACAACGGTGCCCAAGGCGACTATTTCTACGTAGAGACTTTTGGCTCGGGAGCTGCTTTCTTGGACTACGATGGCGATGGCTGGCAGGATATCTATTTGGTCAACTCCACGTATCTCACCGGCTTAGCTCCCGAGCCCCTGCCGACCGATAAACTCTACCGCAACCGGGGCGACGGCCGCTTTGACACCGCTCCCGGCAGCGGCGATAGTGGCTACGGCACGGGTGTGGCTGCCGCCGACTGGGACAACGACGGCGACCAAGACTTATACGTGACCCGCTTTGGTCCCAACGCTTTATATCGCAACGATGCGGGGAAATTCGCCGACGGCGACAGCGCCAAACGGGCGGGCGTCGACGATGGCCGCTGGGGTGCCAGTTGCGGTTTTCTAGACTACGACCTGGACGGTGACCTCGACCTGTTCGTCGCTAACTACGTGGACTTTACTACGGCCAACAACATCGTCTGCAAGCGGGGCGATATCCGCACCTATTGCGACCCGGACGAATACGGCCCAACGAGCGATTTGCTCTACCGCAACGACGGCCAAAGCCAATTCACCGACATCACCTATGAGGCGGGCATCACATTAGAGGGCCCTGGTTTGGGTGTGGCCTTTTCTGACTACGACTGGGATGGGGATACCGATATCTACGTGGCCAACGACGGCACGCTAAACTTCCTTTATGAAAACCGCCAGACCCACTTCGTCGAAACAGGTCTGACGGCCGGGGGCCGCTACAATCAGGACGGCCGCGCCGAGGCTGGCATGGGCGTGGACTTTGGCGACTGGAATAACGACGGCAATCAGGACCTGTTCGTCACCAATTTCGCCCACGAGACCAATACGCTCTACCACAACGACGGCCAGGGCCAATTCGCCGATATCAGCGCTGAGGTTGGCCTCTTCGAGCCCAGCTACAATCCCCTCGGTTTTGGCACTAAATTCTTCGATGTTGATTTAGACGGCGACCTCGATCTCTTCGTCGCCAACGGCCACGTCCTCGACATCGTGGAACAGATCGACTCTACGCTTAGTTATGCCCAGACTAACCAGATTTTGCGCAACGAGGCCAACGCTTGGGATGCCGTCTCCACCGAGCCGAACCCCAAAAAATTTGTCGATATTTCCTCCACTTTGGGTCCCAGTTTTGCCACCCCCAACGTCGGTCGCGGCGCGGCCTCGGCCGACTACGACAACGACGGCGATCTCGATCTGCTGGTTTGCTCTGTGGCTAGCCCCGCGCGCCTCTTGCGCAATGACGTAGCCAAACAAAACCACTGGCTCCTAGTCGAATTAATCGGCCGCCAGCAGCGCGACGCAATCGGCACCCTAGTCGCCGTCACGGCTGGGGGCCACCGCCAAGTGCGGGAACGCCAGTCCGGCGGCAGCTACCTTTCCAGCCATGACCACCGCCTGCACTTTGGTTTGGGTGCCGTTGCTAGGGTGGATATGGAGGTGCGCTGGCCCGATGGCACTGTGCAGACGCTTGTCGATGTCGCAGCCGATCAGATTTTGCGCCTAGTGCAGCCGTAGGAATTTTCACAGGAGGAATGCTATGAGGAGCGAAATATGCCAGCGCTAGAAACGAGAGCTTTTGCCAAAACCGGGATGCAGCCCAAATCTCTGGGACTGGGCGGGGCTTGGTGGGGCAGCGGGACTGAGGCCGAGTGCGTTGCCGGTATCCACCGGGCCCTCGAACTGGGCTTTAATTACTTGGATACATACCCCGAACTGGAAACGTGGTGGGGTAAGGCCCTAGCAGGCGGCAGAAGGCACAATATATATCTGCAAGCCAAGGTCACTACTAATGGTCCCAAAGAGACGATTTCAGATCACTCGGGGCTGCAAACGCGCCGCAGCGTAGAAGCTAGTTTAAGGCGCTTGCGAACGGACTATCTCGACAATGTCCTCATTCACGGCTACGACGAGCCCGAGGACGTTGGCAGCAAAGAGGGCATGGTGGATCCGCTGGCTCCGGGCCATGCCCTAGAAGAACTGGTCAAGATGAAAGAAGAGGGCTCAATCCGCCACATCGGCATTGGCGCGCGCAATTCGGCCGTGCACCGCCGGGCGATTGAGACCGGCCAAATAGAAATCTGCCTCACTTATCTGGAATACAACTTGTTCAATACGGACGCCGCTGTGGAGCTATTTCCCCACGCCCACCAGCGCCAAGTAGGTCTCATTCTCGCCAGTCCCCTCGGCATGGGGCTGTTGACGGGCGATGAAAAAGTATTCGAGCGCTCGGCGGCTTACTTCGACAACCGCGAATATCCCGAACGCGGACTCCATCCGGCGGTCCGCGCCCGGGCCATGTGGGACTGGTGTCGGAAACGAGACGTGAACATCCGCCATCTGGCCATCCAGTTTTGTCTGGCGGCACCCATCAGCAGCATTGTCCTGCCCGGTGCAGCCTCAAAGACGCAGGTCGAAGAAGCCTACGAGGCGGCTACGGCGGATATTGCTCCCGAGATATGGCGCGATTTTGAGGTGGAGTTCGGGGTGGGGATTTAGGTCCTAGAGTCCATCGGGAGCCAATACCCGGACTGAGAATTTCTGTCGCAGTGCATCCAAGTGCCGACGCTCTTTTTCCTCTCTGGCCCGCCGCTCGGCCCGCCGTTGCGAAACCCGATCCCACTGGCCTCCTTCTCGAACTTTTTCTACTACGACAAATACGGAGAACTTTCCGGCCCACTCCACCGGCTCCCCGACGGCGTTGATTTCCATACCTTTGGCGCGCTCGTAGCGCATTGATGGCATGGTATATGGGCTGAGCTTTACGCGCCCTCCGCTTGCTCCGACGTCTTGGGAGAATATGGGGACCAGTAGCTCTGGATTGACGCCCTGCGCTATTGCTAGGCGCAAGTCTTGGGCCAATTTGCGATTGTGGACCACAATCTCGGTGATGGTGATGGCCTCATGGGCGGGAAATTGATCGGGATGACGCGCAAAATAACTTCGCGCCTCTGTTGGGGATATGTCGATCTGTTCCAGATAATAGCTCAGGAGTACATCCTCGGCGATGGTTCTGAGTTTTGCCTGTAGCTCGGGTTCCGCGTCGATACCACTTTGCAGTCCTGCGGTATAATAGAGATCGGCGATACGGGCACTGTCGGGCTCAAGGGACGAGGAATCGAATGTGCGAAAGTCAGATGGAGTGCCGGTGGCGTATTTATCGCGCAGAGAGATTCCGAGAGCCCGCTCCATCTTTGCTCTGATACGGGAGCGCAGGCGGCGTTCAATAAGCTGCCGCACGGCGATGAGAGGGACGCGCTTTTCATCGAGAATTTTAAAAGCCACAAAGACTGTATCTACTTTGATCGGCAGCGGGAAAGCGGGGGAAATGGATCCCACGGGCAGCGCGAACAATTCGTCGGCCACTTGCTCATTGACTTGGCCTTTGAGCACATAACCGGGGAGACTCAAAATGGATTTTTCCGCGGCCAAGTCCTCTACCGCGGCGGCTTTTGTCGCTCTTGCAGAATAGATGAACTTGAGACCGCGATTCCAGTTCGCATCATAGTATTCCTGCAGAATGTCTTCTGCTGTCACGACGATTTTCGCGTCAATCTGGTGCTCGAGATAAGATTCAATCACTACATCTCGCCGCCGCCGCTCCAACCGGCGCACAAAAACCGAGTCAGCGGCCATACCGGCATTACGGGCCTCTAGCAATAGCAGCCTTCTGGCGATGAGCTGTTGCAGCGGATCGCTCGTATCGGAGATTGCAGTGCCGACTCTTATAGTTCTTTTTTCTCTCCGCTCCGCAAAGTCGCGAAGTTCTGCCGCCGTGATCTTTTCGTCCCCGATCAAGGCGATGACCTCCGTCTCGGGCTGGCCGCAGCTAAAAAAGAACAGGCAAAGGAATGCGATTAAGCGTTTTGATTTTATCATTACAATAAGGTCGGCGGAGCGATTCGTCTGGTGAATAAACGGTACACATCCTACCAAGCCCATAGCCCAATTGAACTGCATAGGTTGCTATTTTGAGCCGCGGTGCCCACATCTTCCTTCTGGTTCTGTTCTTCCTTTCCGGTGCCTGTACCTTGGTATATCAGGTGGTATGGGTGAGAATGCTCGTCCTCGTATTCGGCACCGGAGCTTTTGCAGTCAGCACGGTCCTGGCCGCTTTTATGGCGGGGTTGGCGCTGGGCAGCTTCTACTTCGGACGCCTGGCCGACAAGAGCGAAAACAACCTGCGCCTCTACGCCTTCCTCGAACTGGGCATCGCCGCCTTTGCCCTAACTTTTCCCTTCATCCTGAGCGGGCTGGACGAAATCCACACCTGGCTCTACCAGCAACTGGAGTCGATGCCCTATGTCTTTGCCCTCATGCGCTTCCCGCTTTGTTTCCTCGTCCTGCTCATTCCCACTACGCTCATGGGGGGCACCCTGCCGATTCTGATCCGCTTTGCAACTCGGCACATGTCGCAGGTGGGTTGGAGTGTGGGGACCTTGTATGCCGCCAATACGTTCGGAGCCGCCTACGGGGTCGGGATCGCAGCTTATCTGACCATCGAGTATTTGGGCATCAGCGGCACTACGACAGTCGCCGTTGTTGGCAATGTCCTCATTGCGGTTTTTTCCCTGCTGTGGTCTCGCCGTTTGTCGGACTCAGCCGAGCCATACCGGGTGAGTTTAGGCAAGAGGAAAAACGCGCAGCAAAAGAATCCTCCAGCACTGCCGAACTGGCTGGTGCAGTTGACGCTTTTGGTCTTCTGCGCATCGGGTTTTACCGCGCTGGGATACGAAGTGCTGTGGACGCGGGTGCTGACCATGATACTGGGGCTGAGCACGGCCCAAAGTCTCAGCATCATCCTGATCGCCTTCTTGTTCGGTCTGGCGCTCGGAGGGGCTATCGCCTCTCGTTTTGTCGGTCGCTGGCCGGATCTGCTCATTGCATTCGGCGCTATTGAGATACTCCTCGGCCTGTTTGGTCATATCTCCATCGGCGCATTCGGCGTTAGTACCCATTTCATTCCTTATCTCAGTGCGCTTACCTCGTGGACGGGCTATCTGTTCGCAACAGCTATCTTGGTTTTCTCGATCGCGCTCATTCCCACCTGCCTGATGGGATTGCTCTTTCCGCTCGTGGGACAACTCAACGTTACGCATTTAAAGACCTTGGGCACAAAAATCGGCAAGGTCTATGCCGTCAATTCACTGGGATCTATCGGCGGCGCTTTTGGCGCTGGTTTTTTATTGATTCCGCTAATGGGCACAGAGCGTGCGGTGCAAGCCTTGGCCTGGACCAACATCGCCCTAGGGGCGGTGCTGCTGCTGGTCCATCCAAGCGCCAGTAGCCGTTTTAAGTTGCAAGCCATAGGCCTGCCTGTCGGCGCGGTGCTGCTGCTGACTTGGGCCATGCCGAGCAATCTTTTTATCGCGCTGTTTACAAATACAGAAAAAGACAGCGAGCTTGTCTATTATCGCGAGGGTACTGCTGGGACGGTAACGGTCCATCAAATGAGCCACGGCAACCGCATCCTCAAAGTAAATGGCATGGGAGAAGTGCCGACAGACCATGCATCAATCAAAATCTTTCGACTGCTGGGCAATCTGCCGATGATCCTGCACAGCGATCCCCGGCAAGTCCTGGTGATTGCCTTTGGAGGCGGCATTACTCTCAATTCGGTCTTGCTCCACCAACCCGAGCGGGTGGATTGCGTCGAAGTCGTACCCGGTGTGGTCGAGGCCGCGGATTTTTTTGCCCGCTACAACAACTACGTCTTCAACAGGGTGGGCACGGACCGCCTTCGACTAATCCACGGCGACGGCAGAAACCACGTGATGCGGACACCAGAGCGCTACGATATCATTATCGCCGACGCGACCCATCCCGGTACGGCGGATAGTTGGGTGCTATACACGGAAGAATTCTACCAGCTCTGTCGCCAACGACTCAAGAAAGAAGGCTTCATCGCCCAGTGGATCCCCCTACACGGGCTGGCCGTAGCCGACTACGAGATGCTCTTGCGAACATTTCGCGCGGTTTTCCCCCACGCGACCCTGTGGCTGACCGACAAATACTCCATTGTGCTGGGTGCAAACCAGCCGCAACACATCGACTTTGAATTATTGGCACAACGACTGTCAGCAGCGGCTGTGCAAGAATCTCTGCAAGAGGTAGAGTTGGCCGATCCGGTTTCTTTTGTAGGGACCTTGGCCTTAGACGAGCGCGCTTTTGCAGACTACGCCGGCCATGGTCCTTTGAACACCGACGACCGACCCTATATAAGCTTTACCGACCGCCGGCGCGGGGATACGGGCGCGGGCCTGCCCGCTCTGTCAAGCTTGTTGCCGCACTTGGTGGTGGAGGCAAACGAGTTTCTTTTCGACGTGGACGAAGAGGAGAAACAAAACATCGAGCGCCGCTTCCGATCCCGTAAGTACTCGATCGAGGGTGCGGTGTCTCTGCTAAACGACAAAACGGGCGACGCGATTTGGCACTACAGACAGGCCCGCAAAACCGATCCGGACGAAAGAACGGCCCTGCGGGCCCTGAGAAGGTTAGAAGGAGCCGACTAGCGGTCAAAAAGATAATGCGTTCTCTTTACTAGCAAATAACCAGCTAATTGTCGGCTTGAAATTTCCCGTCTTTGATCATGTTGGGAATATTGGCGGAGAAAATTTCCACGTTGTATTTCTCCCGCAAAGCGCTGACGAACTCCACATAGCCGTGCTTGGCCTTGTTGATTCTGACATAGGCGGTGGCGCGTTTTTTTGAAGCGGCATTAAAAGGTTTGAGCTTGGCCGCTTCCCGGTCGACTATTTTAAATACGGAATACCCTTCCGCTACCTTGATGGGGCCGCCGATTTGGCCTATTTCCATATCCTGGGAGAGATCGTATAGATGGGGATAGTGAAGCCGCTTGTAGGCGTCGAGGCGCACAAATCCCCTTTTTTCCCCGTGGACCCCGCGAGTGTCGTATTTTGCGATCAATTGCTCTGCATCGGCTCCCTCTTGCAATTGCTCTTTTACCCGCTGAGCTTCCTCTTCGTTGGACAAAAGAACCTCTGCGGCTATGGTGGCTTCGAGATAGCGAAATTTTTCGGGGTTTTTGTCGTAGAAGGCGCGGGCTTCTTCTTCTTCGACCCTGATATAGGCATCGACATTGATCTTGCGCAGCAGACTCACGAGTAGATTTTCGCGCTCGTTTTCCACGCTGGCTACCAAGGTAGAATCCCGATCTAAGCCGAGGGAGTAGGATTCTTGTAGTAGCATCTGGGCAGTGAGCAGGCTGCGGACCTTGGCCGCTACCAACGCAGTATCGGCGAGTTGGTGTCGGGTCTCTGGACCGGCTTTGTGTAGCACGACGGAAAGAAATTCGCCAATGGTCAGATTGCCGTCTCGATAGGAACCCAAGGGCATAGTGGTCTCTGCCTCGGACACATTGATTTGGCCGTCGGCTGACCGTTCGGCCAAAAATGCCACCCCATCGGCATCTACTAAAGGCTTGTACACGCCTGCTAGCGAATCGGTCAAGGCCGCTCTGCGGGCCATTCGTTTGGAGCCGAAAATTTTCTCCTCGAGAACTCCTTGCACCTCGTTTAAGGCAATGGGCATCTCGTCCAGTACTTTGAATACGGCGTAGTGCTTTTTCCCTTTATAGGCGAAGGGAAACGGCTTCGATAGGTCACCTACCTGTAGAGTCAATAATTCCTGCAGGGATTCATCGGCTGTGTCTCTGGACAAATAGCGTCCCGTGTCTCCACCCCAGGCTTTGGTTGTCTCATCGACAGAATAGGCATCGACGAGCTGGCGGAATGCCTTGCCGCTGTTGAGTTCGGCTACTAGTTCGTCGGCTTTCTCCCGCGTCTCGACCACTATGGCTGCAAGGCGCAGTGCTCGGTCCCAGGCCTCGTCCCGGTAAAGTTCGGTCAGTTCCTCTTGTGAAATCGAAATTTGCCGATCCACTTTGAGATGGTTGTACAACTTCATCATTTCCCGATCTTTGAAGGCGGATAAATCGAGGACAAAGCCTGGATCGCTCTGCAATTGCTGGGCCTCTGCTTCGGCTAGCAACACTTTTTTGTCGATCAGCGCATTCAAGACCATGATATTGGCCTCACTGTCGCTTTTGCCTTCGTGGATGCCGTCCGGCAGGCGGGCGGCGAATGCTTGCAGTTGGACCGTGGTGATTTCTTGCCCCGCTATCCTTGCGACCGCATGGCTTTGGGGTTCTGAGCCGCACCCGACCTGCAAAGTTAGAACAAAGCAGACGGACAAAATGGTCCATGCCGTATCGCACGTGGCCGTTCGAGCAAAGACGGGGAAATACATTAATAGCACCTTTAGTACGTCCATGAAGCATGAGACCCTAGGATTTCAAACGGATACACTACCTTTGTTCCAAGCAACCGTACTGATTGACTTGGAGCAACGACGAGGAAACTACTGATCCTTTGGCCAAGCCTGGCGCAAAGCCTCCAGACCGGGGCCAAAATCTTCCGGCGAATCAAGCACGGCGACTTTGCGCGCCGCCATTTCTTCCAATAATACGGCCACGGGCAATCCGGCCTGTTCGGCCGCTCCCCGCAGATCAACCTCGGCTTCTTGATAGGAGCGGATAGCCTCGGACACGCGAAACCGCTCCATACCAACCAGCACCCATTGACGCATTAGGGCCGCCTCCGAGTAGGCAGTATTCGCCACCAAGTGTGCGAGTTCGTCGGCTTCTTCTGGCCGCAGACGAATGGATTTGGTCACCCGGCTAGGCGTTTTCTTAGTAGTACTCTGGCTCATTTTAGAGGTCTCCTCGGGATTCGGCCAAGCTCCGTACGGCTTGGTAGGCTATATCCATCAAAGCCTTTCCAGTATTTGCGGCGATCCTATCTAGTTTATCGCGAACGCTGTGCCAAGACAGCACTTCTATTTCATATAGATATACGGTGAACTCTGGAACAGTCAGGGCCTTGAGCCCGCGCTGCCAAGCAAAGCGCAGAGCACGTTGTTCATTCACCAGCAGCCACAGATTCTCGTCGAGAGCCAATCCTAAAGCGGCTGCTTCTCCTGCGTGAAACTGGTCCAACGGCTGGACGGGGTCGCGGATGGCCAATGCTCCCTGCCGCTTCATCAGGCCAAACAACTCTTGATACCCATATACCCGCTGTGGATAACGCGGGTCGTGGGCTTGTATCTCATTCTCGACAGCCGATGGGACAACGACCGTAAAAAAGCGAAACAGATAGGAGAGCACATCCGCTCGATGGCCCAAAACCCAAAACGAGGTATCCAGAACGGCTGTTTGCTTCTTCATGCTTCTAAAATAAACATTAGATTCTACTTGCCCAAATGCTAATAGAGGCGTTTCAGCAAATCGGTAGATCGGCCCGACAGCGCGAGCCACGCCGCTACGAGGTTACGCGTGTCCCTGCGCTAGTCCGCAACCAAAGCGCGCCGGTACCCCATCCGCTGTTCACGGCACAGCTAGGTCGTGGTCTTCGAGATCGGTGACAAAGCCGTGTCCCGACGAATGGGTTATCATGAATGGAATGGCGGAAGCCTGCGCCACCGTCTGAGGCGTAACACTACAAGCCCAAAATAGCGCTACATCGCCGGGGGGAATGCCGTTGGGGGGCACGGGGCCAATGGTTTGCGAAAGGTCGGTGATGCCTATGGCGGCTGGATCGCCAATGTGTATCGGGGCCCCGTGCGTGGCCTGGAATCGCGAAGTCACCTGCACAGCGCGCGCCACCTTTGCCGCCGGCAAGGTTTGCATGGTCACTACCATTGGCCCGGCAAAACGCCCCGCTGGTTTGCACATGATATTGGTTTTATATAGCACGACGCCAACCGAACTGACGCACCCGGCGTCGGCCAGAGCTTGCAAAAAAGTCAGGCTGGACCCTAAAAAAAAGGCGACGAAATCATCCTGCCACAACGGCGCAATATCGGTCACTTCTTCCACCAATTCACCGTCGCGCCAGACCGAGTATAGCCCGACCTCATGGCGAATATCCGCACCCGGTGCCAGTGTTTTCGGCGTCGGACTGCCCGGGTCCGTCACTTCGAGCAGCGGACACGGCTGCGGGTTGCGCTGGCAGAAGACGAGAAAATCATAGGCCTCGGCCTTGGGGAGAATGACTAGGCCGGTCTGCACATAACGCCCCGCCCTGCCAACGGTCATACCGCGCCACTGGCCGGTACTAATCTGGTGACGAATTGTTTTAGCATCTGGCATTGTTGAACTTGCTGTCCATTCGGGTGATATAGCAATGCGGAATGATTTGAACAATTCGAGCGGAGGATCGTCTTATGCATCTTATTCTGCGTCTATCTGCGTCCATCTGCGGATCACCTTGTAAACGATGTAGGATTGCTATAGCACTAGTGCCTATGGGCATAAGTAGTTTCCTGGTTTGCGGGGAAGGATTTCTGTCCAGAAGCGCTAGTAGGCGACCGCCACTGTGCGGGTGAGATCACTCGCGTCTAAGCCAGCCCCCTCAGTATTGGCATCGATCTTGAGCAAGACGACGTACATTCCAGGTGCCACGAGATTTCCAGCATGGTCTCTGCCGTCCCATTCGAGCGCATGGGCACCAGTGACCACTGGACGCCGCGCGGAAATGCTTCTCACCCGGCGACCTCCCAGATCGTGGATATGGATTTCGACGGCACTGCTCTGACGGATCAACACGACGTCGAATGTAAACTTCACCGCATCGTTTATATCGTCCCCATTGGGCGTGAATACCTGCGGCTTGATCGCTAAGTTGCGGAAAATTTCCTTGCGTCTCGGTACTGCGACCAGCGTTAGATCGTTGTCGGTGACTTGCGCGGCCGCGTCTCCCGCGTCCACGCGCTGCCACCAACCGTCGTCTCCCCGCCGCAGGGCTGCTCTCAGCGGTGCACTTACCGTGAAAAGAGAGGTGTCGAAATCGAGGCGGAACAGTTCAATATCCGACTCTGAGAGTACGGCCGGAAAAGTCAGATGCAGGCTATCCGAGTGATCGCTGCGGACATCGATGTCTTCGATCTTTAGAGAAGCCAAATCAGCGGCCGGCGAAAAATCGCTGCCTTTGCCCCCGTATAGCCCTCGATAGGTCAGACGCATCTGGGGGGGAGCCGCGAGCAGGAGCTGATCGAATCCGCCGGCACTGACAGTGTCCGGCCGGATGTACACAGAAAAAGGACGCTGGACGCCGAGGCTATCGACCTGTGTAGGGGTAACTTCGCCCAACAGGTGCCGAGCCACTGGCTCGGCGAAATTGAGCCGGACCTCTTTGAGGGTGGGGTGGACTTCTGGATCGTTGGAAAACAACGTGGCGCGAATGCGGACAAATTGGCGCGGCGAGGGCGAGGTGATGGGGCTGCCGGCGGCGTTTTCGTACGGTGCACTAAAGGACTTTTCCCACTCCGGTCCATCGACCCAGATGCCTATTTTGTTGCCTTTGTCGCGCCGGTTTTTGCGTGCGTAGTATTCTGCAGCACCTCCTTCGTAGAGTCTTATATTGTCGCCGTGATAGTAGAGCGTATCCGAACTGAAGGTGTCCCCCGTCCGCGTCTGTAGCTCTACCTTGGTGCCGGGAGGCGTATCGGCATCCCACTCGATCGACAGCAAATTTTTGCTGTTTCCCAGCGGGATGCGCCCCGACGTCAGCTCGACTTGGGGCTGAAAGCCAGCGCCGAAAAGCTGGAACTCACTCAGTGCGGTCAGGATCCTCGCGGCGATGGGTTGGACGTTCCACTGGATTTTGAAAAAACGGCCAACGACGGGATCGAAGTTATTGCCCTCTGTGATCTTGCCGATCAAACCGCCGAGGGTTTCGGTCTGTCGGCGATCTACGGCGATGGACCACTTGAAGCTGCCATCGGGCTCTCTGCTGCCGTCTGAAACTTCTAGGGTATAGTTGCCAAAAGTGTGGGCGTCGTTATCGATGAATGTATAGGTCATCCTTTGCGCGTTGATCCAGAAAAACGATCCTAGATCTAAAGTCACCGTGCCGATGGGACTCAAATTGAATTTGGGATCTCTGTAGAGGTCGAGAAAATGAGCGGAGTCCACATCGCTATCGAGGAGGATCGCTCCATTGCGGGGATCGGGCGAGCTTATGGTCCCACCCCGTCGCAATATCCCGTGGAAGATATCATCCCCTTCGACCCAGACATTGAGTTCGGCTAAGCGCGGGCGCTCGCGGATGTAATAGCGGATGTCGCCGCGCGTTTCCTCTGCGAGGCGGTCGAAATAGACTTGCTTCGACACTTGCAACTGGCCGCCGTCTGGCAGTTTTTTGTAGTAATCAACCGCGCCCGTATCGGCCGGGGCGAGTTGCTCGAATTCCGCTTTTGTGATCTGGCGGCCTCGGTTCAGGTCACTGCCTCTTATGACGACTTGGACAAAACGTCCGACCAGCGTCGCCATGTCTGTTGTCGGACCAGATTCCTCCGCCAAGTCCTCAAATTGGATCTGTTCCGCCAGAAACTCATCCTGCTCGCCGCCCAATTCTCTGCGACCCGTGATGCCGCGCAGATCCACCTCGACGCTGCGTTGGGTCTTATTGGGTTTGAGAGAGATCAGGACGGGGAAAAATTCGGGTGGGGCGTTTCCCGATTGGGCGGCAATGGGTTTGCGTCCGTCCGATACGAGGACATCGTACAACAAGAAGGGATCGCCCAGATCTTCATCGACGAATTTCAGTTCGATTTTCTTGAGGAAAACCAGACGTCCCAGATCCACTGTAAACCACCAAAGGGCGCCGACATCCACATCCGCCGGATCCACACCCGCCGGCAGCGGCGCTGGTTCCCAAAAGGTAGCGGGGTCGCCGTCGAGGACATTGGCTACTCCTGCGGGGTTCGAACCTGCTTCCACGACGGCATCTCGCAGAGAGATCTCAGCGGCCTCCTTGCCCTGCAGGCGCTTGGGAATTTTGAATAGCGTGGGATCGCGCCGTGACGCTTCGATCTGGAAGCGCAGAAAATCGACAATGTCCTCCGTGGCGTCTGTATTGCGATTCCATCGGCGCGGCCGTACTTCCCCCTGGGGAGAAACCTCAAGAGTGCTTTCGGGAAAGTCCCAATCCTGCCAATGACTCTGGGCGTTCACAACGACCTGGTTCGATCGGGTGCGAAACTCGTTGGTGGTCTGGGCTCGGACCGAGGTCCAGCCGATGAGGAGCCAAAGAGCGCTCACGCCGATTACAAAAATTCTGGGCGAGATTTTAGGCATATAGCAATTCAAACAATTCTAGATGTGACTCGTCTTGTGCATTCTATTCTGCGTCTATCTGCGTCCATCTGTGGATTATCTTGTAAGACAGCTAATACGCCACTGCTACGGAGCGAAACGCCGCATCCGTAGCGCGGTCCGCGTCGACGGCCAAACGGAGGATATAGAGGCCCGGCGACAGCACCTGACCATCGCCATCGGTGCCGGGCCACGAGAAGTGAATCCGACCGCTGGTTATCTGGGTTTGCTGCAATACTCCGATGCGCGTTCCCGTCAGCCCGTAGAGTTCGAGCCGGGCGATGCCAGCGCCGGCGTTATCGACGTTGATGAGGTCGTACTCGATCAGCAACTCGTCATTGACCCGATCTCCATTCGGCGTTACCACCCGAGAAGACAGATCGAAGCGCCCTATGGATTGCTTGCCCGTTTGTTGCAAAGCCACACTGAGCTTGTTGTTATCCACCAGATCGTCGGCATTGCCCGGCGTCAGTGGTTGGCGCACTTCGTAGGGCCGTTCGCTGTCCCAGACCGCGCCGGGAAATACCGTGCCAAAACGGAACACCTCGGCCGCGAAAACGACTTCGATCAACTCCCCCGAACGGTCGTCGCCGATGCGGGGAATCCGCACTTCCAGACCGGTGGCGTCCACCCGCAGAGCCGTCCATTCCACTTCGGCACCGCTAATGGACACGGATTCGATCCGCGGCTCGATCGGCGTGCGGATCTCAATAGTGTCGAAACCCGACTCCCCCAGTTGGACCTCGGGCAATACCTTGTAAATAAACCGCGTCGGCTCGCCAGCGCCGACGACAGCAGGTGCTATTTCGGCCACGACGCCCGCTGCCATGGGCGGTTGGGTAACGGCGAATTGGAGATAGTCGAGCTGGCTGTTTTCCCCTCCTGGCAGCGAGTGGAAATCGGCCTTGAACTGGAGGAACTGACGGGGTTTGAGGCGGCTCAGCTCGGCCCGGCCGTCCGCAAAAGAAAAGAAAGGGGGCCACAGTTCCCAATTCTGTTCGTCGGGGGTTATGCCCGCCTTCTCTCCGCCTTCCAATCTGGCGTAGGTGGTGCGACTGAGGGGTTGGCCATTGGCAGCGAAACGAGACCTTTCATCCCCTCTGAAGGTAAAACGCCAGTACGTATTGGGATCGGACGTGTCGCCACCGCGGGCAGTTAGGTCGATGCGCCCGGTCGGTGCTTGGTTGCCGGACCAGGTCAATTCTCCCAGCACGGCCGGGCCGCCCAAATCGATAATACTCGAAATGTAGCTGGCAAAGGGAGCCGACCCCGTGCCAAAAATCTGGAACTCGGCGATTTCCCATTTGCCCTGAGGAGACTCGAACATGAGGATTTGCACAGGCTCGGGAGGCAATTGAAAGTCCAGGACCGCGTCTGTGTTCTCCAGGCGCTCGACGACGACATTCCAGTCGACAAATGCCTTGCCGCGCCAAGTCAACTTGATCTCCCGTTCTCCGTCTTTGAGCGCATCCCCGTCGTTGGTGCCCAACCGGAAGGAGCGCGGGAAAAAGGTGTCGCCCCGTCTCGGAGTGCCAAAAAATCGAACTCGGTCGATGATAAACGCCCCGCCCAAATCGAATTTGAAATACCTGCATTGCGCAATGGGATCGCCCCCGAGGGCATCCATGATGCCTCTTCTCCCCGGGGTGCCATTAGCACAGCGCAGACTGCCTCCTATATCCCCTGAAAAGGCTGTGGTCTCGTCGTCGTCAAAGAGGAAATCTAGCTGCGCCTCGTCTTTCCAGCCGTAACCGTCGTTGATCTTGATGGACCCTCCGCGCTCGCGGATCAACGGCGTGAGATTGACCTCTTTGTCCAGAGTCTGGGGCCGAATATGACCCGGTTCTAGGTCGAGCAGGTTGACGCTGCCAAAGTCGTCATCTTGGAAAGACATCCAAGATCGCTGCTCGAAGCGGAAAGATTCGGGTGGAACGCCGAAATCGGCTGCCTCGGGCGTGGGCAGATCTTCGCCGCCGATCCGGTAAACCGTCAATGCCCCGCTGTCTTGGTGCCCCCAAAGGGCGAGACAGAATCCAAAACAGAGCAGAGACGTTAGGCGGCCTATCATTATTCGCTCCTCTTTTTCAGGGGTGCTACACATTAATATACAAAGTACTAGTCGACTCAACGCAGACCCACCAGCATGGAGGCGAAGAACAGACCCGAGGCCTTCTGCTGGCGTTTGCCGCCGACCCTTTCTAGGGATCTCCGATCGTAGCGCATGCCCACCTCGGTGATCAATTTGTAGCCCAAATAGGTAGTTGGATTCGTGAGTTGCAGCGCCAACACCGTGCCGCGAAAATCGCCGCTGAACTGTCCGACTTGCAGATTTTCTTCCGAGTCTAGGACATTGTAGAAGAACCGCTGTTCCAAACCGCCTTCGATCTTGGTCGTGCGCAGGACGCGAAAGTGGATCTGCAAAAAGAAAAGCGCGTCCCAAGTGCGGCGTTTGTCCAGCGTCCGGTCGAAGGGGGTCTGGCTGAGGAACTCGCTTTTCGCTTTGGGAGCGATGGTCAAACCCCGCCACGAATACTGGTATTCCGCCTTGTCGATTAAGCCCAAAAATCCCGAGGACCGGCGACCGTTGCGGCCTTGTGGGCCGAGGGGGTCGTAGCTAGCGACGGGTTCGCCGCCGGTGTCCACCTGACTGCCCTCGCCATCGACGAGGAAATCCACGCCCGTATTGCGCTGACGCCAAGTTTCCCATTTAAATCGGTGAAAGGTACTCCACCGGTTTGGACTGGCGTATTTCCAGTCCGCATAGAAGGTGTTGATCCACGTATCTGCGGCCGCTAGGCGATCTGGAACTTGGACATGGTGCCCACTGTCGATTCCCGGATCGCCAAATTCGGGCGTGGATACGATCCACTGCGACAAGGGATCGGGAATATCGTCTTTGGCCAATCTCAACATATCGAAGAGACGCAGGCGGCCCTTGCCCGGCAGGTCCTCGACTGCGGTTAGGAGGCCATAGGTCGTTAGGTTTTCTTCGCCCGTCTCGCGTTTTTCCTGCCGCAGTTGTCCGAGAGTCAGCTTGGCTTGCGGACCGAGTTGGAGGCTACCGTAGGCGTTGTAGCCCCAGTGATCTTTTTTGTACGGGTAATCAGGTAAATCGTCATTCTCAAAGCGATCGACCCAATTGTTGTTGTTCAGATCCATACCAAAGAGAAACTCGGGCCGGTCGGAGTGGTAGCGCAAAAACGGTTCGTCGTAATCGGGCAGCAGATTGCGGCGGATGGGATTGTGGTTCTGGTTGAAATCAGAGATGAAATCTCCGTTTTCGTCATAACCCGGGAAGACTTCTGGGTCGGCGACTCCGGTTTGGTCGATGTTAAAATCGCCTACTTGTGGCGGCACCAGACTACCCTGATTGAGGCGTTTTTGATCGGGCTGGCGATCTTGGTCGTCGTTGTCATCGACAAAATCGTATAAAAGCTCGGTGGCTTCGGGTGCGTAGTTGGCCACTCCAGATGGGGGCACCGGACGAACGCTAGTGGAATAGGAGTCGTCCATGCCAAAGCCTTCCAAGAAGGCCGACCAAGGGTAGCTTTGCCAAGAAAGATTAGCCAGCCAGCCCAGCGACCTTTTGTCACCTGTAATGCCCGCAATTGCGCGGTGATGCTTTTTTTTTCGATTCGGGTATTTTCGATAGTTGGAATTGATATTTACTTCCCCGTAGAAATCGAAACCGCGCATATTGCGCCATTCGGCGCTGAGGCCGTACAGCAGATTGGCCGTGGGGAGGCCGTAGTCGAAAACCACTTGGCGGCTATTGGTCTCATTCTTGATGTTGCCTTCGGCTCTGGTGACCGGCAGGAATTGAGGCACGCCAAAGCGGTTGGTCTGCCGATCCGAGCTCATTTCCACGCGGTAATCGTTAGCCAATACTAGGCGAAAGCGCACATTTTCGATCGCTTGTATTACATCTTGGGCTTCTGCCAGACTCAGATTCAGTCGCTGTTGCAGCAACAGGCGCAAGGAGCCTTCTTCGCTCTCGCCCTCCGCAGGGGCCAAGACGTAATGCAATACAATGCTCTCGGCCCCGTCGGCCACGAGCAGACCGTTCCGCACCGAACCGCCCTGAATGTGGGTGGCGTCGAAGCCAAAAGAACTGCCGACAATGAGAGTGTCCCGCTCCACTAATACTGCTGGGTCAGCAGAGGAAGGACGTATGAGTTTGGTTTTTATCTCGATGTCCCTGTCGATGAGGATGGCCCCGGCCTCGCCGTCTTCTGGCGAGTCATCGCTGAGCCGCACTAGGACCGAGCGCAGTGCGTCCTCGAGCTGGCCGGTCGATAGCTCGCCCTTGAAGGGGTTGCCGGCGAAACTTTCCCGACTGCCATTAGAAGTGTGGGAATTGACCAGATTCAGTCCTATGGTCAAGCCCTTGAACAGATCTACTTCGCTGCGGCCCGCTACCAGATTGGTGGAGTTGACTCTGGGGTCGACCAGCCCCACGGTCTCTAGCAGCACCGGTCCCGAGATGCGGGAAAAGAGTCCTGTGAGGCGCAGGCGATTAGTCGCCAAGTTGGCCATGACCCCATTGAAGCCGGCCTTTCTGAACGTCATTGGCGTCAGGGTAGTATTGAGTTCATCGCCGACGAGGATGGAGAAGCTGTAATCTCCCTTGCTATCGACGGCCAGCAATTGCCTGTTGAACCATCGCACGTACTGGCTCGCCTTGAATATCTGCGAGCTTTCGGCGATGCGCGGCTGCACCTGACGCCAGTCGTAAATGAGCCAGCCGCGTGTGATCAGGCTGCCAAAGCCATCGTAGAATACATCTCCTTCCAAGCTGGGGCTGACGTAGCGTAGAAAGTGATCACGGGCGTAGTTGGTATATTCCCATTGGTGGTGGTTTTCGGAGAATAAACTGGCCGGTACATACCAACGCTGTACTGTGGGCTCTAGGGCTTCGGTATAAAGCGACACGCCACGGGTGGAATAGACGACGTGGTCGCCGACTCGTTCGCCTAGCCGATAGCCGTACTCTGGCTGGGCAGAGGCGGCACCGGCCAGTCCTACCCAGAGAATCCAGGCGCGCGAATTCATCGTTACTCGACCCCTGCAAAAACCGTGATAAAACTGGTCGTTTCCGAGCGCCCTTTACTCCTTTTCTCAAAGACGCCCGGCGCAGTTTCGCTAATGCGCTCTGTGCCGATGCGCCCGACCCGCAACCCGACCTGGGTGGTGAGGATATACCCGAGGTATCCCGAGGTGACCGACAGTTGGACGGCGACCTGAGTCGAAGTCAGATCTCCGGTCTCGGCCGCGACTCCTCTGGCGAGCATGTCGTCTTCGTCGGCGACCAGATCGCGAAAGCGCAACAATTCGAGGCCCGTTTCGATCTTGGTATTGGGTGTCAGCCGCGTCTGGGCCAACACTTGGGCGATCCCGGCCCAGTGTTGGTGGGGTTCCTCTTCCTGCAAGAATTTGCTCTGCCGGAAGTACTCGCTCTTTAGGCCGGGTCGCAGCAAAAAGGAACCCCATTCCGCGGTATAAGACGCTTTGTTGATCACACCGAAAAAACTGGTAAAATCGCGGAGGGGCCGTTCATTGAGGTCCCTTGGATAGTCTAGCACTTGATGGTAGAAGTCGTATTTCAGCTTAGAGGTTAATTCGAGGCCCGGCACTCCGAGGTGATCGACGGCGATGAACGACGAGTTGACCCAAGTATCCGCGGCTGGCAAAATATCCGGCACCAGCGGTCGGGCCGGGGCCGTTAAGAACGGCGTTGGCGCCCGGCGATCGTCCGGGATGGTGTCTTTAACCCGCTTGAGCATTTCGAAAACCCGCACGCGGCCAAAACCCGCCCAATTGCGGTCAAAGGTGAACAATCCATAGGTGGATTCGTTTGCTCGCTGTTGGGAAAACATGCGCTCGTCCACCCGTCCCAGCAAAAGACGCACATCTGGAGCGATGTCGAGCCCCACAAAAGCATTGTACCCGCGGCGATCGGCCTTGTAGAGATAGTCTGGCAGCACATCGTCTTCAAAGCGGTCAATCCAGTCGTTGTTGTTGAGATCGATGCCGAAGAGAAACTCCGGACGGTCCACCGCGAATCTCAGAAAAGGTTCTTCGTAATCGGGCACACTATTGGGTATGGTGGTATTGTCGTTCTGATTGAAGTCGGAGATGAAGTCGTTGTTTTCATCCCAGCCGGGAAAAACAATATTATCGCCGACTGATTGCCCCCGGCGCACCCAATCGGGTAAACGGTCTTGATCGTCGTTGTCGTCGACGAATTCGTAGAAGGCGGTGGTGGGCGAATCGTAGAGAATGTCACCGGAGTGATCGACGACGAATGCCGCGGTCGTCGAATAGTCTTGGGCGATGGAGTAGCTCTCGAAAAAACCGAACCACGGGTATTGCTGTCTGGATAGGTTGAAAAACCAAGCATCGGCGTGAAGCGAAGAGATTTCGTGGTTGCCGCTAGCTGAAAAAATGGCGGGATTGGGATACTGAAAAAAGCGCAGATTGCGATCCCACTCCCCGTTGAAATCAAAGCCGAATACATCTTTGCCCTCGATGGTGAAACCCCCAACCATATTGGCGGTGGGCAAGCCGTATTCATACCGCACCCGTTGCAAGTTCGATATATCCCGCACATTGCCCTCCGCCCGCTGCAGCACAATCAGGGCGGGTTCACTTTCCTCGATGATTTGGTTGGTGATGGGCGGTGCTGGGGTGGAGCGCCGACCGGTCTGCTTGTTCGACCACATTTCCACTTTGAAGTCGTTGGCTAATACGTAGTTGAATTCGACCTTGACAATCGAGAGTGGATCAGGACCGACGTAGGCCGGGCTGTTGAAATCGTAGTTCAAGACAATGCGCTCGTCGCCGTCGGCGGCCGTGAATCCCTCTTTGGGAAACCCGCCAAAAATGACCGGCCACTCGAGCCCCTCGCGCACCACTTGCTGGAGCGTGAAAACCGTCTCTAGCTCTGTATCAAAATTGCGGGCGGTAATGCGAATGTCGTGACTGAAAAGGGCGGCTCCGCCGATCCCGTCTGCTGGTGAATCGTCGCTCAGCACTATGGCGATGGCGGTGACTGGTGTGGAAGACTGGCCGGCCGTCAGGCTGCCGGCGATCAGATCGCCGCTGAATACGTCCAAGCCAGTATTGGCGTTGCGGGCGTCCACCAAGGTGCCGCCGAGGGTGATGAAGTCGCCTACTTGCACGGTCGCCCGTCCACCAATGAGACTGGTGGAATTGGAGACTCTAGCCGGCTGTGGGGTCACGCCCGTAGCCGGATCACTTATGCGCGAGGCAATGATGGTGGCTTGGTATTTATCTGCCGCAAAGTCCATCTGTAGCCCATTAAAACGCGGCTTGGAAAATGTCATGGGGGTGAGGGTGGTGCGGATCTCGTTGCCGACGGTGATCGCATAGGAAAACTGGCCCTCGGAATCGCTACTCACCGTGAGATTGTTGAACCAGTCGTTGAAGCGGCCATCCTTAAAGATGCTGCTGCCGAGGGCCTGGGGTTGGTCTTGGTGCCAGTCGTACACCAGCCATCCGCGCGTGACGTAATGGCCGTAGATATCGTAGAAATAATTGCCTTCGAGAGCGGTATTAACGTAGCGCTGGTAGGGCTGCCGCGCGTAGTTGGAATATTCCCACTGACGCCACTGGTATTCGTTGTACAGTTCCTGCGGCACGTACCATTTGCGCACCGACGGGTCGAGTGCCCCGAATAGGACCCCCGGGCCGCGGGGTTCAAAGCTCACCTCGCCGCCGCGCTGGGTCCCGAGACGAGATCCGTAGTCTTGGGCCTCCGAGCCGCCAACACCGAGCAAAAGCGACAACAGCAGGAAGAATCCCCCCAGCTCATGTCGGTTTGCCCATAGGCCCAATGCAGATGCCATGCTCACCTCGTAGGCTTTTAATAGACAACGCCGACGGCACCGAGCCTTTTGTCAGCGCCGGTATCGGCGTTCAGCGTAACGGTGTATATGTAATGCCCCGGAGTCACGAGCCGACCCTCATCATCGGTGCCCTCCCAGGCAATGGCAAAACGCCCGCTGGTCTGTTTTTCCACTTGCAGAGACCTAATCGATCGGCCGGCCAAATCAAATAGTTCGATCTCCACGAGAACGGGACTAGCGATATTGGTGATATCGTAGTGAATAAAAGTGCGATCGTTGATTTGATCCCCATTGGGTGTAAGTACGACTGGCTCAGCGCGCACATTGGTCAATAGATCGTCGCTTATGGCCACCTCTACGGTCAGATTGGTTGGAACAGGAGCGCCAATGCGGGCTAGATCGGGATCTACTAGTGTTTCTCGTCCTAAATCTGCCGCATTGCCCGCGAGTATATTTTGTCCCACTGCGCCGACTTCGGTATTGAAGGCTCGAGCCGAGAATACCGTGCCAAAGCGCAAAACCGCTGTTGCGAATTCTACCTTGACGAGCGCGTTGTTTTCGTTTACTGGCGGCAATTGCAAAAGTAGGCCGTGGTCTGAGACGGCCAGCACTGCAAAGCCGCGGCCTGCTTCGACGGGGAGATCGTCCAATGAGTGCGCTGAAAAATCGGCCGATTCGATCTCGCCGTTGGGCCCGTGGACTTCTATCATGCTAATGGACTCCACCTCGAGCGGCGTCTCGATCGCCAATTGGTCAAAACCGGCCGTCGTCTGGCCAATCTTCGTTAGGACGGCGTAGGAAAAAATAGTCGCTGCACCGACGTCGGCGTGCCGGGGAAACACTTCCCCGATGAGGGTATCGGCCAGAGCCGGCGTGGATAGCTCAAAGCCCAAGGCTCCCAAGCCGGAGGCCGCGTCAAAGCCCCGGCTGGCAAACTCGACCATAAATTGAAAATAGCGGCGGGGACTGGGAGAGAGTATCGGCGTTCCCGACCCTGGGATTTCCAAGGCTTGGGCCTCGACCATACCGGCGGCCGAGTACGGGGGAGACCAAGGACTCCAGTTCGTCAGGTCATCGCGAATCGGCCCCTGCTCTTTGATCTTGCCGTACTCGGCTTGCGAAATCTCGAGCTGTGCTCGCAGTTTTAGTGGTAGCTGGGTCCAGGCCAAAAGCGCCTCTTCTCCGCTCAGCAAATCGTCCTCTAGCTCGGTTTCGACTAAAGTTCTAAGTTCGTCGTCGTCCACGTCTTGCGGGCGCTTCCAGGGCACTTTGACCCGAATTTCTTCCAGATTCGACACGCCCCCCACCGTGCGGCTCACCTCGGTCAGTCCGATACTCTGAATGCCGACTCGGGTAAACTCGACCGGCTCGGGATCCACACCCGTGCGCGTGCGGATTTGTATATCCGAGAGCACGGAGTCACCGATGGTTTCTTGGAGCCAGCGCAAGTGGCCCAGCAAGGCTGGCTCGCCAAAATCGAATACATTGGACAGATAGGTCGCCTGCGGCACAAACCCCTCGGCAAAAACCTGGAACTCGGCAATCTCGAAGTCGGCTGTCGTAAGCGATTTGAAGCGTATCTGGCGCACGAATTGGGTGGGAATGCTCAGATCGACGACCGCTTCCTCGTTCTGGCCTTCGAGGGCGATTGTCGTCCATATCGGTCGGCCGTTGAGATAGGATTCGGGCCGACCGTCGTTGATAAAAATCTCGTACCCCTTGATAAAATCGTTGTGAAAGGGAAAGTCAGGTGCCGGCAGTTCGGGAGCGGCATTGCGGGGAAAAAATCGGATGCGATTGACGGCGAACAGGGCGTTGAGATCGAATTCCAAGATCAGACCGAGCGCACCGGCACTGGAGGCGCTGGAAGTAGCTCGCACTTCCAACGCTGTTTGACCGTCGGCGTCGATCAATTTCCTATAATCGTTTTTGAAACTGACTTGGGCACTGGGGATGGGACTGCTGATCGAGCCGCCGCGCTCTTTGCTGGTGAGGCCGATGAGAATGTTGTCGGTCGTGTCAACTCTTTGCGGAAAAATCCACCCGGGGAAATCAATGGACTCGAAGTCGATCACGCCACCGGGGGTATTGGTCTGATTGACGGTGGACTCATCCAAGATCGCAGTCGCCGCAATGGTCCCACCCCCTTCTTGCCACGGCAGTGATCCACTACTGCCAATTAGGACGGTTTCTTCGACAGCGCTCCCGATATTTGCCGCGCTCAGACAAGAAATTATGAGCAGGGGGATTCTCTTTTTCACGTCAGTTCCTTTTCAGTGAAACCAACCGAGAACGCGGCCACAAATTCACTGACGGTCGGGAATGTACAGAAACGGCAACTGCCGCTCAACCGCCTTGTTGCGCGGTAATGCACCCTTGCCATAGCTGCGTCCCGATTGGCCATAAGAAAACATTGACTTGCAATCTATAGATGGTTATCTATACTGAATAGCTACAAACCAGTCCATAAGCTCTCTTGCCCTTCCACAAGGAGGAACCTATGAGCAAGCTTTTAAAGGGTGTTGTGTCCTTTGCCATAGCACTTGGCTTTACCACATCCGCTGGTGCCCACGATCCGCCGGGCGTAATTTTCGAGATGTGGCAATGGCCCACTTCGCACTTACCGGTTCTGGATGCCGATTTGTCTGAGTGGGAGGTCGTGCCAGAGGAGTTGTGGATCACCGAACAGGATCTAAACAACCTCTTGATCACCCAAATTGACGTCACGGATACCGAGCCGGATGCGTCTGACTTAGCCGTGCGTTTTACCTTTGGCTGGAACGACGAAACCGAGCGTATCTACTTGGCGTACGACCGCTACGATGACTATTGGAGCCACCAGCGCGACGATATCGAACTAGCCGTCGATGCCGATCATTCGGGCGGGCTCTACTGGAGTTCGGAAGGGCAGAGCGATGAGGAAGCGCAACGTCAGCGCAACCGCCACGCCCAGATTTCCCACTTCTTCTTCCACAGCAAAACGGAAGAGGTTGGAGTCCCTTGGAACTGGCACTGGATGACTCAGGCCGATTGGTATCGGGGGGAACCTTACTCCGATGGTGCCTATCAGTGGACCGAGCCCGAACTGGGTCAGGAATACAACTGGCAAATTGAGCTGTGGCACGTGTGGTGGGACGATTTCAACTGGCAAGATCCCGAAGGCAGTATCATCCACGATCTGCAAGAAGGGGAGATCATCGGCTTGGCAGCTCGCAACAAGGACGGGGACGTGGGCCTGTGCTGCGGCAATGAAGAGACCGGCGAAGTCTTCTCCGACTGGGCTCTCAACTTCAATGAATCTTCCGAAAACGCCGACTTCCTGCCGGACTGGATTCTCTTGCCGGTCAACGAGGAACTGCTAGCGACGTCCGTCGAAGACGATACTTGGGGCCATATCAAGGCATCTTTCAGTCGGTAAAAGCTCCAATCATTTAATTTTTCGCGACAAACTCTCCCGTTGGCTCCTACAGCGGGAGAGTTTGTAGTATTGGTGCCGATTCGATGCCGGCCCAACTCACAAGCAAGAGGTGAATGGGTTGACTGAGTGGCAGCAGGCCGAATACGAAGGCCAAGGTTATCTCCTCGTCGAAGAGGCCCTGAGGGCAGACGAACTCGACCGCATCCGACGCGCTTTTGCCGAGGCCGCGCAGGCAGGCGCTTTGGAAGATCTGCCCAATCAAGACGACTGTTTCATCCACCTAGCAGAACATCCGAATCTGTTCCCAATAATCCATCGGATTTTATCCGACGATGTGTCTCTGCGCTCTCTTGCTGCTATCTCAGTCGCGCCCGGAGCAACTGGCAAGGGTTGGCACCGGAAGGTCGCCGGTATGCTCGGAGTCCATCATGCTGCCTCCAACCTGTGCCTCCAGCTATTCGTGTGCCTAGACGATACCCCACCCGACGGCGGCTGTCTGGCTGTGGTTCCGGCGAGCCACCGTTTCAAAGCTGAAGTCCCGTTTCCCGATATCACCTACATAGAAGAGATGCCCCACTACCTGCCGCTGCGCCTAAAGGCGGGGTCGGCCGCAGTGTTGCACGGCAATGTTTGGCAGGCGCGCACGGGCAACCGCGCGGATGCAACTGTGCGACTGCTCGAATACACCTACGTCCATAGCTGGATGCGACAGGCCTTGCCAGAGCTATCGCCGCAGGCGCTGGAGACGATCGCTGCCAGAGATAACCTCGCCCACCTTTTCGGCGTCGCCGCTGCGCCCAGTTATTGGACGGGCAAGGTAAAGGGCTATCCGAACTCGGATGGCCTGCCGCAGAGACGCTACTCGCCGTTGAGCAGCGTCGGCAAGGGCACTGAGCCAAATTATTAAATCGCCAAACTTTGTGAAAAACGGGCTCCGAAAATGACACCCGAACAAGCTAGGCAACAGTATAACTCACAGGGATTTGTCTTTATCCGCGGGGCGCTGTCGGGTGCCGAGGTAAAGCGGGTGCTCAAAGCCTTCGACCGGGCGGCGAAGAATGACTCGCTGTACGACCTGCTCCATCAGGATGAGGTGTTCGTCGATATGGTGGATCACCCCGCCATCTTCCCCGTCGTGCGAGCGGTGATAGGGGAGGATGTGCAACTGCGCTATGCCCATGGAGGCGTCAGGGAAGCCAACACCGAATCGGGCGGCGGCTGGCACTGCGATCTTTGCGACATAAAGAGCGTGTATTTGCCGGACTCAGTGATCATGACCAAAGTTTTCACCTATCTGGTGGACGTCCCCGAAAACGGTGCCACCTTTGCCATCGTCCCCGGCAGCCATCGCTTTGAGATGGGGCATCCCTTGCCCGACATTGAAAATCACGAGGACATGCCACATCACGCCAAGCTAACGGCTAAAGCTGGCGACGCGGTGCTCTTCAACGGCTACTGCTGGCACGCCCGCTTTCACAACCGCAGTAACAGCGACCGCAAAGTACTCGAGTACTCGTACGTCCGCTCGTGGATGAAGACGCAGTACGACTACCGGGATTTGCCCGCGTCCATTCAGCAGCGGATTACCCAATCCCACAATCGACGCCAGCTCTTCGGCGTCCCAGAGCCCGGAGTGAGTGATTGGGAGCGGCGACTTGCAGGCGGTGAACCCTATCGCCCAATCGAAGTCGGCATTTGATCCATTCACATGTAGGTTATGACATTGCCGCTCCCGCCCAGCAGCGTATCGATGATGGCCCAGAAGGCGGCGACGGAGACTTCGCCTAAGATCAAGCCCAAGAAAAAGGGCTTTAAAACGCGGTAGAGCTTGGGACCGCCAAAGTGCAGAATCGTCAATTTGCACAGCCAAGCGAGCATGGCGGCAAACCATATCTCGCTGGTGAGCCAGCCAATGGCCAAAGGAAAGCCCAAAGGGTGGAACGGCCACCAGTACCAGCGCTTCTGAGCGACCATCAGAAAAGCCTCGAAGGCAGCGCCGCCGCCAGTGAAGATCCAACCGCGCACATCCACCTCCCGGGGATTGTGCACCAGCGACAACCACAGGTCCCAGTTGCCGCCAAAGCCGGCATAGGATCCTAGGTTGATGCCGCCATAGGTGTACCCTAGGTGCAAATTCATCATCGTCCCGCCGATCATACTGCACACCAGAGCCAGCAGCAGGCCCAGCAAAAGGCGCCTTTTCGAACCGCGGACCGATTCGGCCAGCTTGAGCGCGTTGGCGCAGGCGAGCATGGGGAAGAGGCGCATTTCCGCCTGCCACACCATAGTGAAGCACAGGGCTACCATGCCTTTGGCACCCAGAATCGAAGTGCCTAGTCCTGAAATAATGAAATAAGGTGCCACTAGCGGGGGCCGAGCCGTGGGTACGCCACCGGCCGAGACGACCCGGGTGATGAGAATGTAGTAGATCAGGCAAATAAAGAGAAAAACGGGAATGACGACGGGGGGAAGCCCCGAGCGCCACAGCCAGAAACAGACAAAGAGCAAACTGGCGATCAGGCCCAAAAAAGCCAAGCGGTAGGACATCAACTCTTCGCTGTCGTCGACGCCACTGGCCGGCCGCCAAGCCGTGGCTACCACATCCCGCAAGTGGTGCCTGGCCGTCCACAAGCCAAAGAGTACGAAGACTATGCTAGCGCCTACGGCCTGATGGGTCAGATCTGCCAACTGGGAGTACTCGTACTGACTCAGTTGCTCGGTGCTGTGAATGCCCAAGGTGCGGAAGAGTCCATCTTGGAACTTGCCTATTAAAAAAAAGAACCAGATGCTGAGGGAAATATTCAGATCGACCAAATAGAAAAACCCGAGCCAGGCGTAACTGAGCGCCAAGCCTTCTCCCCAGGTGTTGATATCGCGAAACCAGTGAATCCAGGCGATGTAAAAGGGAAACTCAGGCACAACCGGCAGGTAGTGGTTTAACCCCGAAAAACTGAATAGAATGAAAGGCACGGCAAAGCCGAGCCACATTAATTTTTTTTTAAAAAAGGGTGCTATCTGCCCCGGACTCGTGCCTTCGATCATCTGCAGGGGCAGTTGCGTCATAGGATAACTGAGACGCTCGTGGACCGACCACTGACGATGTAGAATAGTGGCCATGCATATCATCATAAAGCTCAAGCACAAAAAGAAAGCAAACCAGTGCGACAGGGGTTCGATCCACGCGGCCCAGGGTATGGATTGGCCGCTTGGCAATCCCTCGTAGAGTGCAAAAATGGCCTGTTCATCTTGGGGTACCATCCAGTCGGGGATATAAGGCAGATAAACTTCGGCGAAATTGTTCTCCGGCGAGGCCATGTAGTAGGGGCCAGAAATCATGCCGATCAGGTAGTTAAGGAAGTTGTAGGTCGGCAGGGTTACCGCCATCAGCAGCATGGAGTAAACGAGGATGAGGTCGGCCCGGCCTAGGGCAAACTGACGCTTAATCAGCCCGAGGACGACGTTGACGAAGAGGGTGAGCACAAAAAAGAAAAAGATGGCCCCAGGCGACGAACTGTTGATACCCATGGAGGAGGCCTGAAGCATAAAGACAACAAAGGGCGCGCAGAGGCTGACTAGCAGTGAGAAGATGGCCCCGACGACGATGCCTTTGAAGGTGAACGGGGATTTAACGGGTTCAGGTGGCATGGGTGAGGTGGACCGGCTACCGGTAAATGGGCCCATCCTCTTTATTGGGCCAAGGCACTCCCTGCGGGCGATGGGGATCGTAGAAATGGGTATGAGCGTCGATGATCACTAATAGGCTCCCAACGCCATCTGATTGTCGATTCGATAGAACAGAGCTATTTTTCGATTGGGCAAGGAGGAGTTGAACTCATGAAAGATGGAAAACTGCACGGAAAGAGGATCGAGTATTACGAGCGCGGGAAGATACGCAAAGAAGGCACATACGACAACGGCCATGAGGACGGACAATGGGTCGTCTATTACGCCGATGGCGGGGTAGAGTACAAAGGGGAATACAAAAACGGGAAAAAACACGGTAAATGGGTTGGATATTTCGCTAGCGGTGAGTTGCGCTACGAGGGCCGCTTTGAGGATGATAAAAGCGAGGGAAGATGGGTTGAGTATTACAGAAATGGAAAGGTAAAAGAAGAGATAAACTATAATAACGGGCTATTTGACGGGAAGTGGACTTATGTGGACGAGAACGGACAACTAAGAGGGGAAGGCACTTTTGCCATGGGAAGTGGGAAGTGGGTCGAATTTGACCCAACCGGGAAAAAGACCCAGGAGAGATTCTATAGAAACGGAGCGTATATCAAGACCGTATCTGCGTAGGTGAAGCCCTATAGAAAAACCGCTAAGTACACGACAGTAATCTAAGTTGTGGTACGGCCCTGCTTTAGGTTTTATTTGTAATCGCTCAAGATTGCATCTAAATCCTAAATACAGGAGCCGCACCATGCTTATTCATATGCTAAAGAAAGCCCTCATGCAAG
>JAJDUT010000092.1 GCA_022826515.1 Candidatus Latescibacterota bacterium
TAGGTTGGCCATGACAGGTTCCTTGGACGAGAAAGCATGGGTTTTTTTGGCGAAAGTCGTGCTCAATCTACTGAGGAGCCTGTTTTTATTCAACCGAGCTACCCAAAAAAACACCGATTCATGCACCAAAGCCCTTTCCAACCCTCGGATTTGTAACTTAAGTATATAGTTCCCATAATTTAGGCCCGAACCTTTCGAGGGTCTCACCGTTCACCCTCTGCCTCTATCCCGAAGGTGTACCATGCTACGCTATCTCTTTATCCCTATCCTCACAGTGGGCTGTGTCCAGCCTGCTATTAAACGACCGACCACTACCCTTCCAGAGCAAGATCCCCTTCAAGGAGCTAATCGTCTTGAGCACTATCTATCGTCGTTAAATGAAATGTGCTCAGAAAATCTTCAACGAATTTCTAGCCTGATCGAAGTAGGCTATCAGGATTTAGCGAGAATAGGGCCACGTGAGCCTATGTTTAGTACAGTAAACGATCTCCATCTAATAGCACTTACAGGTCATCTCCGAATGAAGAAGCAAATTGACTGTAGTGCATTGATTTCTTCGTATTTTTTCCTCCGAGTACAACAAGGCGTCTCAGCGGAGGATGCGACGTATGGATTAATAGAAACGTACGCCCGATTACGCCCTAGTGAACTCAGTGGGAATCTGTATAAGTTTGTTACCGCTACAGCTCTAAATGTCAGATTGCAGCCTTCTACTACATCACCTATTCTAGGGGAGCTAGCGCGAGGTGATTCTATTCGTGAGATAGATAGACGTGGTAAGTGGGCTAAAGTGATAGTCAATCGAGACACGGCTTGGGTTCATAGTGATTTTATCGGGACTAGTAGAGACGTTAAGATAGTAGAGATTGAAGAACAAAAGGATGCAGAGCCAAAGCTATCAAGAGAGCAACAGCTATGGGCTAATGAAATAGCTAAAGGGTGTAATTCTCGAAAGGCGATCTTTAAGAAAGATTGGATGTGGGGATGGGAGCTAACGCTTACTACACCTAGGGCGCACAGTGTGCGGATTAAAGCCCTCTTTCCACAGGATCACAACAAAATAGCTCGTGAGCTTGAAAAGATCGGCGCTGGTGATCCCGTGTACTAAGCTACTTACTTACGCCATGTAAAAGCCTGCAAATGAAAACACTACTGTTTACAGCTTTACTACACACAATCCCTTTCACTGTCGAACGCATCGTTGACGGAGATACTATCGACGGCGTCGCTCATATATGGCCGGAGATAGAGCTACGCACCCTAGTTCGCCTACGCGGGATCGACACGCCTGAGAAAGCGAGTAAGATAGGTGCTCGCGCTACGGCTCTGACTGACAGCCTCATACGCACAGCACAACAAGTCTGGTTGACTGATCCTAAGACGGGAAAGTTCGCCGGCCGTATTATAGCTGACGTGTGGATAGATAGCACACTACTGGCGTCTGTACTCATTCAACGCGAGCTAGCGAAACCCTACGACGGTCGCAGTAAGCGACCTGACTGGAACGAATGACCTTGACGCAGGTAGTAGTCAAGAAGTAGTCTTGACAATCCCCTACGTAGTAGCCCAAGTTCTGACTACAGCTTTACCTATTGCGATAATTTATCATGACCCGACTCGAACTTGCTCACCGCATCTATCAGACCGCTCACCTGCGCGGACAATTTACTTTGCGCTCAGGCGCGACAGCCACAGAATATTTCGACAAATATCAGTTTGAAACCCGTCCCGAGCTCCTCCGCGCACTCGCCACCCACCTCCAGCCCTTAATCCCCGACGACACAGACATTCTCGCAGGTCTCGAACTCGGTGGGGTGCCCATCGCCACCATGCTCGCTCAGCTTTCGGGACTGCCCACGTGCTTCGTGCGCAAAAAGGCCAAAGAATACGGTACCTGTAAACTCGCCGAAGGCCCCGACATTGCTGGCAAAAATCTGCTGATTGTTGAAGATGTCGTCACGTCCGGAGGACAAATCGCTCTTTCTGCCCAAGATCTGCGCAACCTTGGCGCAGAGGTTTCACAGGCCATCTGCGTGATTGATCGCGAATCCGGTGGCACCGAGAGCCTAGCCCGAGAAGGCATTGAACTTCACGCTCTGTTTCGGATGAGCGAACTGAAGTGACGCCGTTCAGGACACAAAAAAGGGGACCTCAGCCGAGGCCCCCTTTTTTGTTAGTGCGCTTCCGCTCCGGCTAGCCAGCCGCAGCTTCCAATTCCTCGCCCTCGACCCGCACTGAAACGAGCTGAGAAACCCCTTCCTCGGGCATGGTGACGCCGTGCAGAGCGTCGGCTGCTGCCATGGTGATCTTGTTGTGCGTCACGACGACGAATTGCGTCTCTCGGGCAAATTCCTTGAGCACGCGCACGAAGCGGTTGATATTGGCGTCGTCGAGCGGGGCATCGACCTCGTCGAGAATGCAGAACGGGCTGGGCTTGACTTGGTAGATGGCAAAGAGCAACGCGATGGCCGTCAGCGCCCGCTCGCCGCCCGACAGCAGGCCAATGTTTTGCAGGCGCTTGCCGCGGGGACGGGCGATGATGTCGATGTGGGCCTCTAGGGCATCGACGTTTTCTTCGAATTGGAGGTCGGCTTCGCCTCCGGGAAAGAAGCGGACAAAGGTCTCTTTGAACGTCTCGCGGATCTGCTCGAAAGACTTGAGGAACATCCGCCGCGCGGTGCGGTCGATTAGGCTGAGGGTTTTCTTCAGGTCCTCGGCGGCGATGACTAGATCGTCGCGCTGTTGGCGGAGAAAGTCGTAGCGCTCCTTTTGTTCTTGATGTTCTTCCAATACGCCTAGGTGTACCGAGCCCAAGCGGTGTAGGGACTGCCGCAACTGGTCAATGCGCTGTTGAGAAGCTTCCTCGTCGATGGCTTCGTTGAGCGGCCCTAGGGCCGCGACATCGCACTGATACTCCTCCTGCAAGCGCTCGCGAATGTGCTGGGTCTGTAGCTTCAGTTCGGAAATGCGCACTTCAAGGCTCGTGCGGCGCTCGCGCTGGTCGTTGAGCTGCCGCTGTAAGTGGCTGATGTTTTCCTGCAACTCGCGATTTTGGGTATTGGCCGCAGCCCAATGCTGACGGCGCTGGTCTTGCTCGGCCGCCAAGGTCTCGCGGCCTTGATGCAGTCCTTTGAGTTCGTCTGTTAAGGCTGTGCTGCGCGCACTGCAATCGGCCTGTTGGCGCTCGGCTTCGGTCCCTTCAGCTTCTAGACGTTCGATATTATTGTGCAGGTTGGCGTCGATGTTTTTCAGGCGAGTGGCGTCTCGGTCTAGCCCTTGGACCATTTCGGCGGTGCGGGCGTGTTCCACTTGGAGGGTGTTCAGGGCCTCGCGCCGCTCGCGCCGATGGGTTTCGCTCTGCTTGAGGTCCTCTTCCAAGGCGCTGCTTTCCTCGCTGAGGCGGGTGCTCTCGGCCTCGTTGTGGCGCAGGTGTTCGGCTTGTTCGGCAATGCTTTGGTCGAGGGCTTGGCGGCGCTTGGCCAAGCTGGTGCTTTCGCCGTGGAGTTGCTTGAGACGTGCGGCGAGCCGCTCGGCGTCAGCGCAGGCGCGCTGGTGCCGGTGGACCTGATCGCGCTCCTTGGCATGCCAAGTTTCGCTCTCAGCGGCTAGATCCTCTAAACGTTGAGTGAGTACGCCGAGTTGCTCGGCGAGTGCATCGAGTCGAGGGCCAAGGGCTGCGTAGCGAGCTTTTTGGTGGGCGACGAGCGAGCGCAAGGTGCGGATTTCCCGTCCGCGGCCGAGGACGCCTGAATCCTCGGCTTGACTCTGGCCGCCCGACGCGAGGCCGAAGAGGTCAACGGCATCGCCAGCGGGCGTGACGCAGCGCACGTAGGCATCTGGGTAGCGGCGCGTCAGGGCCAATGCGGTTTGTAGGTCTTCGACCAGAAAGGTGTTGTGCAAGAGGCTGGCGATTAGGGGGGCGATGGAGGCTTCGGGCCGCACGTAATCCAGCAGCGGGCCGTGCAACCCGGGCATGGGATCTGGATTCAAGACCGGGCCGAGGGTACGCGGGGGAGCTTCTAGCGAGAGGATGCCGACGCGACCGGAACGCTCCCGGAGATGGGCAATGCCTTCGAGCAGGCCGCTGTCTGAATCGGCGATCAATGCTTGGAGCGCCTCGCCGAGGGCGACCTCGACCGCGCGGGCGTGTTCTGTTTCGACTTCGATTAGATCACCTAGGACGCCGCGAAAGAGGGCCGCGTGGGGCGACTCGAGCATCAAGGTGCGGACCCCGCTCTGATAACCTTGGTAGCCGGCGCGGACTTTTTCGAGGACTTGGAGCCGCGCTTGGTTGGCCTCAGCGGCGCGCCGGGCCGCATCGCGTTGTTCGCCAAGTTCGCGGAGGTTCTTCTCGGTTTGGTCGCGAGCGGCGAGGGCCGTGGTGCGCTGCTGCTGGCAGGTGGATAGCTGCTGCCGAGTTTCGGCGAGGGCGGCTTCGGCTTCGCTAGCCGCTTGCAGGGCTTGGTCGCGCTCGGCTGTGGCTGCGTCCTCTTCGGTGCGCATGGCAACGGCGCGTTCGTCGAGTGCGTCGCGCTCGGCCTGTTGGCGCTCGAGTGCGCGGCTTATTTCGCCTCCTTGGCGCAGGTGCTCCATGCGCCCGCGCTGGCGTTGGTCCAGCTCGGCTCGGTGGCTGTTGTATTCCTCTTCGGCCTGAGTGGCGCGCTGCTGGTGGGCCTGCAATTCTCGCTCTATTTGCACAAAGGTCGAGCGCGCTTTTTCGAGGTGCGCGGTATTGTCGCGGCGCTGTTGCTGTACGGCTTTGAGTTGGCTGCTGTAATCGGCGCGCTCGCGCGCCGTGCGTTCGCGGATTTGTTCGGCTGCCTCGCGCCGCTCGCGCACGGCTACGAGGAGCTGTTCGCGCTCGTGGATGGCTTCGATGCGGCGATTGAGTTCAAGGCCCGCTTCCTGCATGGCCTTTTCGGCCTCGGTCAGGGCGAGGCGCGCCTTTTCGAGCTCGGCCTCGCGGCTGGTGAAGCGGGTATAGCCTTCTTCGGCTGCCTTGCTGAGTGCGGTGAATTCGTCTTGCAGCGGGGCGATTTGGGCGCTGAGGGCGAAGAAGCGCTGGCGACCCAAGCGCATGTCGAGCTGGTCCAGTTCCCCTTTGAGTTCGCGGTAGCGGCGCGCCCGGCCCACTTGGCGGCCGAGAGAATCAACTTGGCGCTTGACTTCGGCGATGATGTCTTCAATCCGCTGGAGATCGGCTTGGGCTGCCTCTATGCGATTCCGCGTGGAGCGCCGCTGAACTTTGTACTTGGTGATGCCGGCGGCCTCTTCGAGGATGCGGCGGCGGTTTTCGGTCTTATCGCTGATAATTTCATCGACCATGCCCTGCTCCATCACCGCATAAGCGCCTTGGCCGAGGCCGGTGTCCATGAGCAGGTTGGTGATGTCTAGGAGGCGGCAGGGGATCTTGTTGAGCAGGTAATCGCTTTCGCCGGAGCGGAAGAGACGCCGGGTTAGCACGACCTCGGCGAATTCGACGGGCAGCGCGTTATCGCGGTTTTCAATTGCCAGCGCGACTTCGGCCATGCCGAGGGCCTTGCGCTGGCGGGTGCCGGCAAAGATCACGTCCTCCATGCGCTGGCTGCGGAAAGAGCCGGCGCGCTGTTCGCCCAAGACCCAGCGGATGGCCTCCACCACGTTGGACTTGCCACAGCCGTTGGGGCCGACGATGGCGGTGATGCCCGGTTCAAAGGGAATGACGATCTTTTGGGCGAAGGACTTAAAACCGAAAATCTCAAGTTGATTGAGGCGCACGGTCTAGCTCCTGCCGGGCGCTGGGGAGGGGCGCTCCGCTGGGGGAGAGGGTGAGGTGCGGGCGATGCTAGGGGAACGGGTAATGGCTCAGGGGAAAGCCATTTATTTTAAGTACTTAAAAACGAGAAACGCTGTCAAGGCACTTGCCGCGCTCAGAAGTCTAGAGCCGAATCATCGACCGTGGCTGGATCGTCTTCCTTGCCCATGGCAATGACGTGCTCGGCAGTGATCTCCTGGCGGCCTGCGTATCCGGCGTTCAGTTCGTGCCAGTAGGCGACTTGGGGTTCGCCGCGCTGCCAGCACAACAGGACCCAGCGGCCTTGGTAGGTTGTGGGGAAGTCGAGGAGACCGCGTTCGAGGCCACCGACCGGGAAACGGATGCCTTCGGCGATAATTTCTTCGGCGACGATGCGCTTAATGTCGATGATTAGGTCGTTGACGCGGCGACGGTGCTGGTCGAAGGCGTCGCGGTCGGGATTGGTGCTGCGGGTGACCGCTTGGCCCCAGAGCGCGTCGAGAATTTGCAACTGCTGATCGTGGTAGCGGACGGCTCCCTTCTTGACCTCTATGCGCTGGAGCGCGTCGTCTAGCTGAGGCAGCTTGGCGTTGGCCTCTTCAATGGTAAATGCCTTGCGCGTCATGGGACTTTGCGGGATGAGCGTTGTTTGCTTGTCATGCGGCAAAGTATAGGCATTGAAATGCCCCGCTACAAGCCCTTGCGCTGCTTTTGGCGATGCGTGATATTTAACATTGTTTTGCGACGTGGAAGGGGTCGGCGCAGCCTGCCCCGTTTTTTTATTTTAAGTTTAAAGTTCACCTATGGCGGTTACTATAGAAGAGGTCCACGGGGTCGCCGAATTAGCGCGGTTGCGCTTTTCGCCCGCAGAGGAAGAAAGGCTAGCTGGCGAACTCAACCGCATTTTGCGCTACATGGACACGCTCAACGAGCTAGACACCACCGGCGTAGAGCCAACGGCCCACGTGCTGCCTCTCGCCAACGCGTTTCGCCGCGACGAGGCAGCGTCCTTTCCCGCCGCGGCCGAAATCGTCGCCGCGGCCCCGCAGCGCCAAGAGGATTACTTCAAGGTTCCGAGAATCATCGATTGAATAGGAATTAAGAATTACGAATTACGAATTACGAATTAAAGGAGGGAGTATTGATTGCCCTTAATTCGTAATTCCTAATTCACAATTCCTAATTCTTTGTTTGGGCAGCTCGAAGGAGCGCACAACGTGGCCACAGAATACAAAGGCCCCAAATACGTCGTCGTAACCGGCGGCGTGATAAGCGGTGTGGGCAAGGGCTTGACCACCGCTTCCATCGGCAAGATCCTGCAGCAATACGGGTACAGCACCACCGCCGTCAAGATCGATCCGTACATCAACTACGACGCCGGCACCATGCGGCCCACCGAGCACGGCGAGGTGTGGGTGACGGACGACGGCGGCGAAATAGATCAGGATTTGGGCAATTACGAGCGCTTCTTGGGGTTGGACCTGCCGCGTTCCAACAACCTGACCACCGGGCAGATTTACCACACGGTCATCGAGCGCGAGCGCCGCGGCGAGTACCTCGGCGAGACCGTGCAGCCGATCCCCCACATAACGGATGAGATCACGCGCCGCTTGCAGGAGGCGGGCACGGGCTACGACATCGTGCTGGTCGAGATCGGCGGCATTGTCGGCGACTATGAGAACGAGCCGTTCCTCTTCGCCGTCAAGACCTTGGAGCGCGACTTGGGTGAGGAGCACTTTGCACACCTGCTAATCACCTATCTGCCCATACCTCCACACGTCGGGGAGATGAAGACCAAGCCCACGCAGCAGGCCATTCGCATGCTCAGCGAGCACGGCATTTTTCCCGACTTCATCGTCTGTCGCGCCGAGACCGCCACCGACGAGGTGCGCAAGAAAAAGATCCAGATCGGGGCCAACGTGCCCTACGACCACATCATTTCGGCCCCGGACTCGGAGACGATTTACAATATCCCGCTGGTTTTGGAAGAAGAGAGGCTCGGCGAGAAGATCCTCAGCCGCCTCGGCTGCACGCCCAAGAAGACTCCAGACTGGCGGCCTTGGCGGGAATTGGTCAAGCGCAGTCGGCATCCGCGCCAGTGCGTCCGCGTGGCCATGGTCGGCAAATACGTGGTCACGGGCGATTTTCAGCTCACGGACTCGTACATCTCGGTCAATCAGTCGCTGATCCATGCTGGCGTGGCGTCGGATGCGCGGGTCGAGATCACTTGGATTGACGGCCACCAGTTTGAGCGCGGCGAGATGCAACTGACAGAGCTCGACGCATTCGACGGCATTATCGTCCCCGGGGCTTTTGGCGCTGGAGGGGCCGAAGGCGTAATTGCGGCCATTCGCTACGCCCGCGAGCACAACATCCCCTATTTGGGCCTGTGCTACGGCTTACAGCTCGCCGTGGTTGAATACGCCCGCAATGTCGCCGGGATTGCCGAGGCTACTTCCGAAGAGTTCGACGCGGATTCCGAGTGGCAGGTCATCTGCGTCCAAGACGCCGAGCAAAAGAGCGCGCTAGAGGAAAACCGCTACGGTGGCAGCATGCGCTTGGGCGCATACGCTGCGGTGTTCAAAAGCGACAGCCGCGTCCTCCAGATTTACGAAGCGTCGGGCCGCCTCGACGAAGACGCCCGCCGGATCGAACAACTGCTGGCCAATCCCGACCAAGCGTTCCGCGTTGGCTTGGTCATGCTGGAGCGCGACAAAGTCGCCCTAGAGCGCCACCGCCACCGCTACGAGGTCTCGCCCCGCTTCGTCGAACTGCTCGAAGAGGAGGGACTGGTCTTTTCGGGGTATCACCGCCGAGTAGATGGCACTCGCTTGATGGAATTCATCGAGTTGCCGGATCATCGCTTCTTTATCGCCACCCAAGCCCATCCCGAGTTCAAGTCGCGGATGGACAATCCTTCACCTCTGTTTGCCGGGTTTGTCGAGGCCGCGCTGGCCTATCAACAGGAGGTCGCAAGCCATGAGGAGAGGCAGGCGGCGGCCTCCTAGTTCAGTGGGTGGTACAATCGTCTCAATGGGCCGCGCTTTCCCCGGGGGAGCGCGGCTTTTTCGCGCCGGGTGCTGCGGGGCTATGCTTTGGGCCTGTGGCGCGGGAGAAGTGCCCGAAGAGCCGTTGCAAATTCCCGAGGTTGATGGGGAAGCATGGGACGCGCACATCGAGCTGGGACGACCCGGCTACCGCATCGAGATCCGCGCCGCTTATTTGCGCGAATTTTCCAAGTCAGAGCAGGTAGTAGCCACCGGCGGCGTAGAGGTTGCGTTCCGCGGGGATGAGGCCGTTTCGACGCTGAGGGCCGAGCGCTTGGTGCTAGAGCACAAGCGGGATCGCTTTGGCGTAGCTGGCGGCGTGGTTTTACGTGCTGGGGACAGCCTAGAGGTGCAGGCCGATACTCTGCTGTGGGAAAGTGCGCACGAGCAGTTGCGCATTCCGGGTGCGCTACGGGTGGAGGTCGGCGAGGGACGAGAGTGGGGCCGCAACCTCACGAGCAATTTCGCCGTAGATGCGTGGTCCTTGGAAGCTGTCGAGGGGATTTGGCGCGGTCGGGATGGGTTGATGGTGGAGGTGTGCGCCCAGCGCGAGGAAAGCCGCCGCGTCGAAGGGGTGCAAGAGATCGCCTACGACAGCGTTGAGGTGCGCTACGACGGCGTGAAATTGACCGGACCGCGCGCCACGTTCCTCCCCGAGGCCCGCCGCTTTGACATTAGCGGAGGGGTCGAAGGAGCCGACTCGCTGGCGCAGTTTGCAGCCGACGAAGTTGCGGTGGATGCGGAAAAGCAGCGGCTAGTGGCACGAGGCGAGGTGCGCTATCAAGAAGAGGAAGCCGAGCTGCGGGCTGCAGAAGTAGAGGAAGATCGCAGCTCAGCACTATTGCAGGCCCTCGGGGAGCCAGCGACCTTTGTGCAGGGTGAGCGGCAGATCGAGGCGCGTCAGTTGGCGTATTTGCGTTCCGAGCAGAAACTGACGGCGCAGGATGGGGTGGTCTTGCGCGCTGGAGAGCGCAAACTGACGGCCCAAACCCTCCGCTATACGCGCGATGGCCAAGTCCATGCCGAGGGCGCGATCGCGCTAAAGGCACCCGAGTTGGATGGCTCGCTCGCCGGCGATTCGCTCTTTTTCGACTTGGAGCAAGAGGCTGGGTGGATGCGGGGCGCGCCTTCGCTGCGTCAGCGCGAACTCGTGCTTACCGCCCCTGTGCTGCAGTTCGATCTCGTGCGGGGCCGGTTGGCCGGGACCGGTGGTTTTGCCCTGCGCACCGAAGGGCTAGAAGTTGTAGCCGAGCGCGGTGCGTACGAAGCAGATTCAACGCGGGTGCTGGTCGCCGAGGGCGTGGTCCTAAAAGAACGGGACGACGAGCGCGATTACCACAGCCGCCTGATGGCCGATTCCATGGTCGTCGCCTTGGCAGACAACCAAGTTGAGTGGATCGCCATACCCGGCCAAGTGAGCGGCCAAATTGAGGTGGGCGACCGCCATAGCTGGATCGAGGGGCGGGGCGGGCAAGTTTTTATGGCCGACGGCGACTTGGAGCGGGTTGAAGTAAGTTCTGAGGCCGATGTGACGCACCGCCGAGCCAAAAACGAAGAGATCAATCGCTTTCGCGGACAGCAGATGACCTTGTACTTTGACGCGGGGGGATTGCACCGTGCCTTGGTAAAGGGCGCGGCCGAGTTAGTCACGCGGCTGCAAGAGGACGAAGAGGTCTCCGTCAACGAGGTCAGCGGCGAAGAGTTGGATATCCGCTTTGCCGAAGGGTCGCTGGCCGAGGTGCGGGTCGGGCCAGAGATCGAGGGCCGTTACTATCCGCCCGCAGAGGAGCCGTAAGGTGGCGTTGGAAACGCGCGCACTGAGCAAGCGCTACGGAGGCCGGGCAGTCGTTGACGAGGTCAGCATCCGCGTCGAGCCTGGGGAGATCGTCGGCCTGTTGGGTCCCAATGGCGCGGGCAAGACTACGACCTTTCACAGCATCGTCGGCTTTGCCGCGCCGGACGGGGGCCGCATCTTGCTCAACGATGCGGACATCACCGGGCTGCCGATGTATCGCCGCGCGCAGATGGGCATTGGCTACCTGCCGCAGGAGACCTCCATTTTTCGCAAGCTGAGCGTGGCCGACAACATCTGCGCCGTATTGGAGGCGCAAGGGCTCAACAAGGCTCGCATCGCCGAGCGCCAACGGCAACTGCTAACCGAGTTGGACTTGCTAGAACGCGCCAATCAGCGCGCCGACACGCTTTCGGGCGGCGAGACGCGCCGGGTCGAGATCGCGCGGGCCTTGGCTTGCGAGCCGCACTACATGCTCCTCGACGAGCCTTTTGCCGGTATTGATCCGCGCACGGTCGAAGACATCCAAAACATCATCGCCGAACTAAGGAACCGAGGTCTCGGCGTACTGATTACCGACCACAACGTGCGCGAGACCTTGGAGATCGCCGCGCGTGCCTATATCCTGGTGGATGGCAAAATTTTAACTGCGGGCACAGCCGAAGAGTTAATTGCCAACGAGCAGGTACGGCGTATCTACCTCGGCGAGCGCTTTAGTTAGCAAGTCGATAGGTAGGCGCGTTTGCACCTTGACTTTTCGTATTCCACGGGCTTGTTTTTACAGCTAATAGCAAGATAGGTAATTTTTATTAAATAATTAATTTACAATAATTTATAATGCTTCGTCCCGAGCAAAATCCCAGCTTGCGCCTCCAGCACAGGATGGCACCGCAGCTCATCCAATCGCTGCGGCTGTTGCAGATGTCCACCTTCGATTTGACGCAGGAAGTTAAGCAGCAACTCGAACTCAATCCCTTGCTCGAAGAGGTCGTCGAACTACGCGAGGAGGGGGAAGAGGAGGAACTGCGCGAGGAGGAGGGGCTCAAGGCAGAAGAGGATCTGCCCGAGGACGTGGAAGAGGTCGATTGGGACGCGCTGTTGGACGACCAGTTCGACGCGGGCGCGTACAATAGCGAGCGCACGGAATACGATCCCAACTGGGAGACCGACCACGAGCCGCAGGAAAACCGCATCACCGCCATGCCGCCCCTCTTAGAGCACCTGTACCGTCAGCTAGGCGAGATTGGCGGTTTGGCACCGGAAGAGCGAGCCATCGCCGAGTACATCATCGGCAATATCGACGAGCGCGGTTATGTCGGTTGCTCGCTCGCCGAAATCGCCGATGATCTACAAGTGGAAGTGGCTGCGGTCGAAAAGGTATTGCGCGTCATTCAGGCTTTTGACCCGCCTGGAGTCGGCGCGCGCGATTTGCGCGAGTGTCTGATGATCCAGTTGAGCCAGCGCGACGATCCACTCAGCGCACTAGCCTTGCAAGTGGTGCGCGACCATTTAGAGGACCTGACGCGGCGGCGTCTGCAGCACATCACCCACGCCTTGGCCATTTCCAACGAGAAGCTCAAAGAGGTTTTGCAGGTTATCGAGCGCCTGCAGCCGCATCCGGGTCTGTTGGCCAGCAGCGACTACGACAATCTCTTGACGCTGGATAACGAAGTCGCGTACATCACGCCGGACTTGGTCGTCGAAAAAATTGGCGAGGAGTGGCAGGTGTGGCTGGCCGATGGGTCCATGCCGTCCTTAAAGATCAATTCTGAATACCAGCATCTGCTCAACAATTCCCGTGGCGATGGCCAAGATGCGGTCAAGGACTACGTGGCCAAGAATCTCAACGACGCCCGCTGGCTCATCAACGCCATCCACCAGCGCCGCACGACCATACTCAAGGTGGGTAATTATCTGTTGCAGGCGCAGTTGCCCTTTTTCGAGCAAGGGCCGTCGCGGCTGCGGCCCATGGTCTTGCAGGAGGTGGCCGACGCTGTAGGAATGAGCGTATCGACGATTAGCCGCGTCAGCAACGGCAAATACATGCAGACGCCACACGGGGTTTTTGAACTAAAGTACTTCTTCGGCAATAAGCTCATTACGGACGAAGGCGGAGACGTGTCCGTGCGCGTGGTGAAGGAGAAAATTTCGCAACTCGTCGCCGATGAGGACAAGGCCCGGCCGCTTTCGGATCAACAGATCGTCGAGGAGCTGAGCAAGGGCGGGCTGAAAATTGCGCGGCGAACCATAGCCAAATACCGCGATCAGCTAAAAATTCCGGCGCAGCGGTATCGGAGGGAGTTGTAGGCGCGTCATGTCATCCGAATACCTTGCTCGCTTGTTCCAGCAGCGCAGTCTGGCCCGCATCATCCGCTTCGACGAGCAAATCGTTCCCCACGCCGGATTGCACGACTTGCAGCCAGCCCTTTGGGAGCGATTCCTGACTCCTCGATCCCGAGACGAGCGAGGGGATTTCCTAGCCAAGCTCCACATGGCACGCACGGATGACGAGGGGACGCTGAGGCCAACGGTTGCTGGCGTTTTGATGGCTTCCCGCCGAACTATGATGGACAAACGCGGAGAAGGTGTGCGGATTATCATGGACAACAGCGAGCGGCTGTCCGGTAGATTGCCTGAGTACCGCCTGATCGGAGAGTCGGAGCTCATGCTGACGATTTGGGCCGCAAATGTATCGTGATATCTTCACAGCGCTACCGGAGGGGGCTGTAGAGGACGGGATTTTCATTGACAGCTTGAGAAGCTGCTAATCAGGAAAGATAATAAAAATGAAGGAGAGAATGATAAAAATTGTTGAAATTTTGAATAACGGAATCCACGAAAGAGAGGAGACAATTTCAGTTTCGTTTTTAGCTGCTTTATCAGGTCAAAATATATTCTTATTTGGTCCGCCCGGAACAGCAAAGAGCCTGATTGCTCGCCGTCTGTCCCATGCTTTTGAAACAAGTAGTTATTTTGAATACTTGATGCACCGCTTCAGTACTCCAGAGGAAGTGTTTGGGCCTGTCTCTATTACAGAACTCAAAAAGGATAATTTCGTCCGAAAGACCAAGGGATTTCTGCCCCAGTCTGACTTTGCTTTCTTAGACGAAATTTGGAAATCGAGTCCTTCTATTCTGAATACGCTCCTAACAATTATAAACGAAAAGTCATTTCGCAATGGTGCAGAGATAGAATCTGCACCGTTGAAGGCCCTGATTGCGGCATCAAACGAAACACCTCCTCCAGGACAAGGACTGGAAGCACTATATGACCGTTTTCTCATCCGGTTGGATGTTTCGCCGATGGAAGAAAAGGCAAATTTTGAATCTTTGCTAAAATCCCAGCCGACTAGTGCCGCGTTAGAACTTCCTATTGACCTAAAAATAAAACATGAGGAATGGGAGAGATGGAGCAGGGAGATTCATAAAGTTAAACTTTCAGAAGAAACATTAAACATTATACACGATATTCGACTGTCCTTTGCAGAAAAAGGAGAAGAGCTTGATATATATGTTTCAGATCGTCGCTGGCAAAAGGCAGCAATTTTACTAAAAGCCGCAGCATTCTTCTCTGGACGAAAAGAAACGAATTTAGTCGATACTTTATTGCTACGTCATTGTTTGTGGACGACAAAAGATAACTACTCAGAGATAGTAAAAATAGTTGAAGGTGCTGTGAGAAACTGCGGTTTTGAAACAGGCGTCAGCCTTCATAAAATTGACTATCAAAAAGCCGAATTAGAGAGAGAGATTACAGAGGAACTTTACTATAGCGAAGATGTTTATGAGACGGAGATCCTTAACGATGGTAATGAATACTTCAAATGCACCAGAGAATGGGAACATAGTCAACATTCTTATCCTCGTCTTCGTTCTATCCATTCTCGTTCTAGTGAAAGTAAAAGCAAAAAAACCTTTTATATTCTAGTGAATAGGATGAACAGTAAAGATGAATTTCATCCAATAGATAGGCAAATAGAGAAATTAGATTGGATAAAATGTAACTTTAACTCTCAGGGAATTTGTTCAATAGAAATAAACCAATATGGCGAAGATGCGGAAGAGTATCATCTATCGAGAAGTGAATTATCGAGAAGTGAATATTGGCAAAAAATGGAAGATTTTTCTCCCAAAATATTATTTCATAAGGGAGTTAAAAAATCAGACGTCAACCAGAGGCTCATTGAATCATTGAAGGAAGCAGTGTTAAAATTAAATATAGAAATTGAGAATATCATAAAAATAATAGAAACTGGATTGGCTCAACTTAAGAAAGAATTAGAGACACCATTTGTTCCTAAAAATATACGTAATATTGCTTTGGAAAGTATAGAAGATCAGCTACAAGGTGCGAAATTGAGGCGTCAGGATTGTGAACGCTTAAAAAAATTAATAGGTTGACTATGAATGAAAAATCGACTAAGAACGAAATACAAGAGATATTGAGTAATCTTTATCAAGAATTTTCTGTGGCAAGAGAGACAAGTGTCGAAGAACAGTTGTCGTCAGAGATTGAAAAGGAACAGATTAATATTGACAAATGGTTAATACGAAATAATCCATTTAAAGAAAATCAGACAGCTTTGCAGCATTCAGAGGACGAATTAGAGACAAAAAACATCGCGGCAATAGACCAGTTAGAGAGAGATTTTCAGCATTTCCGAGCATTGGCAAAGCAGACAAGCTCGACAATCGGCGAAGATTACTGGTTATCAGCAATCCAAAAGTTCAAGGAAAATCAGGAATATCAAGCCAAGATTCAAGCTCGTGTTAAAAAAGATAATTCAAAAGATCAAGAGAGCGAAGGACGAGACCTAAAAGAAGTACAAGAAGAGCAAATTATTTGTCGGAAACTCTTATTGCAACAGTGGAGAAAATTAGTAGATGAGCAATTTGTTAAATGGGAGATAGAGGCAATCCAAAGATTTCGACAAAAATTATTGAATAAGCTAGAGGAATGGTTGAAAAATCTTCAGTTGCTTGCAGACACATTGGGCGATTTGTCCATAGAACCGGGCTTATTATTTGATTTATCGAAAGGCAATCTATCGTTATCAAACATTAAACAATTGAAAAGATGGGCTGAATATATTTCAAAAGACAAGGGATTAAAAGAATTATGTGATATACTGGGTCGCCTTCGCCGTGCCGAAAAGACAAGACGCCAAGAGCTCGTTAAAAATACATTGACCGTTACAGAATACGTCCCAGATATAAACTCAAAGGAAGAAATAGTAGGGGTTTGCTTAGGCAAAGATATTGAACACGCAATTCCTCAAGAAATCGCTTTATTATCTGATGATGAGACCGCTACATTATTTGACATGAAATTTGCGGAGGGTCGCCTAATGTGTTTTGAAATGGAAGGAATACAGGAAAATTCCCATGAAATTGAAGAAGAATGCATGATTGAGGTCGAAGAGGAAGAAAAATTGGGGCCGATGATAATTTGTGTTGATACTAGTAGTTCTATGCAAGGCTCACCTGAAACCATAGCTAAGGCTGTTACCTTATTCATAGCCACTCGTGCAGTATCGCAGAAGCGAGATTGCCTCTTAATTAATTTTTCAACGAGTATAGAAACATTAGATTTATCGGGAAAAGTTGGCATCGCAAAAGCAGTTGAGTTTTTACAACGCTCTTTTCATGGTGGAACGGATTCAAGTCCTGCATTTGAATATGCTCTTGAGATGATGTCTAAGGAAAAGTATAAACAGTCTGATATTCTTATAATTTCAGATTTTATTATGGATTCTTTATCTGAATCGCTTTATGAAAAAATATCAACTGCTCAAAAAAATAAGAATCGTTTTTATTCTTTATCTATAGGCAACCTGTTCTTAAGCAAAAAACTACAAGAGGTGTTTGATAATGAATGGGTCTATAACCCGAGCACTTCCAATATAAGCTCAATCCAAAATGTCGGGAGAGAAATTATTGCATAAAATTTAGGCGTAATTCATTATTGAGCTTCCCTACTGCACTACGCATTACCTTCCTTCCGCCCAACGATCAACAAATGCGCGGGCATTTTCTTCAGCCATGGTTCGTCCCCGATTTCCTTTTCGTATTCGACGACCTCGACGATGCGGCAGTCGTCATCGATAGCGGCCTGTACGTGATCGGCCACTGTCCAGTGGTATTCAAACGTCGGTAGCCTTGCCCCAGAGCTGCGATGGGGGCCGCGATCGAGATAGCCACAGTCTGATTCCCTTACACTTTTGAAAAAAGGACTGCTGCCCATAATTTAGGGTCCTCTTTTAACCGCCAAGATCAAAGGAGGGCCTTATGAGCAGCAGCGAACAGGTATATAACCGATTGGTGAGCAGGTTGCAAGCACTGGTGCCGGTATCCAATCGCAAACAGTTGGTCAACTGGGCTTGGATCGCAGTGGCTATCTTCCAAGCCAAGTCGGTAGCCTTGAGTCAGATTGCCGTTTTCCTGCCGGGTTGTGCCCGCGCCGAGTCGCGGATAACGCGGCTTCGTCGTTGGCTGTCGAATCGGCAGCGTTCGGTGTGGGCTTTGTATCGCCCGCTGCTTGTGCAGGTGTTGGCTCCGTTTGCCGGGCAAGCGGTGGACGTAGTCTTGGATGGGACGTTGGTATTCGGTGATCGGATGCAGATTTTTCGCTTGTCGTTGGTGCATAAGAATCGCGCTATTCCGCTGGTGTGGAAAGTGATTGCAGGCAAGGGGAACACGCGGGTATCCCAGTTGGAAGGGATGTTGCGCCAAGCCGCTGAGGTGCTTAACGAGTCGGTGGACTCGGTGCGGTTGTTAGCCGACCGGGGCTTCCGCGATCACCAGTGGGCGACCTTATGTCTAAGCTTGGGCTGGCATTATGTCCTTCGGCTGCCGGTCAATACCTGGGTGCATTTGCCCCAAGGGTGGACCGGACGCATCAATCAGTTGGCCATGCCGGTAGGACAACGGCGCTATTACCGGCAGGTAGCCCTGACGAAAAAAGCCACGCTAACGTGTGCGCTGTCGGTGGGCTGGACCCAACCGACGGCCAAGCAACCCGCCGAATTAATCGCCGTCATCTCCGATCAGCCCGCCGGCCGGAGCCGACTGCGGGCGTATGAAAAGCGCATGCTGATTGAGCAAAGCTTCAAAGAGGATAAATCCGGTGGCTTCGATCTGGATCATACCCGGTTACTTGATCCCCAACGCCTTGAACGCCTCCTGCTGGCGGTCGCGCTAGCCACCCTATGGGCGCATGAGTTGGGCGAATATGTCCTGCGCGGAGGCCGGCTGCGCCGACAAGTCATTGATGCGGGCACGCAACGGGAACTGAGCATCTTTCAACTCGGCCGGAGATGGCTCAAACGCTGGATCGCGCTCCAACTGAATCGCTTGCCCCCCTTCAAGGCGCGCTTGTCGCCCAAAGGAATCAGAACCGTGAAAAACAAAACAGCCTAAAAAAAGTAAAAGTGTAAGGGAATCAGAGCCACAGTAACACCTCGCACCGCTGGCGGTGTTTAAGGAATACATCGCCAGATGGTATTACTGTGAGGCGGTGAGTCACGACAAGAGAAGAGGTGAGAAATGGCTGAAAAGCAGCCTTCACTCCCCGCAAAAAGGAGACCTCCCTTGGCAAGATTTCTGCTAGCTATTTTTTTAGCCACTGGCTGCTACCACGGACCCTACAGAGGCATCTTAGGCGGCGGCATTGACACCATCGCCATCCCCTTTGTGAGCAACCAGACAGCCGAATACGCTGCGGCCGATAGCCTGATACAAGCCACGGTCGTGGCCTTCCGAGAGGACGGGCAGTTGCGCTTGGCCGACGAGGGAGGGGCCGACGCCATCCTCTTGCTGGACATCCTCTCGGTTGATGATCGCATCCACTGGGGTAGCGTACTGGGTCAATACCAGTTTTCTATGGTGGTCTCCGTCGAAATAAAATCGTTCGGCAGACATTGTTGGTCGCGCGCAATGAATACAAAGCCCTTGTTACCCCAAAGGAGGATAGCTGTAAACTGGCACTAAAGAAGATCGGGATGTGCAATTAACGACCTAAGTGCTTTGTTCACAGATTCGGAATCGGGAAAATGTTGTCTTACATCTGGGTCGAGCATAACGGAACCCTCTTCGAGTGCAAAGTAGTGAACTTCAGTTGATCCATCTTGTTTTTCTACTTTTACTAAATGCCCCTGACGATACGCTTTATAGTGCTTTCCACGTACACCATCAGAAAAATCGTACTCTGCTCTCATTTCGTCTTTTCCTTTTTGTTTAGAAGTGGTTTCATAACCGTCTCAGTGTGATCATCATACAGGCGACGTTGACAAAGGCTTGATACATTTGGATGTGATATTCCCATCGCACGACCAGCCGTCGGAAGTTACCCCACCATGCGAAGGTGCGTTCGACCTT
>JAJDUT010000137.1 GCA_022826515.1 Candidatus Latescibacterota bacterium
GCGGGACTTAAAGACGCATTGCAAGAAATCTACGGCCCTCGGCGAACAGCTCTTTGCGCTGCACGGGGAGCATTTTTCTGAGCGCGAGGCCAAGGCGTATTTGGTGCGGGTCGTGGATATGGCCGGCGACCTGTTGAAGAAGGAAGAGAACGTTGGGCTGGAACCGCTGATTGCGAGGGCGGCGAGCAAAAGCAAGCTGCTCAAGTTTCAAGCGTTGGATTATACCGCGGCGCTGCTGGTTCCATTCGTCGGGTCGCCGGTGGCGGAAGAGTTGGCCGAGGCGGAGGGCGTGGTAAATGCCCCGACTGGAACCTTTAAGGTGTTGGTGAAGACGCGCAATAGTGGGGACTTGTCTGAACAGGTTGATCGACTAGTTGAAAATGGATCTTCATCCAATGCCAGTTTTTTCAGGGTATTTAAGGTTTCTGCGCGCCCAAAAATGAAGGCTAAGAGAGAAATACTAGCCCTGCATGAGTCGGTGCGACCTGCCATCTTGGATGAGCTCATCAAACGGTTCGACCGCGTCCGCGTCACCACGAATCCCTCGGCCAAGGACATTCGCTACACCTTGGATTACATTGTACATGCGTACTGGGTTGGCATCTATGGTTTTAATACCGACCGACATGTGCTGGAGAGCTACGTGCTGTTGGTAGTGAAGGATATGCTGAAGGGCGAAACGGTGCTGGAGCAGGAACTCAACATCAGGAGGGACTTCATGCCGGAACTCGTACCGGAAGACGAGTCTATTCTCGATGATTTTTATCAAGAAGCAGCTCGCAGTGTGGCACAAGAAGTTTCGTCGTTGTTTGACTGAAACGCTTTCAACAGCCGAACCCACCCTCTAATCTTCACAGTGCAAAAGGAAGGTTAATGCGATGAAAATACGCGATATTGACACCATTCTGATCGACTCGCCGGGACGCAAATGGACGATTGTGCGGGTCTTTACGGACGAGGATATAGTGGGCTTGGGCGAGGCCACGTATTCCCAAAAGGAGCCGGTGGTAGTTGCCGCGGTTGAGCATCTCAAACAGGAGTTGATCGGCGAAGATCCCGCGCGCATCGAGTACTTGTGGCACAAGCTCTATTTGCGCTCCTCGCTGAGCGGCATCTGGCGCATGGCGGGTCCCGTGTGGCTGAGCGCCATGAGCGGCATTGACCAAGCCCTGTGGGACATCAAGGGCAAGGTGGCGAACCTGCCGGTGGTCGAACTGTTGGGCGGCAAGTTCCGCGACCGGGTCGAGGTCTATACGCACTTTGGCGGTGCCACGCCCGAGGATTCGGCGAACATGGCGCGGGAAAAGGTAGCAGAGGGGTACACTGCGCTCAAAGGCGGAGCGCGGTCGCGGAGTGGGGCCGACTTCGGTCAGTACGCGGACGACGGCCATCCGACAGAGACGGCAGAACACTTCGCCGCAGTGCGGGAAGCGGTGGGGCCGGGTGTCAAGCTGTTGATCGATTGCCACGGCCGCTTCACAGTGGCACAGTGCATCCGCTTGGCCCGCGCCATAGAGTCGTCCGATCTCTATGTGTTTGAAGACCCTGTGCCGCCGGAAGACCTGAACGCCTATCCAAAAGTGCGGCGGGAAATCTCCATTCCGGTCATGGGCAGCGAGCGGCTCAACACCAAGAGCCACTACCGCCAATTGTTGGAGCTAGATGGCATCGACGTGGCGCAGCCCGATCTGATGTACGCTGGCGGGATCACCGAAGTGCGCAAAATCGCGGCCATTGCCGACACCTTTCACGTGCCTATCTCGCCGCACAACACCAAAGGCCCAGTCGGCATCATCGCGGCTGCGCATTTGATGGCTTCCATACCGAATGTGGCTCCCATGGAATTCGTCACCGGCATTGCGTGGCGGGACGAGATCATCACCGAGCCGCTACGGGTGGAGGACAGTTGCATTGTGCTGCCGGACGGGCCGGGTTTTGGGATTGAGTTGGACATGGATGGGGTGGAAAAGCACCGCTGGCGAGTGGGCGATCCACATTGAATTGGGAATTGATGTCGGCGCGTCTCGTGCGTAGGGGCGGTTCGCGAACCGCCCCTACTACCATGAAAAGCGTTGCGATTGTGGGCGCAATCCTGCTGGTGGCAGCGGCGGCGTGGTGCCAAGCGTACCAACTCGACGAGAAAGGGTTGCACGTCGCTCCAGAGCATTGGCCGGAGTGGGGTTTTCCGCCGGGCAGCTTGGAATTCAGCGACGACGGCGTTCGGCCCGCATTTGTTCGCGAGCGAGTCAACGCTGCCTTGGACGCTAGCGCGTTCACCTATGGGGATGGGGTACAGGGTGGCATCCGCCGGGCTGGAACCGGCCTCGTGGGGGCCGCCAACATCCTAGATGGCCGGGAGGATACCTTCTGGGAACCGGACTTGGCGGCCCCACTCAACAAGTGGTGGGTCGAAATCGACTTGGGGCGGCTAGTGTGGGCGCAGAAGGTGGTGGTGAAGTTCGCCGTTGAAGGCCAAGGCGATCCATTCCTCCAGTTCAAGGTGCTCACTGCCAACGGCGATCCCGCCTTTCTGCAAAGCGAGTCCTTCAGCTACCTGCCCGCCGGTCACAGCGAGGGCTTAAACAAATCGCAGCGCGTCTATGAGTTCGATTTGCAGCCTACCCGCCAAGTGGACCCGGGGCTTACCGGTCGGCTGATTCAGTTTCTCCAGGTGGTGGCGACGGCCAGTGATTTGGGTCAGGCCGAGCAAATCAGTGCCGCGCGCTGGAGCAGGCTGCCGGAGGAAGAGCGCGGCGATGTGCTCTACTTTCGCCGCGAGTCGAGCGGTGTTTTGCGGCTGATAGACCAAGCAACATACGAGGCCATTGAAGCGGAATGGCAAGGCCCGGTCGAATACTATCGCCGGGAAAGGCCGCGACTGACCCAAGTCGAGGTGTGGACCATGGGCGACAACATTAGCCTCGGTGCCCTGGACCGCGGCGGGGAGATCGTTGGCTACGGCAACTTGGGCGCGGAAAAGCTAACCGTGGACGGCGAGTGGGGCTCCTTCTGGAGCGTGGAAGTGGGCTTTAGCGGTAACGATCCGGCGGTTGTATTTCAGGATCCGCATCGCAATATCTATTTCGACTTGGGAACCTGGTACTGGGTCAACCGCGCCGCCATCGTCTTTGGCGATAGGTATAGCCGAGCGTTTCCGAACTACGGGATCGCGCTTTCCGACGGCAGCCGTGCACCGGACGGCAGCTTGAGCTACGTCGCGTTGACGGCGCGCGGCTTGGAAGGTGGAGAAGGAACCGCGCATCGCGATATTCTCTTTCAGGACAATGTGTTTCCGCTGACTAAGGCGCGTTACTTCAGGATGAATTACACCTTGGTCAAGGGGTCGGCCCGCCCGGCCATCCGCGAGATACAGCTATACGGACGCGGTTTTCTCCCCGAGGTATCGCTCACGTCTGAGCCGATCGAATTGGGGCGCGCCGCCCGCATCCTGTCGGCCATGCAGTGGACGGCTAGCACTCCGCCCGGCACCCGAGTGCGCGTCCGCACCCGTAGCGGCAACCAGCTCGACCAGCACATCCGCTACTTCTCGAACACGGGCCAAGAAGTGACCGAGGCCAAGTACCGCAAACTGCTCAGCTTTCAGCGCGGCGATTCGACTATCACTATCATTCCCGGTGCGGATTGGAGCCCGTGGAGTCTGCCTTATTCGGTCTCGGGCGCACCCATCACTTCGCCGAGTCCGCGCCGCTACGTGATGATCGAGGCTACCCTGCGCTCGGACGATCCAGACGCGGCCGCGTTGCTGCGCTCTCTGCGTCTGGCGCTGGACGCGCCCCTCGCCAGTCAAATTCTCGGAGAGATCGCCCCCAACAAAGCGTCCCAGCGCGGTCAGCCGCAGACGTTTACCTTGCTCTTGCAGCCTGCGTTCCAAGACGGCAACAGTGGATTCGATCAAGTGCTGGTGGAGCTGCCGCCGGGCGCGGAGATGGACCTGATTGACGGGGCCGTGGGCGCGGAGCAGTACGGACGCGATCAGCTAGAGCGGGTGCCGACTGGCTCAGATTCGCTGTGGGTGCGTCTGCCTGCGCTAGTCGAGCAGGGGCAGGCTGTCGTGTCGTTGCGCTTTGCCGGTGCGCTCTACTTGGTGAGCAATGCCTTTGCGGTACAGGTCGGACGCGGCCAAGGGGCCGACCAAGTGTGGCAGCGGGTAGATAGCGGGGTCAATGCGGGCCGCGGTCTGACCGTGTTTACGCCCTTTACCAAGGCCGTTTTGGGTGAGGTGGCCGCGTCGTCGAATCCGTTTACTCCCAATGGGGACGGGATCAACGACGCGGTGGAATTGGTCTTTCCGGTGTTCCAAGTGCAGGGTGCCAAGGCGTTGATTCTGGAGGTCTATGGCTTGGACGGCCAGTCGGTGCAGCGCGTTGAGCAGGCGGTCGCGACCGCCGCCGGGGTCCAGCGGCTGACTTGGGATGGGCGGGACCGACAGGGTCGGCTGCTGCCGCCGGGACTGTATTTGTGTCGCGTCGGCGTGGAAGTAGATGCCGAGGGCAGGCAAACTACGAGCACTAAACTCGTCGCTAGCGTGTATTAGGGACTTGTGGCCATCCAAGATCCCATCGCTTGTTATCCCTCATGGCAGATATTTCATAAGAGCCGTCGCGGCTGTGACCGCAACTATCGTGATGTAAAGATTGTGCCTTAACCCTTTATGTAGCTCCGACTTAAGCTCACCTTTGAGTTCGGCAAGATCGGCCTTAGTCGCTAGGTGCTCATAGACCCCTTCAAGCCTGGATAGGCGTTCTTCAGGAGTCAGGGGGGTGGGGGTAGTCATAAGTTGTTCTCCTTTGGTGTATCACGAAAGTTCTGGACGATACGGAACAGCGTCAACAGAAAAATCTATAAAGAGTGTCTCTACGGAAGTAACTGCTAGTGCCCGCGTCTTTTCCAAACATCGCCAGCGGCTTCTGCGCGACCATCCTGTGGACGTGCAGCACCGCAGCCGAACCGCTTGCGCCCTTCGTCGATGTGGCCGCCCAACTCGGCCTGACTCGCGTCCACACGAGCGGTAGCTTGGCAAAGGGTTATATCCCCGAGGCCAAAGGCGGCGGCACGGCCGCGCTCGATTTTGACCGCGATGGGGACCAAGACTTGTACTGGGTCAATGGCAAAGGCGGCGGCCACGCGCTTTACCGCAACGACGGTCTGGCTGGTTTTGTCGATGTGGGTGAGGCGCTTGGGACTGCGGATCGCGGCTGGGGTATGGGTGCGACTAGCGCGGACTTTGACAACGATGGCGACCAAGACTTGTACGCGACCCAATTGCGGGATAATCTGCTCTACCGCAACGATGGCGATCGCTTTGTCGATGTGGCCGCAGCGGCTGGCGTGGCTACGTCTCATTGGAGCACGGGCGCGGCTTGGGCCGACTACGACCGCGACGGCGACCTCGACCTATACGTGGCGAGCTATGCGGTATTCGATTCGACTAAGGTTGAACGCTTGGGGGCGCAATGGAAGGGGGTGGAGGTCTTCGTCGGCCCGAGGGGATTGATGGGAACTGCGGATGTGTTTTATCGCAACGACGGCGACGAGTTTGCCGATATCACTGCTTGGGCGCGCCTCAACCACCCTTCCCCAGGCTACGGATTGGGCGTCCTGTTTGCGGACGCGGACGCCGACGGCTGGCCCGACTTATTCGTGGCCAATGACTCCAGCCCGAACTTTTTTTATCGCAATCGCGGCGATGGCCGCTTTACTGACCGCTCTCTTCCGGCCCGCTTGGCCTATGGCCGCAGTGGACAAATCCAAGCGAGCATGGGGATAGCTTGGGGCGACTACGACAACGACGGCCGCCCCGATGTGTTCGCCACGCATTTTGAAGACGAGTACAATACCCTCTATCGCAACGAAGGCGATGGCACCTTTGCGGATGTCAGCGCGGAAGCTACCTTGACGCAGCCGGGATGGGCGCATGTGGGCTTTGGCGCGGGTTTTTTCGACTATGACCACGATGGCGACCTCGATTTATTGGTGGCAAACGGGCACGTGTATCCGCAGATTGACCGCGCCGGCAGCGGCAGTGCGTACGCCCAGCCCAATCATCTTTTTGCCAATGTTGGCGATGGAACGTTTACGCAGGTCGCGCTCGGCGCCGAGGTGCCCCGGGTCAGCCGGGGAGCCAATGTGTTCGACTTTGACAACGACGGCGATTTGGATGTTTTCGTGGCCAATCTCGACGATCGGCCCTCGCTGTTGCGCAACGATGTGGGCAACCGGCGGAATTGGCTGGGCCTGCGCTTGGTTGGTACGCGCGGCAACCGCGATGGCATTGGCGCTCGAGCGCGACTGGTCGCTGGCAAGCGGACGCAGACCCGCGACCTCATCTGCGGCAGCAGTTTCCTCTCCAGCGAGGACCGCCGCCTGCACTTCGGGCTGGGGCGCGTCAAGCGGGTCGATACGCTCGAAGTGCGCTGGCCCGATCAACACTGCGAAATTTTTACCGATCTGCCGGTCAATCGGTACTTGACGATAGAAGAGAGAAATCGCGATAAGTGATCCGGTTCTTAACTACTGATGTTACGCAGCTATCGTTATCTGCGGTTTCCTACCGCCCTGCCCGGTGTCATTGTAGGGGGCGGTTTGCAAACCGCCCCCTACGTGCGCCGGCATGACAAACGCTGCGCAACGTCAGTTAATCACAGGGGTAAAGAAATATGCGCTTCCTAAAGGCTTGCCCATTAATCGCGGCACTGTTGATTGTTAGCCCAGCGACCGCCGAGCTGTCGCTCCACCAGCTCAGCGACGCGGTGTACGTGTTGCAAGGCGGTGGCGGCAATGTGGGGGTTTGCGTCGGCGACGATGGCATTCTTTTGGTGGATGCCAAATTGGCGTCGCAGACCGATGCGGTGCGCGCTGCGCTCGCCCGTTTTGACGGCCAGCCCCAGTACATCTTCAACACGCATTTCCACGGCGACCACATCGGCGGCAACCGCGCCTTTGGTCAGCATGCGACGATTTTGGCCCACATCAATGTCCGCAAACGCTTGGCGACGGGCGGCGAATTTGGCAAGCGGCACATTGAGCCTGAGCCGGTGGTAGCCTTGCCAAAAATTGCGTTTGAGCAGTCGGCGTCTGTGTTCTTCAACGATGAGGAAATCCGCGCCGTTCACTTTCCCCGCGCCCATACCGACGGGGATATCGCCGTATTCTTCGTCAACGCCCAGATCGCCCATCTCGGCGACCTGTTCTTCAACGGCATCTTTCCCTTTGTCGATCTAGAATACGGCGGCGATGTTGAGACTCTGACGCAGCACATCGCCACGCTCATTGATCAGCTTTCCACGGACGCCAAAATCATCCCCGGCCACGGCCCCGTCGCCACGCTCGACGATTTGAAGGTTTACCACCGCATGTTGGTGGAAACTACCGATAGCGTGCGCACGCGCCGGAGCGCGGGCATGTCACTCAACCAGATCAGCGCCGAGGGACTCGACGCTCAATGGGCGTCGTGGGAGTGGCCTTTCGTGCCAGCGCAGCGCTGGATCGAAACGGTCTATTGGAGCTTGGAAGCGGAGGGAGGGAGCGATTGATGCGAAGCTGTGGATGCGCTCTACGCCGAGGGTTTCTCCGCGAAAAATCCGGCTATCCGACCTCTTTGGCCGCTCTTGACAGCAGAGATAGAGCGTTCCATAATTAGGCGCGAACTCAGCGATCACTATTTATAAGCAAGGAGGTTTTTCCTTGAAAGATTTTGCATACTGCGCCCCCAGCACGTTGCGCGAGGCCGTGGACCTCAAGGCCGAAAAGGGCGAGGCCGCCCGCGTCCTTGCTGGCGGCACCGATTTGATCGTCCAGTTGCGCGGGAAGCGATTTACGCCCGACTGCATCATCGACATCAAGAACGTCCCCGAGGCCAACGAGCTTTCCTACGGCCCCCGCCGGGGATTGGTCATTGGCGCAGGCGTGTCCTGCTGGCGCCTCTACAATGACCCCGAAATCGTCGAGCGCTACCCTGGGCTCGTCGATTCGGCCGCCATTATCGGCGGCATCCAAATACAGGGCCGCGCCACCTTTGGCGGCAATTTGTGCAACGCCTCGCCCAGCGCGGACACCATCCCCAGCCTGATTACCCATTCGGCCGTGTGCCACATCGCCGGGCCGGACGGCAAGCGCCAAGTCGCGGTAGAGGATTTTTGCACTGCCCCGGGCCGCAGCGTGCTCGCGCCCGGCGAGATCTTGGTTTCTCTCCAGCTTCCGATTGCGAGGAAGAACACGGGCTCTCACTACCAGCGCTTCATTCCGCGCAACGAGATGGACATCGCCGTCGTCGGAGTGTCCTCCCATGTCACCTTGGCCAATCGCGGCAAGGAGTTTAAGGCCGCGCGCATTGCACTCGCCGCAGTCGGCCCGACGCCGATTTTTGCGCGCGAGGCCGGCGACAGCCTAGCGGGCCAAGCCGTCTCAGACGAGGCCATTGCCGCGGCTGCGGCCGCAGCCCAGAGCGCGGCCAGTCCGATTTCCGATATGCGCGGCCCAGCCGAGTTCCGCACGCATCTCGTCGGGGTGCTGGTCAAGCGCACTCTCGCGGGTGCTGTGGCTCGGGCCCGCGGCCAGTTCGTCGCCAACGCCGTGCAGGAAGCGGCTGGCTAGAGTTAGAAGTGCACCGACCATGCGGTCGGCGATAGAAGATTCTCACTCGCCGCAACAAGCGGCCCAAATTCGGAGTTAAGGTACATGAGCAAAACACACGTCCAAACCACGATCAATGGGGAGCCGACCGAGTTTCTCTGCGAGCCGCGCCAAAGCCTGCTCGAAGTATTGCGCGAGACGCTCGGCTTCACCGGCACCAAGGAAGGCTGCAACGACGGCAACTGCGGCGCGTGTTCCATCGCCGTTGACGGCGTCCTCGTCGATTCTTGTCTGATGCTGGCTGTCGAAGCTGATGGCAAGGAAATCGGCACGGTCGAGGGCCTTGCCAGCCCGGATAGCCTGCACCCGGTGCAGCAGAAGTTTCTCGAACACGCTGCGCTGCAATGCGGCATCTGCACCCCGGGCTTTTTGGTGGCTTCCAAAGCTCTACTCGACCACAACCCCAACCCTTCCGAGCACGAAGTGCGGCACTGGCTGGCCGGCAACTTGTGCCGCTGCACGGGCTACGACAAGATCGTCCGCGCTGTCCTCGACGCCGCTGAAGAAGTGCGCCAAAGCGCCTGAACCCAACGAGGAGGAACGCCATGCCTGCCAACAATGGCTACAAAGTCATCGGTACCCGTCCCATCCGCCACGACGGCGTTGACAAGGTCACTGGGCGCGCCATTTACGGCGCCGACACCCAGTTGGCCGGCTTGCTCTACGGACAGGTCCTGCGCTCGCCCCACGCCCATGCGCGCATCAAGTCCATAGACACGTCTAAAGCCTTGGCCCTGCCTGGGGTCAAGGCCGTCCTCACGGGCGCTGATCTGCCCGATGCCGGCGACCAAATGGTCGATCTCGGCGAAGGCCCCGCTCGGCTCAAGTACCTGCGCGACAACGTGCTGGCCACGGATAAGGCCCTGTACAGCGGGCATCCCGTCGCCGCGGTTGCCGCCACTAGCGTCCACATTGCCGAAGAAGCCCTCGACCTGATCGAAGTCGAGTACGAGGGACTAGAGGCCGTGCTCGATGTGCGCGAGGCTATGCAGGAGGGTGCGCCCCAGCTCCACGACGACATGACTACCCAAGAGTTTGGGGAAGACACCGGCCGCACGAGCAACCTCGCCACCCACTTTGAGCACCGGCTCGGCGACCCGGACAGGGCCTTTGCCGAGGCCGACGTGGTCGTGGAGCGCGAGTTTCAGACCGCGACCGTGCATCAAGGGTACATCGAGCCGCACAACGCCACGGCGAGCTGGAACGCCGATGGCCAACTGACGGTCTGGACTAGCACCCAAGGGTCGTTCACCGCACGCGCCCAACTTGGCGCGGTCTTGGACATGCCCATTTCCAGGATCAAGGTCGTGCCCCAGGAAATTGGCGGCGGCTTTGGCGGCAAAATCCCGGTTTACTTGGAGCCGGTCGCCGCCCTGCTCTCCAAGGCGAGCGGCCAGCCCGTCAAAATGATTATGACCCGGCCAGCCGTCTTTGAGAGCACCGGCCCGACGCCTGGGTCGTACATCAAGATCAAGATGGGTGCTGACAACAGCGGCAAGATCGTGGCCGCCGACGCCTATATCGCCTTTGAGTCCGGGGCGTATCCCGGCGGTTTGGTCGGCGCAGCCGCGATGTGCGTGTTCTCGTGTTACGACATTCCCAATGGCCGGATCGACTGCTATGACGTAGTGGTCAACAAGCCGCGGAGTTTTGCGTATCGCGCCCCCGGTTCGACGCAGGTAGCCTTCGCCACCGAGCACGTGGTCGATTTGCTGGCTGCGGAATTGGGGATGGAGCCGCTGGAGATCCGGCTCAAGAACAACGCGACGACCGGCACCCGGCGCATTGACGGGGTGGTGTACCCGAAGATGGGCTGCAAAGAAGTGTTGGAAGCCATCCGCGACTCGGAGCACTACCAGAGTCCAGTGCCCGCTGGTCCCAACGGAGGGCGCGGCATCTCGGTTGGCTATTGGTTCAATGTCGGGCTCAAGTCCTCCTGCACGGCCAGCGTCAACGCAGACGGCACGGTCAGCTTAGTCGAGGGTTCGACCGACATCGGCGGCACGCGCACATCGGTCGCCATGCAGTTTGCCGAGACCTTGGGCCTGCGGGCCGAAGACGTCAAACCGCAAGTGGCCGACACGGATTCGATTGGCCACACGGACGTAACCGGCGGCAGCCGCGTGACGTACGCCACTGGCTGGGCCGCGTACAAGGCCGCCCTCGACGTGCGGGACCAGCTCTGCGAGCGTGCGGCCCAACTCTGGGAGGTCGAAGCAGGCCAAGTCGAGTTTGACGACGGCGTCTTCCGTTCCGGCGATAACGAGCTGACCTTTAAGGAACTGGCTGGCCGACTCGAAGAGACCGGCGGCCCGGTCATTGGCCGCGCTACCGTGGATCCGGACTCGGGCGTCGGCGGCTCCTTTGCAGCCAATATCGCCGATGTCGAGGTCGATCCCGAGACCGGCAAGGTCGAGATTGTGCGCTTTACGGTCATCCAAGACGCTGGCCGGGCGATTCACCCGGCGTACGTCGAGGGCCAGATGCAAGGCGGCTCAGTGCAAGGCATTGGTTGGGCGCTCAACGAGGAGTACTTCTACAGTGGCGACGGCCACCTCGACAACTCCAGCTTTCTCGACTACCGGATCCCGACCAGCCTCGACCTGCCGATGATTGAGACCATCATCGTCGAGGTTCCCAACCCGGGCCATCCCTATGGCGTGCGCGGCGTCGGCGAAGCCAACATCGCCCCGCCGCCCGCGGCCATTGCCGCGGCCATTGAGGCTGCCGTTGGTGTGCGGCCGCAGGAACTGCCCATGAAGCCCGACCGCATTGTCGCTGCGTTGCAGGCGCACGAGGAACGGGCCGCTCAGGCTGCTGGCGGTTAGCCTACCATGCCCGTAGCTTGGATTCCATCGCTGATGCAGAAGCTGACTGCTGGCCAACAGCAAGTAGAGGTAGAGGGCGCGACCGTGCGCGAGGTCGTTGCCGCGCTCGACGCTCGCTACCCTGGCTTCAAGGAGCGGGTTCTCGATGGCGATCGCATCAAGACCGAGATTGCCGTGGCAGTGGATGGCGAAGTGGTCGCGGCCGGGCTGCGGGCCAAGGTGGGGCCGCAAAGCGAGGTCCACTTCCTGCCGGCTATATCGGGGGGCGCGAGTTAGTCAGCCGCAACGGATGCAACACAAAGGGCCGGTACTCCAACAAGAGTACCGGCCCTTTCTTCTTTCACCCTCTTTGGGACGGTTTCAGCGCCTTCCCGTCGAGCCAAAGCCGCCGCTGCCGCGCTCGGTTTCAGCTAGCGTCTCGACCTCGATCCACTCGCCGCGCGTCACCGGCGCGAAAATGAGCTGGGCGATGCGCTCACCCGGGTCGATGGGCTGGTCCTCAGCCGAAAGGTTGACCATGATGACGCCGACTTCGCCTCGGTAGTCGGCGTCGATCGTGCCCGGGGCATTGAGCAGCGTTAGGCCGCGCTTGAGAGCCAAGCCACTGCGCGGCCTGACCTGTGCCTCGTGGCCTGGGGGGATTTCGACGAACAGGCCCGTGGGGATGAGGCCGCGCTCGCCGGGTGCTAATACCACTGCCTCTGATAGCGCCGCACGCAAGTCGAGGCCGGCGCTGTGCTCTGTTTCATACGTGGGCAGCGGTTGGTCTCCCTTGTTGATCACCTTTACTTGAATAGTCATAGAACTTCAGGCGTCGTCTCGTGCCGCTCGCGCCAGCGCTGTTGCAGGTCTCGCATGTACACCGCCCCCAGCACATAGGAGACTGAGGCGATGAGGCTGAGGAGGCCGGCGAGAAATACGATCAGCATGCGCTGGGGCTTGGCCTTGATTTCGGGCGGCGTGGCCGGGTCGAGTATCTGCACGGTCGAAGTGGCGTCCTTGGCCTCGATCAGAGTCTGGGCTTCCTGTTGCAACAGAACCAGCAACAGGGACGTCTGCACGAGTACATCCTTTTCGAGGTTTGTGTACTCTTGGGCCACGCCCGGGATCTGCTTCAGCGGCAGGAAGAGGTTTTCTTCCAGCTTCAGTTGAAGCGATTTGTTTTCCGGCATGGTGTTGTCGGTGGGCTTGCTGCCGTCGCTCAAGAAAGCCATGGTCCCCTGACGCAGTAGGATTTCGCGCTCAAGCTGTTTGACCTTATCGTGATTGGGACCTAGCCCCGATAGAATGAGCCGTTGACGCTCAATTTCGAGCTCCATTACGGCGGTCCGCATCGAGGTCGCAGTCAGGATCACGGCGCGGGCTTGGTCGTCGATCGAGATGGCGTTGTGCTCGGACTGGAACTCCACCAGCCGCTTCATCTTGTCATCGAGCCTTTTATCTTCTTCTTGCAAAACCCCGCGGATAAAGTCCAAGCGGTCGGAGGCCGTCTTGTGCGCGAATCGCTTGTTGGTACTATCGAGCAGGACGATGTAGTAATTGGCCATGTCCGCGGCCATTTGCGGGTCTTTGTCTAGAACGGAGACGCCAAGCATGCCCTCTTCGGTCATGGCGGCCGTGGTATTGTCGGCGAGGGTTTCAAGCGCGTCAGTCAGGGTGCGGGACTCGTAGCGCTGCATCAAGCCGAATTTCTCGACCATCCGCCGCCGCGCCGTCACGCTCTTGATGGTGGCGAGAGAAATGTCAGATGGCGTGCCCCTCTCCCCGAGGCGCAAGGCGGGTATGGGTAAGGACGAGAGCATGCTAGAAAAACCAAAACTCTCCTTCTTCTCGCGGGGGGGCAGAATTTGCACGGTGGCCTCGTATTCCTTTGGCAAGAGGAAGCTGAGGCCACCGGCCAAGACGCAGATGGCCAAGGTGCCGCCGATGATCAGCCATCGGCCCGCGTGTAGTGCCGTTAGCAGATCGATGATGTCGATTTCTTTTTTTTGGGTATTCATTAAGAGTGCTCCTTGGGATTCTTATGCTAGAAAAAAGCCCCCCTCAACAAGGCCGCGAGGGTCAGGATATTGAAGACGGTGGGAATAGTCTCTTGGGTGAGTGCCCAGTAATCGATGCGCTCCTTCTGGGGCACCCATATTTCGTCGCCGACCTCGACTAGCAGGTTGTCTTTGAGTTTCTCGCGGACGCCCGTGCGCGCTCGGACTAGGCGGGCATGGCGTCTGTCAGCGTCGTACAAGTACCCGCCGGCCTTGGTTATGTAGTAGCGCACTTTGCGGCCTGGCTCGTAGTCGATCAGCCCGGCTCGCTGCACTTGACCACTGACGTTGATGGTGTGCCGCTGCATGGGGAAAAAGATCACATCGCCGTCGGCGAGCAAGATGTTTTGCCCCTCGTCGCCATCCACAAACAACCGCTCGAAATCGACTGCGATTCGCCCCTTTTCTTCGCGGGTTTTGGTCTTGAGATAAGCCCGATCCTCAATGTTCATGTCGGTGAGGCCCGCTATCTCGCTCTGTCTCTTTAGCTGCTCTAGCTGCGGGTCTTTCTCGGCCCGGACCTTGGTGCGGATTACTCGGGCACCGATGAGCGACGCCTCATCGGTTAGGCCGCCGGCCGCGGCCACCACGTCCTTGATGCGGGTAACGCCGGGTTCGATGCGGTAGCGGCCTTGGAACCTGACCTCGCCAGAGATCACGACCGTGTACGTGGACTGCCACAGCGATTGTGCGCGGATAAAGATCGCGTCGTTGGGGCGCAGCTCAATGTGGCGGATGGTCTCGTAGTCCAGTTCCTCCAGCGTCTCTTTGGCGCTGCCTAGCTCAATGACTTCGGCCTGCTCGGTTCCTTCCTGAAAGCGCCAGAGTTCGGCGCTGATCAGCGGTTTGGAGCGGTTCAAGCCCTTGGCCAATGTCACGAGGTCGCCGAGGGTATCCCCGGGTAGGAACTCGTATTCGCCCTCTTTATTGACCGCGCCGAAGATGGACACCGAATGCTTGCGAAACGAGACGTGGACCATGTCGCCCATGCGCACGTAGGGGTTATGCGCGAGGTCGCCGGTGGCGAGGAACATGTCGAGATCCACGCGCTCGCTGGTGCCGTCGCGGTGGATTAGTTGGATGGAGCGCCGACCTGTGTTGCTGTTCGTGGGTCCACCGGCATCTTGATCCGGCAACGCGACCCGTTGCAATTGGCCCTCAAAGCCGCCAGCCTGTTTGATTATATCTAAAACCCGCGTAGTCGGATGGATAGTGAAGCTGCCCTCGTTCAGCACTGCGCCGGTGACGTACGCGGTGAAGAAGCGCATACTCACGAGGGAGATGCTGATGCCCACGTTAGGATATTTGTTTTGGACTGCGGTCGAGAGGCGCTCTTTGGCCGCGGTCAGCGATAGGCCCGAAATGTGAAACGAGCCGACGGTGGGGATGATGACATTGCCCTCTGGATTGACCTGCAAGGTGTAGGGCTGGTCAAATTCGCCCCAGATGTAAAGCTGAAGTACGTCGTTAGGGCCGACGATGTACGTGTCTGGGTCTATATCGCGATCCTGACCGATGCGCGTCTTATCCGCGCTTAAGCTGCCGGGCAGGCGCGCCTTATCGGAGATCACATCCTGGTTTAGGTCCGGTAGGTCGGACGCGGAAATGGCCTGTTGTCTGACTTCTTCGCCCCGTACCAGACTTTCCAAGCTGCCTAGGCCTTGGGCGCTCGCTGGCCTTGCTATCCCGCAAAAGATGAGGGCGAAAGCAAGGACAAAAATGCTCGTTGGCATGGTTCCTCCTGTTTGCCTAATTGCGCTAATAGTATTTCCCATAATGTCGATGTTTTCACCGCAGCTTGCCCAAATAGCGCACCCAATTGGCTGCGGCCTCCTCCTCGGTGAACCCGATGAGTTCAGCTAGTTTGTCGGCGACGGCTGCCACCCGCGCTGGATGGCCGGCAGACCCGCCGATGGGCACGGGTGCGTCCGTCTCCAACAGCAGCAACTCGCGGTCGATTTCTGCGACCACGGCTTGGGTCTGCGGATCGCACAGGACGGATGGGCCGACGGACACGTAGATCCGCTCCGCACGGCAAATTCGCACGAGTTTTTTGGATTGGGTGAACCAGTGTAGCTGGGCGTTGAGCTTAGTGCGGCGGCGAAATTCCACGGCCCGCTCCAAGGTCTGCCGCTGGGCGCGACGCGAGTGCAGGTTGATCGGCTTGCCGCACTGTGCCGCGAGGTCGAGTTGCTGAGCGAGGACGTCTTGCTGTTGGGCCTGCTGATCTGGGCTGGTCGCCCATTTGTAGTCGAGGCCGACCTCGCCGAGGACATCGGCCTCGGGCAGATGCGCCGCCAGATAGGCGAGCGCGTCCGCGAGCTCTGCGTCTGTGGCTTGGGTGATCCATGCGGGATGCAAGCCCAGCCCGGCTAGCACTTGGTCCGGGTGCCGCCGCTTGAGCGCGAGTACTGCTCTCATTGACTCAGCACTCTCGCTAACGGCGACGACCTGCCTCACCCCGGCTTGGGCGGCTGCCGCTAGTACGGCATCGGCATCGGCGAATTGATCGAGATGGCAGTGGCTATCGACGAGCATCTAGACCAGCCCTGCGGTCTCGTCGCAGCCGAGCATCAGATTGAGGCACTGCACGGCATTGCCCGACGCTCCTTTGCCGAGGTTGTCGAGCCGCCCGACTAAAATCAATCCTCGCTCGGGGTCGCCCCAGACCGATAGCTCGACGAAGTTGGTGTGGCTCAATCCCGTTAGGTCGAGGAATTTGTCGTCGCGCAGTACAGCGGCTTGGGGAGATACCACCTTCACAAAGGGACAGTCCGCGTAGTACTCGCGCCAGACCTCGTACACTACTTCGCGATTGACGTGGGGACGGGCGAAAAATTCTGTGGGCACCGGCGTGCTTACTACCATGCCGCAGAACGAATGATCGACGGACGGCACAAAGAGCGGCTGCTTTTCGCACCCGCTGAATTTCCAGATCTCGGGCAAGTGCTTGTGCGCGCCGTCGAGGCCGTACAGGCAGAAAGGCTTGTGCTCGCCTTCTCCCTCGTATTCGGCGATCATTGAGCGCCCCCCGCCGGAATAGCCGGACACTGCGTTGATGGCCAGCGGCGCGGTGGGCCGGAGTAGCCCCTGCGCGATGAGGGGCCGCACGGCGAGGATGAAGCCGACGGGATAACAACCGCAATTGGCGACTTTGTGCGCGCGGCGAATTTGTTCTTTGTGCCCGGGTGAAATCTCGGGCAGCCCATAGACCCATTCGGAATGGACTCGGCGCGCCGTGCTGGTGTCGATGACCTTGGTCTGCGGGTTTTCGAGCAGGTCGAGAGCCTCGGCTGCCGCGTCGTCGGGCAGGCAGAGCACGCACAAGTCCGCGTGGTTGAGAAACTCGGCCCGCGCGCGCTGGTCCCGGCGATGTTCCGGTGGAATGAGCAGCACCTCCACATCCTCGCGCTCGGCTAGCATCTGGCGAATGCGCAGTCCGGTCGTCCCCTCTTGACCGTCTATGTAAACCGCAGGTTTTTTCATGGGCAATTATTTTTTATCCGCATCGCGCAATTCCAACTTCTTGACCCGCTGCAGCGCATCTTCGAGCAAGTCCCTGTTGGTGGCGATCAGATCGGCGATGACGCCGGTGAGAAACATCTGAAACCCGGCCAACAGCAGGATCGCCGCCAAGATAAGCGACTGCACGTGCAGCATCCCTTCGTCAGTAAAAAATAAGAAGTAGAGAAAGCGCACGCCGAGGCCAAAACCCGCGACAAAGGTCAAAATACCGCATAGGGAAAATATCTTGAGCGCGGCGTAGCGCGCGTAGGTGCGCAAACTGATCTCCCCAGACTTGAAGACGAACTTGCCAATGTTGGAAAAAAGGCGCGACTCGCGCGTCTTGGGGTTGGTGCGGATCGCGACAGAAGTCACGGCCAAGTTCCTGTATCCAGCTTCGATCACGTGCTCGGCCGTGTGGTCGAAATTGGTAAAGGTCGAAAGCTGGAGCGCGCACTCGCGGCTAAAGGCGCGAAAACCGCTGGCCACATCCGGCACCTGTAGGCCGGCGAGGCGGCTAATTACCCGACTACCCAAGCTCTGTAGGTAGCGCTTGAGGGCGGAGAAGTGGGCAATGGCCTGCGTCTGCCGGTCGCCGATGACCATGTCGGCCTGACCGTCGAGGATGGGCGCGACTAACTTGTCGATATCGCCGCCGTAGTACTGGTTGTCGCCGTCAGTGTTGACGATGATGTCGGCTCCCAGCCGCAGGCACTCGTCAAAACCGGCCTTAAAGGCTTGGCCCAGCCCTCGGTTGCGCGGGAAGCGGATTACGTGATCCGCGCCGCACTCGCGCGCCACTTCGCTGGTGAGGTCGCTGGAGCCGTCGTCGATGACCAAAATTTCGACTTGGTCAATGCCGGGCACTTGGCGCGGGATGTCGCGGATTACAGCGGGCAGGGTCTGCTCTTCGTCAAAGCAGGGAATCTGCACGATCAACTTCATTCATTCATCCCCAGCTTTCCTGCCGGATCTGCTTTTTGTCCAATCCGTGCTCCTGTAAGAGCGCGACCATGTTTTCAACGAAGCGCGGCTCGGGGGTCTCGCCTTTGGCTCTAGCTGCCCGGCGCTCGTAGGGCGTGATGCCTGGGCCGCAGCTATAGGCCATCACCTTGGAGGGGTCGGGCGCGACTTCGCGCAAGAGTTCCCCAGAGATGCGCCCTTGGCGGGCACCGCGGATGCCGCTTGGGTCCTCGCGAGTGATGCAGTGGATCACGTCGAGTTGGCTGGGATACTGCGCCCGCAACGCCTCGAATTCCTCAAAGTAAATGACATCGCCGCGCGTCTTGTTGCTAAACAGCAAGGTGTGCCTAAGCGGGTCGCCGCGGTGCAGGCTTTCCTTGATCAGGCTCCTGTTGGGCACGATGCCGCTGCCAGCGCATACGTGGATAATGTGATCAGTGCGCTCGCAGACATCGGCGGGAAAGGTGTACGCCCCGGTAAAACCGCTGATGACCAGTCGCCGGCCCTCTTGGATGTAGTACGTCAGGAGAGGCGACAGCAGCGGCGGGTACGGCGTCTCACCGCTTTCGTAGCGCTCCTCTTTGATGGTGATGGCGAGGTGCTCTTCGTGCGGTGCCGAGGCCATGGAATAGGCCCGCGGCTTTTCCCGCTGTCCCTTTTGATCTTCTAAATAGGCGGTGAAGTGCTCCAACTCGCCGAACTGATGCGGATCAATGGTGCAGAAGTGACCGGCTTCGTATTCGATCGGTTCGTCGCCAGCGGACATAAAGAGCGTAGTGGTGTCTGGGGTGTCGCGGCGCACGTGGACGACCTCCACCTCCATCTCCCGGACTCTCCGCCTTGGCGTGCGCGTTGTTTGCGCTGAGGTGCTCATACTAGTGCTTTCTGGCCAAGTGCGCTTTCATCTTCTCGATCAGGGCATCGTCGTCTGCGGACGAAGCTACCATCTCCTCGAATGCTGCGGCTGTTAGCTCCACTTCCTCCAGGAAGTGCTTGTCGGCCGGTCAGGGAAATACGTAGTCGCCGATGCGTTGCTGTTGGTGCGCCCGCGCCTTGTCGGCTATGCGAGCCAGCCAGGGGATATCGCCGATGATCATTCCTCGGGCCCGGGGCTTGAAGTCGAGAGTATTCCACTCGCTCATAGGGTTCCTCCGCGTGGTGATAGACAAAACTGCAACCGGCTTCTGAACTCGGCTGCACTTGAGTCTGTACTCAGGCCCTCGGCCAGCATGGCCGCGCATTGGCGCAGCCGCGCAAGGGGCCTTTTCCAGTGTTGGCGCAGGGCCTGAGCATGCGGCTCGCCATTGAGGGCTGAGCACAACAGGGCTGCGCTATTTAAAAGAAAAAAGATGCGGTGATAATCGAGTGCCCGCGCACCGTCGCTGCACCCGGACGCCTCGGCATATAAACGCGCTGCGGACGCGTCCAGCAGCGAGCGCATACGCCCGTCCTGCCGCCCGCTACCCATACTAGTATTATACTGCGTCAAGCGCCTTTCCGTCCAGTCCCAACCAATTTTGGCAAATTCGAGAAAGTAGATGCGCGTTCCTTCCGGCTCGACGATTGCGTTGCGCGCGTTGTAATCTACGCTGCCCAGCGCGGCTGGCCGCACCGCCAGCCAGCCGTGCATGGCATCGAGTAGCGGCTGTATCCCAGCGTCTAAGGGCTGCTGGAGACGGCGGCAGAGCTGTTCGATGCCGGCGTGCGCCCGGACTCCCGCTTCGTCCCAGGCGGCGGCGAGGGCTGCGCGATTGGCGCTCGGCACTACCCTCGGTTCTAATTGGTCGGCGCGTTGAGAGAACACGCGCTCAATGGCACACAGCCCGCGTATGGCCTGTATCGTCGTTGCACGGTCCCCGTCCTGAATGGCGTCGTCGAGGGTGCGGTCGCCGACCCATTGCAAGAAGATGCAGTGGGCTTCCCGATCGATACCTAGCACGGTCGGCACCGGACAACCCGCTCTGTGCAGTATGCCGAGCACGTCGCGTTCGACTTCCAACAGGTCGTAAGCCGTGCCCTGCGTCAGCCTGCCGAAGAGTTGATGCTTGACCACGACCTTGCGGCCGTCTGCATCGTCGATCCGCCAGACTCCTTCGGCGAGCGGAGCGATCGCGCGGACGGCCGGATACCCAGCGCGCACATAGGCTGCGGTCGCCGCGCCGTCGGCGAGGCTCATGGTGGGCTAAAGACGATGATTTGGGCGACGATTTTGCCGGCTTGGTTGTTGAAGCTCGGGTTTTCGTTCATGGCCAAATTCAGGAGGCCGGCGCGGTCGGCGATAAAGTCGCAGCGGCTGCCCACGGCAAAGATCGGCCCGTCGTCGCCGATGCGGGCTATGAGTGCGCCGACATTGGCCCCCGGCAGTAGGTATTCCGAGTTTGCAGGCAGATTGTACACGCCATCGGCACCACACCAGGCGATTTGGTTGCGCATGTCCGGCGACCAAGTTTCCTCCGCGTCGATGACGACCCGCTGGCCGCTCTCTAGCCGGATCAAGCTGTCTTGCCATTGCGGACTAGGCCGCACCGTACGCATAATTGTTACAGCCACAGCACCTTCTCGCTATCTATTAGTTAAAGCGCGTATTGCGAATTCAATGGCGCTAAAGAAATCCTCCGGCCCCAAAGAGTCAAGCGCGGCTCTGCACCAGCGGCGCATTGCCCTGCTCGGCCTCGGCGTGGAAAACCGCGCGCTGGCCCGCTTTCTCCACGCGCGCCAGATTCCCTTTGCCGTGTGCGATGTTCGCGACCCGGCCACGCCAGTGGAGGGCGTGCAACAATGGCGCATCGGTGAACGCTATCTAGACGACCTGACCGACTTCGACCTGCTGTTCCGCACGCCGGGTTTGCCGACGCTAGACCCGCGCCTGTGTGCGGCGCGCCGTTGCGGCGTCGAAGTGTCGAGCCAGACGCAGCTCTTTTTGCAGCTATGTCCTGCGCCCGTGCTTGGCATTACCGGCACTAAGGGCAAGGGCACCACGACTGCGCTGTTGCACGCCTTGCTGGCAACCGATTCGTCGGCACGGGTGTTTAGCGGCGGCAACATCGGCCGACCGCCGCTTGAATTTCTTGACGAATTGCAGCCGACCGATCTGGTCGTCCTAGAGCTGTCTAGTTTCCAATTGCAAGACCTCGACCAAAGCCCGCATATCGCCGTGGTTCTTTCCGTCACCGAAGACCACCTCGACTATCACGCCGACCGCGCTGAGTACGTCGCTGCTAAAAAGCCCGTGTGCCGCTACCAAACGCCCGGCGATATTCTCATTGTCAATCGGGATTGTCCTACGGCTCGGACCTTTGCCGACGAGAGTCCAGCTACTCTTTGGACCTTTAGCACAACTGGTCCGAGCATTCCGGGCGCGTGGGTCGCCGCCGGCCAGTTGTGGGCCTGCTGCTCTGGGACGCAACCGACCGCCATTTGTCCGGTAGAAGACATTCCTCTGCGGGGATGGCACAATTGGAGCAATGTCGCCGCGGCCGTAGCTGGTGCTTTGGCCTTTGGTGCGCCAGCGACCTATTTCGCCGCGGCCATTCGCTCCTTTGCGGGCCTTCCCCATCGCCTCGAATACGTCGCCGAGCGCGATGGCGTTACCTATTACAACGACTCCTTGGCCACGACCGTTGATGCGACTTGTGCTGCCATCCGCGCCTTTGACGCGCCCGTGCTGCTGATTGCGGGTGGTGCTGCAAAAGGAGCCGACTTCAGCGCTTTGGGCGCTGCTATTGCCGCTGGCGACGTCCGCGCCGCGTTGCTCATCGGCCAAGAGGCCCCGCGCATTGCCGCCGCTGTACAGCAGGCGGGTGCTGGCGAGATCGTCCACTGCTGCCGCGACCTAGCGCAAGCCTTGGACACCGCTCGCCACTTAGCGCAACCCGGCGACATGGTGCTGCTTTCGCCTGCCTGCGCCAGCTTCGATCAGTTTGCCAGTTACGCCGAGCGCGGCGACCTATTTAAGCGGCTGGTCTGCACAACGAGCGTTGTATGAGCCGCCCGGTCTTCTTTACTTTGTCTGGACGCTATTTGCAAGCCCACTTACCTAGTCCACCAAGAGACGAAAATGTCCATAGCGATGACCCGCGAGCAAGAACGCGACTTTGCCGAGCAGGGCTTTATCGTCCTCGAACACTTTCTAACGTCTGAGGAACTAGCCCGGCTCTCGGCAGCCGCCGATGAAGTGGTCGCACGCATTCAAAAGGAACAGGGCTTGGCGGCGGAGACGCATTTCCAAGTGCGCAACGCTCTGGCGCAGCACGACGCCTTTCTCGACTTAGTGGATCATCCGCGGATGCTGCCGCTGGTAGTCGATGCGATCGGCTGGAATATCCAGATCCGCACCACGCATCTCGACTATCGCCCGCCGTACCCGCGCGACATGCAGCCCGGGGCTGTGGGCAGTGGACGGGGGGCCGATCAGGAGGTCGGCTATCGCAATGTCGTGTGGCATCCCGACTTGGCCAGTCCCGAGCTTTTTGTCGGGCCTTCGCTCGATGGGCGTTTGCCGTTTATGGAGCTCAAGGTCTTCTACGCCCTCTTCGACATGACCGAATCCAATTGCGGCAATCTCTGGCTAGTGCCGGGTAGCTACAAGCGATGCCCCCAAGAGCTACGCGACATGAAGCATCAGGTGCCGGCGGAACAGACGCTGGAACTGCGGCTGCCGGCTGGCTCGGCCGTGCTGTGGCGCACGGCAACGTGGCATTGCGTTGGTCCCAATCAGTCGCAGCGGACGCGCAAGATCATGCACGTGGGCTACCACTATCGCTGGCTGCGCCCGACCGACTACATCCAGCAGGATCCGGCGCTACTGGCGCGCTGCTCGCCGATTCGCCAGCAGCTTTTGGGTGCCCTGCCCAGCGGCGGAAATCCGCTGGGGAAAGACCCAGATGTTGCGCCGTCGTCCCAGTATTGGCTGACCAAAGACACCGCTGACGTGCCGCTGCGCGCTTGGGCCGAAGCGCGGGCGGGCGCGAAAACACCCTAACGAATGGAATAAGATTATGAGCGACCGACCCAATTTGTTGTTCATCATGCCCGACCAGATGCGCCATGACTTTCTCAGTTGTTACGGTGCCCCCCACATTTCCACGCCCAACATCGACCGCATTGCCGCTGAGGGCATCCGCTACGATCAAGCCTATAGCTTGCATCCGGTCTGCGTGCCGGCGCGTTGTTCACTGCTGACTGGTCTCAACGCTTGGCGCAATCACGTGCTGACCAACGGCAACCACCTGCGACCGGACCACGCTGCGTGCGGCATCCGCACTTGGGCGGAGATGTTGACCGATCACGGCTATCTCACCTCGGCCATTGGCAAGATGCACTTCTACCCGTGGGAAGCTTCCTTTGGCTTCCAACATCGCATCGCCTGTGAGGACAAGGTGTGGGTCAACATCCAAGACGACTACTGGCACTATCTGCAACAGCGCGGCCACCGCAAGTACATGGGCAAAGAGCACGAAGGATACGACGAGCAGCGCGGCGCTTGCGTGTCGCTTTTGCCCTGGGATTGCTATTGGGATTACTTCGTCGGCGAGGAGGCAGCGCGCTTCATTCGCGAGTACGACGACGAGCGGCCCTTCGCCTGCATGGTGGGTTTCCCCGGCCCGCACGATCCCTACGATCCCACGCCGGAATTTCTGGCTAAAGTAGATGTCGATAAAATTCCCGATCCCGCCCCCGGCGACCCGATCCACCGCGATGTCCGCGAGGGCATCCACCCTCGGCCTCGGCCGGGTGCGCCGATCTGGACTCCAGAAACCGAAGGTCCCTACACCGAGGAACAAAAGCGCACGGTGCGCGCCCACTATTCGGCGTTGATCTTGCAGATAGATCACGAGGTCGGCCAAATCCTCGCGGCCTTGGAGGAAAGCGGCCGTCTCGACAACACCGTCGTCATCTTCGCCTCAGACCACGGCGACTTGGTTGGGGATCACGGCGTAAACGCCAAGGGCAACTTTTACGAGGGTAGCTGCCACGTGCCCATGCTGGTGCGCCAGCCGGGCGGTGCTACAGGTGAGGTGCGCGACGATTTGGTTTGCCTCACGGACGTCACCGCCACCCTGCTAGCCGCGTCTGGCCACGGCGTGCCGGAGTACATGGACGCTAGACCGCTGCCCGGCTTGGGCTTGGCCGGCGATGCGCCGCGCGACATGCTCATCGGCGGCTTGCAATCCGGCTGGATGGCTTACGACGGGCGGCGCAAGCTAGTGAAGTACGGCAACGGCGCGGCCGGGCTTTTCGATTTGCAGGAAGATCCCCAAGAAGAGCACAATCTCGCCGACTCCGCAGCGCACGCCGCTGAATACCGGCACTTGGACGCTGCGCTCTGGCGCGAGGTCATGCGCTCCGTGCAGGCTTCACACTCCTACAATTTAGTAGATGCCTCTGAAAGCGGTCCTCTGTGGGCCGATAAGGTGTTCGGTGCGGCGGGGTGGGAGCGGGTCTATCCGCACAGTTCAGTTAAGAGGAGATAGGCGCAGTCGTAGATGGGCATCATGCGCTGAAACCACGGCGCATCTAATCCAAAGCCGTCGGCAGCAGCGCCTGATTATAACCAACGATCAGGCGCGTGCCGCAGCGGAACGCGGGTGCCCGGAGCTTGCCAGAACGCCCCAGCAGGAGCTGAAGCAATTCTTCGTCTGGGGGTCGTTGCGCCACCAAGTCGAAGTGGAGGACGCGCTGCCCTTGGGCGACGAATAGTTCGGTCGCGTCTTCTAGGAGGGCGAGGGCCGCCGTGCCTGCGACCGGTTCTTTGGTCGCGCTCTGCACGATGCCGTCGGCAATGTTGTTTTGCACAAGAAACTCTTGTGTGCGCTTGCAACTCGTTCAGCCGGGGCGGTGGTAGCGCCATTCTAAGGCGTGGGCCATTGCTCAGGTTCCTTCAGATGTTGTAGTGTAGCCCGCACTCTTTGTGGTCGTCTGCGTCGTCGGTTTGTTCGTTGAACCAACGCCAGCGACCGTTGCGCTTGGGTTCGTCGGGCCGGATCGGGGTGGAGCAGATGATGCAGCCAAAGCTTGGGTAGCCTTGGCCGTAGAGCGGATGCACTGGCAAGTCGTTTGCCCGCGTAAACTCCATTAGCTCCTCTTCGCTCCAATCGACCAATGGATTGAGCTTGAATATTTTGCGCCGGGTGCCGTACTCGTCGATCAAGACCGCCTTCTTGGCCGTCTGCTGGCGATGCGCGGACTGGTCCCAGCGCTGCCCTGAAATCCAGCAGTCCGCGGTCTGCAGCAGTGCGTTGTTGGGCCATTCCTTCCGCACTTGGCAGCAGTGCTCCTGTTTTTCCTTGGAGTCGAAAAACAAGTACTCGCCGTGGCGTGCGACCATCCGCTCGACATCGCCGCGCTTGGGTTGGACGACCTCCAAGTGGCAGCCGTAGCGCGCTCTGACTTCTTCCATAAAGGCGTACGTCTCAGGGTGGAGCCGGTGGGTGTCGATGGTAGCAAAGCGCAAGTTCAGCCCCATCTCCGTCGCCATGTGGATCATCGCCACGCCGGTGTACTGGAAGCTGGTGTTAAGTATGGCCCGGCCGGGAAAGGTCTCGCTGGCCCAGCGCAAAAGATCCTCGGCCGGCATCTGCTCCAAGCCTAGGTCGCGGAGATAGTGCGCTAGCTGCTGATCGCGCTCTTCGCTGGATGAGGACACCAGCGTTTTTGGGTCTGCGGTCGTAGCGGTCATAGACTCTATAATGTAAGGATAAGAGCAGATTGGAAAAATAGATCGCCGAAGTCCGCATCGCGTGCAAGACTGGATGGCACGCCCGCGCCTAGTTTGCCCTTGCCATTGTTTCAATGCCAAGAGAGTTTTTCAAGGTTGAGTCAACCCATTTTGCGGGGCCATAAGGCATGAGCGTGCAAAAACTGCTAGAATCAGCCGACGCAACCGCGACCGCGCGGATTGCCGCTGTTCTCCCCGCTGAGGAGGAGGTGCTCATCCGCGCATCGACGGATTTGGCTGCCGACGGGCGCTTTGGCCGCCAGTGGTTGGTCGCTACCGAGCATCGCGTCCTCGTCGTGCCCACCCAAGGCGAGGTTGTCGATATCCCACTCGCCGCGTTGGCCGAGGTGCGCACCGACGCGCTCGTCGGTGGGGGCCAGTTGGAGATCGAGCGCGTGGATGCGCCGACCTTGTCGCTGAGCTACACCAGCTCGGAGGCCGACAAAATGTCCGAGGTGGCGCGGGGCTTGGAGCAATTGCGTCAGGGCCAGCCGTTTGCCGTCAATGGGCACTTGGACCGAACCCGCTGCGACCGCTGCGACCGGCTCTTGCCGGAGAAAAACGGCATCTGTCCGGCGTGTATCAAAAAACTGGCGACCCTCAAGCGCATTGCCAGCTATCTCGGTCCGTACAAGCTCAAAGCAGGCGTCTTGGCCTTTGCTTCCATCGCCACTACGGTCGCGGAGCTGGCCCCACCGCTGATTACCAAGCGCATCGTCGATGAGGTGTTGGTCCCGGTGGAGGGCCAGGCCACGGGGTTTGACGAGCGCATCCACCTCTTGGGTCTGTTCGTCGTGGCCTTGGTCGGCGTCCGCTTCTCGGCGTGGGTCGCCGAATGGGCCCACGGCTGGATTGCGACTTGGCTCGGCGCGCAGCTCACCGCGGATATTCGCTCGAACCTCTATCGCCGGCTGGAGATGCTGTCCTTGCAGTTTTACGACAAGCGCAAGGTCGGCTCCCTCATCTCGCGGGCCACTCGCGACGCCGGCATGTTGCAGGACTTCCTCGTCGATGGCTTGCCCTATATCGTCATCAACGGCCTGATGGTTTTCGGCATCCTCGGGTTTTTGTTTTGGATGAGTTGGTCGTTGAGCCTGTACGTGTTGATACCCGTGCCGCTGACCATGGTGTGGGGGGTAATTTTTTGGAAGCGGCTGCGCGGGTTTTTCGTCAAGTGGGGCCAAGTCTGGTCTGGCCTGACCGAGCGCACGGTGGAGACGCTTTCCGGCATCCGCGTGGTCAAGGCGTTTGCCCAAGAGGGCCGAGAAATAGCGTCCTTTGCCAAGCCCAACGGCCGGCTGCGCGAAGTCGCTGAAAAGACCGCGGTAAATCGCGGCGTATTCTTCGCTACCATCACGTTCTTGACGGGTTTGGGCGTCTTGGTCGTCTGGCTGCTCGGCGGGCTACAAGTTCTCGGCGGCAAGATGACCTTGGGCACGCTGCTGGCCTTTTACTCGTATATGTGGCTGTTCTACGGCCCCTTGGAGTGGTTTGGCCAAGTCAATTCTTGGATGTCGCGGGCCTTTGCCGGGGCCGAGCGCATCTTCGAGGTCATCGACACCCAGCCCGAGGCATACGAGGACCCGACCGCAAAGCGGGTGCCGCGCATGAAGGGGGGCATTCGCTTCGAGGGCGTCACCTTTGGCTACGACAAGAGCAAGCCCGTGCTGAAGGATTTTGACTTGGACATCCAGCCGGGCGAGATGATCGGCTTGGTGGGCAAGTCCGGGGTCGGCAAGACGACGACGGTCAACCTCATTGCCCGGTTCTACGACGTCGATTACGGGTCCATTGCGATCGACGGGATCGACATCCGCAAAATTCATCTGCGCGACTTGCGCTCGCAGATCGGCATTGTGCTGCAGGAGCCAGTGCTTTTTTCCGGCACCATTGCCGAAAACATCGGCTACGGTCGGCCTGGCTCCTCCTTTGCGGATATCATGGCGGCCGCGCGCGCAGCCAACGCCCACAACTTCATCATGGCCAAGCCCGATGGCTATGAAACCCAGGTCGGGGAGAAGGGGGCTGGGCTTTCGGGGGGAGAGCGCCAGCGCGTCTCCATTGCCCGCGCCATTCTCCACAATCCGCGCATCCTGATCCTCGACGAAGCCACCGCCTCGGTCGATGTGGAGACCGAGTTGCAGATCCAGGAGGCGATTCAGCGGCTCGTCGAGGGCCGCACCACCGTGGCCATTGCCCACCGGCTTTCGACGTTGCGCAACGCCGACCGGCTGATGGTGCTCGACGACGGCCGCATTGTCGAGCAGGGGACGCACGCAGAGCTTATGGCGAAGCAGGGGACCTTTTACGAGTTGGTCAATTTGCAAAGAGAAGTGGCCGAGATCATCGCCATTCGGGAATAGACCGTCTATGTCCACCTTTTTGGAAAACCTGCCGCAGGCTGTCGAAGCCAAAGTCGAATCGCGCAAGGGCCGCGAGGAAGAAGTCCTGATCCAGGTTGCCACGGATATGGCTGACGAAGACCGCTTTGAGCAGCGTTGGTTGATCGTAACGGCGAAGCGCCTGATGGTCCTCGATCCCAACGGCGCGAGCGGCGACGTGGAGTTTTCGCTGCAAGCGGTCAAGTCCGCTCGCATTGAGGCGCTCGTCGGCGGCGGGCGCTTAGAAGTGGAACGAGAAGAAGGCGCACCGACGCATCTGTATTACTCCAATTCTCTCGCGTCCAAATTCGCCGAGGTCGCCGAGGGCATCGAACAGCTCAAAGAGGGCCAGGACCTCAACCTGCCCCACGAGCTGGACCGCACGCACTGCGAACAATGCGGGCGTCGCCTGCCCGAAATAGGCGGGATATGCCCGGTCTGCATCGCCAAGTTCGATACCTTCAAGCGCCTGATCGGCTACATGCTGCCCTATCGGCTCCAGCTAGCCTTGTTGCTGGGCCTGACTGTGGCATCCTCACTGCTGGAGTTGGCACCGCCCTATATCGTCAAGCATCTCATCGACGATGTACTCGTCCCCGGCACGGAAGCCAACCTACTCTACTGGTTGGTCGGTGGTCTCTTTGTCATCGGCGTCGTCGAGTGGTGCGTCGGCGTGGTGCGCCGCTGGCTCAACGTCCGGGTCGGCTTCCGCGCCATCGAGCACTTGCGCACGGATTTGTTCAAGGCGCTTCAGTATTTGCCCCTGCGCTTTTACGACAAGCGCAAGGTCGGCGCGTTGATCTCCCGCATGAACAACGACTCGGAAATGGTCGAAGACTATCTGCTCTTTGACATGCCCTACATCGTCTCTAACGCCGCGATGATCGTCGGTATCTTGGGGCTGCTGTTCTACATGAACTGGGAGCTTACCCTGTACGTGCTGGCTCCGGTGCCGCCGATTATCATTGGCTCGAGCCTGATCTGGAATCGCCTACAGCGCTTCTGGGGCCGTTGGTCGGCGCGCTGGTCGCGGCTGACGACGCATCTCAACGAGTCGATCTCCGGCATCCGCGTGGTCAAGGCTTTCGCGCAAGAGCACCGCGAGTCCGAGCGCTTTGATCAGCGCAACCACGCTCTGCGCCAAATCAGCGTCAGCGCGGAGCGCTCGTGGTTGGTCTTCTTCATGGTGACCAACTTCTTCATGAGTTTTGGCGGGTTCTTCGTGTGGTATTTCGGCGGTCAGCAGATCGTTGGCGGCGAGCTGTCGCTGGGGGAGCTGATGGCCTTTATCGCCTATCTGTGGATGCTCTACCACCCGCTCAAGTGGTTTGGCGATTTCTACAGCTTCATGGTGCGGGCCTTTGCCGGGGCCGAGCGCATTTTTGAAATCGTCGATGCGCCCTCCGAGCCGTTTGACCATCCCGGTGCCGAGCGCCTCCCCGCGCTTGAGGGCCAAGTCGCCTTTGAAGGCGCAGCCTTTGGCTACGACCCGGGCAAGATCGTTCTGCGCGACCTCGACTTGGTGGTGCAGCCGGGTGAGATGATCGGCTTGGTGGGCAAGTCCGGGACGGGCAAGAGCACGCTGATCAACCTGATCACGCGCTTTTACGATGTCTCGCACGGTCGTCTCGCCATCGACGGGGTCGATATCCGCAAAATCAGCCTGCGTGACTTGCGCTCGCAGATCGGCATGGTGGCCCAGCAGTCGTTTTTGTTCAACGGCACGATTGCCGAAAACATCGCCTACGGCAAGCCCGGTGCCACGTTCGACGAGATTTTGCGCGCGGCCCGCGCGGCCAACGCCCACGAATTCATCGTCAAGAAGCCCGACGGGTACGACATGGTAGCTGGGGAGCAGGGCGACAAGCTGGCTGGCGGCGAGAAGCAGCGCATTTCCATTGCGCGGGCCATTCTCCACGACCCGAGGATCTTGATATTGGACGAGGCTACTTCGTCGCTCGATACGCCGACTGAGAAAAAGATCCAAGAGGCGATTCAGCGGCTAGTCAAAGGCCGCACGACCTTCGCCATTGCCCACCGGCTTTCAACGCTGCGTAGCGCGGATCGCCTCGTGGTGCTCGACGCGGGCAAAATAGCTGAGATTGGCACGCACGAAGAACTGATGGCGCGCGAGGGCATTTTCTACAATCTGGTAAACACCCAACGCGAGACATCGGCAGTCATGGCCACTAGCGGATGAGCACAAAGGATCACAAAATAGCAATATGTAGGGGCAACTCTTGTAGTTGCCCTCGCCCCTAGAAGCAGAGGACATACCATGAGCAATAGCCGACTAGCGATCACCCCGATTGCCGTGACTCACCCCGAGCACGTCGAAATTGACAAGCTGCGCCTCTTTCGCGAGCCGGCTTGGATCTTGCGCTTGACCATCGACGGCGACCGCTCATACCTGAAGGTGAAGGTCGTTCGCGCCGCGCCGCTGTCCCACCCGACCCGCTATATATGCCTCCTCGACGCCAAAGACGAGGAGATCTGTATGATTGACGATCTCACCCAACTCGACTTAGAGGCGTGCATCTTAATTGAGGAAGAATTGGACCGCCGCTATTTGACGGCGGCGATTCAGCGGGTCCATGCGGTGCGCAACGAATACGGCACCTCTTATTGGGACGTGCAGACCGATCGCGGCCCGCGCGAGTTCGTCGTCCAGAACGTTGCGGAAAACGCCCAATGGCTCGGCGACCACCGGCTGCTGATCACCGATGTCGATGGCAACCGCTTTGAAATTCCGCGCCTCGACGAACTGGATAAGAAAAGTTTGGCCGCGGTTGAACAGGTCGTCTGAGTAGCGCTCGCCGTTGCAGTATGCCGACCAGCCCCTTTGCGGGGCTGGTTTTTTTGCCCAGTACAAAACAAGTTGGCCTTGCCGAAGGAGATGAAGGAGCGGTGCAAGCCCGCCTTGGCCCAAGGCGACTTGCTCATTTCCCTCCCATCCATTGTCTAGAGCAGAAGGTCCTTTTTAGACCAGTGCGCCTTGCCCTAGCTTGGGCAATCACCCTCTAACCGATTGAGGATACCGTGAAAAAGGTATGTCGCTCTGTCGATCTATACCGAGTCGAGGGGCATCCCGCGTTGTTCGACTCTGGGGAGACTATTATGGCTGCGCTCCAATACTACAGCCCCCAACTGGCCGACGAGCGGGCGTACTACGGGGCCTTGATGGGCTGGTCGTTCTTTTTTGACGCCGAGGAGAGAATGCCGGTCGGCCTGCCCGCCGACGAGCTGATCCACCGCAACTTGTACTATCTCTACGGAATTGAGCGCCGCGAAGTGCGCTGCGATAATTTTGCCGACTTGTGGCAGGCCATTGAGGAGTCGATTGCCGCCGACCGGGTGCTGCTCGCTTGGGTGGATGCCCGCGATGTGAGCGATGTGGCCTTTCAATACAATCGGACACCCGGTGCGAGCGAGGCCATGCTCATCTATGGGTACGATCGAAGGGAGGATGTGTTGGCGATTTTGGTTAATCCGCAGGGCTTTGTGGGGCAGGTACCGCTCTCTCGTCTGCCCGAGATGTTGCCCGAACTGGTGATGTACGACTACGCAGTGCCCGAGGGTCTCGACCCTTATCCGGTTGAAAAAATGGAGCAGGTCCTCTTAGAGGATGTGCGGGAGATGCTCGCGGGCAACAAGGTTGGTCGGGTAGAGACGGGCCTGCCGGCCGCGCAGCGCTTTGTCGAGGAGATGGAGCGTCAGATTGAGCGGGACGCAGAGAGTATGAGCGTTTGGATGCGGGAGGTGTTTTGTCAGCTAGCTCTATTAGGTCCGCAACGCCAGCGACTGGACGACAATTTGCGGCGGCTGGCGGCGGCAACTGGCTTGGGTGCCCTGTCGGCTGCGGCCGATACTTTCGGGGACATAGGCCGGCGTTGGGAGAAGACGCGCGATTTGTTCTTCAAGGGGGCGAACAACGACCCGGCGGCTATGCTGAAGCGCATCCGCGAGTACGTCCAGGGCCTGCTGAGCCTAGAGGAGGCGCAGGCCCGGTTTTTGTTGCAGTGGTTGTCGTAGGGGCGGTTCGCGGACCGCCCCAACTTTGCTGGGAACTGTGTTAGGCAATCGTGTGTTTGCTTGTAGGGCTGGGACAAAAACATTTACCCCCACA
>JAJDUT010000113.1 GCA_022826515.1 Candidatus Latescibacterota bacterium
AGGTCGCGGTGGTCGCGGTGATGCGCAAGCTGCTCCTGCTGCTCAACGCCATTGCCCATCGACGAACCCCTTGGGTGCAACACCAAGCCAAAGCAGGATAAAAAAGGCTTGACACACAACACAGATACTCCCGCAAAAGCGGGAATCCAAGGGGTGGGCCAGTGAAACTCGAAATTGCCGATACGTTCTGCGTCTATCTGCGTCCATCTGCGGATCGATCACCGCTGCTCATAGCGGTCGGCGCGGCGGCGACCCAACAGCCTTGGGCACAGGCTGCGGAAGTCCTCGGGCATGCGCTCATACGTCTCTGGCCACAGAGGCTGGTGGCCGCCTTCAATCCAATTGTTAAACCAAGGGGGATAATACGCGATATTCAGCCCAATCCGCACGTCCTCGCTCCGATTGGCCCGGGCTTGGTGAAAAACCCCTCCGTGCCACAGCATCACAGAACCAGCGCGGCCTTCCACGGGCTTGATCAACGGGCTATCAGCACCCATATCGGGTGGCGGAGCGGGCCGCCGCGACCGGTGGCTCATGGGCACGACGCCAGTGGCCCCGTTGGCCGCGGTAAAATCCGTCAGCATCCAGATGGTGTTGATCATCCACGGCACATCGGGCACTTGGGCAAACGAGCCCGCAGAATCCGCGTGTAAATGCTGAGCGGGAGCCCCGGGCCAAGTGGGCTTGGAACACGCTTCGACGACGCGGCAGCGCGGCCCCAAAAAGTGCCGCGCAAGGGCCACGGTATCCGGGTGGAAGGCGCAGCTCCAAACCTCGTCGTCTTGGTTGAGCATGCCGAACAAGGTCTGATAGTACTCATCGCCCACGATGTAGTTCTCGTAGCGCGGATCGCTGTGCAGCGCCAGACAGCGGCGGCCCAACGCCAAGGCGGCCTCGCGGGGTATGCGGTCTTCGAGCAAGCAGTACCCATACGCGTCTAAATGCTCGGCCGCGGTCTGCAATTCTTCGTTCACGTTTCTATCTCTACGTCGGCTTGGAATCGTCTCGTCATATAGCAACCCTGAATGAGTTGAACTTTGAGACGCGACTCCTCTCGTTTCTTATTCTGCGTCCATCTGCGTCCATCTGCGGATCCTCTAGTAAACTCACTCCACGACAAAGGTCGCCCGGGTCTCTTGGCTCTCTTCGTACCCAATGCGGATCGCCTTGGCCCGCAAGGTGGTCGTCCCAGCTTCTAGGCGCAACGGCTCGGTGTAGAGGTGCCAGTGCGGATCGTCGTCCACGGCGTATGCCATAGAAGCACCCTGCGTAGCACAGTGGAGCTGCACCAGCAGCGGCCCCCGGAATGTACCGCCTTCCAGCGCCGGCTCGGTCCCAAGGCTGTCGGCGCAAATGGGCACGCACACCGGCGAGGCCGTCTGCGGCTGTTGGCCATCGGGATACCACTGTCGCACCATTTCGCTTTCCGCCATGCGGCCCATGTCGCCCACTTCTCCCAGCCACTCGTCCAAGGCTCCGCGCAGGCGATCCCGCTCCGACTGGTACTGGGGATTGGCCGCCAAGTTGTCGATCTCGTGCGGATCGGCTTCGGTGTCGTACAGCTCTTCGACCGGCCTCGGATAGCGGAACATGGCCGATTGCGTCTCGTCCAGCTCGTCGGCCAAGTGCAAGCGCCACATTTCCTGCACAATGGGGTGCCGATTGCGATAGGGGATCCACGCCAAGTAGGGGAGCTCTGGCCGACAGTTGCGGATGTACTTAAAGCGGCGGTCGCGTACCGCTCGCACCATGTCGTACGCCTCGTCGTGCCGGTCGCGGCTCGCGTAGATGTACTCTCGCGGCGGTTGGGCCTGAGGTCCCAAAAACGCGCGGCCCTGCATGTGGGCAGGCACGTCAATCCCCGCGAGCGAAAGCATTGTAGGGCCTAGATCGACGGTGCTTACCAAGTCCTCGCACACCTGCCCCGCTTCCATGCCGGGGCCGCGGGCGATCAGGGGCACGTGAATGCCTGAGTCGTACGGCCAGCGCTTGCCGCGCGGCAGCGGGCCGTGGTCGCTCCAGTGAAAGACGTACGTATTCTCGGCCAAGCCGTCTTCGTCGAGTTGTTGCAGGAATTGGGCCAACTCTTGGTCGCTATGCGCAATGTGCGTGTACATCCGCGCCATAGCTTGGCGTACTACGGGGGTATCGGGGAAATAGGGCGGCAGCGGGATGGCATCCGGGTCGAACTCCGGCTCGGGGCACTTCTCCGGCCACATGCCGCTTTCGTGGGTGCGCGTGGGGTTGAAGACCGCGAAAAACGGCTGGTCGGGGTCGGGACGGTCGCGCCAGTGGGCGTCCGGGCCGAGCGCGTCCCAAGCGGTCAGCGGGGGGGTAAACTGGTAGTCGGTCTTGGCGTTGTTGGAGCAATAATACCCAGCCGCTCGCAGGTATTCCGTGAAGCACTTTGCGTAGTGCGGCACAACGGCCGAATACGGCGTGGGCATTTCCGGCGTAGCGCGATTGGCGTGCGTCGTGCGCATGTGGTGAGTGCCGATCGAGGTCGCGTACATGCCGGTGATAATGGCCGACCGGGCCGGGGCGCAGACGCCAGCCGTGGAGAAGCAGCGCGTCCAGCGGCATCCGTCGGCGGCGAGCCGGTCCAACGTGGGCGTGCGCGCCACCGGGTCGCCGTAGCAGCCGTACCGAGGGTTGGTATCCTCAAATGAAATCCACAGGAAATTGGGTTTGCGTTCCCTAGCCATAAACTCCTTACCCTAGTTTTTGCTAACAAAGCGATGTATTGAACCTCTCACGCCGCGCCGAAAATTGCAGCCGGACGCGGTGCTCTGTCAAGCGCGGGATTCACCTACATCTCGACCGCTTGCTCACTGGCGCAGGGTTGTTTTCGGCCTACTCGTTGTGCATAATATGCGCTGCCAATTCTCACAAACAGACGACGTTAGAAGAAATCACCATGAATGCCTATCGTCGCATAGAAGCACTGCTCAAAGAGGCCGATGTGCGCATCGGCGGGGATCGGCCTTGGGATATAGCAGTCCACGACGACCGCTTTTTCGCGCACATGCTAGCCCACGGATCGCTGGGGGCCGGCGAGTCGTACATGGAGGGGTGGTGGGACTGCCCTCAGCTAGACGAACTTTGTGCGCGGATCTTGCGCGCCCGACTGGGACTGAAGTTGCGCGGGCGGCATCTGCTTTTGCCTTATCTGAAGGCGCGGCTGCTCAACCTGCAAACGCCTACCCGCTCCTTCCAAGTCGGCCAGCGCCACTACGATATCGGCAACGACCTGTACCGGGCGATGCTCGACCAGCGCATGATCTATAGCTGCGGGTATTGGCGCAATGCCGCCAACTTAGACGAGGCGCAAGAAGCCAAGCTCGACTTGTGCTGTCGCAAACTGGGGCTGGAGCCGGGGATGACCCTACTCGACATCGGCTGCGGCTGGGGGGGCACCCTGCGGTTTGCAGTTCAGCGCTACGGCGTCAAAGGGGTGGGCGTCACCGTCTCCAAAGAGCAGGCAAAACTGGCGGAGGAAATGTGCCACGGGCTGCCGGTGGAGATTCGCTTGCAGGATTACCGCGACCTAGACGAGCGTTTTGACCGCATCTTGTCGATCGGCATGTTCGAGCACGTGGGCGTCAAGAACTACTCGATCTTTATGCAAACGGTCAAACGCTGCCTCGCCCCAGACGGGCGCTTTTTATTGCATACCATCGGCCGCAGCACCTCGGCCATCAAAAACGATCCGTGGATTGAGCGCTACATCTTCCCCAACTCTCTGCTGCCTTCGGCTAAGCAGATTACCACGGCCGCTGAGGGACACTTCGTCTTGGAGGACTGGCACGCCTTCGGCCAGCATTACGACCGGACGCTGATGGCTTGGCACGCCAACTTCAACGCGGCTTGGAGCGAACTCAAGGCCCGCTACGGCGAGCGCTTCTACCGGATGTGGACGTTCTACTTGCTGTCCTCGGCCGGCTCCTTCCGCGCCCGGGCGAACCAGCTTTGGCAAGTGCTCTTCTCGTCCAATGGGATTGAAGGGTCCTACGAGGTTCCAAGGTAAAAATGTCTGCGGAGACAATACTTTTAGGAGGTCAATCTTGGCTGAGATAAAACACCTACCCATAGAAACGCTAACCGCCGGGCTAGACGACATCCGTCAGTCGCCCAAAGCCACGGGCGTATTGGAACTCATCGTACGGCGGCCACAAACGGAGGCGCGGGAAGTCTTAGACGTGGGGGAACTCAATCTAGTCGAAGGGCTAGTGGGCGACAATTGGCAACAGCGCGGCAGCTCGCAAACCGCCGATGGATCAGCGAATCCAGACACGCAACTGACCCTGACCAATGCCCGTTTGATGGCCCTAGTGGCCCAAGACAAGCGGCATTGGCCCCTAGCCGGAGATCAGCTATACGTCGATTTTGACCTAAGCGTGGACAACATACCGCCCGGGACTCGCCTGTCTCTCGGCGCGGCCGTGATCCAAATCACCGAGCCGCCCCACACCGGTTGCAAAAAATACGCCGCTCGCTTTGGCTTGGACGCCCTGAAATTCATCAGTTCTCCAGCGGGTAAACAGCTTCAACTGCGCGGCGTCAACGCCAAGGTCATTCGCCCGGGCGCGATACGGGTTGGCGACGTCGTGAAGAAGCTGTGAGTTAAAACCCACCGCCGCCCGGACCGCCTCCACCGCCCCGAGGGCCACCGCGCTGGCGCTGTTGTTGGCGTTGCGCCTGCTGTAGATGCGCTTTTAGGGCTTCGACCTGCTCGGCGTCTAATGCCGTGGCGAGCGCGGCCATCATCTGCTCGCGCATCTTGCTCTGCTGTTCGCGCATTTTCTCGCGCATCGCCCGAAAGTCGGTCTCGCCACGACTGCCGCTGCTGAACATTTCCGCCATCATCTGCTGTTGCTCGACGTATATCGGCTTAAGCACCTCCCGCAACGCGATTAGCTGCTTGTCGTTCACGTTGAACTTCTCTTCAAAGGCCAGTAGGACAAAAATCTGCTCCGGGGTCATACCGCCGCCCATGCCACCACGCCTACCTCCTGGCTGGGCTTCGAGCGCCACGGTGCTCGCTAAACAAACGGCGACAATCCATAAGGCCATCTTGCGAATACGCATCTCGATTCTCCTCGTAAAAGTTTTGCGGGACACTACGGCTAATTAGACACGCTATTGCCGCGATTTATTCCCGCGCTTTGGCAGGGGTTGATCCGATTGACGAGGTCGGGCAACTTCCGAGTCTAGTACGTCCACTGCCGTGGCAGCGGCCGCTCGCGCTCTAGCAGCCGTTCCAGTAGCTGCTTGCGGACCGCTTGCAACTGGTCGGCGTATTCGCTCTCGCCCGCCACGTCCTCGTAGGCCAGCGGGTCGCGCTCCAAGTCGAAGAGTGCCTCCGCTCCGCTGGCATCCACCACGTAGCGCAACCCCTCCACGCGCAGCGTTTTCCAGTGTCGCTCAGGTTGGGTCATTTCCGTGATAGCGCAGCCGCGACCATCACCTTCCTCGCCGCGCAAATCGGCCAGCAGGGAACTGCCTTGCAACGCATCCGGCCGCTGAATTGCGGCCGCTTCCAGCAGCGTCGGCACCACGTCTAACGCCTCGACGATGCGAGAGCAGTGTCCGCCGGCCCTTGCTCCGGCGGGCCAGCGCATCAGCAGGGGTACTCGCGTGACCGCATCGTGCCCAGGGTAGCCCTTGCCGTAGCGCAGATGTTCGCCGAGCCACTCGCCGTGGTCGGACGTGAAGACGACGATGGTGTTGTCCGCAAGGCCGAGCCCGTCGAGCCGGTCGAGAATGCGGCCGACGTGGTGATCAACCTCTGAGACCATCGCGTAATAGCCGTGGTGCGCCGAGCGCAATTCATCGTCGGAAAAGTGCTGTGGGCCGCGGCGAGCGTCGAGAGCCGGAGGGAAGGACGGCAATGTCAGCGCAGCCGGATCGTAGAGATCGAGGAACTCTTGAGGGGCCACCCACGGACTGTGCGGCGAATAGAATCCGGCAATGCAGAGGAAGGGGCCGTCCCTATGGCGCGTCAAAAACTCCATGGTCTGCTCGGCGACAAACGCCGTGTGGGTCAGGTCGCTGCGGCAGCGGTTGGCGAGGGCGCGTATGGGGAAGCGTTCAGACGGATGCGCGATCCCATCGCGGACATTCATAATTCGCTTCCACTCGATTGAACTGGGGGCCTCGCCGAGGCTGACGAGGTCGAGTTGCTCGGGGGCTTGCGCCGCCACCCAAGCGCGGTACGCATCGTGGTACGAACCCGGCTCGTCCGAAATTTCCAAGTGGTCGAAGCCATAGTCGGGATGGGGATCGCGGTGGTCGCGGTTGGCGTGCGGCAAAAAGTGCAGCTTGCCAATCTGGCCGCTGCAATAGCCGCAGTTGTGCAGCAGGCGCGGCAAGGTCGGCGCGTCCTCGGGCACGGGTACGCCCATGTGCGAAAGCCTCAGCGTGGATGGATACTGCCCGGTGAGAAAGCTCACGCGGCTGGGCATGCAGACCGGATTCTGCACAAAGCAGTGGTCGAAGTTTACCCCAGCAGCCGCGAGCCGGTCCAAGTGCGGCGTGCGGATTTCAGAATTGCCGTTGACGCCGAGGGCGTCCCACCGCTGCTGATCCGTGTAGAGTATGAGGATATTCGGTCGCTGCATAGTCGGCGTGGATTCCTTGGAGATGTTGTGTGGATGAGGCTACGGACTGGTCTGTGGCGGCGTCCGCTTGGCTCGCGTGAGTTTTCGCCAGCCCCTGCACAGAAAGCGCTGCGGAAAATCCGGGCCGATGATCGGACTCAGCGGAAACCAGAGCACCGCGTGGACGACCTTGATTATTTTGTACAAGATGTTTTTCATGGTTTTCCTTCCTCGGCAAAGAGTTGCTCAGCTACCGCAGCCATCAGCTCTGGGCCGTCGCTCTGGCGGAAGAGGAACCGCACCTTGCCCTGCTGATCAATCAAGTAGGTATAGGTCGAGTGATCGACTAAGTAGGCTTCCTGCTCCTCTCCGAGGCTATAGTGAGCGCCATACTGGCGCACCACTTGGTCGATTTCCTCCTTGTCGCCGCGCAGGCCAATCGCATCAAGGGCGAAGTAGGAGAGATATTCCGCTAACTTCTCCTGCGTATCGCGCTTGGGATCCACGGTGACGAAGAGAGTCGTCAACTCCTGCTGGTCCTCGCCTAAGAGCTGATAGACGCGGCCCATTTTCGACAGCGTCACCGGGCAGATGTCGGGGCAATAGGTGTACCCGAAGAAGAGCATGGCGGCTTGGCCGCGCAAACTTTGCAACTCAAAGGACGCGCCGTGCTGATCCACGAGCGCGAAGTCGCCGCCAATACCGCCGAAGTCCTGCAAGGGAGGCACCTCCACGAGGACGGGGGTTTCGGCAACCGGGTCCTTTTGGGCCTCCGGCTGTGCGCCGCACGCTGCGAGCAGCGCAAAAACCGCGCAAAAAATCAGCGCGTCACTCGCTCTCATAAAGACCTTTCTTCTGTACCGGCATCTGTACGCGCCTTTCCGTTCCATCGCCAAAGCGCAGCACCAGTTCTACTTCATCGCCGTCCCGCAACGGCTGGCGCAACTCCATCAGCATCAGGTGGGTTCCGCCCGGCTTCAGCGCAACCTCTTCGCCTGCTGGAACCTGCAGCTTTGCGACCCGGCGCATCGTCATCCGGTCGTCTTTGTGTTCCATTACGTGTATCTCGGCTCGCTCGGCGGCTTCGGTTGCCACAGCGACCAATGCGACGGGTTCGCCGCCTCGGTTTTCGATGACTAGGTAACCAGCGGCCGGGCTGCGCGGGGGCGGCTCGCGGATCCAAGCGTCGCGCACGACGATGGGGTCGCCGGTATGCTCTTGCCCGCATCCGATGATAAGGAGTAACAGCGCGGAGACGATTTTCACCGGATATTTCCCTTTGTATATCGGCCCTTAGACCTTGACGCCAATCACGCCGACCATGGGCGGCGATGCAATACTCGCTTGCGGATCGCGGGCGTTGGCCTGCCACTCTTCCCAATGCACGGCGCACTCTTCCTCGCGCAATGCGCCACGCGCCACAAGCTCGGGCAGATACACGCGCAGAAACTGCTCTATCCAGCGCCAAATGCGGTTGCCTGGGCGGGCAATACCCCCGATGGGAACGACCTCCACGGCCTCCAAACCATACCGCGCCATTAGCTCCGGCAGCTTCCCGCCGATATCCAACCTCCCGCCAAAACTCTCATGGACCGCCCGCAACACGCGCCGCAAGTGAGGGTACTCAATCTGGGCGACAAACGCCCCATAAGCGCAGTAATCCACAACCACTAAGCGACCGCCCGTTTTCAACACCCGCGCCACCCGCTCTATCACCTCTTGCGGCTCCTCTATGAAGCAGAGCAACCAGCGGGCGAACGCTGCGTCCATAGAAGCGGCCGGCAGGTCGAGAGTGCGGACATCCGCTACCGCCACCTCGACTTGCTGCAAGCCGACTGACGCGGCGCGGTGCCGGAGAAAATCCGCGAACTTCGGCGACCCATCAACCGCCAAAATGCGCCCCTCTGCTCCCACGCGCTCGGCCAGTTCCAAGCTGGTAAAGCCCGGTCCGCAACCTAGATCGAGAATCGCCTGCCCAGTGCTAAAATCGGCACGCTCCCACAAGTCTGCGGTCTCGGGGTGCCACGTGTCGTGTTGCGCTTGTAGGCGGCGCAGTTCCTCTTCGTCGGTCCCCAACAAGTAATCGCGTTCGGCAACGGTGCTCATGGGTGCTTACTCCGGCGGCAAGATCAAGTACTCGCCCTCGCGGATCCCATAGCTGTCGCCGAGTTCGGGGTAGTCGATCCCCGCGCGGCCATTCCAGTCCCAGACCACTTCGCCGTCCTTGACCGTCAGTTCGCAAAACAGCCGCTGCTGGCCGTCCAACCGGCCGTCGAACGAATCGGCGTAGCCAAAATTCCCCTCCATCAGCTTCAAGGCCGCCACATCGGCCACAGCCCCCACCGACAGATGGCCCAACTCGGGGTGGCCAATCTCCCGCGCCGGGTTGATGGTTGAGGTGCGGATGACCTCGCCGAGCGGCATGCCCATCACCAGAAATTTCGACATGGTCGTCGCCATGTCGAGCATACCCATGTTCATGCAGAGGACGTGCAAGTCGGTCGAGATCGAGTCTGGATAGAAGCCTTGAGCGATGGCTGGGACCGCGTTGCGGAAACAGAAACTGCCGCCACCGTGCCCCACGTCCAAAATGACGCCCTTTGCCCGCGCCTCGTGCAGGTAGGGCAGCACCTTGCCCTCCGCGTCAAACCACGGCGTCGGGCCGCGGAAGATGTGGGTACTTATGTCGCCCGGGCGCAGCTTTTCGCCCAAGAGCTGGTAGTAGGGCCGCTCCTTTCTGAAGTAGCCAAAGTCGATCATCACCCGCGTCGCGGCCTTTTCGGCTGCCGCGAGCGAGCGATCAACTGAAATCCATTCGGGGCCGATGTAGTGCGCCGTCTTGATGCCTACTACCACGTCCTCATTTTCTCGCGCCACACCCGCCGTCTTGTCGGGATCCATGTCGTACGGATTCTGCTCGTGGTCGATTGAGGTCATTCCGGTCCCGGCGATATTGACCAGCGCGAAGAGCCGCGTCTGGCAGCGGTCGATTACCCGATAGCGAAAATCCTCAAAATTGCGCCAGCCCGCGCTCCCAGTATCCACCAGCGTCGTCACGCCGGTGCGGAAACTAAAGCCGTCGGGCAGGATGCTATTGTCGCCAGCCCACGTATCGCGGTGGCCGGCCGTGGCATAGGCGTGGATGTGGATATCTACCAGCCCCGGCGTCACGTAGAGTCCGCTCACGTCGATGACCTGCCCAGCACCCTCGGTCGGCAAATCCGCATCTACGGCCGCGATTACCTTCCCCGTGATGCCGATGTCCTGGGGCGCGTCAATGCCATTTTGGGGGTCGATCAGATGACCGCCCTTGAGTACGAGATCAAACTGCATGGTGAAATTTCTCCGATAATTTGATGGAGGCGTAAAAATAAAGAACGGCGGCGCTGTCTGCTACGCGCCCACGCTTCAGGCCGCTGCCTCCACATGCGACGGCAGCTTGCGCGTAAACCGCGCAAACAATGCTTTGAGCGCCACGTCGCTACGCGCCGCAAGGCTGGTCACGATCACGGTTGCCCACACGCTGCGCCGCGAAATTTTGACCTGCTGTCCACTCGTAAAGTCCGCGTGGGCGTGGATGCGCCGCAACGTCAGCACGGCCATACCCAAGGCCCAAAGACAGAACCGTCGAATGCCCGTTTCGCGCCCGGGGATGAGCAACGTGAACGCCAGCGCATTGCCGAGGTGCATCCGGGCCACGCCGACCAATTGGCTCAGTGCCGTGCGGAACGCGGGATTCGTCTGGCCGGCCTCAAGCGAGCGCAAGTCAAACCCGGCTTGCTGGAACACGTCGCGCGGCAGCCAACACGCGCCGTGCGCCCGGTCGTCCCAGATGTCCTTGAGGATGTTGGTCATCTGCAAGCCTTGGCCGAACGACACGGCGAGCTGCAACAACTTCTTGCGATGGCGCTCGATTTCCACCGAATAGTCGCAGAATAGCTCGGTGAGCATCTCGCCGACGACGCCAGCGACGTGATAGCAATAGCGGTCGAGGTGGGGGAGGTCATCTAGGCCTTTGAGGCCTGGGCTTTGCTGAAACTCGGCCATGCCGCGCGACATGATCCGCACGCAGCGCACGAGTGCGGCGCGCTGCCGCTCGGAAAACCCTTGCGTGAGCCGCAGCACCCTTGGGGTATTGGCCACGAGTTGGCGTTCGGCGAGCAGCATGCTGTCGGACAGGCGCGGCGCGAGCTGCTCGGCAAATGGGGCGGGCGGCTCCTCGCCGGCGACGACCCGGATAAATCGCTCGGAAAACTCGCGTTTCCCGTCGGGTGACAGAGCTGGCTCATCCTCGATGGTGTCGGCGATGCGGCACAGCAGATACGCATTGCCCACAACATCGCGCAGGCCCGTTGGAAGCTGCGGAATGGTGAGCGCGAACGTCCGCGAAACCTCTTGCAGGGTCGCGCCCTGCCATGCCAGATCAGCGGTATGTTCGTCAGTCGTCATGGTAGTCAATCCTAAAAGGTCGGTGAAGCTCGACGTGTTTTCGCATCTGACCTTGCGCAGCAAGCGGCAGACGTTGCACAAAGCTGTGTAAGGTCAGTTATGAATGATTTAGGATTGCTATATCATTAGATTTATGGCAGATATTTCACAAGAGTCACCGCGGCGGCGACCGCCCCTATCGTGATGTAAAGGTTGCGGTTCAAACCCTTGTACAACTCGGCTTTGAGTTCAGATAGCTTGCCCTCTAGGCGGGCAATATCGGCTTTAGTAGCTAGATGCTTGTAAACGCCTTCCAGTCGGGACAGACGCTCTTCAGTGGTCATTTGGGGTGTGGTCATGGCGAGTCTCCTCCTCTCCTTATGGTGTACCAGAAAGTACCGGACGAGATAGGAGGCGTCAACGAGAATCCGGGACGCTTGGGCCTGATTGCAACAGGACAGTACCGGACCAAACTCCGCGTCCATTGCCGCGAACTCTTCTTCCCTATACTATCAGTATCATGGAAATAGACCTCAATCACCGCTTCAAAGGCGTCAACTACATCGAATCGCCCAACCAAGGCGGGCCCTTTGCCCCAGGGCTGCCCGACACCATCGTCATACACTACACGGCCGGTGCCAACGCCGAGTCGGCCATCCACACGCTCTGTGACCGAGAGCGCAAAGTCTCGGCCCACTTGGTCGTCGGCCGCGACGGTGCCGTGACTCAGCTCTTGCCTTTTAACATCGTCGGCTGGCACGCCGGTCGCAGCCAGTGGCGAGAGCGCACGAGCTTCAACCAGTACTCCATCGGCATCGAGATCGACAACGCGGGCCAACTCTTGGAGCGGGATGGCCGCTACGAGTCGTGGTTCGGGCAGACGTATCCGGCCTCAGAGGTCGTGCGCGGCGCACACCGCAACCAGAGCCTGCCCGGTGCCCATCCGCAGATCCGTCAGCCTGTTTGCTATTGGCATCGCTATGCAGAAGTGCAATTCGAAGTAGTAGAGGCCATTTGTGCCGCGCTGATTGCGGCCTACGGAATACGCTACATCCTCGGTCACGAGGAGATCGCCCCCGACCGCAAGGTCGATCCCGGCCCGGCCTTTCCGCTCGACGAAATGCGCACCCGGCTTTTGGTCATCGCCTAACGGGGGCAAGGATCGTCACTAACAGCGGGTAGTGGGGCCTTTTGAAATACGCCTACGCCAAGAGGGGGCTTTGACGCCCCTCATTGATCCACTTTTGACCACAGAGTCTCCTCACCCGATTCTCCAATCGGTTCCTCTGCGGTCAAAAGTGGATCAGCACCCACAGGCGCGGCATTTGAAGCCGCAGCCCCTTGGATTCTGTCTCCACTGCAGGGCTATCCCATTCCCACCAAGGTGCTTCATACGCCCAATTCTCGTATATCCCCCAGCTAACGCCCTGCCTGAGCGACACGACCATCTTCTTCCACGGCTGGAAGAAAACCCCCAAGCCGACCTCGACGTTTGAGCCACCGCCCGTAACACGATCCAGCCCTTCGCGCTGTCGGCTTTGGTGGTTGAAGGACACGTACCCAGTCTTGAAAAGCGGTCCCTTCGACAGGACTCGCTTAATCGTCAGCGACCCCCGGACATTGAACGACAAAAACCGTTGGTCCTGGTCAACCCCTACGTCGCCTTGAAGCGTATCCCACGACCATTCGAGCGCGTTGAATTCAACGCCCACCCAGGTCTTGGGGCGGATAAGCCACACGCCTACACCTGGCTGGAGGGGGGCTAGGCCGATGGCCACACGGGTATGGGCGACCATCGGCTCTTGGGCTGCATGAGCGGTGCTAGCCAAGAGCACCAGTAAGCACAAGCCCCACATGGCTACCTATAGTAATTCTTCCCTGACGGCTTGGTGGTTAGGTTGGTTTTTGACTCCTGAGGCTTGCCGTGGCAGGCGGAGTGGGTTTCGTGCAGGTACACATTGCCATTGCCATCTAAGTCGGCACTCTTCCAGTGCGCGACTTTATCGTCGGGATTGGGCCACAAATCTTCCTCGACCCACTTCAGGTCAACATAGTCCTCCTTCTGATAGCCCGAAGTGCCCGAGGGAAATACCTGTCCCCAGCAAGGAAACCCCGCATGGAAATAGATTTCAGGTAACTTCTGGCCTGATTTGGGGTAGTCCGTATCGGGCTCGTCGGCCGCTTCGTACCGCCGAGTTCTGGGGTTGAGGCTGTTGTTCCACGGATGGGCGAAATGCCGATGGGTCGGGGTATAGGTAAACGTCATCTCAGGCGGGGTGCCGTTTCCTTCGTGGGCGTCGGTAAAGCGGAACCGAGCTATGTAGATGGATTTACCGTGATAGCAGTCCGGGATCGAGTTGTTGCTGCCGTGGCTGCCGTGGGCCCAAGCGCGCGTAACCAAGAGGTTGCGTGGAGAAAGACGAGCAAGCAGCGTCGGCCGAAGGCCCGGCAAGGGATCTGCCATCGCCGTGGGCTGGTTTTCCGACCGCCAGAAGAAGTCCTCATCGTAGTTGATGAAGAAGAAAGGCTCGGCGCGCTTGAAGCTCGACGGGCTGAAAGGCATGGTAACGGGGTTCCCGTCCGGGTCAAATCCCTCAATCAAGTCGGTATCCTTCTCGTCGAGGACGGGCGTGTGATACACCTCAATGGGGGTGTTGCCCCGATACGTCCCATTGGGATCGACTAAGGTAACTTCCAGCCCGTAGAGCGCCTCAGCCGCCGACAGGAAAGCCTTGCCATCATCATACACTGAGATGATGTCTATGAGCCTCCCGCCCAAGTTGGCCGCACCGATGTCCCTGACGAACCCAGTCGCCAAAAGCGCCAAGATCTCAGACCGGCTATCAATGGTCTTGGATAGACTGGTCGGGCCAGCCTGACCAAAAGTGGCCCGCACGTCGGCGTCGCTGGTGGCTTGAGCCAAGCGTCGGGCGAATATCTGCAGGTACGTGCGGTAGGTGTCTGCATCCCCCACGCCGGCGAAATGTCCATCTTCGTCCAAGCCGTGGAAGGGATCGTATGAGGAGAATGCTACCGCTTTGGGCGAAGCCGGGTTGGCCTCTAGCCGTCCGGGGAGCAGCTCCACGAGACGAACAGCGCTGAACTGAACAGCCCAGCGGAGATGAGGAACAGCGTCAAACGTTTCATCATGCTACCCTCTTTTGGGGTGATGTCGGACTCGATTGCCCGACGTGAATAGTACCCTTGCAAGAGAAACAGCGGTGATTTTCACGTCCTGACTTCTGCTGCTACTTGTTCTATACGAACCAAAATCCGGTTTGTCAACTAAACTTTATGTCAGGGCTGCGCCCTCTTCTTGTACGTCTTAGGCCTATTCGGCTTAGGCCAAACCTCGTTGATTATATCGCAGAGCCAGGCCATGCGGGGTTACGCCTGCGGCCATCGCGGGTGTGATGCACAAGCTCTGGTGAATGCGAATGAACCAAGAGGTCCTCTTGGCAAAAACTATGCTAGGGGGTTTCTTATTTTAAAAAGGACCCACTGCCCTAACAGCGGTCCGTCGCCAGTACTGTCCGTCGCCAAAATTGGCGGGCGCATTGGCAACGCATCGCAGGAGACGCGAAACCCCTTGGCAGCACCCGCCATTGATGTCCGCGAATTGAGCAAGACCTATGAGGTCCCCGTGCGCGAGGGCGGCTTGGCCGCGGCGATCAAAAGCCTCGTGCAACGCCAGACGCGCCAAGTCGAAGCGGTTAAGCAGATCAGCTTTGCGGTCGCTCCCGGCGAGATCGTCGGCTTCTTAGGACCGAATGGCGCGGGCAAGACCACCAGCCTCAAGATGCTTTCGGGCCTCCTACACCCCTCCGGCGGGCAAGGGCGCGTCCTCGGTTTTGAGCCGTTCAAGCGGCAGCGCGATTTCCTTCGTCAGATCACCTTGGTGATGGGCAATCGCAACCAGCTACTGTGGGACATCCCGGTAATCGACTCCTTTGAGCGCAACCGGGCCATCTATCGCCTAGAGCGGGGCGCGTACCGGCAAACGGTCGAAGAGTTGACCGCGCTGCTCGACTTAGACGCGCTACTCGACAAGCCCGTGCGCAACCTCTCCTTGGGCGAACGCATGAAGTGCGAAATTGCCGCCGCGCTTTTGCACAAGCCGCAAGTCCTCTTCCTCGACGAGCCAACCATCGGCCTCGACGTGACCATGCAGCGGCGGATCCGCGCGTTTTTAACCGAGTACAATCAGCGCTACGGCGCCACCGTGCTCCTCACCAGTCACTACATGGCCGACGTCGAGGCACTGTGTAAACGAATGGTGGTCATTCACCACGGACTGCTGCTGTTTGACGGCCAGCTCACCGAGCTTGTGCAGCGCTTCTCACCGCACAAGACGATCATCGTCGAGCTGGAAAACGGGCACGGCAACCTCGGCAATTACGGAGAGATCGTCGCCAGTAGCGAGGGGCGCATCTCGCTGCGCGTGCCCAAGGCAGAGACCGCGCAGGTGACCGGGCGGCTCCTCAGCGAGCAACCCGTCCTCGATCTGACGGTGGAGGACCCGCCGATTGAGGACGTGATCGAAGAGGTCTTTGAACGCGCATGAGGGGGCTAGCAGACATCTACACTACGCTCTTTCGCACCGATCTGGCCGTGCAGTTCCAGTACCGGGCGGCGATGGTGATCTGGCTGATCGGGCGCATCGTTGATACGCTGGTCTTCCTTTCGGTGTGGACCGCAGTGGCCCACTCCAAGGGCGGGCAAGTGGGGGACTTCGCCAGCGGAGATTTTGCCGCCTACTACATCATTATGATGATGATGGGGCACCTGACATTTACTTGGTTCATGTTTGAGTTTGAATATCGGGTGCGGTCAGGGGCCTTCTCGCCGCTCCTGCTCCAGCCCTTGCACCCGATTCACCGCGACATCGCCACGAACATCTCCTACAAGTTCCTGACCCTAGCGGTCATGCTACCGACGGTGGGGCTGATGGTTTGGATCTTCGATCCGGTCTTCGACCCGCCAACTTGGGCGATTTGGGCCGCGATACCCGTCGTCCTGCTGGCGTTCCTGATGCGCTTTTTCGTCGAGTGGGCACTGGCTTTAGTGGCCCTGTGGACCACGCGCACGGCCGCGGCCAACCAACTCTACTTCGCGGCCTCGCTTTTCTTTTCGGGCCAAATGGCACCGCTGTCGCTTTTGCCCGAGTGGCTCCAAGCGCTGGCCGCGATTTTGCCCTTCCGCTGGATGCTGGCCTTTCCCACCGAACTTCTGCTCGGCCGCCTCACGCCCACCGAGGTCGTCTGGGGCGCGGCGGCGCAGGTGGCGTGGCTGGGGCTGAGCTGGGGGGTTATGGCCGCGGTCTAGTCGCGCGGCGTGCGCAGATACTCGGCGGTGGGCTCGTGAACTACTTGCGGCTCCTGTGGATCTTCCTGCGCGTCGGCGCGATGAACGAGCTGGCGTACCGAGCCAATTTCTGGGTGCAACTCTTGCAAAGCTTGCTCAATTTGGGCGTCGCGCTGGCGGGTTTGGCGGTGATTTTCTCGCACACCGAAGAACTAGGCGGCTGGCAGCCGGCCGAGTTGGTGGCTCTCTTGGGAGTCTTCTTCCTGATGAGCGGCCTGATTGGCGCACTGATCCAGCCGTCAATGCAGCGCTTTATGGAGGATATCCACCTCGGCACGCTGGACTTTACCCTCACCAAGCCGGAGGATGCACAAGTGCTAGTGAGCATCGGCGAGGTGCGGATCTGGAAGTTTTTGGACGTAGTGCAGGGAGTGGCCCTGATTGCCGTGGCCCTCGTCGAAATCGGGATGCGGACGGGCCTTGCCCACGCCGCGGGATTTGCCCTGACGCTTGCGGCTGGCGCGGCAATCGTATACAGTTTTTGGCTGGTGCTGGCAACGACCGCGTTCTGGTTTATCCGCGCGGAGAACATCCTCGTCATCTTCCAAGCCGTTTACAGCGCGGGCAAGTATCCGGTGGCTATATACCCGCACTGGCTCAAGCTGGCGATGACCTTTCTGGTACCCGTGGCTTTTGCGGTGACCGTGCCTTCGGAAGCCTTGGTGGGGCGGTTGTCATCGGAGGTGCTGTGGGGCGCATTGGCAATGGCAGGGGGCATGTTGGTGGGAGCGCGGGCGTTTTGGTTGTGGGGGGTGCGGCACTATTCAGGAGCGTCGGCCTAACGCAGGACAATAACCACTGGCGGTTGACCGGATTGACATAACGGCATCTGCGTAATGTAGGGGCAACCCTCGTGGTTGCCCTTCTTCGGAATGGCTGCAAAACCAAAAGGAGCAACGAAAATGAGTGACGGACAAAGCGGCATGCACGTCGGAGTGCAGGGGATCGGCACTTCAAAGATGGAACTGGAGTTCCTGGTGCGACACGGGGTGACGCACATGGACGCCAGTGTTGAGGACAACGAGGTCGAGACCTTAGTGCGGCACAAGGAAGAGGCGGTCGCGTACGGGGTGAGTATGGAGTCGATCCACATCAGCCTACCCAAAAGCATCACGCTGGCGCAGGACCCGCAGCGCGACCGGGACCTCGACGAGGTCTGCCGCTGGATCGAAAACGCGGGCAAAGCCGGGCTGCGGGCCTTGCTCTACAACTTCTGCATCCTGCCGCACCAGCGCACCGCCCCCACGCCTGGACGAGGAGGCGTGACGTACAGCTCATTTGACCTCTCGAAATTCGACAACGAAACGCTGAGCGAAGCGGGCGTAGTCAGCCGCGAAGAAGCGTTTGAACGGGCGGCCTACTGGCTGGAGCGCGTGATTCCAGTGGCCGAGGAAAACAAGGTGCAGATGGCCTGCCATCTCAACGACCCGCCAGCTCCGGTCCTGCGCGGCGTCGAGCGCTGGAACTGGCCAGTGATGGAAGGGCTCAAGCGCTTTTCCGAACTGGTCGATAGCCCGTATCACGGCTTTAACTTTTGCTGCGGCGTGGCATCCGAAGGCTTGGAAAATCCGGCCGAGGAACTCTGCGACATCGTGCGCTACTTCGGCGAGCGGGGGAAGCTCTTCAACATCCACTACCGCAACATCAAGGGCGGGCTGCACAATTTCCAAGAGGTCTGGCCCGACGAAGGCGATGTCGATATGCACGAGGTGGCGCGCACCTTGCGGGACGTAGGCTATGAGTACATGCTGATGCCCGACCACGCACCGTCCCATCCCGACGACAAGGCTCCCGAGGGCGTTTCGGGCCGGGTGTGCCAAGCTTGGGCCTTTCAGTTTGGGTATATCATCGCCATGATCCAAGCGGTGAATAAAGAGCGGTCCGGCCTCAGCATTGGGGCCGCAGCGCAAACGGCCTAGAAATGGAAAACTGCGGCATGTCGATTCATTGGCTGAGGGCAGCACTATTGCTGGTCCTGCTCAGCTCGTTTAGTGGAGCTCAGTCCCGAGCAGAACAAGCCTTGAGGCTGGATCTGCAGGCGTTGGAGGGAGTCGTCTATATAGTGGGCTTGGCCAGTGGAGCAGCCCTGCTGGTCTCGCTGGGGCTACTCGTTGCGCGGTGGCGGATGGGGACGGTGCGGGCGCGGCGCTTTGTCTTGCGCGGCGACGAGGGCCAACCAATCGCTCAGTTGGTGCAAGGCCCTGATGGCGGCGGCGAGTTGGAGCTGAGGGATGCCGACGGTGAACTTACCGCAGTGTTGGGCAGTGGACTTAAATTGTGCGACCGATCAGGACGGGTGCGGGCCGACTTGCGGCTGGAGGGCGATAAGGCCCCGCTGCTGGAACTCTACGACGAGCGGGGCGAAGTGCGGGCGGGCTTTTCGCTGAGCGAGGACGGGGCCGGCAGTTTGGCCTTTTACGACGAGACCGGGCGGCCTCGCGCAGGTCTGGGAAGCGGCCACGCCGGCGCAATGCGGTTGAGTTTTTTTGATAAGCAAGGACGGCTGCGGCTGCAAAGCGGCATCGAAGACGAAGAAGTGCCTTCGTTCAAGCTCTACGATTCTCAAGGCGAGGTGCGCGGTGCCTTGAGCGTACGGGCCGATGGCATGACCTTGCTCGAAATGCGCGACCAAGACGGCCACACGCGCACCATCGTCGGCGTCCTAGAAGATGGAATTGCTTGGCTTGGAGTTCTCGATGAGGAGCAGCGTTTCCGCGCGGGGTTAGGCGCACCGACCGGCGGCAACCCTCGGCTGGACTTCTACGACGAAGACGGGGAGACGCGGGCCTCTTTGCGCATCGACAACCAAGGCCGCTTTAAGACCGATCCAGATTCTTAATTTTGGGAGAACGTTGTGGATATAGCGGGGAAAAGTCTGGTCGCTCTCAGAGACCACTATCGGCACTACCTCTTTGAAGAGTACCTGCCCTTTTGGGACAAATATGGTATCGACCACGAGTTGGGCGGGTTTATCTGCGCTCTAGATCACGACGGAACTCTCGTAGAAGACAGCAAAAACATCTGGTATCAGGGGCGCGGTCTGTGGACCTACTCGTACCTGTACCAACACTTTGGCGGGGAGGAACACTTGCAGGTGGCACGCAAGGCCCGCGACTTTCTCCTCGCGCATGGCCGAGACCAAGCCGGCGATTGGGTAACGGCGTTGGATCGGCAGGGGCGGGTCATCTCGCCGGCGACGAAGCGGGGCTACGAGGGCCTTTTCGTCGCCGAAGGGCTACAAGCCTACGCCCGGGCAACCGGCGACGCAGAGGCCCTCGAAACGGCCATCGTCAGCCTCTGGCGCTCGGTTGCTCTTTTTGACGATCCCGAGCGCTTTTCAGAGGAACGTTATATTCCGCACAACTATCCGGGGATGCGGATACTGGGCAACCACATGGTGCTCGTGTTGGTTCTGACCCAGCTACTCGAACAGGTTGCCGACCCCAAACTGGAAGCGCTCTCCGACCGAGTCGTCGATGCGATTATTCATCGCTTCTGGCATCCCGAGTACCGCCTGATGAACGAGGCGCTAGACCACGAGTACAGACGGCCCGACGATCCCAATGAGGACTTCATCTACTTGGGCCACGCCATCGAGACGCTGTGGATGCTCCTGCCCGAGGCGATGCGCCGCCGAGATCGCGCACTCTTTGATCTGGCCGCCGCGCGCTTCCGCCGCCATCTCGAAGTGGCTTGGGATGACGTTTATGGCGGGCTTTTCCGTGCGATGCACGTACACGGCACCTATACCTTCGACAAGGTGCTCTGGTTGCAGGAAGAGGCCCTGATCGGCTGTCTGATTCTGTTGGAACACGCAGGACTGGAGTGGGCTGGGGAGTGGTTTGGACGAGTTTTCGATTTCGTAGAAGAGCGGTTTTCGCTCAAGCAGTACGGACATCCATTGTATTTGTATGGCGGGGACCGCAAGGTGAATTATACGGACCACGTCTCCCGCAAGGAGCACTACCACCATCCGCGGTGCGTGATGCGGAACTTACTGGCGTTGGAGCGGATGATCGCGCGGGATGGTGCCATATCGGACTTCTGGAGCGCGGAGGCGGGCTAAAGAAGCGCTCACAACTCGTCGTACCGCGGCACTTGGCCGATGAAACCGCGATCGGCCACATAGCAGTAATGGACCAAGCCATTGGTGACCAAAAGACAGCGCGCCTGAACCACGCGGTTGTACGCGGCAATTTGGTCGAAGGTCTCCTGACTGATGGAGACCTCCGGCTCTTTGCACTCGGCCATTAGCACGGCACAGCCCGTGTGGTCGTGGACGATCACATCGGCGCGAAACCGCTTGCCGTGAAGGTCAATGCTCTTCTCAATGGCGATCAACCCGCGCGGGTAGCCCAAATCCGAGATTAGGTATTGCACCAAGTGCTGCCGCACCCACTCCTCGGGCGTCAATCGCACGTACTTGCGGCGCAATGGGTCGAGGATCTCGCGCTTGCCTTCGACTTGACGGATGTCAAAAGCTGCGGCCGGGAGGTTGAGGCGCTGCATGGCTACTTGAGCAACAGCATCTTGTGGACTAATGAGGCGGTGCCCTTCTGGAGGCGCGCCAAATAAACGCCGGAGGCCACAGGTTTTCCGCTAGCGTCCGTCCCATCCCATTCAACTTGGTAAACGCCCGGTCCTACGTCGCCGGCGGCGAGCATCTTCACCTTCCGGCCCTGTACGTCGAAAATCTCTAAGCGCATCCGACCCGGCGATGCGATGCGGTAGCGGATGGTAGTGGAGCTATTGAACGGGTTGGGGTAGCTCGGGTCTAGGGCAAATTCTCGCGGCGCAGCGATTCGGTCGTCCTCTTCCCGCACCGCCGTAACACCTCCAGAGTACGGAGCAGCGACCAAGCGGATTTCGTCGAGGTAGAAGGTTCCGCGCAGGCTGCCGATTAGGCGCAGCGACTCAATAGGGCCGTCGAGGGCCAGATCGTCCAAGGTGGCCTCAACGATCTGCCACTGGTCCAAGTCCAGATCAATTTGGTCAATGAGACTCAGCGGGCGGGCGGTCTCGCCGTTGACGACAAGGCCCAAGGAGGGCCGGAAGCCGCCGGAAGCCTTGCCCGGATGCAGGGCCATGCGCAGCACAGTGTAGCCAACTTGGGCGACCGGCGCACGGGGCAGGAATTCAATGGTAAAACCTCGGGCATCCACCCGCAGCGCTCGCTGGCCGGCGAACACGGTATCGGCATGGGTCGGGTCGAGTTGCGCGCTGTAGAGGGCACCTTGCTCCCATGCAAGCTCGTCGGCAAAGAGGACTTGATCCGCTCTGGGTAGCACGACGACGGAATGCACTAGTTTGGTCGCCTCGTCGCCTTGCGCGAGATGCACCACCAGCTTTTTGCGGCCATTGTGCTCACCAGCCGAGAGGTCGGCTTCAAGGCGATAGGTCCGGTCGTCTATCGCTTGCAGGGGCAGGGCCTCGGGACCATCCAACGCACTCAGATCAGCTATGAGCTGCGCTGGTTCTGCGCCCTCTAGCTGCCGCCGGAGGCGAATCGTCGAACGCAAAGGCAGCGTTGCCCCGGCGAGCAATGTGTCGGGCGGGGGATTTCCCCACGTGCCTTGGAGGGGGATGGCCTCGATGCGGAAGATGGCTTGGGTGAAATCATCGCTGGTCACGTAAAGGCGACCGGCCTCGTCGGTAATCAGCCCAACGGGTTTACCCCATACAGCCCTTTCGTTAGGGTCGGGACGGAAACCGGTGAGAAAGTCGGCGACGCGAGCGTTGGACCCATCCGGCTCGGCAAAGAGCGCCATGACCTTGTAGCCGAGGTCGTTGCCTAGGACACCTGCGCGGAAGGCGACAAACGCGGCGTGTTTGTACTGGGGCGGGAACTGATCGTGCGTGTAGAAATGCAGACCCATCGGGGCCAAATGGGCGGGGACGAGAGCCGCCGGACGCTCCATGCTGGCAACCAACAGCGAGTCGGCAGCGGTCAGCGGGAAGATCGCCCGGCGGTACGAGTCAATGGAGAAATCGGTCCAGACCTGATAGGCATACGCCAAAGGCCAGCCATAGAAGCCGCCGTCGCGCAGCGGGGTGATCCACTCCGGCGGCAGATCCCGGCCCTCGCGGTCGTGTCCGTTGCCAGCGCCCCACAGCTCGCCGGTGACCGGGTGCAAGTCGAGACCGATGGCATTGCGCAGTCCTGAAGCATAAATCCGCCGACCCGTGCCATCGGTGTTCATCTGGATGACCGTGGACCGCTCCGGGTCGTCTTCGCGGCAGAGGTCGCAACCTGAGCCAATGTGGAAGTAGAGCTTGTCGTTGGCTTCGTCGAAGACCAGCGTATGCGTCACGTGCTCAGAGGATCGTCCCATAAAACCGGGCACCTCGGCGAATACGGCGCGCTCCTCGTAGAAGCCGTCCGCGTCCCGGTCTTCAAGGCGGTAAATCGCATCGTCATCGGCGACGAAGAGCGCCCCCTTGTAGAAGGCGATGCTGTGCGGCCAGTGAAAATCGTCAGCGGCCTTGTACACGGTGTCGGCGCGGCCATCGCCGTCTTTGTCGGGCAAGGCCAACACGGTGCTTTGGCGACCGGAGGCCGGACTCCATTGACTGCTTCCCCGAGTCTTCATATTGGCCACATGCAAGACGCCTTGGTCGTCCCATGCCATAAAGCGGGCTTTATCTACTTGGTCGGAGAAGAGTTTGACCTTAAAGCCGGGCGGGAGGTTGAGCGTGCGGGCGGGGAGTCCCTCAACAGGAGTTGGTTCAAGGTGAAGGTCAATTTTGGGCGTTAAGCGGATCTGACCGGGGGGATACTCGGCGTGGAGGGCCGTGCTGGCAAGCAGGATACAGAACAGGTAAGCGAGCGAGACGATGCGGACAGCAGGTAGCACAGACATGAGACGTTCCGGTGGTTTGAGGTCTAATGGTCGCGGCTGGCGTCTAAGAGGATTGCCGAAGAGAGAAAGTGCTTGGGGGCCGGCGGCCCTGGTGCCGGGCGCACGCGGCTCTCGGCGATTATGCGCAGGCGCACAAAGCCCTGGGCATCCGACGGAATCTCCAGCATCCATTCGCAGATCCCGGCCGGTCGAGACTCCAAACACTCCAGCACGGCCGGCGCGGCATTCGGCTGCCATTGGCCAATCAGTTCGACCTTTTCGACCGCTTCGGTTGCCTCAAAGACAACGCGCAAAACTCCGGGGCCTCCCGTCCAAGTATCGCCGATAAAATGGTCATCGACCGAAAAATCGCCGAGGTCGAGCCAGTATCCTTGGGAGGCACACGTGCGCCCTCGGCGCAGGCCAGCGAAGATCGCTTCTGGGGTAGGTGGATGCCCCGCCTCCACGCCGACCCGGACGTGATTGAAGATGCCCAGCGGATAATCGGGCTGGTGCCATTGCTTGTGGACGTGGAAGTCGGAGTTCAACAGCAGGGAAAATGGCCGCTGGCAAGCGTACACTTGATCAACCAAGCCGCCGATAGCTCCCCCCGGATAGGCACACGGGTCCATCGCCGCGACTTTGGCGTGCGCTTGGTGTCCATGCAAGGCTTCGATGCCGACGACAAGGCCCGCCGCTTCTACGCTCGCGCCATCAGCGGCGAGATATCGATTGATGCTCTCTGTGGACCACTGGCCAGCAGCAGGGTGATTGAAGAAGAGGACGGGGCGTTCCACCGCCGGCAGCGCGTTCAAGTGATCTAACGCCGCTTCTACGCTACTGGGAGTCGCCGCCCTCAGCCGATCGTGGGCTGCGGCGAAGGCATAGGCATTTTCGGCCTCGCGCTCGCCGATCGGAAAGACGAGCCCGGCGTGGCCTCCCATCGGCGCGTTCCACTCTAGTCCGAAGAAAATGGGGAATCCCGGCAAAATGCGGCGCGCTTGCTCAATCATGCGATGTTGCTCAAAAAAGACGGGCTTTTGCGCGTGGTTGGTCAGCGCGATAAAATCGAGTGCATCGCCTGCCCCAGCCAAGTGCTCGGCGACCAAGGCGTGATCTTCGCAGTGGCTGTGCATATCGCCGCGGAGCCACCTCAGCGGCCCGTGCGTTATTTTGTCGGCCATGGGCAAAACGGACGGTTGCGTATATTCTCTAATGTCGCCTCTCGGCTTGAGCTTGAGGCGCGAGCCTTATAGATTAAGCGAAAACTTGGACCGCGTAAAAGAGTCGCTGGCAACCTTGGCGACTGGCTCGAGGAGTAAAACAGTGCACAAATGGTCAATTCTCATCGCGCTCGCGCTTTCTACCGCACCGGCAGCCGCCCAGATTTCGCTGTGGAAAATGGGCGGCCAAGGCTTGGCTTGGAGCCGGAGTGACAGTAGCGAAGTCTTTATCGACTTCCAGACCTTTCCCGGCTCCATTGCGCCGACCTACTTCGACGGCGAGGAAAACATCCTTTCCAAGCTCCCTTTCTGGTCGCCCTTTAAGTTTCCCACCGACTTGGGTTACGAAGACGGCCTCATTCCGCGAGTCTGGCGCGCAGCCAACGGCTTCTATTGGTTCACGGCCGGCACCCTGACCACCGAGTGGGTCGATGGCGATAGTTCATCTTACAGTCCACCGGTAGCGCGCGGCATCAATTCGGAGTGGTACACTTTCGACGTGGGCGTTCCAGTGCCCGCCAACGTAGTCGGGTTCTACACGCCGCCGCACGGTTTTCGCGCCGACGGTACGCTTCTCCGCGACGACATCTTCAAGGCGTTTGAAGTCTCAATCGCCGAAGAGTTCGACCCGGTCCTCAACCTCGAAAACAACGACAACGACTATCACCGCCTAGAGACCTTGATCGCCGATGTGCCGCTCAATTTTGACGCCAATGTCCAGCTCGAATTTCCCAAGCAGTACGTGCGTTTCATCCGCCTGCGCCGCAACCCTTCCATCGACGACAAAGCCTTTGCCTCGGGCCAAGCCAATGTCCAGCAGGGAACCATCGGCGAGTTCGAGCTAAAGGGCGAAGGGGTGCCCAAGCGGGTATTTTATCTTTCTAAAATCATCTCCCTCGGGCGCACGGTGAATTTCGGGCGTCTATTCTGGGACGCCACGCCCATGCGAATGGTCAACGGGGTCCCCACTCCCGTTGACGATGCCCAAGCACGACTCGCGATCTCCGTGCGCTCTGGCCGCGATGACGACCCCAACGTCTATCACGAATTTACCGACACCGGTGCCGAGCGCACGGTCTCGCGTGCGCGCTTTGAGAAAGACCTCAAGCAACCAGACCAAACGACCCAAGGCCAGATCCAAGAAGGCAAGCCCGGCCTTAGAGCCTCTATCATTTACGACCAAGACAACTGGACCTTCTGGTCTTTTCCCATCGCCGAGTCTGGGCAGCCCGCCCCGCTGGAGCGCGGCAACCACATCCAAGTGAGGCTCACCTTCGAGAGCAGTTCCTTCTTCGACTTCGTGCGGCTCGACTCGCTGTGGGTTGAGACCGCATCGCCGTTGGCCTCGCAAGTCATCGGCGAGGTCGCCCGCTTTGACGAGCCGACGCCTAGCGGCGGCCTAACCGAAGTGTACTTAGGTGAGATGACGGACTTTACCTATGATGTGCGTGCTCAGTTCGACGGGGCGAGCCAGCCGGGCTTCGATACCATCCGGATCCGCACAGGTAGCCGCCCCCAGTTTAAAGGGCTAGAAATGGGCCAGCCACTCCAAGTCATAGAACCGACTGAGGTGATAGAGGCGGAGAGTGAGCTAGTAGTGCGCCTGCCGCAGTCGATCACGCGCAGCCGCAATGAACCAGTGCGGCTGGTCTTCGGCACCGAGGTCTTCATCTTTGCCAACACGTTCGCCGGCGAGGTGTTCGACGCGAACGAGGAGAGCTTGCCGCAGCAGATTGAGGCCGGTAACGCCTCCGACGAAGTCAACACCAACAGCCTTCGGGTGTTGGGTGGCGCACAAGATGCCGGGGCTCCCATCGAAAACCTAGCTTTTTCAAGCGAGGTATTGACCCCCAACGGCGACGGTGCCAACGATGTGCTAGCCATCAGTTATACCTTGTTTCGCCTGCCCGGCCCGGTGCCCGTGGCTCTCAACATCTACGACTTGCGCGGCATCCGGGTCGGCGGCCTCGAACTCGGAACGCAGGGGGCCGGGCCGCAAACCGTGCATTGGGATGGCCGCGACGCGAGCGGCGAGTTGTTGGTCCCGGGTCTGTATGTGATGGAGATCGCCCTCAAGTCGGAATTCAAAACCTTCCGCCACCAGCAGCCGTTGGGCTTGGCCTACTAGGCTCGACCGCGCTTGGTCCAAACGCGCCTATTCAATGCCTCCTATAGATATAAGCCGCTTGGGCGAAGACATTGTATTCGAAGAGAACCTCCGGGGGCGCACTTTTACCTTCCACTCTACTTGGGGTCTTTTCAATCCCAAACGCATTGACCCAGGGACGCGGCTGCTCATCGACCACATCAAAGCCGGACCTGCCGATTGCTGCCTCGACTTAGGGTGCGGATATGGTCCCATCGGCTTGGCATTGGGCCATCTCTGCCCCGAGGGCGAGGTCCATCTGATCGACAAGGACTTCGTCGCCGTCGAGTACGCGGCGCAAAACGCCGCACGCAACGGACTGACCAATTGTCGCGCCTATTTGAGCAACGCCTTCAGCCACGTGCCCGCCCACGTGCGCTTTGACACTATTGCCTCCAACTTACCCGCGAAAACAGGCAACGAACTCCTGACGATCATCATGCACGACGCCTGCGCTCGCCTCAAGCCGGGCGGACACCTGTGGGTCGTCACCATTGCTGGGCTAAAGGAGTACATCAAGCGCAATTTCAGGGAAGTCTTCGGCAACTACAAAAAGATCAAACAGCGAGGGACCTACCTATTATCTCTGGCGGTTAAAGAGTAGAGGTTCTTTCTCCCGCCTCTGCGTCCATCTGCGTCCATCTGCGGATACCTAGAGCAACTCCTCGTTTACCTTGACGCCAAATCCTGGGCCTTCGGGCAGTACTAAGTGACCTTCCTGCGGTTGCGGCTCCCCCAGCCATAGCTTGTCGCGCACCGCGTCGCGCCGGCCCATAACCATCTCGGCCAAATTGTCGCCGTAGCCAGCCGCCAAAAAGTGCAGCCCCCAAATCTCGCCGCCCCGATGGGGCACCACGGGGATGCGGTGGGCTTGGGCCAGCTTGGCAATGCGCAGCGTCGCCGTCAGACCGCCGCACCAAGTGACGTCCGGCTGCCACAAGTCCAGAGCCCGCGCACTGGCGATATGGCCGAAATCCCGCGCGGTGAATTCGTGTTCGCCGCCAGCCAACAAAATGGGGTGGATCTGCGGACGCAACGCCGCCAAGCCATCTAGGTCGTCGGGCAACAGCACGTCTTCAAACCAGTATATGTTGAACGGCGCGAGTTGCTGCGCCACGGCCACGGCAAAGTCGGGCGACCACGACATGTACGCGTCAATCATCAAGAGCGCGTCTTTGCCCAAGGTCTGGCGCGCCCCTTCGGCCCACTCAAGTATGCGCGCCGCATCAGCGGCTTGGCCTCCTTGCTGCGTCTGCGAAGACTTATGGGCACTAAAGCCCAAGTCGCGATACCAAGCGCAATCTGGGCCTGTGGCGTAGGTCCGCACCTCGTCCCGCTGCCGACCACCCAACAAGTCGCAGACGGACTTCTTTTCGGCCCGGCCCAAGACATCCCACAGCGCCAGATCTACGCCGCTGATGGCCATAACGGCGATCCCGCTGCGGCCGTAGGGCAGGCTGGCCTTGTACTGGTCGTCCCAGAGCCGGGCGACATCTTCAACGCTGTTGATGCTGCGCCCCACCAGCAACTCGCGCAGGTGGCGATTGATCACCTCTACAGCAGCAATCCCACCGCCCCCTGCTCCCCAGCCGCTGACGCCGATATCTGTATCGATGCGCACGACCATCTGCCAGAAATGCCGACGCCATGCCGCCGGCGCTACGCGATAGCGGGGATAAACTGATTGTACTTCGGTTATTTTCATGCGTAACTCCTTGTGTACATTTTGTTTTTATTGCCTTCCGTTTTGGTAATAAGTCGCTTCGTATCGTATTATTTATATATCAAACATCTAGTATTCTATATCCCCATTATAGGAACAGTCCATGTCCTTAGGACGCAACCTGAAAGAGCTAAGACAGAAACAATCGCTCAATCAGAAAGACCTCTCAGATCGCTCCGGCGTCTCCCAAGCCACCATCTCTCGCATTGAAACCGGCCGCGTGCGCCGGCCAGGCTCGTTGGCCCTAAAAAGTTTAGCTGACGCCCTCGGCATCTCGACCGACTCCCTAGTGGACGATGCGGCGCACTTGGCCCGAGTCCACAAAGATCGTTTGCATAAAATCACCGAGACCCTCAAGGCCTTTGTCATCCACGAAAACGGACGCTTGCGCTTCATCAGCCAGACCTTGGCCGACCTATTGGGTTATCGCGAGGAAGAATTGCTAGCCAAAGACGGCATTGAGCTACTGTTCGCTCCCCAGTCTCGTCCTGAAGCTCGGCACATGGTCGCCAGCGGCTCGTCCAATGCCTATGAAGCGCTCATGGTGCGCGGTGACGGCAGCTTTCTTCCCGTCGAGATCACCAATGTCAACATCAGCGAAAAAGAGCGCTTGAGCATTGTGCGCGACATTACCACTCACTGCTGTCAGCAAGGGGCCTTTCGCGTCTTGCAGGCTGGTTGCGACGCCGACAAGATGCGCGATCTAGGCAAGGTCGTGCGCATCCTCGGCGACGAATTAGAGGCGATGGGCGTCCAATTCGAGGCGGTTGACCTACAGGTCATAGACGAACAAAGAAACCTCTTGGCTTGCTACCGCGCCTATTCCGCAGCGCGCGGTTATCGCTCCTTACAGAGCGTGGTAAATCTCCAAGAATCCTTCGGTCGCTTTGCTTCCTTGCGGAAATTAGTTAGCTACTGGAACCGGGACAAAGCCTGGGAGCGCGAAGCCGACGAGGATTTTCGCCAGATGACCCAAGAAATTTTCTCGGACTCGATGTATCGCCCCGGACTGCTGCTCGACGTGCCCTTTGCACAGGGGATGTTAGGTCTGGGGCTACCCATAGGCGGGCCTAGGCGCACCGAACAGCTAACGACCATATTGGGCGAGTTTACCCGCTCTATCTCTTTGGTTGTCAAGCGGCTGTTTGAGCTTCTATCATTGCGCGAAAAGCTGGGCTCTACTGATTAGCCACTACTAACTTAACCGAACGATTTTTCCACCTCACCGAGACTTTCGCGCCTAGTAGGGGTCTGAGCTATGAACGCGCTTCTTCAGGGCTGACCTTCCGCTGGCCCGAGCGGCGCAGCACGGCCTCTTTGATGTGGGGGCGAGACTCTCCGGCTTCTTCCATGCGTATCAAAAGCCGTTCCCGCATTACTTGGGCCACTTCTCGATGCGACTCGTGGCCGACTAGATTGTTCAGTTCGTAGGGATCGGCCTGTAGATCGTAGAGATACTGCTCCTCGTAGAGATCGGCTCCTGCCACGTCTCGGCCTTGCTCGCCGGGAGCATCCACCCCGTACTTCCACCGATGAGTGCGAACGGCCCGTCCGACTTGGGCTTCGCTGATCTGCACGAAGACCTCTGTGGGCCAATCAGCGGTGCCGCCGCGCAAAAGCGGAATGAGCGAGCGGCCCTGCATCTGCTCGGGGACTTCCAGACCGGCCGCATCCAAAAGCGTTGGCGGCAGATCGATTAGGCTAACCAACTCTTGCAGTTGGCCGCCGCGAAAACCAGGTCCGGTCAAAACCGTCGGCACGCGGACCGAGCTTTCGTGGCAAGAGCGCTTGTACTCGTTGTTGCGCGTCTTGAAGTGACAGCCGTGATCCGACGTAAAGAGCACGATAGTGTCGTCGGCCAACTCCAAACTCTTGAGCGCGTCGTGCAGGCGGCCATAAGCTTCGTCGAGCCGCTTGACCATCCCGTAATAGCCGCCTAAGTGCTGGTGCGTCGAGCCGCCTAATGCCGCTAGATCGGGCGGGACCCAGCCTCCAGTATAGGTTTCCCGGTAGCCATCAGGGGGTGGATAGTCGTCCAAGTGGTTCTGGTGGTGGGGTTCAATGTAGGAGACGAAAAGAAAAAAGGGACGATCTTGATGCGCATCCACGTAGCGAATTGCGGCATCTGTGACCGCATCTACTCGATAACCGGGTAGGCGGACGGGTTGTTCGTCATTGTCGTAGAGGACCGTGCTGTAGGCGTCGGAAGTAAATTCGAGCACATTCGACGCCAACCAGTACTGGTAGCCAAAGCGATCCGCGGTCGGCACCGGACCAGTGGTCCCTCGGTCGTGGAGATGCCACTTGCCGATATATCCCGTGTCGTAGCCTGCCGCGGCAAAGTAATGGGCGAGGGTCTGGCTGTCCGCGGGCAGGGGAATCCCGTTGCGGTAGCAGCCTGTAGTCGTGGCGTAGAGACCCGTTTGCAGGCAAGAGCGCGCCGGGCCGCAGACGGGTTGGCACGTAAAGGAATGGGCCGCGTGGGTGTACTCGCGGCCCAAGCGATCGAGATTCGGCGTAAGGCCCAGCGGATTGCCGTGTAGCCCCGTTGTGTCCCAGCGCTGTTGATCCGTAAAAAATACTATGACGTTTGGTTGTCTATTGTCTCCGACCATTTTACGCTTACTCTCCTTTTTTGCCTACGGCTCAAGCGTCCGATTCGCTGCGCGCTGCAACTCCTCTACAACCTGCTCGACATCCCCGCCTTCAATCGCCTCCATCATCGCCTCTCGAATCAATCGCCGCACCCGTTCATACCCCGCCATCGTCGGTTCTGACTTCCCGTAGTCCAACATGCCAAACGCCACTCCGTAGTGCGGATTTTCCGCAAAATAGCCTTCCAGCTCTTGTGCCGTACTTTTGCGCACCGGAAAGTAATTGCTTGCCCGCACCCACCGCGCTTGTTGCTCCGGGGCCGTAAACCACTTGAGGAAGAGCCAAGCCGCTAGCTTTTTTTCGGATGTACCGGCGCAGAGCGACACGCTGGCCCCGTACACGTCAACAACCGGCTGCGCACCCGTCTGCGGCGGATGGGTTACTCCCCACTCGAAGTCCAGCCCAGAGTCCTCAATGCCGCTCTTGTAAAAGGGCAACCCAGAGGAAGAATCCTGCGAGAAGAGGATCTGACCAGTGACGAACTCGTTTAGCTCGACATCCTGTTCGCCGGCGATGTCTATTGCGTCATTCCGCGCTAGTTCCTGTAACAGTGCTAGGACCGCTTTAACTTCGGGCGAGTCCAGCGCATAGGCAGCGCCGGTCGCATCTACGAGGTCTCCGCCGCGACTGAAGACCATCGCGGCGAATCGGCTGGCGTCAACATCGAGCAAAAAACCCAAGCTACGCGCTGGGTCTTCGTTTTTGCTAAAGGGTTGCTCTTTGGCTCGACGGCACATCGCGGCAAAATCGTCCCACGTCGCCGGCGGCCCGTCGTAGCCCAGCTCGCGCAACCAATCAGCATTGTAGTAGAGCAGCTCCATCGAGCGATTCGGCGGGAAGCCAATCTGCACTCCGCCGATATTGTCCTGCTCCAGAAACGCTTGGACGTAGTCGCTGCGCTCTTGGGGCGACAAGCCCCACTTGGGCGAATCCACATAGGGCGTTATATCCACTATGCCGTCGGCTTGGTAGTAGGCTCGGGCTTGGTTTTGGTAGGCTACGACCAAGCTAGCGGCCAGCGCACCGCTCTGGATACCCACGTTCATCTTGTTGTAGATGTCCCCATAGCGCCCCATGTACTCGCCGCGAACCTCGATTCCATAGCGGTTCGTCTGGTTAAAGTCGGCAATCAACTCTTGCAGGGCATCTTCGCGCTGGCCGGTGTGTTGGTACCAAAAGACGATTCTCTGGCCCTGTGGATCGAGGGCTTCAAGACTAGTCGGCTGCTCGTCAACAGCCTCTTGCTGGCCGCCACAGGCCAACAAAAAGGCACACCAAACCAACGTCATCGCACTTCTCGGTTTCATCGCGTTATCCCTTGAGTCCAGATATGGAAATGCCTTCGGTGAATTCTCGCTGAATGAGAAAATACGCCAAAAGTACGGGAGCCGTTGCAATGACCGCTCCGGCCATTTGCAGGTGGATTTCGGTCCCGGCCTCACTGGCAAACTGCTGCAAACCCACGGCAATCGGACGCCAATCCGGCGTATTGGTCACCAGTAGCGGCCAAGCCAAGGCGTTCCATGAACCAATAAACGTAAACATACCGACCGTCAAAAGGGGTGCTCGGCACAAGGGGACCGCGATCTGAAACAAAAAGCGCACGTGGCCGGCTCCCTCAATCCGGGCTGCATCCCACAGCTCGTTGGGCAGGCCGCGCATAAACTGGCGCAAGAGAAAGATGCTAAAAGCACTGGCCATAAAGGGAATGGTCAGAGCCGGCCAGCTATTGAGCCAAGCAAACGGCGTATTGCGGTGCAACCACGTCACGACGAGAAAATTCGGCACGATGGTCACGGCCTCGGGGATCATCAGTGTAGCCAAGACGCCGGTAAACACCACATCGCGTCCGCGAAACTGCATCCGCGCCAGCGGATAGGCCGCCATCACCGAGAACAGCAGGGTTCCACTGACCTGTAGGACAGCGATGATCAGCGAATTCTCAAAGTAGAGACCAAAATCCGCCTCGTGCCACGCCTCGATGTAATTGTCCCATTGGACGCGCTCGGGCAGCAAGGCCCGTCGCAGCGATTCGCCGCGGTTCATAAAAGAGGCCAACAGCATCCACGCGAACGGGAAGCCAGCGGCCAGCCCTCCCAAGCTCAAGCCGCAGTAAATCAGCTTAGCTTGGCCGCTCCTAGTCGCCATAAAACACCCGCCTGCCGAGCAGCCGGTTTTGCAGCAGCGTCAATGCCAAAATCGCGATGAAGAGCACAAAGGCCATCGCCGAGGCATAGCCGGCGTTGTGGTACTCAAAAACCTGATCGAAAATGGCAATGCTGAGCACATCGACCGAGTCGCGGGCACCCGGCGTCCGCAGGATATAAACGTGATTAAAGGCTTTGAAGGTCCCAATGACGGCTACCATCGACAGAAAGAACAGGGTTGGTGAAACCAGAGGCAGGGTAATATGCCGGAAGACTTGCCACTCGCCAGCACCGTCCATTTCCGCGGCCTCATAGTACTGCTTGGGGATCGCACTGAGGCCGGCCAGTAAAATCACCGTGTCGTAGCCGACATAGACCCAAATGTTGTAGAGGATGATCGAGGTCAGAGCTAGGCTCGGGAAGACGCTGTCCACCCACGCGGGGTAGGAAGCAAAGCCGGCTCCCTGTAGTAACAGGGCTACGACGGACTTGCTCTCGTAGAGCCAGCGCTGATTCTCCAGTCCCCAAAGGCTCCAGAAGCGGTTGGCCAGCGAAGAAGGGTGCGGGCTAAAGATGGTGCGAAAAACCACGGCTGAGGCGATAATCGGCGTGATATAAGGCAGGAAAAACAGCGTGCGAAACGCGCCTCTAGCCCGCGTGATCTTGAAGAGCAAATACGCCAGTCCGGTGGCCAAGCTCAGTTGGAACGGAATTGTCCCAACCGCATAGAAAAACGTGACCTTGAAACCGTTGTACAGCGCTGGATCGCCCGTCTCGACTAGGCCACCCAACCCCTGAGCCAATCCCACCCAAAGTCCCAACAGTGCGACCGCGCCCCAAGCGATGCGGACATAAAGGGAACGCAGACTGCGCACGGAGTTTCCCGTCGCCAGTATTGGCGACGCTAACGCGGCGCGCAGGCGATAGGCCGCCCAGATGAGAACGGTCCCGGCGACGAAGGGCAGCAGGTACTGCGGGTCTCCCAAGGCGCGGACATAATGGTCGAATCCAACCACTGCTTCCTTCTTGATCCGCCACCTGTGCAGGCTGACGTACAAGGCATAGCCAATAGGGAAGAGTCCAAACGCGCCTAGCACGACAAGTGCTGGCGCGAGGAGGCCCCAAGCAAGCTGTTGTTCTCGGATGCGGGTACTCATCGGCGTGAGATATTGCTGGAGGAGAGGCTAAATGCGGGGAGAATGCGGCCTCGTCTCGATGCTCGGCGAGATCTCGGCCAAAAGAAGAAGGCTCCTGAAGGGAACGCTTCAGGAGCCAATATTGGCTGCCCCCCTAGGGCTCGAACCTAGAACCTCCTGATCCAGAGTCAGGCGCACTTCCAATTGTGCTAGAGGGCAACTAACGAAAATAATGGCGGAGAGGGAGGGATTCGAACCCTCGGTACGGGTTGCCCCGCACAACAGCTTAGCAGGCTGCCACCTTCGGCCACTCGGTCACCTCTCCGCGACCATTGCAAAATAAACTTTTTACGTGCTCCCACCGCTAAACGGGATGGGATTGTGGCGGCATCAAATGGTAAATGGCGGAGGGTGAGGGACTCGAACCCTCAAGGGCGTGAGCCCGGCGGTTTTCAAGACCGCTGCCTTACCAATTAGGTCTAACCCTCCTTCTCCCGGAGGAGAAAAATATACATGAGGCCCTATATTAGGTCAACCCAAAGCCTTCTCATCGGCCTTGCCGTTTTCCACGCTAGTCTCTCCTTCATCCTCGCCCTCGCTGACAGGTAGCGGGGCCATGTCGATAACCCGGTCGCCCTCGTCCAAATTGATCACCCGGACTCCTTGAGTATTGCGCCCAATGGTCGATATCTCTTGCACGGAGATGCGGATCATAATGCCGTTCTGGGTTACCAACATGACCTCCTCTTCGCCTTCGATCTCCCTACAGGCCACTACGGGGCCGTTGCGCGGGGAGGTCTTGATGTCGATAACGCCTTGGCCGGCGCGGTGCTTGCAGGGGTACTCGGCCTGAAAAGTGCGCTTGCCATAGCCGTTTTCGCAGATGGTCAGCAGACTGCTACTTTCGCGCACTACGACCATGTCCACCACCTCGTCCTCCTGACGCAAACTAATGCCTTTAACGCCAGTAGAAACTCGGCCCATAGCACGAACTTCGCTTTCGCTAAAGCGCATGGCTTGGCCGTTGCGCGTCAACAGGGCAATATCCTGCTGACCATCGGTAATGGCCGCCCCAATCAGGTCGTCGTCGTCTTGGATCTTCAGGGCGATGATCCCGTCGCGACGGATGTTCTGGTAAGCCGAGAGCCTAGTTTTCTTGACAATGCCGTTGCGCGTAGCCGTGAACAAGTACTGATCGTCGGAGAACTCCCGAACGGGTACGATGGCGCATATTTGGTCGTCTTGACCAAGCGGCAACAGGTTGGCTATCGACCGCCCCTGAGCCGTGCGGTCGCCTTCGGGTATGCGAAAGACCTTGAGCCAATAACACTTGCCCTTGGCCGTCAAGAACATGATGTAGGAATGGGTTGACGCCACGAAAAGGTGTTCGACAAAATCCTCTTCCTTGGTTTTCATGCCCGTCACTCCGCGCCCGCCGCGATTCTGTACTCGGTAGGCCCTAGGGGGTAGGCGCTTGATGTAGCCACTGCGCGAGATAGTGACGACCATGTCCTCCTCGGCAATCAAGTCCTCAATGTCGAATTCCTCGGCCGCATAGACGATCTCAGTGCGGCGCTCGTCGCCGAAGCGCTCGGCCAGATCATCAATCTCGTCCTTGATGATCTGCATCTGCCGCTCGCGACTGGCGAGAATGGCCCTTTTGTCCTCAATCGTCGTTACCAATTCCTTGTACTCGGCTTCAATTTTGTCGCGCTCCAAGCCCGTCAAGCGCTGCAACGGCATGCTGAGAATGGCTTGGATCTGCCGCTCGCTCAACTCGAATGGCACCTGAGTATTCGCGTCTGCCTCCACAGGACGGAGGCCAGCCAACCGCTCTTGAGCGTCGGCCGGACTCGACGAGCGGCGGATGGTCTCAATCACTAGGTCAATGTGATCTAAGGCGAAGCGCAGGCCCTCCAGAATATGCGCCCGCGCTTCGGCTCTCTCCAAGTCGTATTGCGTGCGGCGCACGATCATCTCGTGGCGGTGATCGATATAGTGCTGCAGCATCTGCTTGAGATTGAGCATCTCAGGACGGCCATTGACGATGGCCAGCATCATTACTCCATAGGTGGTCTGCAACATGCTATGGCTATAGAGCTGGTTAAGCACGACTTCGGCTTGGGCATCCCTCTTGCATTCAAATACAATGCGCAGACCCTTACGGCCCGATTCGTCGCGGATATTGGCAAGTCCGTCGATGGTTTTGTCGCGCACCAGATCGGCGATTTTCTCTAATAAGCTGGCCTTGTTTACCAAGAAGGGGATTTCGGTGACGACGATGTTTTCGCGGCCATTCTTGAGAGTCTCAATATCCGCCCGCGCTCTGATGTAGATCAGTCCCCGGCCCGTTGCGTAGGCTTGCTGCACCCCACTCATGCCGTAGATGATCCCGCCGGTGGGAAAGTCAGGAGCTTTGACGTGATCAAGCAGTTCGGCAATGGAAATTTCGGGATGGTCGATCAGCGCCTTGAGGCCACTGGCGACTTCCCGCAAGTTGTGTGGCGGGATCTTGGTGGCCATGCCGACGGCAATGCCCATGGAGCCGTTGCATATCAGGTTGGGGAACCTAGACGGCAACACCAGGGGCTCTTGCTGGGTCTCGTCGTAGTTGCTGGCGAATTCAACGGTGTCTTTGTCGAGATCCGCTAGCAGTTCCATCGCCGGCCAGCTCAGCCTCGCCTCTGTGTAGCGCATGGCCGCCGGAGGATAGCCGTCAATTGAACCGAAGTTGCCTTGGCCTTGGACCAGCGGATATCGCAGGCGAAAGTCTTGCGCCATATGCACTAAGGTCGGATAGACAATGTCTTCGCCGTGCGGGTGGTAGTTGCCAGAGGTGTCGCCGGCAATTTTGGCGCATTTGCGATAGCCTCGGTTGGGAAAAAGGCTTAAGTCGTTCATCGCAACCAAGATGCGGCGCTGGGACGGCTTGAGACCGTCGCGGACATCGGGTAGGGCACGCGACCGTATGAAGCTCATGGAATAGTCGAGGAAGGAGGTTTTGAGCTCCTCCTCAATCTTGACCCGCAGGACCCGGCTTTCTTGCTGTTCGAGCATTAATTAAATCCTAGCTTTTTAGTCTAATAGAATGCGTCCAAATTCTTTACATCTAGCGCGTACTTCTCGATAAATTCGCGACGCGGTTCCACCTGCTCGCCCATGAGTAGGGTAAAAAGGTGATCCGCCTCAACGGCGTAGTCGATGGCCACCTGCAGCAGCGTGCGCCGCTCGGGATCCATCGTCGTCTCCCATAGCTGTTCGGGGTTCATTTCGCCCAACCCTTTGTAGCGCTGAATAACTATGCCTCGACCATCGCCATTGCCGCCGAGTGCGGCGATGTGTCGGTCGCGCTCGGCCTGATCGAAGGCATATAGCTCCTGCTTGCCCTTCTTCACTTGAAAAAGGGGCGGCTGGGCCAGATAGAGTTTGCCTTTCTCAATCAGGTCGCGCATGTAGCGAAAGAAGAAGGTCATGATTAGCGTGCGGATATGGCTGCCATCGACGTCGGCATCGGCCATGATAATAACCTTGCCGTAGCGCAGCTTCTCAAAGTTGTAGTCCTCGCCGAGGTTGGTGCCCAGCGCCGTTATAAGTGGCAACAACTTGTCGTTGCCCAAGACGCGGTCGATCCGCGCTTTTTCCACGTTGAGCGGCTTGCCGAACATCGGCAGCACGGCTTGGAAGCTCTGGTCGCGGGCCATCGCCGCCGAGCCGCCGGCCGAGTCGCCCTCGACCAAGAAAATTTCGGTCTGCTCCGGGTCGCGGATGGAACAATCGGCCAGCTTGCCGGGCAACGCGCCTCCGTCGAGTATCCCCTTGCGCCGGGTCAGTTCGCGCGCCTTGCGCGCCGCCTCCCGTGCGCGGCCGGCTTCGACGATCTTATCGACGATCCGCTTGGCAATGTCCGGGTTCTCTTCGAGATAAGTACTCAGTGCTTCGGAGACAAACGAATCGACGATACCTTTGACCTCGCTGTTGCCCAGCTTGCCCTTGGTCTGTCCCTCGAATTGCGGCTCGGGCACTTTGACGCTAACAACGGCAGCGATGCCCTCGCGCGTATCATCACCCGAGATGTTGAACTTGACATTCTTGAGCAGATTATTGCGGTTCGCGTAGTTGTTGATCGTCCGAGTTAGCGCCGAGCGGAAGCCTACCAGATGAGTTCCGCCCTCGTCGGTCTTTATGTTGTTCGCATAGGTAAAAAGGGTCTCTTGGTAGCTATCGTTGTATTGCAGAGCCACCTCTACGACGACTTCGTCGCGCTCGCCCTGAAGGTAGATCGGATCTGGGTGTAACACGCTTCGGCCTTCGTTGAGGAAGCGCACGAATTCTTGTACACCGCCCTCGTAGAAATAGCGGTCGGCGTCTCCGCTGCGCTCGTCCCGCACATTGATCTCCACCCCTTTGGTCAGAAAAGCCAGTTCGCGCAGTCGTACGGCAATAAACTCAAAGCTGAATTCCACGGTTTCAAATATGTCGGCGTCTGGCTTGAATTCTATGACGGTGCCGGTCTGGTCCGTGTTGCCGATGACCTCCAAGCCCGTTTCCGCTACGCCACGAGCGTAGCGCTGCAAGTGGACTTTGCCCTTTTGCCAAACTTCAACCGTGCACCACTCGGACAATGCGTTGACCACCGAGGCACCCACGCCATGTAGTCCGCCAGAGACCTGATAGGCCTTCTTATCGAACTTGCCGCCGGCGTGGAGCATCGTCATTACCACCTCGACGCCCGATTTATTTTCCTCGATGTGGAAGTCGGTCGGAATGCCCCGCCCGTCATCTTGGACGCGAGCAGTGCCTTGGGTGGTGATTGTTACGTCAATGCGCGAACAGCGGCCGGCCATGGCCTCGTCAATGCTATTGTTGACGATTTCTTTTACCAGCTCGTGTAGGCCGTTTTCGCTCGTATCGCCAATGTACATAGCCGGGCGCTTGCGCACTCCTTCAAGCCCTTTGAGAACCTGTATGGCATCGGCTGTATATTCCTCCTCCTGCGCTACTTCTGCTCCTTCCCTAGGAAAATTTCTGGCCGGTTCCGTCATCTACTCCTCCTTTTGGTCTCCACACTTTCAGACTGGTTTAGTAGTTTTAGCCCTTCGACGACCTTCTTGCCCAGCAAAGTGTTGATCCGCGTCGTGATGTCCCGCTGCATAAAGTTTAGTTGAGTGCGCCATACGGCAGATGGTACCGCTACTTCCAAAAATCCTTTGGACAGGCGCAATGGGCGGGTGTACTGAGCCAAGGTGGGACCTACTGCTTCTTCCCACGCCATCCGCGCCCGACATTCCACTAACTTCTCATTGATCCCTAGCTCCTCGACTGCGGCTTCAAGCAAGCCGTGCAAAACGGTGGGGGGACCAACACGGCGACTCTTATTTCTGGAGGTCGATCGATTCAAAACGAGCTTCCTGCCTTGCGTTAGGCTCTTGAGGGGTCGTCGCGATGACCTGTTCAAATTCACCCACTATGTCCAATAACTCTCCTATCCGACCTGAATCCAACTCTGAAAAAGCATCGTCTAAGAGCAGTACTGGCTGCTGACCCGTTTGCTCTTCCATGTAACGGGCCTCGGCTAGCTTCCACGATATGAGTACGGTTCTTAGTTGGCCCTCAGAGGCATAAAGTTCGGCTGGTTCTTCGTTCAATATGAACTTCAAATCATCGCGGTGTGGCCCACACAGCGTATAGCCTATTTGGGTTTCCTGCTCCTTGCGGCGACTGAGTGCCTCGCGCAACTCGGCTCTAAGGGCCTCCAAGTCCTTTTCCTTAGCACCTTGATAGACAATAGCTGCCTCTTCACCAGCTAGGGCAAAGCGGCCGTAATAGCGGAGAAAGGGCGCTCTCAATCTATTCAGCGCCTCTAGGCGATATAGTCGAAGTTGGGCACCCAAATCCACTAGCTGTGCATCCCAAGGTTCCATTACTTGACCATCGACAAGCCCATGCCCCGACTTCTTTGCAGTGCGTAACAAGTGGTTTCTCTGAGCTAACACGCGGTAATAGCGCTGCATGTATCGCAAGTATGCTGCGCTAGACTGCGCGATAAGTATGTCGAGGAGCCGCCTTCGCTGGGCCGGGAAGCGCAACACCAGCGATACGTCTTCAGGAGAGAAGTGAACGGTGCGGAAGGTGCCCAGCAGTTCCGAGACTCGAGGCAAGGGAGTGGCATCGACAAATGCCTTCTTACCTTCCTTTTTACTGTAAAAGACGCGTACTTGCTGGTCGTGGCGACCATCACTACACAAGGATCGAATATCAAAGAAGTCTTCGCCGTGCGGCACGACGTGTTGATCCTTGGCCCCGCGCACTGACTTGCCGATAGATAAGTAGGAAATCGCTTCTAGAATATTACTTTTACCGCGACCGTTTGGGCCAAAAATCAGCACGTGATCTGCTGCAAAGCCCAAGTGAATCGCGGCAAAATTGCGGAAGGGTCTCAGCGTTAATTCACGGATCCGCACTATTCCTGCTTACCTCATCCTGTTGGCCGCAAAGGCATTAGCAAGCAGAAGTAATCCTCACCTTCCTTTTGTTCTACCGGCCGCAACAAGGCTGCCGTGACGTGGTCGTTGAGCTGGAAACAGACCTCGGACGCGTCCATTCTGCGCAGGATCTCCATCAGATATTGAGCATTGTAGCCAACCTCTATCTCTTCAGAGGCGTATTGGGCCGGTACGCTTTCCCTCGCTTCGCCACCGATTTCGGGGCTGGCGGCCGACAACTCAACCTGACCACTGTTCAACTTAAAACGCACCTGGCGCGTATAAGAACTGGAAAGGATGGATACCCGGCGTACGGCCGGCAGCAGATCTTCGCTAGCTATCTTCAGCTCTTTTGTGTTGTTTTGCGGAATGACTTGGGCATAGTTGACATACGGTCCTTCGATCAGACGCGACAGCAAATGCGTATGTCCTATGTCAAACAGGATCTGGGTCTCGCCCAGCGTGACATTGACCGGCTCTTTATGGCTACCCAGCAATTTGACGATCTGGTTTAACGCTTGGGGAGGGACGATGACCGCGGTCTCTTGGTCGTCCTGTACCTGTTCCTGCAGATCTATGGCTTTTCTGTAACAAGCCAAGCGCGACCCATCGGTAGCCACCATCTCCATTCCCTGCACATCGATGCGCCAGAGCACTCCGTTGAACACAGGCCGCGTATCATCGCCAGAGACGGCAAAGACCGTCTTGTTGATCATGTCTGACAGAACATTGGTCTCGCCTTCGTCTCCTCCCAGACTCAGGCTCACGCCGTCGAGGGCTGTCGGCATAGGGGGAAACTCGTCGGCCTCTATTCCCGCCAGGCTATATGCTCCTTCGCTGCTTTCGGCATCCCCAAGCCGCCCTGAGAGCTTGAGGCGCTCGTCCTGCACCTCAATACTCACTTCCGCCTCGGGCCATTCTCGGGTGATTTCTGCCAGCTTGCGCGCCGAAACGGTCGTCCTCCCACTCTCCTCTACTATAGCAGGGACTTGAGTCCGGATGGACAATTCTAAATCCGTCGCCGATAGAGATAGGATTTTCTCATCGGCCTCAAGCAGGATATTAGCCAACACCGGTAGGGAGGGTTTTGCCGACACGGCTTCTAGTACAGTATCAATGCCCCGCCATAATTCACTGCGATCTACTCTTAACTTCATAGTGCTTCTCTGAGAATCCTTCTGATAAAATTGCCCACGTTTGAATACTTATAAAGTAAGCTGCTATGCTTACTTACGTCAAGTTCTATATATATAGTGTCCCATTTTTTAATAGGAGTGAACACATGAGTATGTGTGTGTAAAAATAAGAAAAAGTGTGTGTAACCAGAAAGCACAATCCACATCCCTACCTCTAATAGAACTACACTTTTTTGTGTTCTTTTACTTTTTTTAGTTATAGTTGTGTTGTGGATATGTGGATAACTGTCTAAAAAAGTTATATACAAACAACAAAATATATTGTTAATAAGACACTTATGTGATCAAGTTGATAACTTGGTAACTGGAGCTTGTCTGTGGATTGTGGAGTGGAAAACTTTAGTTTTTCACACGCAAGAGGTCAAAAACGACGGTTTTCTTTTTACGACAGACTTATCCACACTTAATCAATACCTCGGCGGGGATAGATGTTAATAGTTTTCCACTGACAAATAGGCACTATAGTAGTGGAAAATACAGACAGAGAGGACTAAAGAAATGGGGGCTAGCGGCTTTGCCGACGGACGGTATCCGACAAATCCTCGACCAGTCTAGCAAAGGAGGAATCGTTTTTATACCGCTTTTCAACAGTGTTTACAGCGTGGATGACCGTGCTGTGATCGCGGTTGCCGAAGTGCAAGCCGATGGTAGTGAAGTGACTGCCGATGAGAGTCCTGATTAAGAACATGGCAATGTGCCGTGCCGTTGCTACGTCTTGCTTGCGTCCTTTTCCAATGAGTTGCTCGCGAGTCAAATTAAAGTGGTCGGCGACCTGCTGCTGGATCGCCTCAATGTTCAGTTCCAACGGGTTTGGGCCTAGTTCATCTAGAATGTGCTTGGCCGCCTCGATGTCGAGTTCCTTCTTATGGATTGAGCAGTAGGCCATCAAGCTAATCAACGTACCTTCGAGTTCTCGGACATTTGATCGGATGTGATTGCCCAACAGAGCGGCCACATCGTCGGGAATCCGCAGGCCGTTGCGCTCGGCCTTCTTGTGGAGGATGGCAATCCGGGTCTCGAGCTCAGGCGGGTTTATTGCGGTGGCCAAACCCCATATGAAGCGAGATTTTAACCGTTCTTCTAACCCATCAAGATGGCCAGGGGGACTGTCACAGGTCATGACAATCTGCTTCTCGGACTGGTGCAAGGCATTAAAGGTATGAAAAAATTCGTTCTGGGTTCGTTCGCCGTGGAGCAGAAACTGGATGTCGTCGACAAGGAGGACATCTGCGCTACGGTAGAAATTCTTAAACTCACTCGTCTTATCACGGCCTTGAGCGAGCGCTTGGACAAAATCGCCCATAAATTTTTCTGAGGTGACGTAAACGACCTTCTCAGCGAGGTTGAGACTATGGGCTCGATGCCCAATCGCTTGGAGCAGATGCGTTTTACCTAGCCCAGCGCCGCCATAAATCACGAGGGGATTAAATTCTGTCTTACCTGGGGCATTGGCTACGGCTAAGGCTGTTGCCAAGGCAATTTGATTGCTATCGCCAATGATGAATTCTTCAAAGGTATAGCGCTTGTTCAGCGATTGAGCAGGAGTTGCTTCTATTTCTTGTTCATCTTCTGCGGGGTCGCCTTCGTTTGCAGGTACCTCCTGCTCAACAGGTAGCACTCGATCGCCAACGGATTGGGGAGCTTGTGTAACCACAAAGGAGATATTGGGAGTCAGTGCCGTCTCTTCCCACACTACGGATTGGATCATCGGCAAGTAGTGCTCTTCTATCCAAGCGGCAGAAAATGCGCTGGGAACTTGGATGACCAATAAGTCTTGGTCGAAGTGGCTTACTGAAGTCTGCTTAAACCAATTAGTAAAACTCTGGGGACGAACTTGACGCTCGATATTGAGCAGACATTGGGCCCAGAGTTCTTGGGGATCTTGTATTTCCAGCGCCATTTATTGAAGCGAAGATCGCAGTTTAAGGGGAATTTTCAACCTATGAAGAAGGCATACGTCAGTCAAGAGTCCGCCGCTAAGTTTCATTGCATTCGTTAGCGTTCAAAGAGTTGAAAGTATTGACACTTAGCAGAATAGCCACTAAATTGGAACGTTTCTGCGTATGCTGCACATAAACCAACGCGAGGTGAGAATTTTATTTTGAAACGCACATTTCAGCCTAGCAACAGACGCCGCCGCAACAAGCATGGTTTTCGCAAGCGCATGAGCACGCCGGCCGGTCGCAATATCATCAATCGTCGTCGGAGAAAGGGCCGCAAGCAGCTAGCCGTCTAGCGCTTGATGGATTGGGTTAGAGGCCGCTGTTTTTGGATCCGCTGCGGTCGAGAAGATCGCGGTCAAATTTTTGTCGTCCGACGCAAACTGGGCAATGCTGTAAAGCGCAATCGGCTCAAGCGGCGCCTCCGCAGCATTTGCCGCAGTCGCCCGTACTTTCCTTGTGATCTAGTCGTTTTCTGCCAACCTTCAGCCATCGAAGCTCCCTTTGCTGATTTGGAAAGGGAACTGGACTCCTTGGTGGCCAAACTACCTGTTTTTCTTGTCCCACAATGAAGAAAATCGCCATTTTTGTCGTCCGCGCCTACCGTCTTCTCCTGTCTCCATATCTTCCCCCGTCCTGTCGTTATCTACCTACTTGTTCCCAATATGCCGAAGAAGCACTAGATAAGTACGGAGTATTCAAGGGCGGAATGCTTGCGCTAAAGCGGATTAGCCGATGCCATCCTTGGGGTGGGAGTGGATATGATCCGCTGTATTAGTTTTATAACACATTGTTTATAAAAGGGTAATAGAAATATGGAAGATAAGCGGACTCTGTTGGCCTTTCTCTTCATCGGCCTGATTTTCCTCTTGCTTCCCTATTATAATGAATGGTTTGGGCTAAATCCCAAGCCCCGACCTCCGTCGCAGGAATCGGTGCCGCAAGAATCGGTGCCTGAAGTGGCTCCTGTTGCTGACGAGCAAGCTGAGGCCGAGCGCGTACGAGATCCCAAGCCTGCGGAACAACTCCATTCAGAAGAGCTATCACCCGTTCAGTCGCAGGCCATTGAAAGAGTCGAATCGGTCGAAAATCCGTCCTTTATATCAGAAGACAGAGCGGACACAATTGTAGTACAAACGCCGCTTCAGAGATTTGTTGTCTCTACAAAAGGCGGAACTATTACATCATGTAAACTATTAAAATACAGGTACGTAGATGGAAGTATTATCGAACTACTGCCTCCAACCGGCCGCGGCTTGGGAATTCATCTACAAAGAGCGAACTACCGGGAGGATATCTCCTCGGCGGAGTTTGTCGCCAACCAATCGAGTCTGCAGGTTGGACCCGGGGAAGAGCAACCCCTAATCATGGTAGCCCAACTCGATGGCGGCAGAAGACTGGAAAAGGTCTTGACCTTTAATGGGGACCGCTATGGATTCGATCTCCAGGTGCGCTACGAAGGGTTTGACGACGATACTGAAGCTATACTCACTTGGGAAAACGGCATCGCGTTTACCGAGCACGAGCCAGAAATCGACCTACCTGAAATGCGGGCTTTCGCCTATATAAATGAAGAACGGGTCGAACTGAAGGTGGATGATGGGGAATCGGACGAGTTAGAGGACAAAGGGTTGCTAAAGTGGGCGGGTATTCGCAACAAGTACTTCTTGATTTCCTGTGTCCCTGCCGATAGAGAACAGCGTTCTCGCGTCGTCCTGCAGGGCGATTATCAAGGGTCCCAATTGCTGCCCGACTATTCTTTTCAGGTAGGTCGTCGGCTCGAACGGTCTGGCTCTTGGCACAACACAATTTATCTGGGCCCACTCAACTACGACGAGCTTGTCGGCTATGAGGCTGAACTAGAGCAGGCTATTGATTTCGGATGGCCGATCGTAAGTCAGATAAGCCGCTTTCTACTCATTCTATTTATCGCCACCCATCAATACATCCCCAACTATGGTTGGATCATCGTCCTTTTCGCCGTTGTCATTAAAATTATCGTCTATCCGCTTACTCACAAAACCTATGAGTCCGCGGCGAAAATGCAGGAACTTCAGCCGAAAATTACGGCGCTACGCGAGAAGTACAAAAACGACAACCAACGCCTAAGTCGAGAGACTATGAAGCTCTATAAGGAAGAAGGCGTCAATCCTCTTAGCGGGTGTCTGCCCCTCTTGTTGCAGATGCCCATTTTCATTGCGCTGTACAATCTTTTTGGCAAAACAATCGAATTGCGCCAAGCCCCCTTTGTTCTCTGGATACAAGATCTTTCCCTTCCCGACGAGTTGCTTATCTCCGGTTTTGGCCTTCATATTCTGCCATTGTTAATGGCGGCTTCCATGTTCATCCAACAGAAGATGACGATGAAGGATCCCAAACAGGCCGTTTTGGTTTACATGATGCCGGTACTGATGATTTTTATCTTTTGGAGCATGTCGTCGGGATTAGTGCTCTACTGGACTATCTTCAATGTCCTGACCATCGGTCAACAGCTATTGGTCAATCATTTTAAGAAGAAAGCCGCTCCTTCCAGCACTTGAAATTTCAGCCGGACCTCGACCTTGATACAGCCGGATACTGTTGTCGCTATCTCTACACCGCGAGGGGAGGGGGGGATCGGGATCGTGCGTTTGAGCGGGCCAGAAGCCCTATCGATAGGCCAGCAGATTTTTCTCTCCCGTCCACCGCTCGGCAAGCGAGTCCGATACGTCGAATACGGACGTATATGGGCTAATGGCCGAGCAATCGACACAGGCGTCGCTTGGGTCTTTGCAGCGCCTCATTCTTACACGGGTGAAGATACCGTCGAGATTAGCTGCCACGGCAGCATGGTCGTATTAGAGTCAGTCGTTGAAGAGGCACTTCGCCTGGGTGCCGTCGCCGCCGCTCCAGGAGAGTTTACCCGTCGAGCGTTTCTCAATGGCCGATTGGATTTATTAGAAGCTGAAGCTGTAATCGACCTCATCCAAGCTAGCTCTAAAGCGCATCTCGACAATGCCTATGGCTTGGCCAGTGGCCGTCTGTCTAAGATGGTAAAAGAGCTTAAGAATCAGTTGGTTAAGATGCTATCACTGCTTGAGATTGGGCTCGATTTTTCCGACGAAGACATCGATAGTATTGGGCGTCAAGAAATACAGATCGCGCTGCGCGAAGTAGTTGAGTCCTCTTTGCGGCTTGCCGAAACATTCGAAGGAACAAGGCGGCGCCAAGAGGGATATTTAGTCGTGCTCATCGGGCGTCCCAACGTAGGTAAGTCCACGTTGCTCAACGTGCTGCTCGGCGAAGATCGGGCCATCGTTACTCCCTTACCAGGAACGACGCGAGACTTAGTAGAAGGTCGGACTACGTGGGCAGGAGAGACGATACGGCTAGTCGATACGGCTGGGATTAGGCAAAGCCATAACCTGATCGAAAAAGAGGGAATTGAAAGAGCGTCGCAGGCGATTGGGGAAGCGGATGTAGTTTTAGCGGTATTCGACAGTTCGACTGAGTCGCATGAGGACGATATGGCTGTGTTGGACCTGCTCCCGCCGAATAAGAAGTCAATTGGTGTCTTCAATAAAATTGATTTGCCGGGTGCTAGCACCCGATCTAAAATTGAAGCACAGGTCTCGGAGTCTGTTGAAATATCAGCACTTAGGGAATTCGGTATCGAGAAATTAAAGAGAGAAGTGACGGCTCAGTTGCCCCATAGGGCGGAAGTAGATGGGATCGGAGTCACTCGCCAGCGCCACCAAGATTGCCTGCTGCGAGTAGCTAAATCTGGTGCTCTCGCAGAGGAACTTCTAGAGTTCGGACAACCCGATGAGTGCGTCGTTGCCGAACTTCAGGACGCATTGAATGCCTTAGGTGAGATGCTGGGAGAGACCATAGAAGAGGAAGTTCTCGATTCCATCTTTTCCCAATTTTGCATCGGCAAGTAATGTTCCACGTGAAACAATTGAGTTGGTCCGGTACTGCTTGGAAGAGTTGGAAAGAGGTTCAATGTTTCACGTGGAACATGTTTGGATATGATAATCGAACTGCCGTCTGAGATACGCGATGATTTCGATCGATTGAAAAAAGAAGGAATTATCTCTTGTTCTCTTGAGGATATCTGGCCTAAGCTAGAGATATATCTACATCTCTTGAGCCAGTGGTCGAGAAGAATTAATCTGGTCTCTCGGCGAGATCAGTCCGTCGTAGCAACTAAGCACTTGAGGCAGGCATTGACTATGGTTCCGGTCGTAGCAAGTCTCCCTCATCGGTTGGTTATGGATCTGGGATCAGGATCTGGATTTCCGGCGATTCCTCTGAAAATAGCTCTTCCCAATGCATACTTTATGCTCGTCGAAAGCAGGCGGAAGCGGGCGCATTTTCTCAAAGAAGTTGTAAGGTCGGTGGGGCTTGATCGAATAGAGGTTGTAAACGAGCGGATAGAGAGTTTGAGTCCAGTGGGGGCTGATTTGGTGACGGCGAGAGCCGTGGCTTCTCCTGATAAGCTGCTTGCTTTAGTACAAAGACATTTATCTCCTCATGGCTGGATTCTTTCAACGCTTGGAAAAGATGCCGCTCATTCGGAGTTGTTGGCATGGAGGGCCGATCGGGTGGGGAGTGCATTAGGGCTATTCTACTAATTGCTATTGTCGGGCGTTCCGCGTGTAGTTTTACACATACTTATCCACACCCAAAAATTAAAAGAATCGTGAGATTTAAGCCCTTTGAGGAACGTATATGTCTAATTTTATCCAATAGATAGGCCATAACTTAGCGAAGTACTGAGTAGAGACGATGAGGTGTGATGTGGAAAACTTGTTCTTAAGAAAGTGGAAAACTCTGCGGTAAATATTTTGGAAGAAAAGCAAAAAACAAGTATATTTTTAACGTAGTTTCAGAGGACAGGGTTTTCAATGGCCACTCTCAAGCGTCGGCGAAATAGGTTCTTTTTTGCTAGATAAATATCTGAAAAAGTGGTGTCTGGTCATCCTTAGGCCGTTGGCGCATTTATTTATTCGCTTGGGCTTCAGACCCGATTGGCTGACGCTGATGGGGCTAGTTATGAACGTGGGGGCAACTGCGGCGTTTGCCAAGGGTTATTTGCAATGGGGGGCTCTCATCATGATTGTGGCGGGCCTCTGCGATATCTTGGATGGACAAGTTGCAAGAGAGGGCCACAAGGAGACCAAATTCGGAGCCTTATTAGATTCGACGACAGATCGCTACTCTGAGATATTTATTTATTTTGGAATCGGCGCGTATCTGATTGGCCGCGATGAGTGGATCCCCTCGGGGATCCTCTTTTTTGCAATTACTGGTTCGCTGATGGTTAGTTATGTAAGGGCTCGTGCAGAGGGGCTAGGCGAGGATTGCAAGGTGGGCTTCATGCAGCGCCCAGAACGTCTAACGGCCTTGGCCGTGGGGAGCCTGATAGGCCATCAAGGTTTGGTTTTCGTGCTGGTTCTATTGGCCGTTACGACCAACTATACGGTTGTTGAGCGACTCGCCCATATTCGCAACAGGCTGAAATCAGGTCCCAATTCGCCCGCCTCTGTCCAGCAGTCCTAATAAGCGTCTCCTTGCCGTCGTGTCTCGGGGTCATTTCATCGCGTTTGAAGGAGTCGATGGCAGTGGAACTACAACCCAATCCCGCCTGCTAGCGTCGCATTTAAGAGAAGCAGGTCTTCCGGTTACACTGACCAGAGAGCCAGGCGGGACGCCGGTCGCAGAGAAGATTCGCCGGCTTGTTCTCGATCCAAGCCTTGAGGGTGTATCCCCGACGGCGGAACTGTTCCTCTATGCAGCCAGTCGTTCACAGCACGTAGAAGAGGTGATCGCACCGTCGCTCGACCGGGGAGATGTGGTTATTTGCGACCGCTATATTGCCTCATCAATAGCGTATCAGGGGTATGGGCGCGGTTTGGACTTAGAAGTGATCGAACGAGTCAATCGGCTGGCTGTGAGGGAGTGTTTACCGGACGCGACAATATATCTGCACTTGCCCGTAGAAGTGGCTTGGGCTCGCCTGAGACAGCGGGACGTCGCGGATCGGTTGGAGCAAACAGGAATGGCCCTACAAGAGAAGGTTTCCCGAGGCTACCAACAGATAGCCCAAAAAGATCCAACAGGCTTGGTTTTTGACGCGCAGCTTGAAATAGATCAACTAGCTGAAGGAATTCAGGACGCGTTGCGTCGGCAGTGGCCTTGGTTTCCCGAGGAGAAAAAGTAATTATGCGACATCTTTTAATGGGATTGATTTTTTTCTTTGCAAGTGCGAACGCAATCCAGGCTGCGCCTACGGAAGATCCGTATGCGGAGGTAAATGCCAGTTGGGAGCGTTTCGGGGCCGTATATTCGCGCATTCTGGAAAACTATTACGCTCGTCTGGACCAAGGGGAGGTTATGAGCGCAGCCATCAAGGGCATGCTCGGCCAACTGGATCCATACAGCGAGTATTACGACGAGGAAGGTTTGCGTCAGTTGCGCCAAGACACGACGGGCAAGTTCGCGGGATTGGGGATTACGGTTGCCATAAAAGATCGCTTTCCCGTGGTAATTTCCCCTATTGAAGATACTCCTGCCTTTCGGGCGGGGCTGAGACCGGGAGACTTGATCGTCGCTGTGGAGGGCAAAAGTACCTTGGATATGCAGCTTGAATCTGTGGTCAATGCGCTGCGCGGAGAACCTGGCACCAAGGTCGCAATCTCGGTGGCTCCCCACTTGGGAGCTATGCCGCGCGAAGTTGAAATTCAACGGGAAATAATCACGATCAAGAGCGTTGTGCTAGTAGAGGAACTCCAAGGAAAAATCGGTTATATAAGTATGCGCCAGACGCGTTTTTCCGAGCATACCTCCAGCGAAGTAGAAGAGGCGTTAAAAAGCCTCCCTCGGGTTGAAGGGCTAATTTTAGACTTGCGGGGAAATCCCGGAGGCTTGTTTAGTCAGGCCACCCAAGTTGCCGATTTGTTTTTGCCCCAAGGAGTGCCGATCGTTTCGATTAGGGAACGCGACCGGAGGAGAGAAGAAGTCAAGTATTCCCACCGTCATTCTATTGCGCGCAATGTGCCCTTGGTGGTTCTGATTGACGAGGGGAGCGCCAGTGCGTCCGAAATCGTTGCTGGAGCCATCCAAGACAATGATCGAGGCGTGGTTGTCGGAGCGGCATCATTTGGCAAAGGTTCGGTACAGACCATTTTCGACCTCCGTGAACGCGAAGAGGAAGCTAGTGCCTTAAAGCTGACGACGGCACTCTACTACGCGCCTAGTGGGCGCAGTATTCACCGCGAACAGGACATCGCCAAGCCCGTACATAGCGTCCTGTTCGGCGATAGGGAATTGCCGCATCAGTTGGTGATGGACCTTATTTTGCGTTCAGAGAATAGGGCTAAGGCCCTTTCTGCACTCCAATCTCATTTTGATATGGATTCTGAGTCCGCAGAGAGCCTGCTCCTGATCCGTTTGGGCGATTTAGCGGGTAAATCCAAGATGGGGGCGGCTGGATTGCCGGATAGTATGGCAAACCAAACCTATTATACCCAGCGAGGTCGCAAGGTCTTCGGCGGCGGCGGAATTAAGCCCGATATTAGCGTTGAGCCGGAACCATTCCCCCTCTATGTACAAGAGTTAGTGCGTCGGCGGCTCTTCTTCGACTTTGTCATAGATTATGTCTCGGCCGACTCGTCTTGGGCCGAGGAACATCCAGACCTGACTGTCAGCGATGAGATGGTCGCGGGCTTTATGGAGTTCGTCCGCACTAAGGACATAAGTCTAGACCAAGGCCGAAAAGGATTGAATCAAATAGCAGAACTCGAGGACTTGGCGGAGAAAATGGATTGGAGTGAGGCTGCACAGGAGTCGATCCAGCAGCTACGAGCAGCGGTGAAGCAGGAGTGGGAGCGGCGGTATAGCAGCGAGTTGGAACCTTATATAAAGAGTGCTTTACGTCGAGAACTAATTTTGCGCTTCAGGGGGAGAAAGGCTCAACTCCTCGAAGAATTGCAAGAGGATGTACAGCTAGCAAAGGCCATAGAGGTGCTCGCAGACCAAGACCAGTATCTGGGGGTATTGGCCGCAGAAGAAGCCAAGTGAACGGCGATAGGCAGGGCTTTGAAATCGCCGATACCAATTATGACTACTAAGCGTGAGGACAGATCGTGCAAACAGAAATTTTTATCAACCAAGGCATTCACGAATCCCGTATTGCCATCCTGGAAGATGGGCGTCTAGCTGAAGTCTGGATCGAAAGACCCGAGAATGAGCGGACGGTAGGAGACATATACAAAGGAGTTGTATCGGCCGTTTTGCCCGGGCTACAGGCCGCCTTTGTCGAGACAGGCCAAGACCGCACCGCATTCCTCCAGGTGCGCGATATGATGGAAGCAGACAGAGACGAGACCGATGGAGCGCGCAACGGGCGCCGCACTCGCCACCGCGGTTATCCTAGTATCCAAAACCTGATCAAGAAGGGCGAACAGGTGCTGGTGCAAATCACCAAAGAGCCTATCGGCACCAAGGGTGCCCGTGTGACGACTCAGCTATCGCTTCCGGGTCGTTTTATGGTGCTGGTTCCGGGCGGCAACTGGGTTGGCGTCTCCCGCAAGATCGTCAGTCGGAACGAACGCAAGAGATTGAGAGATCTGGTATTTAAGATCAAACCCGAGGGCTACTCAGTAATCGTGCGCACCGAAGGACAGGGGCAGAGTGATCGCGAGTTCAAACGCGATATGAAGCAGCTAGTGAAAAACCACGAGCGTCTGATCAAGACGAGCAGAAAGGTCGAGGCACCCGCCTTGGTGTACAAGGAAATGGGCATGACCTCCAGCATAATACGCGACCTGTTCACCGACAATGTGGAACGACTAGTCGTCGATAGCAAAGAGCTGTACAAGGAGATCACGGCTTATTTGCGCCAAGTTTCGCCTAAGTTGCGCCAAAGAGTGGAGTTTTACCGGGATCGTCGGCCCATTTTCGATGCCTTCAACATTGAGGAAGATATCGAGAAGGCGACCAATCGCACCGTGTGGTTGCGCCGTGGTGGAGCCTTGGTCATCGACTATGCTGAGGCAGGGACCTTTATTGACGTGAACTCAGCCCGTTACATCGGCTCCGACGATCAAGAGGAAAACAATCTCAATACCAATCTGAGGGCAGCTCGTGAGATTGCCCGCCAGCTCAAGCTCCGCGACATTGGCGGTATTATAGTCATCGACTTTATCGATATGAACGAGGAGCGCAACCGCAAGAAGGTCGTTGACTGCTTGGTCGATGAATTCAAACGGGACCGAGCGAAGGTCTCGATTAGCCCACACATCAGCGAGTTTGGCTTGGTCGAAATGACTCGCCAGCGCGTCCGGCCAAACCTTTTGCACACTCATAGCGAACCTTGCCCCATTTGCAGCGGCACGGGCCGGATTATGGGGCCAGACACCACCCTGACTTGGATTGAACGCTGGCTGCAGCGTTCTTATGCCGCCACCCGCGAAAGGCGCTACGTGTTAAAGGTCCACCCCGAGGTGGCCACCTATATGCTAGAAAACCGCGAAGAACGGCTCAAGTCATTGCGCAAGGCGACCAAAGCTCGCCTCCAGATAGAGACTGATTCCACTTTGGGCCCCCAAGACTATCGCTTCTTTTCGACTAAGCGCAGCCTAGATGTGACGGCCGAGTTCCGGGTTTGACAGAAAAAATTCCGGCCCATATCTTTAAACGCAATCTAATTGATTGCAAAGTAGTCTTAGCGTAGGAGTGCAATTCATGTATGCAGTTGTCAACATCGCCGGTCATCAGGTCAAAGTCGATAAGGGTCAGTGCCTGCGCGTACCCCGGCTTCAGGCCGAAGAAGGCAGCACCCAGGAATTCACCGACGTCCTGTTAGTTTCCGGCGACGACGAGACCAAGGTTGGCAGTCCCACGGTCGAGGGAGCCAGTGTTTCGGCGACGGTCGTCGGCCATGGTCGTGGCGACAAGATTGTCGTTTTCAAGAAGAAACGGCGCAAGAAATACCGGCGGCGCACCGGCCACCGCCAGGATTACACCGAGATTCGGGTCGAGGACATCGTTCTCCCGAACTGAGTGAGAAAGGACTAGATCATGGCTCATAAAAAGGGTGTCGGCAGTTCCAAAAACGGGCGCGATAGCAATGCGCAGCGTCTAGGCGTTAAGCGCTTCGGCGGAGAGAAGGTCAGCGCCGGCACGATTATCGTGCGGCAGCGCGGGACGCGCATTCATCCGGGCGTAAACGTCAAGAAGGGCGGGGACGATACGCTCTTCGCCATCATTGACGGGCAGGTGAAGTTTGAGGCCTTTGGCAGGAAGGGCAAGCGGGTGAGCGTTTACGCCGCCTGATAAGATGCGTTAATAAGTCACAACGCGAATAGTCCATAGTAATTGAAGCAGGCTCTACCAGCATGGTTGGGCCTGCTTTTTTTGACTTCTCACTCTTCCAGCATCAGGTGCGATTTAGGCTCCCAGCCCAAAACAGCTCGTGCTTTGGACATGTTCATCTCGCGGTGGTCGGCGTCGCCCGATATGAAGAAGGCGTCGTAGCGGCCATGACCTGTGCAAACGTAGTCCAGAGCGGCTAAATAGGCCCTAGCCAAATCTTCCTCATCGGTAAAGTAAAGGCTGCCGGGAGGGTAGTGTGGTGGATTTTGGGCTTGTTCTAGGAATTGTGCCCGGGTGCGCGGGCCGGTAATGCGAAGGACTGCCAAGTTCAGGTCAAATTGGCGGGCGAAGTAGCGACAAATGCCCTCGGCTAGCCCCTTAGTGAAGCCGTACACACTAGGGCTGTCAAGTGGTACTTCCTCCTCGGAGGGATAATAGGAGCGAGCGCGATGGTGGGCGCTCATAGTGGAGGTGTGAACACCTCTTTTGATGCCTAGCCTCCAAGCGGTGTATAGGAGCAGGTGCAGTCCCAGACAGTTGACGGTATAATTATCGACGATCTGAGTCTCGGTCTGGTGGTTGTCGAGGCCGCCTTGGCCGCTCTTCATGGTCATGTTGATGAAGGCGTCCACTCCGTCTAGGGCACGGGCGAGGGCCTCCGGGTCGGCAATAGAGCCTTCGATGTATTCTACCTCGTACCGAGGCTTGGCGATGTCCAACACGCGCAGATCGTGATGGCGTCTAAGGTAGGGAGTAGTGCAGGTGCCGACGTGGCCGGCCCCGCCGACTAACAAGATTTTCACGGGCTACCTCCTCAAAGTCTTTGGATGTACCTGAATATTACGGGACTTTCCCAACGATCAACAGCCCTAGTTTGGTACTTGTGCTGGTCGTTTCTTAGATCGCCTTGCTGGTAGGGGAAGGTTTTCATACTCTTTTGCGTTCATTTCACCTAATAGATAGATAACGCCCATGAAAATTCACGAATATCAAGCCAAAGAAATTTTGCGCCACTACCAGGTCGCCGTACCGAGCGGCCACGTGGCCACGACAGCGGATCAAGCCGAAGGCATGGCCGCCGAATTGGGTGGAAAGGTCGTGATCAAGGCCCAAATCCATGCCGGAGGTCGAGGCAAGGGCGGAGGTGTCAAACTGGCCGCTAATCCCGAAGAGGCTCGCCAAGCGGCCAGCGAGATTCTCGGCATGCAGCTCGTCACTCACCAGACCGGCCCTGAAGGCCAAAAGGTCAAGCAAGTCCTAGTGGAGCAGGCTTCGGACATAGAACGCGAGTTTTATCTGGGCATCACGCTCGACCGGACCCAGAGCAAGCCAGTGGTCATGGCCAGCCAAGAGGGCGGCGTTGCGATCGAGGAGGTCGCCGCAGCGACCCCAGAGAAAATTCTCAAGGAAACAGTTGATCCCGCAGTGGGGCTACAGGCATTCCAAGCGACGCGCCTAGCATTTGGGCTTGGCTTCGAGAGCAAGCAGGTTCGCCAAGCAGCCAGTTTTATCCTCAGCCTCTACAAAGCCTATGTCGATGCCGACTGCTCACTGGTCGAGGTCAACCCTTTGGTGGCGACCGCCGATGGGCAGCTTCTGGCGCTGGATGCCAAAATAGACTTGGACGACAACGCACTCTTCCGCCACCCCGACTTAGCGGAAATGCGCGACTTGGATGAAGAGGAAGAGCTAGAGGTCGAAGCCGCCAAATACGATCTGAACTACATCAAGCTCGATGGCAATATCGGCTGTATGGTCAACGGTGCCGGGCTGGCGATGGCCACCATGGACATTATCAAGCTGTCCGGTGCTGAACCGGCCAATTTTTTGGACGTAGGCGGGGGTGCCAGTGCTGAGACCGTGGAAAATGGCTTCCGTATTTTGCTTTCCGATCCGAATGTAAAGGCCATTCTCATCAACATATTCGGCGGCATTGTGCGCTGCGACCGCGTGGCCGCCGGCGTGATTGAGGTGCGCAAAAACATTGAAGTCAACGTGCCGGTCGTCGTGCGGCTGGCTGGGACCAACGCAGATATGGCTGCCAAGATGCTGGAGAACTCCGACATGGACTTTGCCGTTGGGCAGGGGTTGAAAGACGCAGCGGCGATGGTCAAGGCGACTATTCAGTAAGAGGAATACAGGGATGAGCGTTTTAATCGACGAAAACACCAAGGTCTTCGTACAGGCGATTACGGGGTCGGAGGGGTCATTTCACACGCGACAAATGCTGGAGTACGGCACGAAAGTGGTCGGGGGAGCAACACCTGGCAAGGGCGGCCAAGAATTTGAAGGCGTTCCGGTGTTTAACACGGTCGCCGAAGGCGTTGAGGCCACAGGTGCCACTGCTTCGATCATCTTTGTACCAGCCCCTTTTGCCGCCGACGCCATCATGGAAGCGGCCGATGCCGGTATAGAGCTAGTCATCTGTATCACCGAGAACATCCCCGTGAGTGACATGGTTAAAGCCTACCATTATGTCCAAGCGCGCTCTACTCGGCTGATCGGGCCTAATTGCCCCGGCGTCATCTCGCCAGGGAAATGCAAAATCGGCATTATGCCCGGTTTTATTCACCAGCTAGGTCGCGTGGGGATTATCTCCCGCAGCGGAACGCTGACCTATGAAGCCGTAGGGCAGCTCACTGAGCGAGGCTTAGGCCAGACCACAGCCATCGGCATTGGCGGTGACCCAATCATCGGTACGCGCTTTGTGGACGCGCTGGCTCTCTTTAAGGACGACCCCGAGACCGATGCGGTCGTGATGATCGGCGAGATTGGCGGCACGGCTGAAGAAGAAGCGGCTGCCTATATCAAAGAGTGCTACGACAAGCCCGTCATTGGCTTTATCGCGGGGCGCACGGCACCTCCAGGGCGGCGGATGGGACATGCAGGCGCTATTATTTCAGGCGGTAAGGGAACGGCCGAGGACAAAATGGCGGCGATGCGGGAAGCAGGGATTCACACCTGTGAGAGTCCGGCGGAAATTGGGGAAACGGTAGCGAAGGTACTGAGCTGATTTAATTAGGGAACGTTTTTCTTCGTAACTGCCTCTCCCCCAACAGTTCAGTTGCAATCGGGCGGAGCGAATTACCTCCTAGTCAACAGCGGCATAATGGTGGGTTGGCGGCTGAGAAGCAGGAGACCGGCAAGCAGAAGTAGGCCGGCGAGCAGTACCAAAGGCATGGGGAGATGTTGGGAGGGACCGAGGCCATCTAGGCCTAAGTAAGTGCGCAAGTTGATCCCAATTATCGAAGTCAAGTTGTTGATCGCGTGGGCGAGCATGGCAGGATAGATGCTGTGAGTCCAGTAAACTAAAGCGCCGAGGAAGAGCCCAAAGAGGAAGAGGGGGATCATTTGCCAAGGGTTGAAGTGAGAAATGGCAAACAGCAGGGCCGAACCGCCTAGCGCCCAGCGCGGCCCATAATAGGCGCAAAGGCTCGTGAATACAAGTCCGCGGAAGAGGGGCTCTTCGCAAAACACAGGGGCTAGTACTAGTGTTACCAGACCCTTCGGGATCTCCGCTAGTCCGCGGACAATCTGAATTTCTAGCAGGTTTTTCTGAAAAGACAGCGGCATGGACAGGTCTATCAGGCCGAGGAGATAGGCCAGATATAAGTCGAGTTCGGCGATTACGAGGCTACAGCAAATAGTCGCCGGGATTGTCAGTAACAGGGTCGCAGTTGGTGTGGCGTTGAACAAAAGCAGGTCTTCGGCGATTAGGCGATGCCGGCGAATATAAAGGGCCACAAACCACAAAAGGGTACATTCGGCGGCAATAATACCAGCATGTAGGGATAAGAGGCCGACGATGGGCCAAACTATGAAGTGGGCCAGCAGGAGCGCAGGTAGCGCTACGCGGAGAACTTGGGAGAAGCGGGGATAGTGCGTACTCATAAGGCTATATAATATAAGTCGTTATTCTTTATTCGCTTAGAGCACGCATATAACCCCGCGTACGACTGGACCAGAACAAATAACTAAAAAACAGATCCGGGACATAAGTTTTCACAAGCCAGCGGGTCACCCAGCGAATTGGGTAGTGAATCGGCGGCAACAAGGCTAGCTGAAGCGCGAGCCGCCGAGGAGAAAAAGCAGCGGATCTGATAAAGTCCAACCGGAGCACGGCGTCCAATTCGGGATGCTTGTTTAAAAGGATCGGGATTGACTTGTTGCCGTAGGTCTGCATCAGGCGGCAAAGCGGCTCCAACGAACGCAAGTGATTGTGGTGTGACAGGGCTTCAGGGACATAGTAAAACGGAATAGCCGCCAAGTGGAGGCGGTACCCCAATTCTAGATCTTCGCCACCATAAGCCGTGAGATCCTCATCGAAGAATCCCACGCGAAGCAGGGATGACCGGCGCACCGAGGAGTTGCCGGTGACAAAGCAGTTGAAGGGTATGGGCTTGTCCTCGTCAACCCTGTGAACGCCCCTCCCTTCGAGATAGCGAGTCAGGGATGTAGCGGGAATTTCACTGGCAAAGCGGACGTTGCCGACAAAAACGGCTTCCGCGTGGTTTTGATGCCGTTGGGCATGAGAGCGGAGAAAATTGGTGCCGACAGTCATGTCGCTGTCGAGAAAGACGACGATATCACCGCTGGCGACCCGCAGGGCGGTGTTACGCGCCCGGGCGCGCCCCTGATTCTGTTCGTTGCGGAGTAGCTGCAACTCTAACGGCGCGACCGCCGCATGTAGCCGCTCGGCATCCAAATGGGGGGAGGCATCGTCCACCACGATGATTTGGGTCGCCTCGTGGGGGTAATTTTGCTGCGACAAGCTCTTAAGTGCTGCTTCGAGGCGCTCAGGCTCGTCATAGGTAGGTATTACGACGCTAAGCGTCAGCGGGGCGTTCATGCTAAGGTTTCGTAAAGCTGGGTGAGTTGAGCGGCTTCTCGTTCCCAGTTATAGTGCTGTGCCGCCTGCAAACTCGCCTCGGCACATGACTCTCGCATCTCTGCATTGTTCAAAAAAGCGGCGATCTGCTCTCGAATGGCTGCTATATTGGTTGGATTGACCGTAGTTCCGGTACGCGTTTCGCGGACGATGCGCTCCATTTCAGGAAAGTTGCTGGCTAAGACCGGTAGCCCGGCCATCATATACTCGAACAGCTTGTTGGGCAGCGAGTAATAGAAGCTCTTGCCCGTGCCTTTGATCAGACACAGCCCCAAGTCGGCCGAGCAAGTATAATTGTGAAGTTGGTAAAAGGGCACCCGGGGAATAAAATAGACCCGGTCCTCTAGGCTCGCAGCGCGAACTTGGTTTCGCAGGGCCTGTTCACTCGGCCCATCTCCAATTAAAACTAAGGCGGCGGCAAGCCCTGCGGCGGCCTCAATTTGCTCGCGCAGGCCATTTTCGGTGAGAAATCCTCCTTGGTAGAGAACAACGGGACGATCATCGGGCAAGTCCAGCGTTTCGCGTATCAGGTTGCTTTGGACCTTATGGCGGAATAGCGGCAAATTGCGCAGAACGACGACCTCGTCAAGGCGGTAACGCTCCCTGAGCGATTGGGCGATAGACCCGCTGACGGTTATGACGCGATCTACCCGTCTTATCAGCCGCTGCTCCAGCAAACGCCAGCAAGACCGCATCAGCGGCCGAGTGACCAGTGAAGACTGCTCGGTCCAAAATTCGTGTGCGTCATAGACGATGGGCAGATCTAGTCGCTGTGCCGCTCGCACTGCTGGCCACAGCGAGTCTAGGTCGTGGGCGTGATAAGCATCCGGCTGGGTATCGACGAGCAGGGGATAGGCCCGTTGCCAAAACAAAGGATAGAGGCGGCGCAGCGAGCGGCTCCGATCTAGCGGAATCGGATAGATTTCAAAATCGTCCCATCCTTTGAGAGGGGCTGAGTTGAAAGAGGAGGCGACAATGACGACTCGGTGACCAGCGCGGCGCAGCGAGGTAGCCTCTCGGTAGATGCGGTAGTCGAAATTCAGGTCGGTGAAGGCGACCATACAGATACGCATGGTGTATAAAGGAACCGGCGTAAAGGGTAAAAATAAAAAAGCAGCCCATCTAAAAATGGGCTGCTTATAAAATAAAGAGTGTGGCGGCCGGAAGGTGTGATATTGAAACGCAAATGAGATCCTCAAACGAGGCGGTGTGGGGAGGTAGTTTTGAAGATCTCAACGACCCGAAAAGGGAAATCCGAGCTTCGCGTATCAAGACGTTAGCCACGCTAGCGGACCACCACACTCTATTTAGAAACAAAAATACACACGCTAGATTGTGTTGTCAAGCGGAAAAACGGACCGAAAGAAAATGACAACGGAGTCTTGCACACTTACAAGTGTGTGCGTATCTTTGACAGAGACGGTGGTTAAAAATAATTCAAAGGGATCGCAAATGCAGTTTGCAGAAATGGTCAAGGAGGCCCGGCTACAAGCCCACCTGAGCCAGCAGGGATTGGCCGAACAACTCGTGACGGCGCGAAGGCCCAAGGGCGTGTGGGCAACCTATATAGGACAAATTGAGAAAGGGGAGAAGGTCCCTTCCGACGAAGTGTGTCTCAAGTTGGCCGAGGTTTTGGAACTCGACTCTAACACAGTGTTGATAGCTGCTTATGAGGCCAAGGCGAGTTCGGAGGAAGGACGTGCGCTCTATGGCAAGATGATGCGCTCGCTGTCGGATCCAGTTGTCAATAAGCTCCTGTCTAGCGAAGAGCCGTTGGACCCAGCCCTCTTGGGGATACTATCGAAGCCAGAAATTTTGGCTCTGCTCGGGGACCAACCGTGGTTAGAGGCCGTTGCTCGGGCGCGCAAGAAGCAGAAGGAGCGCGATGTGTTACGCCTGCTCGCCTTGGTAGAGGCGATGGACGACAAGCAGTGGGATATGATAATGGGCATTATAGGGACTTGGAACTTAGAGCCGCCTAGATGAGGAAAGAGTTAGAAGTCGGGCAGTTTGTACTCGCCGCGCTCAATGGCTTGCTCTAACTCTTGGTGGAAGGTGCTGTCTAGGTGGGAGGTAATTTTCCAACCATTGGAATCGCGAAGAAAATAGAAAAATGGCGATACGCGCTCATCGCCTAGCGTAGAGGAATCGAAGAGTAAGTAACCAATGCGTTCGTTGATGATGCGCTCTTCGGCGATTTCTCGTCGCAGTTGAGCCTTGACCTCGGCAGGCGTCTTTTGCCGCCACCGTTCGACAAAGCTCTGACGATCCTCGCCTTCCACTTGCGAAGAACTGAAACATTCCCAAAGCAGGTCAAAGTCGCTGTTTTCTAGCGCGTACTTGTAGGTCTGGAAGGTCTGGGCTGGGTGCGAGAAGCGTTGGTCTATGTCTTCGCTATTGCAGCCGAGGAGCAGGGCGAAACAAAAAAATAGTTGTAAGGCCATTGTGTGCAGCGCACGGATCAGTGTCTTGGGCAACTTCAGCTACTTGGTAGGTGTTACGTCTGCGTCCACCCGGGTTGGGGTTCAACGCTTGGTTTTTTTGGCTAGCGATTCGATGGCGTCGCGCAGCCGAGCAGCTTCTTCGTATTCTTCGCAGATGACGGCCTGCTGTAACCGATGCTGAAGCAGGCCGAGTTCGTCTTTCTCTTCCTTCGGCGGGCGTTGAGCGTTGGCCGCTTCGGCGCTCCGCTTCGGCGAGCGGATCTTGGCCGAGTCAGCTTTTGCATTGAGCGACGTGGAAATCTGCACTTCAAACTCGTAGAAGCGGTCTAGGGTGCGTTCAACATCCAAGTCGGTTTCCAAAGGCTCCAAGCCCACCTCGTCGAGCAACGCAGGAGCAACGTAGATTGGCGAACCCGTGCGCAAGGCCAAAGCGATGGCATCGCTGGGACGTGCGTCAATGTCTTTTATCGTGTGATTCTTTTCAATAACGACTCTCGCGTAGTAAATGGAGCGGCGCACGTTGTGGATGACAACTTGGCGCACGCGTATCGCAAGGGAATTGACCATAGAAGCGAGCAAGTCGTAAGAGATTGGGCGTGCAGGTCCATCGTTTTCCAACCGCATCCGAATGGCGGCCGCTTCAAATTCGCCGATGGGAATGGGCAGGAGCCGAGGGAGGCTACCGTTCTTCTCGCTCAACCATACCAAGGGCCTGTCCTCGCGCAAGTAGGGGCTAACCTTGACTACAGTCATCTCGACTAAAGAGGTAGTACTCATTAGTCATCCCCATTGAGGCGACTAATCTCGTCGCGAAGCCGCGCCGCCTCCTCGTAGATTTCTTCGGCAACCGCTTGATGCATGCGTCTTTTGAGTTGTTCTAGCTGATTGACGGGTGATGTGGCGATGGTAGAGAGGTCTTCCCGCGGTGCGGCTACGGATTTGGTGATGGCATTAACTTCAGCCGTAACCCATTCATCGTCGTCAGAACGAACGCATCCCACGTCTTTGAGCACTTTGGCGGCAGCGTAGATCGGTGCGCCAAAGCGCAAAGCTAGGGCAATGGCATCGCTGGGACGTGCGTCGAACGTATGCATTTTGCCCTCGTCGTCAACAAGGCGAATTTCAGCGTAGTACGTTTTTTCGCGTGAGTTAAAGTCCGTAATTTCGACCCGGACTACCCGAGCGTCAACGTGGGCGAGAATCTGATGGGCTAGATCGTAGCTGATGGGGCGTGCGGGTTGCCGCTTGCTGTGGGCTGTGGAAATGGCTGCCGCCTCAAAGCGGCCGATGACAATGCGCAGATAATAGTTGCCTTCGACTTCTTTGAGCACTACTTCAGGATATAAAGATAGAGATTTGCTGCTTAAGACCCCCTTGACTTCCATCAGAACCATAGCGATATACTACAATTTAATAGGCGTTTGCCAATAGATGTGTGAAATATAATACGACGTAAAAGCGGGTGTCAACTAGCTCGCGCCTCCTACCCATCCGGCAAATCACCCTCTTTGTTTTTTAGCTTCAACTCAAGGTCTGCGAGCTGGCGACTCAGTTCCCCAGTGCGCCGGTTTAGGTGCGTCAGATAGGCAAAAAGCACGATCCACACGGCCGCAAAGGCAGCAAATAAGTAGTGGAGATTGTCCATAGTCTCTTACGTTTCGTCGGTTAGTTTTTGCCGTAGGAGCGCCACGGCTTTTTCAATGCGGGCTAGTTCCATGCGTTGCGCGATGAGGCGAAAGAGCAGCAGGAAGAAAGCCGCGTAGCAGATCCACTTGGTGTATTGCATCGTCGGCTCAAGTTCTACGTTGCGCGGCGGGTGTAGCTGCTGGTCGGCGGCCCATAGATCGACAGCATAGTACACCAAAGGAACGTTGGCGAAGGCGAGAATGCCCAGTACAGCACTGATGCGCTGTACTGGAGCGGAGTTAGCCCCGTATCCCCGCACCATTAGGTAGGCCATGTAGATGGTGAAAGTAATCAGCATGGAGGTCAGGCGCGGCTCCCACCGCCAGTAAACCCCCCAGATGGGTTTGGCCCACAAGGGCCCAGTGATCAGCACGATCAACGCAAAGATCACGCCCAATTCGGCGGAGCATAGCGCTAGGCGATCCCACTTGTCCTCGCGAGTGCGCAGATACTGTACACTGCCGACGAATACCAGAAAAAAGGCCAAAAACGAAGAAAACGCCGCTGGCACGTGAAAGTAGAAGATTCGCTGGACGATTCCCATTTCTTTTTCCGTGGGGACCCACAGAAAAATCGCGCCCAAGGCGACGAGCATGACCACGAAAATCAAACAGGAGAATGGGACCGAACGCATCATTCCTCGATTGCGTATTCAAAAAGCATTAGCGACAGCACCGTGAAAACCACCGCGTACACCCCCAACATTTGCAGGTGCGGCAAGAGCTTTTCGCAACAGTCATTGGCCAGTGCTAACCCCGTCGCCTCCACGCAGGAAATCAACGCTGGCAATATCATGGGCAAGAGCAAAAGGGGCAGCATTAACTCGCGCAAGCGCATGTTGTTCGACAATGCCGCAAAGAGCGTGCCCGCCGACGCCATACAAGCTGAGCCCAAGACGAAGATAGCTAGCAGGGGAAGCAAGAAAAAGCCTAGAGACAGGTTAAAAAAGAGCGCAAAAAAGGGCAAACTCAGAAGTTCGATTGCCAAAAGAAAAACAAAATTACCCAGCATCTTGCCTAGGTAGATGGCTCCGCGGTCCCCCGGTGCTAACAGCAGCGCGTCGAGCGCGTCGTTGTCGCGTTCATCAGTAAAAGAGCGACTCAGACTCAGCAGACTGGCGAAGACATAGGACGACCACAAGGTCCCAGGCCCAATCTCGCGTAGAGCGGCCCCACCTAAATCGAAGGAAAAGTTGAATACCAGCAACATCAACAGTATAAAGAACACCATCGGGCTGAGACGCGCCTTCGTGCGCCACTCGGCCTTCAGATCCTTGTGCAGTATCGCCAGCGCACGCCCGAAAAAGCTCATGGGTCGGCGTTGAGATAAGGCGCGCAGAGCGTGCGCAGTTGGTTAGAATTTTCCGTCAGGACTTGATCCAAGCGCCATTGACCACGCTCAATCACCAGCAGGCGATCTACTAAGCCCTCGGCCTCGCCGAGGCGATGCGTTACCAAGATGCAGGTGCGCCCTTCTTGCCGAAAGCGACACAGGAGGCGGTGTAGTGCAGCACTGGCACTGGCGTCGAGGCCGGTAAACGGCTCGTCAAGCAAGAGAATAGAAGGGCGATGCAGGATGGCACGGGCAATAGCCAGACGCTGCTTCATACCGCGGGAGAACGAACCCACGCGCTGGTCGAGCCGCTCGTGCGTCGCCAATACTGGCGACGGAAAGCACAGACCAACAGCCGCTAAGGCCGCAGCGAGCCGTTCGTCTGGATTGTCCAAGCCATAGAGTTGGGCGAAGAAACGCAAGTTCTCTCTCGCCGTCAGTTCGTCGTAGAGCAAGGTCTGATGCGATAGCAGGCCGATCTCCGCCCGCGCCTCGGGAAAGCGTTGGGGATCGCGACCGTTGATTTTCACGCTCCCCGCCGAAGGTCGGCAGAGTCCGGCCACTAGCCGCAATAGGGTACTCTTGCCCGCGCCATTGGCACCAACGAGCAGCACCGCTTGCCCGTGTGGAATGACCAGATCGATGGGACGCAAGGCTGTGTGGGTGCCGAAGCGTTTAGCAGCGCCCGCTAGGACGATGGCGTCGTCTCCACTCATCACACGTCAAGCGCTTGAGTCAGGGCAACCGCTTCGCGCATCAGATGCTCCCGCTGGTCCATGTAATGCGGATCTGCGGGCTGGTCGGCAAAAGAGTCGTCGAGCCGAGCGAGTTCCTCAATGAGATGCTGCCGCCGTTTTAGCGCGTGTGCGTGATCGGTGCTTGGGTGTTGGCGGCTCAATGCCAGCGCGACACCACCGGTGAGGAATGCGCCAGCCAATGCGACCCATTTGAGCGACCAACGCAGCGAGGGGGCGAAAGGTAAGGGAATCGCCACCTGCTGACTTGGCTGTAGGTTTTCCATGGCCACTTTCCGATACTGGCGTCCGTGCTGTTCGACGATACCTAGATCGATAAAAGGCGGTTTGATCTCCGTGGAAGGTGGGTCGAGAAAAATCTCCAAGCGGTCGGTCGGATATATCACCTGATGCACATAGGGGCTGGTGAAGTTGCTCGCGTCGAGATTAAAAGAAAAACTCCGTTGCGAGCGGCCTGGAGGCAGGGGCTGGTTGTCGAAGAAACGACCTTCTCCGGCTTGGTGAAGCAGCCCCGAGTGACTTTGGAGGTTGAAGATGCCCGTTGGCAAGACAAGTTCAGTCACTTGCCGCTCGCGTCCGTCACCACGGCCTGCGTACGTGCGCTCGCGGGTGTTGTGAATTTGCAGGAGCTGGATGCACTCAATCGCGTTTCCGCGCAGTGCGAAAAAGAGGTGATGAGTACCGATGCGGATTCCGGAGGGGTCATCGGTTTTTTCGTACACTTCGAGGATGACCTGTTGTTGTGCACCGGCCTCAAGAGTCGAAGAAAAGTAGGGGATATCGTCGTAGAAGGCCGCTAACCCGAAGTGGAGTCCGCTCTGTAGAAAAGGGCCAGCAAAAGAAAAGCGCCCCTCGGCGTCGGTCTCCTTGCGCAGCATCTCGAGAATCTCTCCATCTTGGCGGACGTAGAAGGCCACGGGAATGCCCGGAATTCGCGCTTGAGTGAAAGGGTTGAGCACATAACCGTTGATCGCCGCGCCCCACAGGTCAGAAGCGCAAAGGACGATTGCAACACAAAGCGAGCGCAGAACCATGGCTCAGCCAGATTCCACTAGGGAGGCCCCGCATTGCGGACAGAACAAATCGCCCTCGCGTCGCAGAACACCACAGCCGTGGCAACGAGGAACGGCGGTCCTTTGGCGCAGAGCCGCAACCTCTTCCTCAATGCGTCGTTCGAGTTGAGAGTTGCTCGCACCGTTGAGCCGATCCAACTCGCCGATAACCGCCAGCGTCTCGGCCTCCAACTCGGCGAAGAGGCGCTGAAAATCCTCTGCGGACACTTTCCCAAGCTCGCGGTCAAGCTCCAGTTCGACGATCTCGCCCAAAAGCTGCTCCTTGCGCTCAAAAAGTTGTCGCGTCGATCCACTCGCCGCGCCCATCCGCCCGCTCACTAGGAGGGGATGGGCCAGATAGAGCAGTAGCCCCAACAGCAGCGCGATAGAACATATTATGGGTAGGAGTTCTATCGCGTTCATTTATATAAGGTTCTCATAGGCCCGCGTCGGGTTGGCCGAACTAGCCATCGTCGTAGTGATCCAACTCGCGTCTCAAGCGATCCGCGTCTTGGCTGCGGTTGGTCGGCTGGGGCTTGGATTGTAGAGGCGCTTGGCCTTGGTCCTTCCAGCGAACTAGCAGGGTGCGTATTAGGGCAACGCCAAACAAAAGAGCCAAAAAGGGTGCCACCCAAGCGAGCAAGTTAAAGCCCTCGTGCGGCGGAGTGGCTAAGACCATCGGGCCAAAACGCGCTACATAGCCGTCGATAATCTGCTGTCGAGTCTGGCCTTGGTCTAGGGCTGAGCCAATCGTCTCGCGTTCGGGGACCGCGAAGTCCGTACAAAGACAGGTGGCTAAGGATTCCCGAGGGCAATTGCCGCAAAGACAGACCAACTCCTCAGCCACGGCCTTGACTTCCGTCGTTGTCGCCGCCCCTACCGGCGAGAAGCCCAGCGCCAATGCAGCGATCACGGGCACGTACATACGAGGTCTCCGTGCGACGACAGAATCCATTGCGGTCTCGCGATCGATCCGCGCTAGCCGCCGGTCTCGCGGCGTGGGCCACATCGCCCACAGTGCGCCGAGCACTAGGACGACCGCACCGAGCCACACAAAGTTGATGAGCGGGTTGATATAGATTTGGAATTTGGCGCTCTGGTCTTCGGCGGAGCCCACTAGGATTACATAGAAGTCCTCGCGCCAAGTCGAGTAAATGGAGACTTCCGTAGTACCTTGATCAAAAGCCGGATAGTAGCGGCGCTCTGGCAGCAGCGTGCCGAGGAATTGATCGCCGCGGTGCAGAGCCAAGGCCGCAGCGGTAGTGCTGTGATTGGCGTTTTCGGCAAAGGCCAGCGACGCAAACGTAAGCCGGTATTCGCCGACTTGACTCGAAGCTCCTTGGTCGAGGACGATTTCGGCTTCTTGGGTAAAGGCTTTGCCAGTAAAGCCAGCAAAGAGCAATACCAGCCCTAGATGGGTCAAGTACCCGCCATAACGCCGTCGGTTCTTGGTGCAGAGGCGATACAACGCCACTGAATAGGGTTCGTTAGTACTGTGCATTCGCGCCCGCGCTCCGGCGTGGAACTCGGAAGTGAGCGCGACGAGAACGAAGACGCACAGCGCGAATGACAGCACGACATAGGGGTCGCGCAGGCCCAAGAGAAAGAAGACCCCGCACGAAAGAACGCCCGCGGTCGCCGGGCGGATGAAATTCTTGCGCAGGCTTTCGCTGGAAGTGCGACGCCAGGCAAAGAGCGGACCAGCACCTGTCAACAACAGGAGCACTAGGCCGATGGGAATCGTGACTTGGTTGAAAAAAGGAGGCCCAACCGTGATTTGCTCGTCAGTCAGTGCCTCGGAAACCAGCGGGAAGACCGTGCCCCAGAACACGGCGAAGAGCATTCCCAAGAGAACCCAGTTGTTGAGCAAGAAAGCCGTCTCGCGCGAGGCAAAAGATTCCAAGCGGTTTTCGGCCTTGAGCAAGGGTAGCCGCAGCCACAAAAGCCCAAAAGAAAAAACCAGCGTCAGGACGAGAAACGTGCCAAAAAAAGGGCCGATATTGGACTGGGCAAAGGCATGAACCGAGGAGATAATGCCACTGCGGGTCATAAAGGTGCCGAACAGGCACAGCGCGTACGTGAGAATCGCCAGTGCCACATTCCACACCTTGAGCATGCCCTTGCGCTCTTGAATCATAATCGAGTGCAGAAAAGCGGTGGCGATTAGCCAAGGCATCAGCGAGGAGTTCTCCACCGGATCCCACGCCCAATAACCACCCCACCCCAGTTCGACATAGGCCCATTTGCCGCCTAGCAGGAGGCCGAAGCCGAGAAAGGTCCAGGGGATGAGCATCCAGCGGCGCGCCGCACGGAGCCAAGTAGCGTCTAATTTGCCAGTCAAGAGCGCGGCGATGGCAAAGGCAAAGGGCACGACCATGCCCACCATACCCAAGTAAAGCATCGGTGGATGAATGGCCATAACGGGGTGTTGTAGAATCGGGTTGAGTCCGCGCCCGTCCTCTGGCGTGAAAGGCAGGCGCTGGAACGGGTCTGCGGCAAAAAGATGCACAATGCAAAAGAAGAAGCTGGTAAGGGATAAGGTCGCTATCGCGTAGGGCATCAACTCTCGGTAGCGCTGGCGGTAGAGTGCCGCCAAGCCCGCCGAGTAGATGGATAAGATCCAGCCCCAAAACAACAGCGATCCGTTCTGCCCGCCCCACAGCGCCGTTATCAAATAGAACAGAGACATGGCGCGGTTGCTGTTTTCGGCCACGTACTCGACTTGGAAGTCGTGGGAGAGGAGCGCGTGCCACAGCGCGAGAATTGCCAGCGTCAGCAGGCCACAAGTCGCCAAGACCCCGTTTTCGCCCGAGCGCACTAGCCCCAAGTGGCCACGCCTCGCCCCGAGGGCCGACGCCAGAGCACCATAGCCGGAGGCTAGGAGTGCCAAGCTCAAGGCAAAGTAGCCGATATCAACCATAAAGAGTCGGGAAAAGCCAAAAGGTGTGTGGGCTAGCCGTTCGGGCTATTCATCGCCTGCACGTGGCCTTCATAGCTTTGTCCCTCGTATTTGGAGGGGCATTTGGCAAAGACGATCTCAGCGGCAAAGACCTGATCGGCTGCATCGTATTCGCCTTCGAGAACTACCAGTGCTTCGTCTTTGAAGGTATCGGGTAGCACGGCGTGGCCGATGTAGCGCACCCGCAGTGTGTGTTGCCCGTCGGTAATCACAAATTCGGGGCGCGAGCGATACCGGTCCCATTCAATCGAACCGGGCACCACGGTGCTACCGCCTAGTTGGATGCGCTGGCTGTCGTCTGTAGCTCCCTCCATTAGAGTTTGCAGGGTCATGTGAGTCGCCGTTGACTGCTGAACGCCAGCGACAAAAAGGTAGATTAGACCCGCAGCAATGACTAGGGAGCCAAGGGTGAATTTGTGCCGTCTCATAAGAGTAAATCTGCTCAATTTCCCCTTTTTGTCAACGAGTACACCCGTTGACAAAGAGGGCCGCATTCACACTTCGAGTACCTTGGGCAGGCTGCATAAGTTTTCGCAGCCGCCTGCACAAACGACGACTGTATCTTCGATCCGCACGCCCCCCAAGCCTCGGTAGTAGAGCCCTGGCTCCATCGTCACGACATGGTCGGACTCAAGCACGTCGCCGCGCGGACCGATCCTCGGCCCCTCGTGGATCTCCAGCCCTAGCCCGTGTCCCGTGCCGTGGAAGTAGCCCTGCATATAGCCGTCCTTCTCTCCCGTCTCGTAGCCGGCGTCGTCGAAAAATCGTTGGATTGACTCGTGAATAAGGTGGCCTTCGGCACCCGGACGGATGTGGTCTAAGCCCAATTGTTGAGCCGCCAGCACGGTTTCGTATAGGTGCTGCAGCGGCTTGGAGGCCGGTCCCTTACAGACGGTCCGCGTCATATCTCCGTAGTAGCCGCTCGCCTCATCGCGCGGAAAGATGTCGATGATGATGGTCTCGCCGGCGCACAAAGGCCCGAAGCCCACTTGGTGTGGGTCGCAGCCTTGGTCGCCGCCAGCGATGATGGTATGTTCGCCAATGCTGTCGCAATCCATGAGCGTCTGATGCACCATGCGCCGCAATCGATCGGAAGTGAGTACATCGCCGTTGAGGAAGAGTACGCCGTCGCGCACATCGGCTGCGCGCAGCCCTTCAATCGCCGTTTCCATGCCCGCCTCGGTGGCCCGCATTGCCCGGCGCACATTCTCGATCTCTGTGGCGTCTTTGATGTTGCGCTGGGGAAAAAGCGGCTCGGTCGCAATGGCTAGTTCGATGCCTTCCCCCCGCAGAAAATCGGCTGTACCAAGGGGAAAATCAGCGGGCACTTGTAGCTTCGCCAAGCCGAGGTCGCGCAAAAGTTCCAACAACACGGCTTTGCTGTTGGGCCGCTCCTGGCCTCTTTCCTTGGCCTGCTGCTCGTACTGGGCATAAGACAATACCCGATCGACGCTAGCTTGGTCTCGCGCGCGGTTGATCTCGAGGTTGTTGGCGAGCATGATTTTTTCGCTGGGAGTCCACAGAAAGACGAAGGAGCCGGGAGCGCGAAAGCGGGTGGCGTAGAACAGATTGGCACAGCGTTCGCTGCTGCCGATCATCAGCAGGGCGTCGGCACCGTTTAGGTCGGGCGTCATGGTTTACTCCGGAATCCTCAGTGCCCGAACCTCAATTCCGGTATCGGGCCGCCAAAACCAGAAGAACGCAGACTGCCCCTCCTCCAGTTCGGAAACAAAGCGCACAAATTGCTCCAACGAAGTAACGCGTTCTTGATCCACCTCGGTAATCACATCGCGCGCTTGAATCCCTTTATCCGCAGCCAGCCCCTCCGGATCTACTTCAACTACCACCACCGGCTCCTCGCCTTGTGCAAAACCCAGTTCAGCCGCCAACTCGCCGATAAAGCCCAACTCGGCGGCCAACTCGGCGGGCAAGGTTTCAACTGAAATCCCCAGCTTTGCTAGCCGCTGATGGCCTTGGGAAAGGAGCCGGTCCTCTTCGCGCTCGCCGAGTACCACGGCGACGTGGTGGATTTGATTCTGGCGCATGATTTGCAGGCTGACCGTTTCGCCTGGGTCGCGGCCGTAGATCAGCGTTTGCAGGTGATTGAAGTGATTGACCTCGATGCCGTCGAGCGACAGGACGACGTCCCCGTCGATCAAACCACCGCGCGAAGCCGGGCTGTTGGGCTGCACATCTCTGAGGTAAACGCCCTGTGGCCGTTCCATGTCGAGGCCGCGCTCGCGGATTAGCTCTTGAGTGATCTCAGATTCCATGGCCACGCCCAAGTAGCCGCGCACGATCCGTCCGTGGACCAGCAGATCATCTACCACCTCGCGGGCCAAGTTGATCGGCACGGCCAGCCCATAGCCGATGTAGTAACCCGTGCGCGTTGAAATGGCCGTATTGATCCCTACGACTCGGCCCTGTAGATCGAGCAGAGGACCGCCGGAGTTGCCGGGGTTAATCACGGCATTGGTCTGGATGAAACTCTCGATGGCGTAGCGATTTTCTTCGTCGCTTCTGGGGTTGAAAATGCCTGCTTGGCGCCCTAGGGCACTGACGATGCCGTGCGTCAGCGTGGAACCCATGCCCAAGGGATGGCCAATGGCCAGCACCCAATCGCCGATTTGCAAGCGGTCTGAGTCGGCCAACTGCACCGTAGGCAGCCCCTGCGCCTCAACCTTGAGCAGGGCGATGTCAATCAACGAATCAAAGCCGATGACCTTAGCCCGATAGGTGCGGCGGTCCGAGAGGGTGACTTGGATGGAGTCGGCCTCGGCGACGACGTGGTAATTGCTCAGAATGTAGCCATCGGCGCTGACAATAGTGCCGGAGCCTATGCCGCGAAAGTCTTCGGGAATTTCCGGGTGGAAGGGGGGCAATGTGCGCTTTTGCCGCGACCGGGCCGTCGCCGAGATTAAAACCACGGCTGGCTTCGCTTGTTCGTAGGCGTGGCGGAAAGCCCTGCTGAGATCCGCTAGTGGTTGAGTGCTCCCTTCCGGCATTTGCGCCCCAGCCGGGTGTGCGCCCGCGAGCAATGCGGCAATAAGGGTGCTGCCCACCCACGGGCGACATAGACTTAATAGGGTGGAGGGGTTGTCGCGCCTGACGGAGCGGAGAAGGTGTTTCATTGAAGGTCGTATTCGTTCAGCTTGCGGTAGAGCGTGCGAGTGCTGATGCCGAGGATAGCGGCGGCCTTCCGGCGATTGCCGCCGACGCGGTCGAGAGCCTGTTCGATGGCTTCCCGCTCGCGGTCTTTGAGCGAGGGCAAAGGCTCAATAGCTGCGTTTTCGGGGACGCGTATTGCCGGGGATTGCTGGGAGCCTGCGGGATGGTAAGGGGTGTCCTCAACCGGATAGATCGGTTCCTCGGGCCCAACCGGTCGAACGGCCCTTGGTGCTACGGGGGGCGCAGAGGACGGCATCGCGGAGGCATTGCGCTCGACCGCGGCTCTTAGTTCGGCGACCTCGCGCTTGAGATCCAAGAGCGCAAAGTAGATCAACTCGCGCTCGGATTGGTCCGGCGTCTTGTTGGTTGGCACGGGCAAATGGCGCGTGGGCTGGATCCCGAGATGGGGCACTAGGTCTTCGGGTTCGACGAGGGCACGCGGGGCGAGGAATACCAAGTGCTCGATTAGGTTGCGCAACTCGCGCACATTGCCAGGCCAAGCATAGTTTTGCAAAAGATCCAGCGCCGCCGCCGAGAACCCTTCTAGACGGCTCTTGTTGTCTTGGGTCAACTCGCTGATGAAGTGCTCGATCAAGAGGGGAATGTCCTCGGCTCGGCGGCGCAGCGGCGGAATGTCGAGCTCGACGACCTTGAGCCGGTGGTATAGGTCGAGGCGAAACTCGCGCTGGTCCACCGCCTGTTGTAGATCGCGGTTGGTCGCGGCGATCACGCGCAGGTCCACCGCGACTGATGCGCTGCCGCCGATGCGGACTACCTCGCGCTGCTCAAGGACCCGCAAGAGGCGCACTTGCGCCGCCAGCGACATCTCGCCGATTTCGTCTAGAAAGACCGTTCCGTTGTCCGCTTGTTCAAAGATACCTCGGTACTGAGCACGGGCGTCGGTGAAGGCCCCCTTCTCGTGCCCGAAGAGTTCGTTCTCCAGCAGATTCTCCGGAATGGCACCGCAGTTGAGCGGGCGGAAAGGACGTTCGCGTCGGCTGCTGTAGCGATGTAGGGCTTCGGCAACTAAGTCCTTGCCCGCGCCGCTTTCGCCCGTCAGGAGGATAGAGGAAACTGGCGTTGGTGCCACGATTAAGATGCGTTCGCGCAGTTGGCGCATTAAGGGCGACTGACCTACTAGTTCGGCCCCGTGCAAAAAGTCCCCGCGCTCTAGTAGCTGATCCAGATGTTGACGCAGGACTGCGGCCTCAAAGGGCACGGCAATTTGGTCTTTGAGCGGCGAACCCCACAAAAGTCGGTCCCAATTTTCATCGGCGTTGCCCAAGCCTAGCATGGGAACATCGCGGTACTGGTCGAGCGCGGCGACGCCCTCTGCGAGGACGGCGGGCGGAAGTTCCAGATCAAAGGCGACCATATCCACTCCGCGCCGCAGTAGCCGCCCAAGCGCATCGCTGTTAGCCGCGCTGAGTACGCGCAGCCGCACGTCGTGGACTGCGGACTTGAACTCTGCTTCCAACTCTGCTCGCTGGGTCAGGAGCAGAATGTGACGTTGAGTCGGGGGCATGATATGCTCTGCTGGCGTCGCTTCAGTTGAGGGTTTCTAGCTGGCGGCGCAGGGCATCGATCCGCTCGCGGGCTATCTGTCCCTGCGGACTCTGGCCCCCTTCGCGCCGTGTGATGCGCTCGTAGATGGTCATGGCCGTGGCGTGTTCGCCCAGCGATTCGTGGCAGCGGGCGCGCTGGAAATCCGCCGAGGTGATCCACATGCTGAGTCCTTGGCTACCGTGGTAACTGACCTTGTAATAGGCTTGGATAGCCTTGCGGTACTCGCCCATGTTCTGATAGGATTCGCCGATGTAAAACCGGGCTTCTGAAGCACTGTTGCCATTGAGTAACTGTTGGGAGAGTAGTTCGTCTAGCTGTTCAATGGCTTGAGCGTATTGGCCCTTATTCTTGAGTATGATACCCAGTTCGAGCTGGATCTCGATGGCTTTGGGGTGCTCGGGGTACTGGCTCAGTAGCTGATCGGCCACTTGGTGCGCGGCCTCGTACTCGTGGGCACTCTGGTAGCTTTTGATCAGTTTCCACATGGCATCTTGGGCCTGCTCACTACTGACTTCTGGCGCGTCCAAGGTGTGTTTGTAGGCTCCTGCCGCTTGCAGGAAGTTGCGCAGCGAAAAGTGGTAGTCCCCGAGGCGCAAGTAGGCATCGGCCACCTGAGGACTCATCGGATACTCTCGTACAAAGCGCGATATGGCCTCCAATGCGAACGCCGCCCCCTCCTCGCTGGGCGTCGCCTTGTTTCGCTTCCACAGCGTTATAGCCATCCAATAGGCCCCGTCGTCGGCCCACATGCCTCCTTGCTTTTCCACCTCTTGAAACAGTTCGTACGCCTTTTTGTAGTTGCCAGCCTGCAAATAGTAATTCCCTTCTTCAACCCGGAAGTGTTGACGCCACTCTGTTTCTTCCTTGAACCGCTTGGCAAACTGCTTGGCGGCCTTGCGCCCTTCCTCTATGCGCTTGAGTCGGAACAAAGAGAGGACGGCTTGTCCGTAGATTAGGGCGTCCTCGCTTTGCTTCAGCAAGGGCTGATAGAGTCGGTAGGCTTGTTTGTATTGCTGGCGGGCAAAGGCGATGTGGCCGGCCCGCGTCGAGGCTTCGGTTGCCAATCCACTGGAGGCAAATTCTTGGCTGACCTTGCGGAAGAGCCGAAAGGCGTCGTCTTCCTGACCTAGCCTCAGTTGCAGTACCGCTTGGGCGAAGTAAATGCTATCTAATCCCGCCGGATTTGGCTCTTCGGCGAGTATTTGCCGATAGGTCTCCATGGCCTCGCCATAGCGGTTGAGATGGTGGTAAGCCCGGCCAATTCGTCGAAGAATCGGCCCCCTGTCGTCGGAAATGGTCGAGTTGGAAACCAACGGTAGATATAGCTCGATGGCGGCGGCGTATTGGCCGAGCTGAAAATAGGTGTCGCCCAACAGTTTCTGGGCGGCGCGGCGCTGGGGAAAGGCCGGGTAGCCCCAGCGCAACTCTTGCAGTCGGGCAATGGCTTCTTGGGTCCGCTCCTGCGCCAAGCGGATATGGCCCAGTTCAAAGAGAACCGGTGCCGTCAGCGGACTATTGGGAGAATCTCGCAGAACGCGCTCGAGCAAATCGGCCGCTGCTTTGTGTTGGCCCTTTTGCACTAGGCAAAGACTCTTGCCGTATAGAGCGTGGGGGACGAGTGGACTGTCAGAAGAGAGTCGGCGGAGTTGGTCGTAGGCCGCAACGGCCCCGTCGAACCAAGTGGTATCGGTCGCCCCGAGTTGGCGGCGGGCATCGCCTAGCTGCAAAAGGGCTTGGTCTAGATGGTCCCCTTGCCCCTCGGAAAACTCGGCGACGAAAGAGGCAAACCCCTCTTCAAGCGTTAGTAACCGCAGCGAGTCCGGGCGGTCCTCGGCTTCGAGTTTAATGAGGCTAAGTCGTGCGCGCCGGGTCCATGTGTTGTCGGTGGGGGCTTGTTCGACGAGAGTAGTACTGTCGGTAGGGGCTTGTTCGACGAGAGTAGTACTGTCGGTGGGGGCTTGTTCGGTGAGAATGCTGTCGGCGGGGACTTGCTCGACGAGAACGCGGTATTCCCGTAGGGCTAGAGCCCGCAGTGAATCCGCGCTGGCAGGCTGCGCCTCTAGCTGGCGTTGGCGGGCGAGTCGAAGCAGACTTTCGGCCAGAAAGTACTGCGCCTCGTCGTTGTAGGGATCGTCTGGATAGGCCGTGGCATAGTGTTTGAAAAATTGGGCAGCAGTTACAAAATCGTGATGCGAGAACAGCACTCGGGCGACCGCTAGCTGCACTAGCTGACGCGACTTGCCGCTCAACTCATCGAGCCCAGCTTTTTGCAAGGCCCGGTTGAGGCCGGCCGGGTCCAAGACGGTAAATTCGCGCAGATATTCGATTCGCTGGCGAACCTCCTCGCTCTGGCGGTCAGCGGGGAAGAGTTCGAGGAAGGCCACGTACTCGCGCAGCGCCGCACGCGGTTGTCCGCTTTGCTCAAAGGTCTGGGCGAGGGCCAATTGCGCTTTGGTTGCTACCTCGTCTTGGCCCGAAGCTAGCTGTCGATAGAGGGAGATGGCTTCTTGGTAGTAGCCGGTTGAGGCGTAGAGTGCGGCGAGTTCAAAGCGCACGGCGTTGGCATCGGCGGCCCCATCGGCTTCCCGTAGGTAGCGGCGGTACCAAGTTACCGCGCGGCTGTGGAAAGCGGCGGTCCCTTCTCCGAAAGTCAATAACCGCAGCGAATCGGGACGGTCCTCGGCTCCGCGGTCGCCGCGCCGCTTGTAGAGGGCACCTAGTTCCCTTAGCGCACTAATGGCTTCGGGGCTATCGCCGGTCTGGATCAATCCTTGAAAAAGGCCTACTGCGCGGGCGAATTGTCCGGCTTGGCCCAGAACGATGGCTCGGCCTAGCTGGGCCTTGAGGTACGCGGGGTGGCCGGGTTGGAGCATGGCGCTCAGCTTGTCGTAACGGGCGATGGCTTCTCGCGTCTGATGACTCTGGCGGCGAGCGTCGGCCAGCCCGAGGAGTGCGCTTTCTTTGAGAGCGCGGTCACCGACTTTGTTAAAGGCTCGCTGATAGGCGTCTCCAGCTTGGCTAAAAAGGCCCGAGTTATAGAGATAGTCTGCGCGATCTAGATGGGCGCTGTCGGCCTGTGCCGCCCGGGGAAAGCGCCGCTCCAGCGACTTGAATTGCTTCTCCGCGGTTTCCCTGTTGCCCGTAAAGAGAGCGATGCGCCCTCCAAGGAGCAGGGCGCTAGGAGCGAGAGAAGGCGATGGTTTAGTGGCGGCGATTTGCCCGAGGAGTTGCTGGGCTTCTGCGGCTCGACCAGCGGCAAAGCGCAACTGAGCCAGCCGATAGCGCGCCAAATGCGCTTGATCGGACCTCGCGTAATCGGCCAGCAGACGTCCATAAGCAGCTTCGGCTTGCCGCAAATTTTCGGCGCGGGTATAATTAGCCGCTGCCTCAATCAGGGCACTGGCGGCGAATTCGCCGGCGCTGAAACGACGCTGCAACTCTTCGTATGATCGGGCCGCCAGCAGGTATTGACCTTGCTCGGCCAAACAAGCCGCTCGCTCGCGCCGTGCGTTGGCGGCGTTCAACAAGTGATCGGGATGTTCGAGATAAAACGTCTCGTAGGCTGGCACCGCTAGGTCGCAACGGCCGCTCTGGCGGTACGCACGCGCCAGCATCAGTCGGGCCTCGGCTAGCTGCGGACTATCGGGATAATTGCGAATAAACTCGGCGAATAGCCCGGCGGCCGTGGCGTAATCGCCGGCATCTCGGAAGAGATTGCGGGCCAGTTTAAAATCGTCCTCTGCGCTCGTTTGCGCCCAACTCTGAGTGTTTAGGCCGAGGAAAAGCACTAATATCAATTTTGGAAACATATCAACTCTCAAGAGTATGCCAATCTGACACGTAAGTAACAGGCTAGAGTGTAGAATATAGTAAAATGCGGTCAAGGTGTGCAGCGATGGAGAGTCTGCTAGTCGAAAAAGCATACGCAAAAATAAACTTGGGGATTAAAATTGTCGGTCGCCGTCCCGATGGCTACCACGATATCCTCAGCGTGGCTCAATGCGTGGATTTAGCGGACGTCTTGTACTTTGAATTAGCTTCCTCCGATCAATTGACCTGTAGCCTCGATAGCCTATCGACGGGGCCAGACAACTTGGTGTGCCGCGCAGTTGATGCCTTTCATGCTCAACTCGACCGCCCGGCCCAGCCATTCCGCATCCACCTAAAAAAGAACATACCCATAGGCGCGGGCCTAGGCGGGGGCAGTGCCGACGCGGCCGCAGTCCTGCGAGCACTCAATCGCTTCTATGATCAGCCATGCTCGGATGCAGACCTCCGCCAGATCGCCGCCACCCTTGGCTCGGACATTCCCTTTCTGGTGGAAGGCGGCACCGCTCTATTGAGAGGCCGCGGCGAGATACTCGAAGCGCTGAGCTGGGAGGGCAAGGTCTTTTACGTGCTGGCGTACCCCGAGGTCGAGATCAGTACGGCGTGGGCTTATGGCCAACTCGGCCCCATCTTGACAGAAAATTCTCCCTATTTTAATTTTATTGTTTCCCTGAGCGGCGGGTGCGTTGACCACGACAGGTTATTCGAAGTGCTGGAGAACGACTTCACGCCCGCGGTAGAGCGCACCTATCCCATCGTCGCAGAACTTCGTTCTCAACTGGATCGAGTTGGTGCTCGCGCCACGTTGATGTCGGGCAGCGGCTCCACTGTTTACGGTATCTTCGACGACCGGAGGACCGCCTCTCAGGCGCAGAGCGCACTGCAAAGGCAAGGTTGCCGGTCTTTTTTATGTCAGCCGGTCTAGCTCGGGGAAGTGCGAGGCATAGAGATAGGTAGCCCGGTCGTTCAATTGGTAGGACAACGGATTTTGGTTCCGTTTATCGAGGTTCGAGTCCTCGCCGGGCTGCCATTATGCCATTGATATATTGAGTCTTTTGAGGAGAGTTCTGATGCCGCAAGTTCCACTACAGATCCAAGCGCGTGAGCAGGTTGCGCTCAAAGTCCAGGCCCGCCAAGAGCAGGGCAAGGGCCCCGTGGGCCAGATGCGTCGCCTGCAGGGCCAGTTGCCTGGGGTGATCTACGGCCACAATCAGCCCGCTGAATCTTTCAAGACAGATGCCCATAGCTTGGAGCTCATCCTGAGCAAGGGCGGGCAAAACGCCATCATCTTGATTGAGCACGAAGAGTCTGATAGAGCTCCTGAGCAGGCCCTGATTCGCGACGTCCAATACCACAAGGTGCGCGGCCATGTGCTGCACTTAGACCTTTTGCGCATTGATCCGAGCGAGACGCTGCGCGCCAATGTTCCGATCCTGACTGAGGGGGAGCCCGAAGGGGTCCGCAACGAGGGCGGGGCTTTGCAGCAGGCGCTGACTGCAATCGAAATGGAATGCGTCGTCTCGGAAATGCCCTCCGCGATGGTGATTGACATCTCTGAGCTGGTCATCGGCGACAGCCTGCACGTGAGCGATCTCATTGACCAAGAGCCGCGCATTACCACCGACCCGGACCGCACGATTGTCAATATCTTGGCCCCGCGCTTGATCACTGAGGAGGAAGAAGCCGAGGAGATCGAAGGTGAGGAAGGCGAAGGCGAGGAAGGCGAGGAAGGCGGCGAGGGCGGTGAGGCCGGCGAAGGCGACGAGGGTGGCGAAGAGTAGGTTTGCAAGTAGCCTTGGGTTTGGGCAATCCCGGTGCGCGCTACGCGTCAACGCGGCACAACATAGGATTTATGGTGGTGGATCACCTAGCAGCGCGCTGTGGTGTTGACTGGCAGCATCAAGCAGACATACAGGGCCAAGTCGTCCGAGTAGTGCTGGGCGGTCGGGAAGTGCTCTTGGCCAAGCCCCAAGCCTATATGAACCGCAGCGGTTCGACCGCTGCGGCCCTTTGCGCCCAATGGGAGGTGCCTCCCGAAGACGTACTGGTCATCTTCGACGACTTCCTGCTCGACTTCGGGCGTTTGCGCTTTCGCCGTGGCGGCAGCGATGGCGGACACAACGGGTTGGCTTCGGTACTCGAAGCGCTCAACACGGAAGCCGTACCGCGCCTGCGTTTAGGAATCGGCATCCCGCCCGCAGGCGCGGACGTCGTTGACTACGTACTGGATCCGTTTTCCCCAGAAGACGAGGTAGAAGACTTGATTGAGCGCGGAAATACGGCGCTCGAAGTGTACTACGCCGAAGGCATCGAGGCGGCCATGAACAAGTTCAACGGTTAAAAAGCAACGTAGTCGAGGGAGGGTTACAAACGCATATGGAAATTTGGACAAGCGCAGCGCCATTCATTGGTCTGGGCGGTTTGCTTTGCTCGCTCCTGCTGTACTTTTACATCAAAAAGTCTCCGGCGGGCACTCCAGAGATGGTGGAAATCTCAGAGGCTATCCACGAGGGAGCGATGGCCTTTCTCAAACGCGAGTACACCATCCTCGCCGGGTTTATCGTCATCGTTTTCGTTCTCCTTTTTGTCTTCCTCAAAGACTATACCGCGTACGCCTTCTTGGCGGGAGCCGTTTGCTCCATTTTGGCCGGTTACACTGGCATGAAGGCGGCCTGCCACGCCAATGTTCGCACCGCCCAAGCGGCCAACCAGCACGGCCAAGGGCCGGCGCTGAATATCGCTTTTTCAGGGGGTGCCGTGATGGGACTTGCCGTGGCTGGCTTGGGACTCTTTGGTGTTGGAGCACTGGCCAGCGCTATTGGTATCTGGGACGATATAAGCCAAGCATCTACGATCAATGGCTTCGCTATGGGGGCCTCTTCGATTGCTCTTTTCGCGCGCGTTGGCGGCGGCATCTTCACCAAGACCGCGGACGTGGGTGCCGACTTGGTGGGCAAAGTGGAGGCGGGAATTCCCGAGGACGATCCCCGCAATCCGGCCGTTATCGCCGACAACGTCGGCGACAATGTCGGCGATGTCGCTGGCATGGGTGCCGATATCTTTGAATCGTACGTCGGATCGGTCATTGCTACCATTGCCATCGCCGCCACCGCGTCCGCGTCGCTGCTGGCCACTCTCGCTCCCAATATCTCCGATCCGACCGAGGCGAAACTTGCGGCAATGAGCTTCCCGCTGATCGTCATCACGATAGGTATAGTCGCGTCGCTTTTAGGCGTGTTGATGGTGCGGATACTGCAGAATTTCGATCCCGGTGCCGCCTTGCGCTACTCGACTTGGGTTGCTGCCGCACTAATGATCTTGGGTGCTTGGTGGGTCGCCGGGACAATCGGCCTATCCAATCAGCCGGTGTGGGCACTGTGCGCGGGCTGTCTGGCCGGGATCGCGATTGGCCTTTTTACCGAGTACTACACCGGCGGCAAACCCATCCGCACCATCGCTGAAACCTCCAAGACCGGCGTGGCGACCAATATCATTTCCGGTCTGGCCATAGGCATGGAGAGCGTCGTCCTGCCGACCTTGGGGATCGTCGTCGCCATTGGCTTGGCCTTCCACTTTGCCGGGCTTTTTGGGATTGGGATCGCCGCCGTGGGCATGCTGGCCACCGTGGGTATCACCATGTCGGTTGACGCCTATGGTCCCATCGCCGACAACGCCGGCGGCATTACCGAAATGGCGGGTTTGGGCGAAGACACGCGCAAGATCACCGATGGTCTCGACTCACTCGGCAACACGACCGCAGCTATGGGCAAAGGATTTGCCATTGGTTCGGCAGCGTTGACGGCATTGGCGCTTTTTTCGGCCTATTCCTCCGCTATTGAGACCGCAACCGGTGAGCCGATCGTCATTGACGTGACTACGCCGATTGTCGTCGGCGGGCTTTTTATCGGCGCGATGATTCCCTACCTAGCGGCCTCCATTACCATGACCTCGGTCGGCAAGGCCGCCTTCAAGATGGTCGAAGAAGTCCGGCGTCAGTTCCGCGAGATCGAGGGCCTGATGGAAGGCAAAGCCAAACCGGATACCCGGCGCTGCGTAGAGATTAGCACGACCGCGGCCCTGCGCGAAATGATTCTACCGGGTCTGCTGGCAGTGTTGGCTCCGGTCGCGGTTGGTTTCGGCCTCGGCCCCATCGCCTTGGGCGGAATGCTCGCCGGGGCGACGGTCAGCGGCGTCTTGTTGGCGCTGATGATGGCCAACAGCGGCGGGGCTTGGGACAACGCCAAAAAGTGGATCGAAGAGGGCCATTTGGGTGGCAAAGGATCTGACCCCCACAAAGCCGCGGTCGTCGGCGATACGGTCGGCGACCCATTCAAGGACACTTCGGGGCCGTCGCTGAACATACTCATCAAGCTGATGTCGGTGATATCTCTCGTCCTGGCACCGCTTTTAGTCTAGTCGTCTGAGGGATGTGCCCCAGACCAGAACCAAGAAAGCGCAATACAATGAGAAACTACGAACTCGTATGTATCTTGGATCCCCAAGCCGGCGAGGGCCAGTACGATCAACTCGTCGAAAAATACGAGGCTCTGCTCGAGGAAAATGGCGGACAAGTCGCCCGAATCGACAATTGGGGACTGCGGCGTTTGGCCTATACCTCGTCTAGCCTGAAGAATCGGCATCAAGGCTACTACGTGCTCTATCAGTTTTCCGTCGAGCCGACGGCGATCGAGGGGCTAGAACAGACGCTCAAGCTCGACGAAGTGGTGCTGCGCTACCTCGTCACCGCAGTCGAAGGCGGGTTTATCCATGTGCCCGAGCTAGCCGCCGACAATTTCCTCGAAGAAGCCTTTGCCCGATCGCCCCGTGGGCCGAGGGACCGAGGTGGCCCGCATCGCGACTCCCGCGGCCCACGATCCTACGGCGGGCCCCGCGATGCGGCCTCTGAAGACAAAGCCCCTGATGCGGCGGTAAAAGAGGTCGAGGAGACAGAAGGGGAAGAGGATTCGCCAAAAGCAGAAGAGACCGTCGTCCAAGAGTCCGACGACTCTTAGAGTCGGCGTGCGCCGATGTTGATTCTGCTGGGTATAGCGCTGGCGGTCGCTTCGCTTTTGGCTAGTCTGCGCTATGGCTCGCGTGGCTCCCTACCCTTGATCGGCCTGCTTTGCTTGGGCACCGTCATGCTGCTAGGTGCCATGTTGGGGCTAGTGCCCATTATGGGATTGCTCGCCGTTTTGCAAATAGAGCGTCAGCAGACCTATGGTCGCGTCATGGCCATGGCCTGCACGCCGCCGGCTGGCTTGTGTTTCTGGCAGTTGATCCAGGCGCGCGATGGCGCACATCGCCAAGAGCAAGCCGCTGCCATCTTGGAGCAGTTTCAAGCCTTGGGGATGGCTGTAGAGGGAAGCGGCCAGACGCTAAGCGCGATGATTGACGCGGTTTTGCGAGTGCAGCCAGCCATCGAGATGGCGACCCTGCTTTTGATTTTTATCGTGGCGTATCGGTTGAGCGAGGGCTTGGCCTTGCGGCTGGGGCTGTCGCTGCCTGCTCCCCTGCCGCTAACTTTGTGGCGGCCTTGGGAAGAGTTGATCTGGGTATTGATCGCGGCCTTGGGTCTAAGTCTTTTGAGCGATGGATTGCTGGCCGATTTAGGCCTCAATTTGATCGTGTTTATGGGAATTATCTACGCAGTGCAAGGATTGGCTGTCTTGCGCTTTTTCGCCCAGCGCCAACGGGTGCCGCCTTTGGTCGAGTTGTTGTTTTACGTAGGGCTTTTCTTTGTCGCGGGCTTGGCGGTTCTGCTCTTGGCGGGCTTGGGGCTTTTGGATACGTGGTTCGATTGGCGGCGTTTGCGCCCAGCCCCCACAGAGGAAGAAGCGTAAGGCCCAAACAACATCGCCATTTTCTACGAAGTGGAGGACAAGTCGTGAAAGTAATTCTATTAAAGGACATTGAATCCTTGGGTTCGGCCGGCGAGGTCGTGGAGGTAAAGAACGGGTATGGTCGCAACTTCCTGATCCCTCGCAATGAGGCCCTGATCGCCAGCGCCGCCAACATGGCTCAATTTGAGTCCAGGCGCAAACAGCAAGAGACCTTGGCCGAGCGCGACCGCCGCGCCGCCGAGGCCCTCGCCAAGAAGCTGGAAGCGGAATCGATCACCGCGCAGGTCAAGGTCGGCGAGGAGGATCGCCTCTTCGGTTCGGTGACCGCCCAAAACGTCGCCGAATTGCTCGACGAAAAGGGCTACGAGATAGATCGCCGCGCCATTCATCTCGAAGACCCCATCCGCGAATTGGGTGTTTACAATGTCGAAGTGCGCCTCCACCCGGAGGTAGCAACAGCGGTCAAGCTCTGGGTCGTCAAGGAATAGCGCGAGGCTAGGCACCCCCTCCTCAACGGAGGTAATTCATGCCAAGCAGGGTCTTGCTCCTTTGCTGGATGTGTGCGGCGGCCAGTGGTTGCGCCCTAGAGCTTTCGGAAGGGCCCTTCGCGCGCGTCGAGCAGGAAGTATGGCGCACCGTAAATAGAAGCCACCGGGGTGCCGATGGCGTCTTAGTGCAGGCAGCCTTGCACACCTTCGCCTACGAAATTGCCCACGCCTATGCGCGGGCTGAGCGCGAGGACTTGGGGCAAGAGCAGCTCGAATTTCGCCTCAAACAGCTACTCTACTCCTACGTCGATGGCACCTATCCGACCGAAGACGGCACGGACATCAACAGCCTTTACTTTCAGTATCTTATCTACGTAAATCCGTCCTTTGATGTGCGCAATCCCCTGCAAAAACGCGCCTTCGACATCTGGAGGGCCGAATACATCCGCCGGGTCGTCGATGCCATCTACGATCCCAAGTTTCCCATCCTGCGCGACCGGTATGACGACCGTTGGGGCTTGACGCTCTACAGTCGTTTGGTCTTTACCGTTTATCTGTCGAGCGGAGAGTCTCAGCTCAAGCCCTATATTGCCGATATTGGTGCGCGCACGTTCTTGGTCAATCAGCAAGGTGTGCGCTTCCAGCCCAGCGGGACGTTTAATTTTTATCCTTACGAGAGCGACCGGCCCGAAGGGGAGGTGCTCGACGGCAAGACCTACTACCGAGTCTTTTTTCCCAATCGCAAAAGCGACGACAAGACGCCTATTGTCCGGCGCGACGACGCCTATATCGAGTTGCAGATTGAAAACTTGGGCGACGTCCCATTGCGAACCCTGCGCTGGGAACTACCGCTTGAGTATCCAGAAATGCCCGCGCGACGCTTGCCGACAGAAGCCGAGGTGGCCGAACGCAAAGCGGCCGAGCGGGCCGAGCGCAAGGCGCGGGCCGAAGCAGCGCGGACCAAGTAACATTGGGAAGTCATTCTATATTGAGGACTTTGCGGGAGCGGATGCGTGCCTGGTGGCTGCCCCGGACTTCAAATCCGTTGCGGCGTAGCGAGAGTTGCGCTGGGTGGGTTCGATTCCCACACGTTCCCGCCAAATTTTAATAGCCATTAAAGATAGCGAGTGCCACGGATGAAAAGGACTTTGGCAGCGGTAGCGTTGTTGATGGCGGCGTTGGCGTGGGCGCAGGACACAGCGGTGGCACCGAGTGTATCCGGGACAATTCCGACAGACCGTCCGAGCGAGAACATCGCCCTCGGAGTGAGCTACACGCTGGAGCCGGGGCCGAACTACGGGCTTTGCACGGACCCCGGGGACGCCGAGCAACTGACGGACGGGGTGTACACGGACGGTTATTTCTGGGCGCAGCTATCGACCGTGGGCTGGCAGGAAAAGACGCCTTCGATCCTGACGCTGGACCTGGGCGCGGTGCAGCCGATACGGGGGGTCTCGTTCAGTACGGCGGGGGGATTTGCGGACGTGAGGTGGCCCCTGACCATCCGCATCCTCACGGCGGGTGAAGACGGGAAATTCCATGAGATTGGGGACCTGGTAGAGTTGAGCGCGCAACAGCACGGCCCGCTCGTGCCGAAGAAGGCGAGCGATGCCATGTGGGCCCGGGAAGGCATGCGTTTCACGGATGCGGAGATATATGACCATTTCGACCGCCACCGAGACCGGTACCCGCAAAAAGAGGTCACGCCCGAACTGCGCCAGCAGATCCTCCAAGATCTCAACGAACAGCGCACTGCCCAGTACGGGACGTATCGGTACTGGACGGACCGGCTGAGGACGCACGGCCGCTATGTCAGCCTAATCGTGTGGAACGAGCCGTATACCTTCGTGGACGAGATCGAGGTTTGGGCGGGAGAGCCGGAGTGGGTGAATGAGCCGTTGCCGGGGCCGGCCATCCCGGACCTGAAGGCGTACGCGGGTCGGCTCGCAATCCAGAAAGGGATCCGGACGCGCTTGGTGCGGGACATTGAGGCCCTGAGAGAGGCGGCGGTGGAGAAGGGTGTTCCGCTGCAGACGCGGAATGAGGTTCTCGGCGAACTGGCGGCGGTAGAAGAGGAGTTGGGGCCGGCCACGGCCTTCGGGGATGATTTCCAAGCGGTGCTACCGCTGAATCCATGGCACGAACGGGTGTTGCGCACGCAGGCGTGGCTCTGGCGCGCCAAAGGCTTGGAGCCGCTCACGTTCTGGTCTCCGAACCTGTGGGATCCGCTTCACCTCGTCGGCATGCCCGACACAGCGGCGGAATTGGCCGTCGAGGTGCACCTGATGCGCAGGGAGTACCGCGCCGCGGCGTTCAATGTGAGCAACAGCAGTGACGAGCCGATGCAGGTAGCGTTCCGCTTGAGCGGGCTGCCCGGCGGCGACAATCCCGAGTATGTGACCGTTCACGAGGTGGCTTGGACCGACACGCGGACTGGGGTGCCGGTGGCGGCGGCCCTGCCGGAGGTTGCGGCCGAGAACGATCGGTATTCGGTCTCCGTGCCCTCGGGCATGACTCGGCAGGTGTGGCTGACCTTCCATCCGGTGGACGTGGAGCCGGGCACCTACGAGGGCGAGGTCGTCGTGGCGTCGGTATTCGGGGGCAAGCGGTTTCCGCTGCACATGCACCTGTATCCCTTGGACTTTCCGGAAGAGCAGTCGCTTCACTTGGGCGGCTGGGATTATACGGACCGGGTGGGTCACTTCCCCCTGCTGACGGAGCAGAACCGATCGGCGATTATCGAGCACCTGCGCGAACATCTCGTCGACTCGCCGTGGGCCCTCAAACTGGCGCTGCCGCGAGGCTCGCACGATGCGCAGGGGGCGATGACGGCACCGCCCTCCACCGACTACTTCGATGCTTGGATCGAGTTGTGGCCGGATGCGGCCCAGTACCTCGTGTTCGCAAAAGTGGGCGACCATTTCGAGTCGTGGCTCATGGGCACGCCAGAATTTACGACCGCGGTGAAGGCGTGGGTGACGTTCTGGGCGGAGTATATCGTGGCGAAGGGATTGCAGCCGGAACAATTCGCGCTGCTGTTGGTGGATGAGCCTGACGAGCCGTGGATGGACGAGCGCATTCTGGCGTGGGCGAAGGCCATCCGCGCAGCGGACACGGGCGTCCGCATCTGGGAGGATACGAACCACCGGGACATGGAGCGGGCGAACCAGGAGATGATCGATGCGTGCCACGTGTTGTGCCCCAACTACGCAGCCTTCCTGAGACAGGGCCAGGACTACCGCGACTACTACGTGCAGAAGCGCGATCAGGGGATTGGGTTGGAGTTCTACGCGGCGTGGACGGGTCGGGTCTTCGATCCGTACGCCGGCCGACTCATGGCGTGGACGAGCTGGCGCTATGGAGCGACGGCCATCTACATGTGGTCGCTGACCGATACGGGCGGAGCGTCATCGTGGAACGAGTATCTCACCTTCAAGACTCCGTACTCGCCACTGTTCATCGCCGAGGACTCGGTGACGGCCGGCAAACACCTCGAAGCGGCGCGGGAAGGGGTGCAGGACTACGAGTACTTCGCCATGTTGGACCGGGCGATCCAAAAGGCGTCCGCGCAGGGGAGGACGGACCCGGCGGTGGAGGAGGCCCGTCGGTTGTTGGAAAGCCTGCCGGCCCGTGTCTGTGATGCGGCGGGCCACGGAGACGCGACCGGTCCGAACCAGCCGCTGGGCGGCTTTCACTGGCTGAACGAGACAGTGGACCGCACGCTGGCGGACAAGGCGCGGATTCAGGTGTTGGAGACCTTGACGGCGCTGGTTGAGCACCGCTGACCATGCCTTGTCGCGCACAATCGCTGCCGCCGCCGTCGCTGCCCTGCGCAGACGCGGTCGCCTGAAGCGGATGGACCTATGAAGCGCGTTAAGGCTTGGGGCTTGACCGTTGCGGTTGCCGCAGCTCTCGGCAGCTTCGCCCTGCTCTACTTCAACTATTTCGCCAACGGGAGCGGTGCCCCGCCTCACGCTTTCCGGGGAGCGACGAGCACGAGTGAAGCCTGCCGGCCCTGTCATCAGTCGATCTACGACAGCTACGTCAAGACCGGGCACTACCTCACTTCCACTGTCGCCACCAAGGCGACCGTTATGGGCGACTTCAGCGCAGGCCGCAATGTCGCGCGTACGCCGCTACCAGACCTGCAATTCGCGATGGAGGAGCGGAGGGGCGGGTTTTTTCAGACTGCTGTGTACACCAAGGACACGACAGAGACATTCACCAAGCCCTTTCAGATCGTGGTGGGCTCTGGAGAGCGGGCGCAGACCTACCTGTTCTGGGAGGGGGACCGACTGTTCCAGTTGCCGGGGATGTACTTCACCCCGGAAGAGACCTGGACGCTCGCGCCCGGCTATGAAAACTGGATCGTTTGGTGGGAGGATCTGCCGAACAAAAGACTGGGAATGCTGTACCAACGACCGATCGGTGGACGCTGCATAGAGTGCCACGCCGCGACGGCCATGCCGGTAGGCTCGCCGGCAGGGTTTCGATTTCATCCCGACAGCTTTGAAGTAGGCATTAGCTGCGCCAAATGCCACGGTCCCGGCGCGCAACACATTGCTTTCCACGAGCAGAACCCGGCAGCAGAGGAGGGCCGGCACATCGTCAACCCGGCCAGCCTGAGTCGATCGCAACAGATCTCTTCCTGCGCCCTGTGCCATGCAGGGCAGGGCGTTCCTAAAACGCCGCCGCTGTCATTCCGTCCGGGAGACGAAATCTCAGAGCATCGCATATACACGAAAGCGGAGCAGAAGCAACTGTCGGTCCACGGGGGGCAGGTGCAGTTCCTCTGGGAAAGTCGCTGTTTTGCAGAGTCGGGCAGCATGACGTGCTCTACCTGCCACAATGTGCACGAAGACGAGACGGACCAGACCGCGATGTTTTCGCGGAAGTGCCTGACCTGTCACGAGCAGTCCCACGCTGAAGAGCCCGAATTAGCGCAGGGCGACCGCTGCACCGAATGCCACATGCCCGATCAGCAAGCGAGCAATCTACCGATGTACCACGAAGGAGAGGAATTGTTCCTGTCAATGGCCAATCACCGCATTGGGATCTTCAAGGATCAATAGCGCACCGTCTATCGCGTTAGAAAGGGGGAACACTTGATCAAGCAAGCATGTGGACTCGCAGCGGCCGTGCTGCTGAGTATCTCACCGTCTCAGGCCCTACAGCGAACCGACACGGAATTCAAAATCTTCCAGTTTCCCGCCAACATGATTCCCCGTATCGACGGCCAGACCGACGACTGGGCGATGGTACCCGACAGCTACGCATACGGAACCGACCAGCTTTCCGACACGGTCATGGGGAACTTCACCAACCACGACCGCGAAGACCTGGACGTCACCGTGCGCGTCGGTTGGGTCAAGGGCTTGAACCGACTCTATTTCCTCTACGAGGCGTACGACGACTACTGGAATATGTACTACAAGCGGGGCGATCTGTTCGAGATTGCCATTGACGCGGACCGGTCCGGCGGGCCGAACATTGCCAACCCCCAAATCGACGACGAATGGGAAAGCCACTTCTTGTTCAAGGGAGTACACGCCCAGAACTACCACATCTTCACACCTCCCGGGGAAGGACGAGATTGGGTGTTCGTCTGGGGGTGTCAGCCGTGGATCGGCAGGTTGCCGTACGCCAATCACGCGTACTCGTACGATTTCGAGGAAGGGGAGAGCGGCAAGCTCGTGCTGGAATTCTGGATCACGCCCTTCGACTACGCTCCATACGATGGCCCGGAGCGGGCAGCCGTGTCGAAGCTGGAGGAGGACAGCCTGATCGCCCTGTCTTGGTCGGTCCTCGATTACGACGAAGACCGCACGAAATACGAGGGGTTCTGGAACCTTTCCCACGAGACGCGCATGGACAACGACGCCTCGAACTTGTGCGCATTCCGCTTGATGCCGCTGGAGCCGGAATACCTCAAGCCGCTCGAGGCGGAATACTCCTTTACGGTGATCGACATGGATCGCCGGATGGTTGCCTTCACGGATCGGTCTCGCGGAGAGATCACATCGTGGTCGTGGGACTTCGGCGATGGCACATCTTCGACCGAACAGCACCCGATTCACCAGTACAAGAAACCGGGCGATTTCGTGGTTACGCTGGACGTCGAGGGCCCCAAGGGAAAGGCCCGACGCGTCAAAGTGAACCAAGTGATGGTAAAGTGAAGATGACGACGGGCATGTTCCTGCTTGTCTCAATTGCTCTCGCCCTCAATGTGCGCGACGCTTCAGGCGTGATCGTCTACCGCATCGGCACGCCCTTTTCCGAGGCGGAAAAGGATAGCCTAGAGGGAATCGGCATCGATTTCAGGGAGTTAGACTGGTCGGAAAACTCGCAGCTAGAGGACGCCCTCGACCCAGACTCGCTACAGGCGGGCGTACTGCAGCCCAATTTCTTCGCCGAAGACGAGGATATCGCCGCAACGCTGTTGAGCAGAGACGGCTGGGTGGCAGTGCAGCGGGAAGCTGGTAGGGGCAACTTCGACCAGACGGTCGGAAACCTGCTGGTCGATCAGGACCCGAGTACGGCGCACACATGGAAGGCCATAGATCAAGCGACCCTCGACTTTCGCGCCGCCTGTTGTAACGACCCCGGTGCATCGTTGAGAGTGCATTTCGATCTAGGCGGACGATTCCTCATCAGGGAGGTGAGACTGCGGACTCTGGCGGACAGGTCGGATCACTTCCTGGAGCAATTCGTCATCGGTGTCAGCGACGAGAGATACGGTATAATTGGAAACGTCCCGAATCTCCCAACTGTTGTGGAGGTAGAGGGCAATACTGAACCCGAAGTCAGCGTGATGCTCGATCGACCCGTGACGACCAACTTTGTGCAGTTGCGGATCCTGCGGCAAACGCCCAAGGAGATCGGGCTGGCCGCTTTCGAGCTGTACGGGGGAGGGTACGTGAGGAAGGCCTCCTATGAATCCGACGTCATCGAACTGGACGACATCGCCAGTCTAGGCGAGATCCGCTGGTCGGGACGGCAGGATCCCCACGCCCAGGTCGCGATCCGCACCCGGGCCGGTACCGATCCGCAGCCGGTCATTTTCTGGGAGACCCGCCCCGAGCAGCAGGACATCGTCAGGTTTCTCCAAGGGGGCGGCGAGCTGAGTCTGACGGAGTACAAGCGCCAGTATGACAAACTGGCTGATTTCCTCAAGCCGGAAGACGAGCAAGACAGGGTGCGTCCCGACACGGAGCACTGGAGTTTCTATTCGAGTCCGTATGCGTTCGGTCATCCCGGGGTCCCCATTGCATCCCCCGGGCCGCGGAAGTTCGTCCAGATCAGAGTGGATTTTGCCTCTACCACCGTCGCAGAGGGGGGCAAGATCGACTACCTAGAGTTCAAGGCGTCGGTCCCGCCGTTGGTTCGCCGCTTGGTAGGGGAGATTCACCCGACCGAGACCGAGGTGGGCGAAGCGACGCAATTTACGTATTACATCAGTCCGACGATCCGGTCCACCGACAGCAGTTTTGACGGGGTGGAGATCGCGACGCCTTCGGGGGTGATGTCGGTCGATTCGCTGCGCCTAGCCGACATCGATCAGCAGGATTTCTCGTGGACTATTCACGAAGACGGTCTGGGGTTTGAGGTTCTGCTCCCGCGTCGACTGGAGCCGACGGACAGCGGTGCGCTGGTGGAGGTGGTGTTCACCGCTCCGATACTGAGAGAAGTGGGCACCCTGTTTGCAGGCAGGGTGTTCGACACGACCAAGCCGCACGAGGTGCGGCAGCGGGTCGTGCCGGGCAATGCTACCAATGAGATCGCAGGCGATCGCTTGTCGGTGAGAACGGCGCTGAGCGAATCGCTGGTGTTTTCGCTGCGGATCTCGCCGAATCCGTTCACGCCGAACGGCGATGGGGTGAATGAGGTGGTGAACATATCGTACAAGCTGCTGCGGTTGACCTCAGCGGTGCCGGTGTCGCTCGAGATCTACGATCTGTCGGGCCGGCTGGTGAGGCGAGTGTATGAGGGGGTGGACCCGGTGGGTGAGTACCGCCACGCGTGGGATGGCCGTGACGATTCGAACGGGCTGGTGCCGCCGGGGCTGTATCTGTACCGGCTGGTGGTGGATGTGCAGTCAGCGAAGGAGATCAGCAGCGGCGTCGTTGCGGTGGCCCATTGACAATCGCTTTTTCAGCATGACCAGCACTGAGTTGCGTCGCCCATGCTGGCGACGGAAAGCTCGCGGTGGCGGCTCCAATACTGGGGCCGGACTGCTCGTCGTCTGCGCGGCATTTGCCGTCTGCTTTTTGGTATGCCCCCAGAAGCTGCTCAGCCAAGAGTCCGGCGGACTCCTGGCCCGACAGAGTGAACACCACTACAGACTCGGTCTGCGCCATGTGCAGAGCGGTGACTTCCAGAGCGCCGAGCGGGAATACAGAAAAGCGATCGAGATGGACTCGACTGACGTTCGCCCACGCGACGGTCTCGGCTTCATCTATGCGCTGCAGAAAAGATTTCGCGAGGCCGAGGCAGAATTCGAGAAAGTACTGGAGATCGACCCCGACTATGCGCCGTCCCTCTACAAGCTGGGAAAGATCTTCCTAATCCGCCGGGAGCGCGAAAAAGCGAAGGATGCCTACAAAAGAGCGATCGCATCCGAGCCGACGTACTTCCCCGCTCATCACGGGCTCGGCATAATCTACTCGCAGGAGGGAAAACCGGCGGCGGCGGAGTACTTCAAGACGGTGCTCCGGCTCAAGCCCGACTACGGCCCCGCTCGCTATCGACTTGGAGCCATCTATCTTCAGCAACAAGAATACGCCAAAGCGATAGCAGAACTGCAGCAGGCGGCAAAGCTGGTCGAGAATGAACCGTCGGTCCACTACGTCCTGGGAGATGCGTACATGGCCATCGGCAGACTGAGTGAAGCGGCAGACGCATTTGCCGCAACCCTGCGGCTCGACCCCCGTCGTGCAGATGCGCACGACAAGCTGGGACTCGTGTACACCGAACAGTCACACGTGCCCTTGGGAGCGGCCATGGTAGATCAGGACAAACTCGCTGCCGCGGTGGAGGAACACCGCAAGGCGGTTGCGCTGGCCCCCGACAACGGCTGGTTCCAGCACAACCTCGGCATGGCCTATGAGCGGCAGCGCAACTACGAGGAAGCCGCGGCGCAGTACAGAAAGACCCTGACGGTGGATCCCAACCTTGCGTACACGCGCTATCGCCTCGGTATGATTTACTCCAGAACCCGGAAATACGAGGAGGCTGTCGGCCAGTACAGGCAGGCAATCGAGCGCGAGCCGGACAACGCGCTTTTTCACTACGCCTTGGGAGCTGTGTATGCCCAGACCGGAAGGGCCGCAGAGGCGATCGCCGAGTATGAGAAGGCCATTGAACTCGACTACTTCAACACAGAAGCGCATTTCGGTCTCGCCAACGCCTATTTCAAGCAAGGGAATCGCCAAGAGGGCGAGAGGGCGATGCAGATATTCCGGCAGCAGCGCGAAGGCAACATCGCCGAACTCGAGCGCAGCGTCGCCTTGGTCCCCGACAATCCGCAGTTCCACTTCGAGCTCGCTGTGCAGTATGCCAGACAGGGACGAGACATCAGCGCCATTAGCGAGTACAAGCTCGCCATCGCTCTCGACCCGGCCAATGCCGAATACCATCGCCGCCTCGGCGACGCCTACCTGAAAACGGGCCGGTACCACGAAGCGGATGAACAGTTCGCGATCGCTCGCCGACTGGAATCGGCAGACGAGAACGGACCATGAGCTGATATCGGATGGCTCGCCGTCTCTACACCTCCGGGCTCTATTTTCTCATTTCAATCTCCCTTTGTGGCTCCTTACAGGCCGACGACGGGCCCGTGCTCGGCACCCGCGTGCAGTTTGTCGATGTCGCGGCAGAGGTCGGCGTCACCTTGCTGAACGTCTCCGGTGATGGCCAACAGCAGTACGTGGTCGATGCCTTCATTGGGGGGTCGGCCTTCTTCGACTACGACCGGGACGGGGACTTGGATTTGTATGTGCTGAACGGGTCGAGAGTGGGAGGATTTCCCGGCCGGGATCGTCCGCGCAATGCCCTCTACCGCAACGAGGGCGCGACGTTTGCAAACGCCACCGAAGAATCAGGTCTCGGGGACACCGGTTGGGGAATGGGCTGCGCCGTCGCCGATTACGACAACGACGGAGATGCGGACCTCTACGTGACCAACTACGGCAGCAACGCGCTGTACGAAAATCGGGGAGACGGGGCCTTTGCCGATGTTGCGCAACGCGCCGGAGTTTTCGGAGAGGAGGCCTTCAGCACCGGATGTGCTTTCTTCGACTACGACCGCGATGGCGACCTCGACCTGTACGTGGCGAACTACGTCGATTTCGATCATTTCATGGAAACCACTCCCGACAGGAGACACGAGTGGCGGGGGTTGACCGTCCATTTCGGACCGCACGGGATGCGGGGAGAGGCAGACGTATTCTACCGCAACGAGGGCGAGGGCGTCTTTGCCGATGCGACTGCCGCAGCCGGTCTCGTGGATCGCGACATGCTGTACGGACTCGGTGTAGTTGCGGGGGACTACGACAATGACGGCGATGCGGATATTTACGTGGCCAACGATACTGGGCCCAACTATCTCTACGAGAACAGGGGCGACGGGACTTTTGCCGATGTGGCCTGGATGAAGGGTGCGGCATACGGCGAGGGCGGCCAACCACAGGGCTGCATGGGCATCGCCTTCGGGGACTACGACAACGACGCGTATCCAGACATACTGGTCACCAACTTCTGGGAAGAGACGAACACCTTGTATCACAACGACGGAGGGCGGTTTTTCTCGGATCTCACGTTCGATGCGGGAGTGGGGTTGGAGAGCTTCCAGTTCCTCGCTTGGGGCACCGAGTTCTTCGACTACGACAACGACGGCGACAAGGATCTTTTCGTCGCCAACGGCCATGTCTATCCGCAGGTCGACCGGGCGAACTTGGGAGTCAGTTATGCTCAGACAAACCAACTGTTCGAGAATAGGGGGGATGGCACCTTTGCCGAGGTGTCTCTTACCTCGGGCGCGGGACTGCAAATCGAGAAGGTAAGCAGGGGCGCTTCTTTCGGGGACTACGATGAGGACGGCGACCTCGACATATTCGTCTTGGAGCTCAACGCTCTCCCGACGCTGCTGCGCAACGACGGGGGTAATCGAAACAACTATCTGATAGTCCGGACGGAAGGCACCAAAAGCAACAGGGACGGCATCGGCGCGCGGATAAAACTCCGCTGCGGAGACGTGACGCAGGTCAATGAGGTGCGGAGCGGTTCGAGCTATCTATCGCAGAACGACTTGAGGGTCCACTTCGGCTTAGGCGAGTGCACTACTGTAAACCGGTTGGACGTATTCTGGCCGAGCGGCCTAGTCGAGCGCTTTGCAGATCTGTCTGCCAACAGGGTCCTGGTGATTCGCGAGGGAAGTGGAATCGTTCAGCCGAGCCAGTGACGGCGGCCTCTGGACACTACTCGACCTAACGGACAGTGTCAGCTCCGGCATTGATCAGCAGATGGGGTTTTAGTCGGGTAGATGCCGCCACATTGCGGTCGATAGCTAGATGGGACAGTATATAGATTACCCCTTGTGTGTTAGGGGGATTTCTATACAAGAGTGAGCAAAGAGGAGACCAGGCTCCCGGACTTCTTTCAGGGCTATGGGTGATAGCCCGATCTTATTCTGAGCTAAAGAGAGGGATAGCGAGAGATGTTTCGGGGCTAAATGAAACTTAGCCGGGGGACAAGGAGGATAGCCCGACTCTTTTCGGGGCTATGAATTATGACAGAGAAAGAATGGGTTGAAAGAATGGCTCACTGTCTTCAGGATGCGTTGAGCGAGACTCCATATAAGACGTGCCTAATAGAGGTTGGGAGAAAAATTCCATATGGGTTTGAAATTCGATCATATGAGAACGATGGTCCGAAGCCAAACGTTAATCAGTACGAAACAGATCTGGTCATTATCGATTGTGAAAGCGAGCAGTCTTGGAAGCCTCGTGTCATTGTTGAAGCAAAAAAAAGGAGCGTTACAACTCATGATGCGATCACTTATTCTCAGAAAGCACTATCACACAAGACAGTACACCCCTATCTCCGCTATGGAATCATGCTTGGAGATAGGAAACATTATCCGTTACCAGGGAGACTCTACCGACATGGCGCGCACTTTGACTTCATGATTTCCTTCGTAGGGAGTAAACCAAACAAAGTAGAGATAGATACATTCGGGGAGATCATACGTGCCGAAATAGATGCTTCTCGGAAATTGGAGAAGATCATCTATGAGAGTCGTCAGCGTTACCGGGATCATTACACGATTTTGCATAAGAAGTTACGGCTAGAATGAGTCGGACGCCTAACCCGGCGCTCCAGCCGACGGCCAACCCGTTTCGTGGCTTGTCCGCGGCTGAGCTTGGTCGTTAGCCGAACGAGGGCGGAGATGGGTGATCAATTCGGAACTTCGGTGAGACAGCCAAGGGACTGGCGCGGAATCCCCTTGGCATCGTTGCTCTCTTCATAAAAAACCTCGCGTGAGACTCCCGTCTTTAGGCGGGGGAGGGATAGCGATTCAGTCGGTGACGGGCGGCTTGTCCGCCTTGAGCCGGTTGAAATCTGAGGCGTTTCGTAGTGAAAAATATTTCCCTATATTTAGGAATATGGAAACGATTCGTACCCTCTCTTGCAAGCTGGTGGTTCCGCCGCAGGTAGCCACACGTATTGAGGCGACGCTTGACGCCTTTAGCCAAGCCTGCAACTTTGTGGCTGATTGGGGCAACGAGCATAAGAAGCACCGGCAGTACGATCTGCACAAAGGCTGCTACCGCCACGTGCGCGAGCAGTTCGGCCTGTCGGCCAACTTGGCCGTCCGTGCCATTGCTCGGGTAGCCCCTCGCTTGGCCAATGCCAAGACGCGTCATAGCCAGTTCAAGCCCACCAGTATTGACTACGACGCCCGTATCTTCAACCTCAACGTGGAGAGCGAGACGGTCAGCCTGCGCCTGCTCGACGGGCGCTGCACCCTCGCGCTGGCTTTGGGAGACTTCCAGCGGCAAGCGCTTGCGGGTCAGCAGCCGACCAGTGCGACGCTCAAGAGAGGACGGAAGAATCGCTTTTACCTTGACATTCAGGTAAAAGAGGACGCACCCGAGCCGCCCCAAGATGCGGATATTGCAGCCACCCTCGGCGTTGACCTCGGGTTGCGCCATATCGCCACTGATTCCGCAGGACACCAGTTTCAAGGGCAAGACCTTGCCGACTACCGCCAGCACCGCGCCAACGTAAGAGCGTGGCTGCAAGCGAAGGCAGATACCGGCAGCAAAAGCACGCGCAAGGCGTGTCGCCGGGCACTCAAACGGCTTTCGGGTCGGGAGCGACGCCACCAGAAACGGGTCAACCACGAGATCAGCAAGCAGCTTGTCGCCTTTGCCCAAGCGCATGGGCTGGCTATCGTACTCGAATGCCTCAAGGGGATTCGAGATAGATGTCGGTTCCGAAAGGGGCAACGGCGTAGCTTGCACTCGTGGGCGTTCTACCAGCTCCAGCAGTTCGTCGAATACAAGGCGCGACGCGTTGGCGTCCGGGTTGTCTATACGGACCCGCGCTATACGTCGCAAACCTGTTCCGATTGCCTGCAGGTTGGTATTCGTCGTCAAGATGACTTCTCCTGCAAAAACTGTGGGCAGCGTTCCCATGCCGACTTTAATGCGGCCAAGAACATTGCCCGCTGGGGCCTCGCTGTAATCCGAGGCGAATACTCCCTACTCTCTTGCTTGCTCCCAAGCGGCACAAGAGTAGGAGGGTAAAGCGGACTGCTTTAGCTGTCTGTGCGATTACTTATGGCACAATATATACCTGTGGGAGAGCGATGATGCGAGAATCGGATCTCTTAGCCCGTATCACAATTGATCCAGAACAATGTGGAGGACGTCCCTGCATCCGGGGAATGCGCATCCGCGTCAACGACGTACTCGAACTCCTCGCCGCTGGCGAGACGCCTGAGCAAATCCTAGCAGACTATTCCTATCTCCAGCCGGATGATATTGCCGCTAGTCTTCTGTACGCGGCGCATCAGCTTGATCACCCCATTCTAGCCGCCTAGGATTGGGGGCGTCACAGTGGGCGATGAGTCGAATCGCGCCGAGACGCTCCAATCTACAATCCCAATGTCCCGCCGGAATTTCAATAGACGACCGACACCATTCGGTTGACGCTCTGGCTGTGGGCGTCGCTTTCCACTTTGAGCCGTAGAAAGTAGTGGCCGGGCGGCACCAGGTCGCCCGATTGGTCTCGCCCGTCCCAGACCAGTTCCTGGGCGCCGGCCAGCGCTTGTCCCGAGATCTGGCGCACCCGGCGGCCGGCTAGGTCGAAAAGCTCCAGTTTCAGCGGTCTGTGCTCCAGCACGTTGATCAGGTTCAGGCTGATGAAGAGGCGGTCCCCTATGCCGTCGCCATTGGGTGTGAGCACTCTGGGGTACACGGAGAGATGGGCGAAGAGGGCGCGGTCTAGGGGCAACTCGACGATATTGGTACTGCTTTCGACCTGTGGGTTGGCGTCACCCGGTTCGACCCGCTGGCGCACATCCGGGCCCAGCTCGCTGTCTTCGAGAAAGAGATCAAAACGCGTGGCCTGCAGGAAAGCGGCGGCCTCAAAGCGCATCTCCACCAGTTCGCCGCTCTGCACCCGGCGGGGGAACTGCAAACGGAAGCCGGTGCTGTCCTCTCGCGCTTGGACCTCGATGGGCGCGCCATCGAGGCGGGTGTCGACAAAGCGCAGGGGCGTGGAGGCCTCTATGGCCAGTCGGTCAAAGCCGGCGCGAGTAGCAGGGGCGCGCAGCCAGTAGGAAAAGGTCACCACGGTGCCAGGCTCGACCTGGAAGGGGTAGAGCTCGGCGCTGACGCGTTCGGCGATGGGATCGGCGAAGTCCAGGCTCACCCAGTCCAAGGAGGGCGCCCGCAGAGGAGAGTCGCTCACCAGACGCGCGTCGAGCTGAACGAAGCGCCTGAGCGAGGGCGAGAGGAAGGTCTGGCCGGAGGCCGCGTAGATGTTGCTCCAGGGACTCCAGTCGCCGCCGGGCGCAGTGGTAGTATCGATGGGGCCGCGGAAAGAGGGAATGAGCTTGTCCCACCTCCGTGCGGTGACTTCTTTGAGATTCTTGTCATAGTAGGTGAAATCCTGCTCCAGTTCGTTGCCCGAGCGGCTGCGCAGCTCGAGCCGGGTGCCGGAGGGTACATCGGCGGCCCAGCGGAGGGTATTGACATTCTTCCGGCCCTTGAGATCGAGGATGGGGGAATGGAAGCGCACCTCGCGCGGAAAACCCTCGCTGAAGACCATGATCTCCGCAGTATGGCCACTGGAGTAGCAACCGGGTGCGCTAGTGCTGGATGCGGTGGTACACTGGGCGTCCCAGGTCTTGAAGAGGATGCGCACGAAGCGCGTGGGGAGAGGGGCGAAGCGGTGCGCAACCATGCCTTGGCGGCGGGTGGTCCACGGCAGGACGCCGGAAAAGTGCTTGGTCCAGCGCAGCGAGCCGTCCGCGGCCAGCGAGCCGTCCGAGGTCATCATCTCGTGGAAGTTCATATTGAAATGCCGCCCGCGATCGATATGGCCGATGTGGTGAATCTGGTCGACCCAGTAGATGGCGCCTAGGTCTAGGACGATCCAAGCCCAGACATCATCGGCGGCGCGCGGGACTCGGCCGCTGCGCCAGTAGGTGTTGATTCGGCCGTCGATCAGCCGCAGGGCATTGGTCAGCGTCGCGGCTTCGAAATCTGTGCGGTTGGTGCCGATGATGATTTCGACGTTCCCGCCCCGCTCGTACAAGCCCGAGACTAGATTGTCGCCCAGAGCTTCCACTTCGATTTCGACCAGCCGCGCATCGAGCGCGGCCTTGAGCGCTTCGAAGCGCACGAACTGGATCGGCGTCGGGGGTATGGCGGGAATGGCGAAGTCGACGCGGTGGGCGCTGTTTGCGCCGAAGCGCTCGGCGATGCGGTAGGTCAGGGTGCCGGGGACTGGGACCCTGGCATGGTCGACGAACTGTTCCCCGGTGGACAGCAGCAGGTTGAAAATCTCAAAAGGGGGTGCAGCGCCGTCGAAGACTAGAGAGACGCGGCTGGCCGGGACGCCGCGGCCCAGGTCCACCTCGATCCAGCCCGTCTCTTCCAAGTCGCCCGAGGCGGACTGCCAGCCGGTCGCAGGGTCGCCGTCGAAGACCCGGGCCGCAGTGGCGCGGTTGGACCCAACGCCGCGGATGCCGCCGCCATGGTCTAGGGCATCAAGTGCGGCATTGATGTTTCTGCGAACCGGCAAAGGGCGGACGACCCCTTGGGGCGTCAGTTCGACGATCCCCAAGGGCAGGGTCCACTCGCGCCACTGGGCGGCGTTGTCGAAGCGCAATTCCTCGGCATTGAGCGGAGCAGCCGCAGCGAGCGCCAGCACGGCGCAACGCAGATGTTTGGGTTTCATCAACTTGGCCGCCAGGAGCTCACAGTTTGTTCGAGGGCCATGCAAAAGGGCGTCGGCCGTCGTGCCCGTACGTGAAGAGCGCGGTCCGCCTCGGTGACTCAGCCTCCCAGCGGTACGCCCCGTGACAGACCGTCCCGCCCAAAAAGAACAGAACAGACCCGCGACGTATTGGAATGTGGCGGATCGGCGCGCGCTCGTTGCAGGTCCGCACCGAATGCGGCAAGGGGTAGCACGATTTGTGACTGCCCGGCACTACGACAAATCCGCCATCGTCAGGCCCGACGTCGTTGAGCTGCCAGGCGACGTTGATGCTCGACCTCGTGTGCACGCGCCCGTTTACTATCTCGTAGTGCTTGCCGACGCAGGTCGGGTTGGCGTTCCCCGAGTGCAGCATCTGCCCGCTCGAGCCTTTGACGTGGCACAGGGCCGTGTTCTGAGTTACCCTGTACCCTGGTCCAATCATCCAGTTCAGGCGCTGGATGACGGCCGGATGCGCCAGCATTTTGAGGAAAGGCGCGTTGTGTGGTGCCGGTAGCTGAAACAAGTCCTTCAGGTCTGGCCGGCCCGTGCCCGAGATCGTCGGCGCTCCAGGGATGTCGGCAAGCGTCACGTCCCCGTCGAGCTTGCCGCCTACGCCCCGGTACACTAGGCGGTCGAGGTTGGCGTCGATGCCCGCCACGGCCGCATCGACCCAATCATCGTCCATGACGCTCTCGACCAACAGGAAGCCCTGGGTGTCAAACGCCCAGCGCTCGGCATGATCATCTCGGCATTCGAACTCGAGGGCAGAGGAGGCCCTCTGCGCCGCGTCGGCATCGGCGGCCGAGGTGAGCCAGGTGGTAGTGCCATCCGATAGGAGCAAGCGACGCGAGTCGCCGCCCGCCAGTACGGTTTGCTCGGCCTCGCCCAGCCCTTCCGCCCATGCGGGCAGGGGTTGCTCGTCCTGCTGGTCAGGTGGCCCCTGTGGCCGAGCCGTGCGCGAGATGAAATTTACCACGAGTAGCTCACCCTCATCACCCTGCGGGCAGACCCCGTGCAGCGTGCTAGCGGCGCACAGCAGCACGTCGCCCGCCGCCAGCGCCGGGCGCTCGGCGAAGCGGCTGGAGGATGGAAGCGGTGGGGCCGGCAGCCCGCTCTTGTGCGAGGAGGGCACGACCACTAGCGGGCACTTGCCTTCTGCGGAGTCCGTGAGGGCGATGACGACCACCAGCCCCTGGCACTGCCGGATGCGGACCTCTTCCCAGTCGCCGCCGGCCCGCGTGAGCTGAGTTCCGTCGGCGTTGCGGCCATTCCACCCCGCTAGGTTGATGTACGCCCGGTCTAGTGTATGCGCCCCGCCTTCGAGTGGCAGCGAGGCTTCGTCGTATTCTCCTGCAGCGGCGGCAGGGACGTGCCTCGCAGGGCCGTCCTGGCGAAAGCCATCGCCGCACAACTCGCGCACGTAACGTCCGACGGTGCCGGCCTCGCTGCAGAGATCGCCCAGCTCATCGCCGCTGTTGCGGCACGCGGATAGCTCGGCTTGGCTGAGGAGTTGCGGCAGCACGACGAACCCGAGCGCGTCGAAGGTGAAGTTCTGCTCTATGGTAAGGATCGATGGCTCGTGTACGTGCGTCGCCTCGTTCCAGTGGTTTACGGTGTAGGTGTCGATGCCCATAGTTAGACCTCGATGGATTCTGGAGGATGGACGGTGTTTTCTGGCATCTCTCCATCCCACTCAACCCATTCACGCTACAGAGAACACCGCTACGGCGGCAAGCTAAACAAAGTTTTCGTATCTCACAACTACGGGTCCTATTGAGCAAACTGCAGGAGAAAATCTGAAATGGGAGAAAAGAATCGTCCCTCGTCGGCTAGGCGGCCCAGTCGCTTTTGTTGGTGCAAAAACAGCGTACTCCGCTTCCGCAAAATCGCAATAGCGCTTATTCTGGGCTTTCCCCTACTGGGGGAGTCAACGACAAAGTTGAGCAAAGGGGAGATCATGTTCGAGCAGATCGGCAAAGGTATCAACGTGGATGTCTCCCATCTTGAAGGTGGTCCGCCCGAAAAGGTGTTGTATGATCCCGCCCAGTATGATGCCGTCAAGGCCGCGGGATTCCAAAGCATCCGCTTCTTCGTTGTCGCTGGGGAAGACCCTGCTATCTACAAAAACAGGATACAGGACGCGCTTGACCGAGACCTTGCGGTCGTGATCTGCTTGTGGGGGAGCGGTCAATGGGCATCGAAGCCGAAAGAGGGGATACAGGAGTTTGTCGCAATTTGGGATAGAATTGCGCAGTACTACAAGGACTACCCCGGCAGCCTTGTCTTCGAACTTTGGAACGAGCCGGCGGGGCTGATAGTGCAACCGGGAGGGATTCAGGGGATAAAGGACGGCAAAACCGTTATGGAATACCTCAACGCGGCGATCCCCAGCATCAGGAAGACCAACCCAGACCGCACGCTCGGAATCGGTGGACCAGGCTTTAATGGGGGTCGTGAACTCGCGCAATTCGTCACACCGGAATATCTGACGTACAGGCTGGAAGACGGCTCAGGATTTGCGGACGACACCAATATCATCGGCATCTTCCACATGTATCAACCGCACAAATTCACGCATGGAACTTCGGGGCTAGACGAAGTTCTTGGGTGGCAGGATGAAGTGAGAGAGCAGATGTCACACCCGGTGGCATGGTCGAAGAAATGGAGCAAGCCTCTGCTGCTGAGCGAATGGGGCGCTTGGGTGCCGCCCTGCCATACGGTTGAAGACTTCAAGGCCTATATTGGATTTGTGGCCGACGAATGCGAGAAACACAACATCGGCTGGATGTATTATTGTGCAGGTTTCAACAACCAATGGGCCTTCAACATTCTCAATACCGAGGACGGTTGGAACCAGGACGCACTTGACATTCTCACGGAAGTCACGGCCCCCCCGCCCCCGCCGATGTCGCCACTCATCAATTCGGAGTTCAGCAGCGGAACCGAGCACTGGACCAGCGAAGGGTCCGTGCAGATGTCTGTGGCGAGGAGCGCAGGCCTGAGCGGCCTAGCTGCACTCAAAGTGGAAAGCAAAAAATCGGACCGGGCCGAAATCTATCAGGAAACCCCCAAGAGAAAGTGGAGTCCTCCGGGTAGGTACCTGATCTCCCTGAGAAAGGGAAGGCTCTATAAAATATCCTTCTTGGCCAAGTCCGTGGGGGGGATGGGAACTCTCAAGGTGCGATTGGCCGACGTCTCCGGTTCAAGAGAGGGGTTTTGGACCTCCACGCCGGTGACAATCTCAAACGCAAAAAGGGAATATGCGATTGAGTACAAGCATACCGGCAGGGATGTAAAAGACGTCCGGGTGGCGTTCCTGTTTGGCGACAGAGACCAGGTTATCCTGCTGGATCGAATTGCACTGCACGGCTATCGGGAATAAGTCCCTATCAGATGACCCCTACTGCACGGTAAACGCCGCCTCGAGCCGATCCTCGTGGATTGACACCTCTGACTCGTAGCGGCTGCGCAGTTGCTCCATGTACTCGTTGAACGCGTTCCGGTATCTGTGGCGTCTGAGCTGAGATCGGACCCTCATCTCAGCTTCGGCAAAGGTCTCGCGCTTGCGTTCCCGGGAGAGCACCTTGAAAATGGAGTAGCCCTCCTGCACCTTGACCGGTCCCGTGAGCTCGCCGATTGCGGCTTCGACCGCAGCTTCCACGAAGCCGCCGAACTGGGGCGATTCGTAACGGTGCATGTGGAATCGACCCTCGGCATCACGCACCTCGAGCGATCGAACCGAATGTCTCTTCGCTAGGTCGCCAAAAGCGGCACCGTCCTCGATCATCCCTTTCAACCGCAGTGCTTCTATTTCCGTTCTTACGAGAATTTCCTGCACCTCGGTCTGTTCGGGATGCAGGAATCTCTCCGCGTTGGCCTCGTAGTACTGGCGCAGGTCGTCATCTGTGATAGCCACTCTCTCCTTTAACACCTTGGACCTGAGGACCCGCACCAACAACTGCTTTCCCTGCTCTTCGAGCCATCGGGCCATCCCCTCTTCGCGATCGATCCCTTGGCGCACAGCCGCCTCCTGAATCATCACGTCTGGGATGATGTACTGCTCGACGAAGGAGGCCACCTGTTCGGCGTCGCCGAGCGTCTCCAAGACATTGCCCTTGCGGCCTTTGGCCGCGCCGATGAGGTCGGCCGCGGTGATCTGTCCGCCATCGTACTGGTAGAGTGCGATCGCAGATGGGTCGGGGCCGACGTCCACCGCACCGGGGCGCAGTGCCTCGACGACAGCGGCTATGCCGTCTCGGACCGGCTCGAGGCGGTATTTGTCCCTCAATTCCGCCACCAGCTCGGCCTTCGCGATTCCATGTTTCTTTTGTTTGAATTCTTCCGCGATTTTCATCCGCTGCCGCGGATGGAGCTGAGCGGTCATCTCATCGAGGATCTTGAAGACGACGTATCGGTCGCCGATTCGAATCGGACCCGACACTGAGCCTACCGCGAGCCCGAACAACTTCTCGGCGATGACGGGAATGATGGCGTCCTTGGTGGCGAACCGGCCTGTGTCCCCGCCCCGGGCAGCGGTCTCTTCGTTCATCGACAGCTTGCTCGCGACGTCCGCGAAGCTCACCCCTGCCTCGATCTGCCTAGCGGCCTCCTCCGCCGTCTCAAGGTCGGCGACCACGATTTCGCCCAGTCTGACGGCGCGGGCGAGCCCCTCCCGGTCTATGTACTCTTCTACTTCACCGTCTGCTACCGTTGCGTCGATCGTTCTGCGCTCGTACTCACTGACGAGCTTGGCCTTCCTGATTCGGATCATCCTAGTCAGGTAGGAGGAGCTCTTTTCGATGCCTTGGCTGCGGGCTTCCATCAGCAGCAGTTCTGTGTCGATCATGGCCTGCAGATGGACTCTCAACGGCTCCTTCCCGGCCTCTTCGCCCTTGGCGTACTCGGGCAGTTTGGCGAGGAAGTCCCGCACGTCCCGCACAGTGATCGTCTGGTCTCCAACCTCCGCGACCGTGGGATTTTCATCCTGCGGTCCGCAGCCTGTGCAAATTAAAAGGAGCGCTAGGCTGCCTAGCGATCCGTAGAAAAAAGAAAAAGCGCGCATCGTACACCTCCACTCAAGCTCGCGTCTATGCCCTAATCTAGACCGGCGTACATCGTGGCAAAGGACACGCTGCCCGTCTCGGTCTCGCCATCTAGCGATCTTCTGGTCAATCTCATACCCATGTTCGTCAACAGCCGGTAACCGAGGTAGTTGGTGACGTTCGAGAACTGCACCGCTCCGACGATCTCGGTGAAATCGTCCAAGAGTCCCTCCTTGACCGCGGTCTCCGATTTGCGCAGCTGGTTGAAGATCGTGTACTCCACACCGGCCTGCATGGTAGAAGAAGAAAAAAGCGGCCATCGCGCCAGCAGGGAGAGCTGCAGCGTGTCTTCTCTGCGCTCGGGCTCAGACCTGAGCGCCGGAGCCTCCAGCCTGAGTTCGTTCTTTATTCTCGGTATGAGATCGACATAGGCGACCTTGCGCTCGAGGTCCACCTTGTTGATGAGACCGAAGAAGGTGTAGTCCTCGCGCAGGTCGGACTGTCGTTCGTTCTGGTGCCAGCGATCGTATTTGAACTTACTCACGAAATTCACATCTTCGATCTTGGTGTATTTGAAGCTCATAAACGTGGAGTTTATCCACGTGTCCTGAGCCGCTAAGGGATCGACGGTTGGAACGTTCCGCCGCTCGAACTCGTTCCACTGGCGAAGATGGTTCTCGATGTTGTCCTTGGCGATTCTGAAGTTCTCGTAGATCGTCAGCCGGCCCAGACCCGGATAGTCCCGTTCGAGGGCGAAGAGCACGTAGTTTGTCGTGTTCTCCCGGTCACCTGCAATCAGCCGCTCATCCGTTCGTCCGACGGTCAGCCTGATGCCCGGCAGCAGGTCCACGCCGCCGTAGATGTTGTATCCTTTATGGTCCCGCGGGTAGGGAAAATCCGGCTCATCGTCGTTTTCGAACCGATCTACCCAGAGGTTGTTGTTCATGTCTAATCCGAACAGGTACTCCGGCCGGTCTGTTCCGTATCGCAAGAACGGCTCGTCGTAGTCCGGGACGAGATTGGGAAGGTCTTCGCTGTCGTTCTGGTTAAAATCGGATATGAAGTCGAGGTTTTCGTCGTACCCGGGAAACACCTCGATGTCTATGTCTTGAAATATCCTCTGCCAGTCGGGGAATCTGTCCTGATCGTCGTTGTCATCGACGAGCTCGTAGAAGAACCTCCCCTCGTCCGAGTAGTCTATGTTGGTCTCGCCCCTGGCCAGTATGGCGCTGGTGTTGTAGTTGTGGGCCATGCTGTAGGCTTCGCTGAAGAAGAAGAACGGATGGGCGATCTTCGACAGATTCAACATCCAGCCATCGCCTTGATCAGAGGCTCCCAGGTGCTTGGTGTGCGCCCTGTTGGGGTACTTCCTGTAACTCACGCTGCGGTCCCATTCTCCGTACAAGTCGAATCCCCAGAGGCGGGTCGCCTCTAGCGTAAATCCGAATATCTCGGTGGCCGTCGGCAGACCATACGGGATCTTCAGGACGGTCAGGTTGGAGCCATCCTTGACGTTATCATCGGCCCTGGCAGCTAGCAGGTAAACGTTGGCCAACTGCCTGTCGAACTGGCGGTCTGAGGTCGTCTCGATTCTGTAGTCGTTGGCGACTACTAGCTCGAGTGTCACCATTCTTATCTCTGACGGATCCGGGCCTGTGTACGTCGCCACCGAGAAGTCATAGACCAGTTCGATTTGCTCGGAGCCGTTCGCCTCCCAGAACCCCAGCCGCTGAAAGCCGCCCTGGGGCTCGGGAATCAGCCCGACTTCGCTGGTCCGGACGGTCTTCCTTGCGAAACTCACATCCCCCGCTTCGTCGATCGTTTCGACGTCGGCCTCTATGATCATGTCCCACGCGAACAGCGTGGCACCGCCTTCGTTGTCCTCTGGCGAGTCGTCTGAGAGTCGCACGAAGACCTGGGTGACGTTCTCCGCGTTCTGACTGGAGGCGATCGAACCGCTGCGCGGGCTGCCCTCGAAGGCGTCGAGGAGCTGAGAGGAGTTGTGGGCGCTCACGTGGTTGACGCCGAGTTTGAGATAATCTCCAACCTGGGTCGTCGCGCGTCGGCCGGTCAGGGTCGTCGAGTTCGTCTGCTGGTTATTGGGGCTTCGCGAGCCGGCGGCACCCGGCGAGCTGATCCGCGAGAGGAGCGCCGTTACTTCGTACTTGTCGGACTGATAGTCGATCTGAATGCCGTCGAACGCCGGCTTGGAGAAGGTCATCGGGGTCAGGGTCGACCGGATCTCGTCGCCGATGGTGATGGCCAGATTGTGCTGCCCCTTCTGATCGGAGGCTATGACCAGATTGCTGAAGAAACTCTGGAACCGTGCGGTCTTGAACAGGTTGCTTCCCCCCTGCTGGGGCTGGGTCTGGCTCCAGTCGTAGATCAGCCATCCTCTGGTGATGTACGAACCGTAGATGTCGTAGAAGTAGTCCCCCTCGAGATTGGTCGATACATAGCGCTGGTAGTGATCTCTCGCGTAGTTGCTGTACTCCCACTGCTTCCACTGATATTCGCGGAACAGCTCCTGTGGGACGTACCACTTCTTGACCGCGGGGTCTAGAGCGCCGAACAGGACGCCGGGCCCCGTCGGTTCAAACGTGAGCTCGCCGCCGCGGCGAAACCCCTTTAGCCGATCTCGATCGGGACCCTGGGCTTCCGAACGAGTACTGTGCAGCAGAATTGCCGAGACGATGGTACACCAGATGGCCAGCGCACCGACTAGGCGCATCGCGGCTCTGACTGTATGACCGGTTACCATGTGACTCCCCCTATCCTTCGCGAAAAATCAATAGACCAAAGGCGCGATCGCAGTCTTGCTCTCCTTGCCTGTATCTGCAGCGACTTCCACGCGCACGAGGTAAATTCCCGGCGCTAGCATTTGTCCGTTGTCGTCTGCGCCGTCCCAGACTCTCTGATATCTTCCGCCGATGTCGAGGTCGGAGTAGATCACCCTTCTGAGTCGACCGGCGAGGTCGTAAACTTGTACCGACACCGGAGTACCGCCTGTCAGGTTGACGATATCGTAGGTGACGATGGTCTGGTCGTTAACGCCATCGCCATTGGGCGTAAACGGAGCCGGGGCAACCTCGAGGAAGTGGATGCGGTTGTCGGCGACCCGGGTGGTGACCGACAGGTCGTCGCCCTCGGCGACGGGGTCCGCGTCCACGTCGCCCTCGACGAGCGTCTGCGGCAAGTTCTGCGGTCTTTCGGTGTCGAAGACCCTGCCGATGAAGACGGTGTTGTAGTGCAGCGCGATGCTCTCGAACACGACGCGCAGCAGCCGGTCGTCACCGGTGATCCTCGGGAAGCTGATTCGGACGCCGACGATGTTGCCGTCGTCGTCTTTGGTGTCCTCCTTGTCCCACGCCACGTCGGTCCCGTCGATCTGGACCGATCGGATGACCTCCACCGGTGCCTGCGTCTTGATGTCGAGCTGGTCGAAACCGCTGCTGTTGTAGCTACGCACCCAGTAGGTCAGCTCGGTCGCCTGCCCGATCACGGCGTCCTGGGGCCACACCTCTCCCACCACGGAATCGGCCAGCGCTGGCGAGACCTCCACGGCGATCGAATCGACCGTCGCGGCCGAAAGGATGTCGCTGCTCTGGAACAGAACGCGAAACTGCCAGTACTGGCGGGGTGCAGGTGATACGACCGGTGTACGGACTCCGGCCGGATAGGGAAGAGACCATCCGCTCCACTTTAGGCTATCGCTCGGGTCCGGCGTGTGGCCACTCCGGGTGGATACGGTAGCAGATACCTTGGCAGGCTCTCCTATCGTCTCCTTTGCCCACGTTATATCGCCGAAGACGGCGGCCCGACCCTCATCGAACACATTCGAAATGTACGTAGCAGCAGATGTGAAACCTTCGCCGAAGATCTCAAACTCGTCGATCTCCCATTCCCCGCGAACGAGCTGTTTCACTTCTATGAAACGCACGAACTGCAGCGGCACGGCTAGGTCGACGACCGGGTCGAGATTGCGCTCGACTGTCTTGAAGAGTCTGAGATCGGGATTTCCAGAAACGGTCTGCTGCTCCTCGCTGCCGTCGTTCAGCCTCACCAAGTAACCCTTCAGGAAGAATTCCTCAAACCCTTCGCGGGGGAAAAATCTGATCCTGTTGACTCCGAAACGCTCGCCCAGATCAAATCTCAGTATGATCCCGGTGGCTGACGGGATCTTGATTTCGAAGGCCGTGTTCCTGCCGTCCACCATGTTGTCCAACAAGTTCTCGAATTCACTCTGGGTGACTTCGAGGACCGTGCGCGCATTTGGCGACGTTATTTGCCCCCCCCTTTCGATCAACTTCAGGGAAATATTGTCTTCAGGATCGTTCTGTAAAGGTTGAATGGAACCGGGGTTGGCTGCGAAATCGATGACCGCTATCTCGGAATACTCCTGATCCCAGGCGCGGGAACCCGGGCCACCTCCGAAGACGATCGTCTCTCCATTGCCTGCCGCCGCAAGTCCGAGGAGAGCTACGGACAGAACGGGCAGGGCCACTGCTCTATGAGGTGATGTTCCAGTTATCACTTGCTGAACACGGGCTCCTTGGTGTCTTGGCGCGGAGACTAGTAGGCGACGCTCACCAATCGATGGGCCGAGGTTTTCTTCTCGGATGTCGAATCCACTTTTAGGTCGATGCGCATCAGATAGATCCCCGGTGGCACGACCGCTCCCGACTGGTCGACGCCCGTCCACGTCACCGTATGACGGCCTGCCGTTATGGTCGTCTCGGCTATACGCGCCACCGGCCGCCCGCCCAGATCGTACACATCCACTTGGACCGGCGTCGAACTGAGCACCCGCAGCAGCGAAAAACTGACCTCCAGCTCGTCGTTGACGCCGTCGCCATTGGGCGTGAAAACGCGATCGACCTGTAGATCCCCCAGCAACTCGCCGCGCTCCAGCGCCAGCACCACCGTCGTCTCGCTGTCCACAACCCCGTTGGCATCGCCGTCATCCACCCGCTGCCACGAGTTTTCGAACGCCGAGTGCCCCATGGAGCCGATGAAAAACGTGTTGTACCCAAATATGGTCGTCTCGAACTGAAGCTCCACCAGCGCTGATCCACTCGTCGTCTTGATCGCAGCCGGCAGGCGCACCCACAGCGAATCCGTCTCCATCACCACCTCGAACCCCTCGCTTCCCGCCGTATACGTCACGGCGTCCTGCCCCGTCACGGCTACACTCACCTGTTTCAGCTTCATGGCGACGCCGTCGGGCGCCTCGATGAGGATCTCGTCGAACCCCCTACTGCCCGCCTCGAAGGTCGAACGGATGAAATACGATAGCTGCTGCTTTGCGCCGATCTCTTCCAGACGCGAGGGCAGCACCTCGCCCACGATCGCGTCGGCCACCGGCGTCACAAAGTTCAGCGCTACCGAACGCAGCGTGGCCGCCGCCTTGGGGTCTTCTGTCAGGAAGATCGCCCTGATGGCGACGAACCGTCTGGGACTGGGTGAGGTAATTTTTGCGCCTGAATCGAAGTAAGGCTGACTCCAGCTGCTCCAATCATTGCCCGGGCGCGTCTCGGTTAAGACCGGCCCTACCGAAGCATCCCCAAAGAACTTCTTGTCCGTCTCCCAAGCCTTGGCCGCCTCCTCTTCGGTGCCCGGGTATTGATCCCCGTTCTTCTTGTAGTAGCGGGTTATGCTCTCGACCGTATCGCCGGTGCGGGTTTGCAAAATTAGATTCGCACCCGGCGGCACGTCGGCCTCCCACTCGATGGAAGCGAGGTTCCGAGGGGTCCGCGCCACCTCTATGAACGGGGCTTCCCCGCCGAACTCAGACGAGATCTGCGACTCCGGCAGGAACCCTTCCCCGAAAAACTGGACCTCCGACACCCCGTGGCTCCCTTGCCCGGGCTCGTACGTGGAGCGGTCGTGGAGCCTATAGGTAAAGGCAAAATGCTCGACCTTCGCGAGCGGGAACTTGAAGTCGTGGAAATTCTGTCCCCGCACGATGTCGCTGAGCGACCCCACCGTCTTCCAGGCCAGTTCGCCTCCGGCATTGGTGGAGCCGTCCGAGAGCTGAATGCGGTAGGCTCTGAACGGAGGTGGGTTGGGGAGGGCGTGGAGTATTCTGATATTGTCGACAAAGTAGGAGCCTCCGAGATCTATGAACATCGAGCGCTCCGCATCCCGCGGATCCGCAATCGGCAACTTGTTGGGATCGTAACTCCCGTTGGCAGACCAGAACACGACCTCGCCGAAGAGGTCTCCATCTACCACGGCCGCCCCCTTGTTGACATTCTCCCGGGCGGTCACCCTGCCGCCCCGCTCCAGTACGCCCGTGCCGATGTTGTCGCCGATGGTCCAGACCTCGATCTCGGCCAGCCTCGGTATTTCGCGGCGGTAGTAAACTACCGGCCCCTGCCGCTCCGTGCCCGCCAGAGCTTCCCAATCCTCTTTCCCATCCAGCAACCTCTCCTCCCCCGATGCCTCGCGGCGGAAGTAGTCTATCTCTCCCTGTTGGTCGGCTGGCAGACTATCGTATTCGGACTGGGAAACCTGCCTCGCCCGGCCGAAGTCGCTATGCGTGATCCCCACCCCGACGTATTGGATGACGTCGCCGGTGAAGTCGCCCCGTGCATCGGGCCACTTCGTTGGTAGCTGTTTGGTCAGATCGATCGCGAAAACCCGCTCGTTCTTGATCGGTTTGTCCGTGGCGAAGCGCGTCCGAAAAAGGAGCTGACCGAGTGTTTTCTGTCCTTGTGAAGTGGTCACCTTGAACTGCAGAAAAGGGTCTCCCAGCTCTTCACCGACAAACTTGAGGACGATCTTGGTGGCCGATACCGTCCGCCCCAGATCGATCTGCACCCACCAGTCCTGCAACAGGTCGGAGGGGTCCGGTTCCCAGAAGGTGTCCATCCTGCCATCCATGAGGTCGATGCCGCTCGAGCGATTGGATCCGGCATTCAACACACCGCCGCCGAAATCGACGGCATTGAGGACGGCGTTGATGCCGGGAACCACGACTTCCTCGCCATCTATTTCCAGTCTCGTGTGCTTGCGGATGAAGGCGGGCTTCACTCCCTCATCGCTGATCTGGACCGTGTTGGCAGCGGAGTGCCAGTGTTCCCAATGCGCCCTCGAATCGACGACCACCCTGCCTGAGTCCAGCGAATACCCTTCCTGTCCCCAGCACGGACTTACCGCCGACAACGTCAACGCGGAACAGACGAGTGCCGCGCGGAGGGGGTCCGTTAGTCGTTGAGCGCCGACCCATCCCCGCTTGCGGTGCTTTCTACCTACGCCGATTCGGGGTCTTGTCGAATTCAGCAATAGCGCCGATGAGCGCACTTCTTTCTCCTTAAAAAAAGGGGGGCGAGGATCAACGATCTCGCCCCCCTTCAACAACAGCCGTCTTGGGTCCTTACAGCCGACTTTTCCCCTATTTGGAGAAGCCCGCCTTAATGCGGGCCCAGCTGTCTTCCTCGACCGCTGTGGCGTCGGAGTCGGACACCCAGTTGTTTGCGTCAAAACCAAGTAGCACGTAGTCCACCAGCGAGTCGGCGTGGAAGTACATGTTGATGTCGCCAGTGGAGACCCAGTAGCCGTTATACGAATTGCCCGGGCCGTTGTCATCGTCCTGAATGGCCATGCCGACGCCCATGACTTGGCCTTCCTCCAAGTCGTGGATAATCAGGTCGGGATCGTCGGGACCGGTCGAACTGGCAGGCAGGTCGTCGAAGGTGGTGAACCAACTCTCCTGAAAGAGGGTGGCGGGTCCACCGGCCTCGCCCTCGACGTTCCATCTGATGCCGGCGTAAGGCTCCACAGAAGCCCATACTCCGCCGCCCCACAACCACAACTGAGCCTCCTGATGGAGCGACTGCTGCCAGTCCTGCGCGGTGGCCCCGGCCCATCGCTCCGGATCTAGGCCTTCAATGTCTCCTTGGAACTGCCCGCCGCTGTGGTCGGCATCGAGCACGAGCTCGAGTTTGTCATTGGTGTCGTCGAGGGTGCCGTACCAGAGGTCGTCGAACCTTTCCTCCATGACGTACACAAGGTTGGTCTCTGGGCTCCAGCCGACGATGATGCGCTCGGCGAGATTGCCCGGATCCGGATCACCCTGGGTGCCCGTGACGACCTCGACTAGGTCATCTTGGGTTACCCAGAAAATAGACGGTACGTTGTCCCAATCGCCGAGATCTCCGTCCATCACGACGTCCCTGATTCCATCGACGTCGATGGGCACCTGTACCGCCGCCCAGTTCCGGTCTGTCCGCTGGTGGGCCGAACTCGGAGTGAAGGAGGCGAGAACGAGGCCCAAAACGGTAGCTATGATGATAATTTTCTTCACTGTTGTTTCTCCTTTCATCTATAGAAAGATGACTACTGCTACTGCGTTGATTTGTGAAATGCGGGCTTTTCCCTTGAACACCTCCTTTCAGCGCACCATTCGCTCAGCGAGCGAGAGCAAATGGGACTGGTGATTTTGCGTGCAATGATTAGGCTTAATATCGGGAAATTTGCCCGGAAATCCAAGTAAAACTTCCAGCATGTTGATGCCCAACCTCGAGACCGACCTGACGGGTGATAGCCTTGGAGCGTCCCCGTCCCTCGTCGTTGTAGAGCGCGTTGTTAGAGGCATTATCGGGGGTATCCATTTAACCGGACCTGGGGTATCTTAATCAGGAGCGCAGAACATGAGACGGCGAATGCTCCATCTGGTATTGCTAGGCGGAGGACGAAGCCCAGTCGCTGCTGCCTCCTCACTGGGTAACTCTTGCACAAGGCGTAGATGATGCAGACACAACCGGGGAAGATTATTAAATGGTCCAGAAAAACCATCATATTCATTGAAATCCTTTTGGTTCTTATTCCCTTTCTACTGCTTATAGGAATAGAAATCTATTTACGTCATATTAATTACGGCCTTGATGACAGGCTATTTATTCTTCAACGCTCTTCTTCTACGTACCAACTTAATCCGGCGTTGTACCGAAAATATTATTCAATTGATAATCCAATGCTTAAACAGCTAATTCCCGCGATAAGCATGAAACAGCAAAAATCCGCAAAGGATTTCCGCATCTTTTGTCTTGGAGGCTCAACGACAAGAGGACCGTTTCCCATGCTGCTTCAGGAATTATTAAAACGTTCCAACGTGGATAAAACGGTAGAAGTGGTTAACCTAGGAATAGATACCTTTAATAGTTATCAGGTTCTCGACATCGCGAAAAAACTTCCTCAGTATAATCCCGACCTTTTGATCATTTATATGGGACACAACGAAATTTATGGACCAGTTGGCGTGGCATCGAATGTGGCATTGGGGACATCTCGCGAAGTAATCAATCTAATTTTGCGATTGCGCGAGATTAAGATATTTCAGCTAGCAAACAACTTTTACGCAAAATTAAGAGTGCGTTCTAATCGAGTTGAAAAGGAACAATCGCCCTATAAAATGATGGTAAGCAGTCCTCTTGCCCCTCGTCATCCTCTACGGGAGCAAGCCATTGAGAATTTCAGGGGAAATCTCCATGAGATTATCTCTATTGCAAAGCGCCATAAAATCCCGGTGATTTTAGGGACGATCGTTTCCAATCTTCGAGATTGGCGTCCATTTGATTCAGAACCACCGCCATCTTCCCTCGATGTTACTCAATGGCAACAGTTATTAGAGAATGGCAAGGCTGCATTTGAACAAAATCATCTGGAAGAGGCGGTGCGTATCTACCAGACAGCAATTGAACTTTTCCCAGCTCATGCCCAAACTCATTTTGATCTGGGTCATGTTTACCTTGCCGAGGGACATCAAGATAAAGCTAAACGATCCTTCACCAGAGCAAGAGACTTGGATATTTTGCCGATCAGAGCCCCATCAAAGGTAAACGAAACCATAAAAAGTGTTGCCAAGGAAACAGGTGTCATATTAGCAGATTTTGAAACCGCATTCGAGGATTGCGACCCCAAGAGTGTGATTGGCAAACCAATGATTGTTGAACACCTGCATCCTTCAAATGAGGGATATTATTTAATTGCAAGCCACCTGACCCACATCATTCTTAAAGAAGGGTTTTTGACAGCGAGTAAAAAATTGGATTTTGATGATCCATCGTTAAAAAGGGAACTGGATATAGGAGAGCTGGAGAAAGGTGATCTTATTCGACTCAGACTTATGTTGAATATATGGCCATTTAACATCAACAATGCAGGTTATCATTATCCTTGAATTCAAAAGAAAATTTCCGCTAGATTGCCCCTTTCTCAGACAAGCAGCGGCGTGAACTGCAGGCTGTACAGATCGGCGTCGCTGAGGGCGAAGCGCAGGCGCACTGGCTTGCCGGCCAGGCTGCGGACGTCGGCCAAGCCCTTCCAGGTGACCATGCGGTCCAAGTAATCGCCGTAGATCTCGTCGCAGTCGCGCAGGGCGTACCCCTTCAGCGCCTTGCCATCGCCGTCCTGGATCTCGACGCGCACTGAACCGGCGGCGGAAGTACTCGTGTTCAGGCTCAGGGCACCGCCCTCGAAGGTGAAAGGCCGCGTGATCAGCTCGCCTCCCTTCAGCGGCGCGTTGGCGGACACGAAGCCGTCCACGCGCACCGTGAAGCGCCGCAGCCGGCAGGCGTCGCCGCGGTAGTAGCCCTCGGTGGTAAAGATCGACAGCTCCTGCGGCGCGGTCGGCAGGTCGTTGGCCGTCTCCAGAATGCCCCAAGCCGTCATGTTGTTGCGGTTCTCCCAGCGCTCCGGCTGCAGCCCGGGCCGCACGAAGGCCTCGCTCCAGCGCTTGAAGTGCAGGCCGTCGCGGCTGGTCATGTACACCGCGTCCGAGACGCCGTGGGCCGTGTTGCCGGGGATGCCGCGGTCCGGAACAAAGCGCTTGGGGAAGCCCATGTAGATGTGCGGGGCCCGGTGGTAAGGGGTCACCGCGTTCGTGTAGAGGTGTTCGACTGGGGCGTCGCCGAAGTCGAGCCACTGCGGCTTCGTCCACCGGCGGAAGTCCTTCGAGGTGCAGGTCATGATGTTGCGCACGCGCACGCCGTCGGGGTAGATGGAGTCGCGGTGGTAGTCGACGTAGCAGCCGCGTAGCGGGTCGTAGAAAGCGAGGTTCAGCGAGTCGAAGGCGCCCTCGGTGATCACCGGCTTCTCCGACAGCAGGCTCCAATGCACGCCGTCGGCCGATTTAAAGGCGTAGAGGGCCTGCTCTTTGGCGGTGTGCGCCAGCGCGCTCCCCAAGGCTTTGTACTCTTCCCCCTCCCGGCAGTCCGGGTTGCGGTCGCGGAAGGGCGCGAAGTTGTGCGCGCCGATGCCGTCCCAGACGATGTTGTTGCGCGTTGATCCCTGATAATTGACCAAGCCCAGCTCCGGCCGGTACCACTCGATGCCGTCGCGGCTTTCGGCGTAGCATACGACCGGCCGGTGGTAGTTGCCTGGCGGGTCGTAGTGCGAGCCGCGATAGTAGGCGCGGAACAGCTTGCCGTCTTGGAATACCGTGTGGTAGGCGCTGGTGTTGCCCTCCCACGGCACGTCGTGGTCGATTGCCACGTTCCGCGGCACCGGCTTCTGTAGGCGCAGCTCGACGTTGGACAGCCGCTCGATCAGGTAGTCGTCGACGAACAGCTCGCGCCGGTCGCCCAGCTCGATGACGCCCGCCGGAGTGCTGCTGGCGGTCTTTTTCTTCGTCGGTTTCGCGCTCTTGCTCTTGGCCATCTCTGGTTTCCTTTCTGTATTGCGGGCTACCCTGCCGACGATCGGCCTTTAGATCTGGGTCAGGAAGCTGCCCGTGGTGCCGGTGGCGTAGTCGATCACTAGGAATACCCCGGCCCCGACGATTTCGCCTAGGATCAGGCCCAAGAAGAAGGGCCGCAGGTTGCGGTAGAGGCGCACACCGCCGTAGCGCAGGATCACCAGCTTCAGGAACCAAGCCAGCAGGGCGCTACAGAAGATGTGGCCCGTCTTCCAATTGGCGGCGATCGTGAACCCGAGCGGGTTGAGGGGCCACCATAGGAAGTGGTGGCGCGCCCACATGAGCGCCGCCATCACGCCCGCCCCGATGCCCATGAACTGCAAGGCGTCCCAGCGCGGGCCTTCGGGTGCGGCGGCGATGCGCGGGGCCATGTCCATGGGGCCGAAGTGGGTGGACTGCCAGGAGAAGAACAGGGGGTTGAGGTTGATGCCGCCGTACTCGTACGCCATGACTAGGGTGACGTAGGAGGAGCCCGCTAGGCTGACTAGGATGGCCATAACAATGGCCCAGAACAGCCGGCGCTTCTGGCCGCGGATCATTTCGCTCATCTTCAGCCCGTTGGCGACCGAGGCCATCACAAAGGAGCGGACCTCGGCGTGCCAGCCGTAGGAGAAGCCGAGCGCCACCAGACCCTGGGTGCCGATGGAGGAGGTGCCAACCGCGGAAATCGCGAAGGTCGAGGTCATCAGGGGCGGACGCATGGCCGGGATGCCGCCCTCGGCGACCACCCGCGTCAGCGCCATGAACAGGACCATGGCACCGAAGACGAACAGCACCGCCACCGGGAAGGGCAGGCCGGTCGTCCACAGCCAGACGGCGACAGTTAGCAGGCCGGTGAGAAGCCCGAAAAACGCCTGTCGGTAGGAGAGGATCTCGCCGCTGTCATCGACCTCCCGTAGCCCGCCGACGGCCTTCGCCACTACATCGCGCAGGTGCCGGCGCGCCACCCACAGCCCGACGACGACGAAGGCGATCATCGCCCCGAGACCCTGGTGGGCGAGGAAGGGATCTTCGGAGTAGAAGTCGATCCGCTGCGTGCTCTGCACGCCGAGCGTGTTGAAGATGCCCCGCTGCAGCCTGACGAGGACGTAGAAGACCCAGATTGAGGCCGAGATGTCGAGGTTGACGAAATAGAAGAATCCGGTCCAGGGCGGGCTGAACCAGAAGCTGAGCCAAGTGTTGCCGAACAGGGGCACGCCCACGGCGCGCTCGAAGCGGGGAAACTCCGGAAAATAGGAGTGCATGCCGTTGACACTCAACAGCAGGAAGGAGACGGCGAAGCCCAGCCACATGGTCTTGTTGGTGAAGAACGAGCGGCCCACGGCACCGCTGTCCTCCTGCCGCATCATTTCCATCGGCACCTGCACCAGCGCGTAGCTGAGCTTCTCGTTATCGACCCACTGCTTACGCAGAATGACCATCGCGCAGATCATCGCAAAGGCGAGGGCGAGAAAGAAGCCGAACCACAGGCTCAGCGGCACGACCCAAGCATCCCAGGGGATCGAGGCTCCCTCGGGCAGCCCCTCAAAAAAGTAGCGGGCCACGTTCTCGCCGCGCGGGATCATCCACTGGGGGATGTACTGATTGTAGAGGGAATCCCAGTTGTTCTCGGGCGTGGCGTAGTAGGTTGACCCAAGGAGGCAGGGGATCATGAACTGGGTGAAGCCCATGCCGGGGATGCAGCAGGCCACCACCAGCATGATGTAGATGGTGATCAGTTCCGCCCGGGTCAGCACCAGCCATCGGTGGAGGAAGCCGACCGCGGCGCTGGCTAGGACGAGGAAAAAAAATAAGAAGAGAGCAGCCGGGGTGCTGAAGTTGAGGGTCAGATAGGAGCCTTGGATCGCATTCGTCGCATAGGTATCGCAGATATTGAGTGTTAGGGCCAGCACCGCCCCGATCAGGATGCCCCGCAGCGGGATCCCCTGCAGGTCCCGCGCCTGCTGTCGGTCCCCCTGCGGCGGTGCCCTCATCATTGTGGCCAAGCCTGAGGATCTAGCCCAAGGCTCTGTGCGGCCTTGATGATGTGGCCCCAAGTCGTGTCGTCGATGGGAATACCCTCTGCTTGGCGCTGGTGCCCCGTGCGGTACTCGGGATCGCCGGGTAGCAGAATCTCGCCGATGTGCGGATCGACGCGGCTGGTGGATACGTGGTGGATGAGGCTTTCGAGCTCGTCGAAGTAGGAGTCCTTTTCGACGAAGTGTTCAATGTTGTACACCGTCAGGTGCAGCCCGTTGCTCTGCATGACGGTCTCGCCGTTGGCACAGCCTTGGCCGCTGAGGGCTCCGCCTAAAATCTCTACTACCATACTCAGGCAGTACCCCTTATAGGCCACCGGCCCGCCGAAAGGCAGGATCGCGCCGGGCGGATCGCCGACAAATGCCTCTGGGTCGGTAGAAGGGTTGCCATCGTGGTCGATGATTCGCCCCTCGGGTAGCTGTTCTCCGCGATTATAGGCGACGCGGACCTTGCCCTCGGCGCAGACCGAAGTGGTCATATCGACCAAGAGTGGATCGGCATTGCGCCGAGGCGCGGCACAGGATATGGGGTTGGTGCTGAGCTTGCCGTCGATCCCACCATAGGGAGCGATCTGCCGCCCGAGGTGACCGGCGTTGCAAAAGGCTAGACCAATCATGCCTTGGCGAGCGACCTGCAGCGGATAGGCCCCCACCCGGCCAACATGCCCGCAGTTGCGCAGCGCGGCGGTAGCAACCCCGTACTGGGCGGCCTTGTCGATGGCTAGCTGGGTAGCGAACGTCCCGCCGATCTGGCCCATGGTTCCGCCGCCATCGACGACCACGGTGCAGGGTTTTTCGCTGACGATAGAAGGCTGGCCTTGGGGATCAAAGGTGCCGTCTTGGATTTGTTCGATGTATTCGTAAAGGCGCAGACTGCCGTGCGAGTCGTGCCCGTAGAGAGACGACTCGACTAAGTGGTCGGTCACGGCGCGGGCGCTGGCAGGAGGGCAGCCAGCCGTCTCGAAAAGCTGGTAGCCGATCTGGCGCAGGTCGTCGGGTTTGATGTGCGGCATTAGTTGGTTGCTCCCTCGAGGACGCGCTCGATTTCTCGTTCCCAAGTTCCAGCGACGCGCACGCCGTATTCGGCTTGGCCACCCGTGGCTTCCGGCCCCACCAAGATGGGCTGGCCGCGTCGTTCGCCGATGAGTCTGGCGCGATCAACGCAGGCAGTGTGTAGGAAGTGGAAGGCAAGTCCGGCGCGCTCGCGATCGGTGGTGTTGGCTTTAGTCGAGTGGGCAGTGCCGTAGCAGAAGAAGGCGACGCCACCGGCCTTTAGCTCAATGGGCACGGCGCGCTCCTCGGGTACTTGGCAGTGGATGTGGTGATCGGAGTAAGGATCGCGGTCGTGCGGGTATTCCTCCTTGAAGGAGTCGTGCACGACGTGAATGGTGCCATTTTCGATGGTTGCGTCGTGAACGGCAACCCACATGGCAGTGCCTTTTAAGGGATCGTCTATTTTGAAATAGGCATTGTCTTGGTGCCAGTCCGTGCCGATGCCGTGCCCGGCCGGTTTGAGAAACATCTGATCGAGGTGCAGGATGAAAGGCGTGCCAATGAGCTGTGAGACGGCGACGGTGATTTTTTCGTCAAAGGGCAGAGCGCGGATGAGATCGCTTTTGTCGTACAGGGGAATCAGTTGCAGATTGACCTTGGTAGTGGAAGGGGTCTCGCCGTCGCCCTCGGTGGCGACATTGCGGACCAGGCCCTCGCGCTTGAAGCGCTCGACTTCGGCTTGGATGGCTTGGACTTCGCGGGGGTCAAAAAAGTCGGGAACAGCAGTGTAGCCGTGATTTTTGAAATGGGTTACTTGATCGTGGGAGAGAGACACGGGTAGTTCCTCGTCTTGTGCAGAATGGTGGGGCTAGGTTGTGCGCTGAGATGCTCGCGCCAACTCGCATAAGAGCGCGGCCGCAGTGCGGATGCCGCGGTGAAAATCGCGCATAGAAAAGCGCTCGTTGGGGCCGTGCCAATTGTCGGTGATTTGCCCTAGGCCGATGAGCAGGACTGGTGCCCCTGTCGCAGCGGCAAAATCGACGACGATGGGGATGGAGCCGCCCTCGCGGGTAAACACCGGCTCAATTCCGAATCCCTTGCGCATCGCCTCAAGTGCTGGTTCGACTAGTGGGTGGTCTAGGTCCAAGTAGTAAGCCGGTGAGCAATGCTGGTTTTTGAACTCGACGCGGGTGTCTGCGGGCAGCCGAGCGCGGATGTGCCCTTCGAGGGCAGCTTGGATGCGCTCGGGATCTTGGTCGGGCACTAATCGGCAAGAGATGGCCGCTCGGGCTACAGCCGGTATGACCGTGCGCGGACTGCCGCCGCTGAGGAGGTTGATGTCGAGCGTGGGACGAGTCCAACGCCTTTCGAGGATGGAGTACTCCTGCTCTCCCACCAGCGAGGGCACGCCCAAGGTGCGGCAATAGGCATCTTCGTCCACCGCGAGGGCGGCGTAGAGGCTTTTTTCGCGGGCCGAAAGCGGCTGCACTTCGTCGTAGAAACCGGGCACAGTGATATGCCCGTCGGCGTCGATGAGGCCGGCCAAAGCGTTGACAAGCAGTTGGTTGGGGTTGTGGACAATGCCGCCGAAAAGGCCGGAATGCACGTCCTGCACTGGCCCAAAAACCTCGACTTCGGTATAGACAATACCGCGCAGACCCACAGTCAGCGAGGGCTGGTCCGGTCCGTACATGCTGGTATCGGAAATCACCGTACAAAGCACCGGGGCAAATTCATCAAGCCCGCCCTCGGCCACAAACTGGCTCAATGCCGCGCTACCGCATTCCTCCTCGCCTTCGATCAGGAAGACCAGATTGAACGGAAGCTGATTCCCATTGGCGAAGACGACTTCGGCCGCCTTCAGATGCGCGAAGCTGGGCCCCTTATTGTCGCTGGCCCCCCGGGCGATGAGGAAGCCGTCGCGCTCCTCGGCGGCAAAGGGATCCACCTCCCAAGCCGAGCGCGGATTGTCCACGCCTTGGACATCGTAATGACCATAGATCAAGACAGTGGGTCGATCCGACGAGAACGCGGGACTACGGGCGACGACTAGGGGATTGGTAGCGGCCCTTACTTGGATCTTCTCGACCTCAAACCCCATTTGGTCGAATTGGCCGACGAGGAAGTCGGCCGCCTGAGCGAGGCCGTCGCCTGTGCTAGCATCGGCCCCAGCACTGGCGCTGGGGATGCGGATAAAGGATTTCAGTTGTTCGATATAGGCCCGCTGCTGCTCGTCGATGCACAGCAGCGCGTTCTCCAAGGCTATGCCTTCCTCTCGCATCGCTTCTCTGTTCTTTGATCGTCCGTCCCGCCCTTCAGTCTAGCCCACCATTGCCCATCTCGGCCAGTGGTAGTGCTCTTGCTGAGGTCGGGTTTATTCATTAGCTTTTTGCAACGCAAAAAACACAAAAGTTGAGAATCAAGTCCGATTTGCCCGCCTTGCCCGCTTCCCGCAACTGTGCAATATAAGTTTTTACATCGGGCTGTAAAGTTCCGTTCATCCGTTTGCTACCATATTCTTTTGGATCGTCGCATGGCCCGCAGGGATGAGCGGCTGACTTTTCTCAGACCCCCAAATCTACTGCTATTTACAGGAAGGAATACACTGGAAAATGGGAGAGCTACCTGTTGCTATTAATGGCTTTGGTCGAATTGGTCGCTTGGTGTTCAGGGCGGCTGTCGAGCAAGGTGGCATCGAGATCAAAGCCATCAACGATCTAACCGACGCCCAAACACTTGCCCACCTACTCAAATACGACTCCACCCACGGCCGCTTCGTCGGCGAGATAGAGGTTGCTGGCGACGACTTGGTCGTCAATGGCCAAGCGATTCGCATCTTGGCCGAACGCGACCCGGCCAACCTGCCCTGGGGTGATTTGGGGGTCGAAGTGGTGCTGGAGTCAACGGGATTTTTCACCGAGGCCGACAAAGCTCGCGCTCACATCGACGCTGGGGCCAAAAAGGTCGTCATTTCCGCTCCGGCCAAAGGCGAAGACGTAACCGTGGTAATGGGCGTCAACGACGACGCCATCCAAGCCGACCACGCGATCATTTCCAATGCTTCGTGTACGACCAACTGTTTAGCCCCCATGGTCAAAGTCCTACACGAAAAATTTGGCATCGTCAAAGGCATGATGAATACGATTCACTCGTACACCGGCGACCAACGCCTGCTCGATGCCCCGCACAGCGACATGCGGCGGGCGCGCTCGGCCGCGGCCTCGATGGTGCCCACAACTACGGGGGCGGCGGCCGCGGTCGGTAAGGTGCTACCCGAGCTCGACGGCAAGCTCGATGGCTTGGCCATCCGCGTGCCAACCCCCGACGGTTCGTTGACCGACCTTACCGCTGAACTCAAAAGCGCAGCGGATGCCGAAGCAATCAACGCGGCGTTTAAAGCCGCCGCGGCCAACTCGCTGGCTGGCATCCTCGAGTACTCTGAGGAGCCGCTAGTCTTGGCCGACATCGTAGGCAACCCGCACTCGTGCGTCTTCGACGCGCTATCGACGAATGTTCTCGAAGGAAATATGGTCAAGCTCCTCGGATGGTACGACAACGAATGGGGCTATTCCAATCGCTGCGTGGATTTGCTGCGCAAGCTCGGCCAATGACTCAGTACAAGACCTTGCGACTTAGATGGAGGCAGAAAGGCGAAACGCATGTTTGAGGAAGTCTGGAGAGCGTACGAAGAAAACGAACTAAGCCACAGCGCGGCGCATCACCTGATGGCGATTCACGAGCTGCGCGAGGCGCACGGCTACGCCCGCGTCTCGGATATCGCCAAGCACCTAAGCATCACCAAAGGCAGCGTCTCGACGGCCATGAAGCACCTCAAGGAACGCGGCTACGTGCAAGAGGATCTCAACCGCTTCCTCGAACTTACCGACCAGGGCTTGAAAGTGGTGCAGGAGGTCGAGGAAACGCGCTTGGTCGTGCAGCGGTTCCTCAGAGACGCCCTCGGCATGGACGAGGACGACGCAATGATCGACGCCTGTAAGGTCGAGCACCTAATCAGCACGGAAGCGCGGATGCGGTTGGTCCATTTTCTGCGCGTGTTGTTTTCGGAAGAACCGGCGGCCAACGGGTTTCTCCAGATGTTCCGCGAAGATGCCCTAGAGCTCCGCAATGGCGACGTGAAAGCGTGAAACCTCTGCGGTCTGTTATGGCTACCCCATGGTTGCCCTAGCAGAGAGCGAGTAGATTCTGAGAGGACATAGCTTCTATCTATCAGGCCGGACGCCGTCCGGCCTTTTTTATGAGCGAACAATGCTAGGTTTCCTTCTACGACAATTTCTGCCCGTTGGTTTGTTGGTCGTGGCCGTGGTGGGTTTCTTCTTTCCTCGTCCAGGCCTCTACATGGCCGAGTTGCCCACTCAGTACATCGCCGTCAGCCTCATCTTTTTTCTTTCGGGGCTGATGCTGAAAACCGACGAAGTCCACGCGGCTCTCGCTGCGTGGAAGGCGACGTCTTGGGGGTGTGTTTCGATTCTCTTCGCCACGCCCTTTATTGGTGCGGCGATCGCGTTCCAACTCCCAATGGAACCCGCCTTCCAATTCGGTCTGGCCCTGTTTTGCTGCATGCCGACGACCCTGACTTCAGGCGTGGCGCTGACGGCGCAGGCCCGGGGCAACGTAGCCTTGGCCTTGCTCTTGACGGTGCTGACCAATATCGCCGGCATCTTTACGGTGCCTTTCGTGTTGGCGCATCTGCTGAGTTCTCTAGGCCAGGTCGAGCTTTCGGCTAGCGATCTGTTCGCCAAACTCTGTCTTTCGATCTTGCTGCCCTTGGGCGTCGGCAAGTACCTGCGGCGCTTCGCCGTCAATTGGATCGATGCCCGGCGCTCGCGGTTGACTTTGGCCAGCAACGCGGCGCTGATCTCGATTCCGTGGATGAAATTCAGCGAGTCTTCTGGACGACTAGCCCAGATAGAACCTGCGAGCTTGTTGATTCTGGTAGTGTCTGGCTTGGCAATCCACGCGCTATACTTGCTGCTCAACGGCGGCGCTTGCGTGCTTTTGCAACTCGAAGCGGCGGTGCGCAAGACCGTTGTGCTGATGGCGAGCCAGAAGACCTTGCCGGTGGCGATGACAGTGCTGGCATTTTTGCCGGATTCGGCGGTGTCGCCCGAGCAGAAGGGGTTGCTAGCAATACCTTGTATTGTGTTTCACCTAGGGCAGATTTTCATGGATGCAGTTATTGCGACGCGGTGGGGGAACCGTGCAGCAGGTTAGGTGTTCTCACAGTGCAGGCTATGGCTCTCTTTTAACGGAGAGGAAGACTATGCGATACTTGATTGCGGCGGCATGGATCGCCGTTTCCCTCGTTGCTTGTGGCGACTCGGACTCTGTTGTTGGAGATGACAATGGCGACCAGCGCACCGAAGAAGGCGACCGTGCACAGCTAGCGGAGATGCGACGGGAAATCGACGCGCTTGTCGGCGACGCTGCGGGTGCGTCGATTGAAGACTGTCGCTACTCGGGCTTGGGCTCCAAGCCCTGCGGCGGTCCTTGGGAGTTTATAATTTACTCCGCTTCATCCACCGATTCGACGGCACTAGCCGAGAAGCTGACAGCGTATAACGCCTTTGAAGCCGAGATGAACGAACTCTATGGGTATGCTTCGGACTGCTCACTGCCCAACGCGCCGGTGTTGACGTATGGGGATGGGCGGTGCGTCGCCGAGTGACGCCTTGCCTGCAAGAGCGTCGATCAACTCGGACCTCGCTGCTCAAATCTGCGAACGGTAGATCGCATCGACCAATTCCATGGTCTTGACCGCGTCGTCGAAGTTCGTTTCTGGATCTTTTCCCTTTAACATGTAATCCACGAAGTGGCGGTTGATATCGTAGGGGCCGAATGCTCGATAGTCCTCTGCGCTGTCGGCCAAGACGGTAGAGTCTAACTCGTCGATAGGCTCGGTCTTGTTGTCGGCATAGAGCTGACCGCCTTCTTCGGGGTCGCCGAAGAAAGAGATGCCGGGGGCATGGATCTCGACGCTGAATATCCGCCGACCGGCCATAAAGTTGTTGAGCAAGAGTCCGGTGGCCCCGCTGCTGAAACGGACTAGGGCTAAGTGGACATTCCAGTGGTCGGCGTCGAGGCGGCGCGAGTCGCTGGCAACGGATTCGACTTCGCCGCCGCATAGATAGCGCAAGGTATCGACGGCGTGGATGCCGTCGCAGGTAAGCATGTCCAACGCTCCGCGATAGTAGGGAGCGCCGCCGACCCAGTTTTTGTAGAAGCTGGCGTGGGCGGTATGCACAGTGCCGCGTTTTTCGCACAGGGTTTTGCCACGGCGAATGACGGGGGCAAAACGCCGTTGGAAGGCGACGCCGGTCAGCACTTTGTGGCGACGGGCCAAAACGGCGAGTTGGCGGATTTGCTCAGTGGTAACAGCCGGGGGTTTTTCGATGATGAGATGGCAGCCGTGTTCGATTACGGTGGCGCAGATGTCGAAAAGGTGGTGCGGCGGCATGATGGCGTAAACCGCGTCGGGCTTTTCGCGTTCGAGCATTTGGCGATAGGCGCTGTAACGACCTTCGATGTCGTAGAGGTCACAGGTTTTGTGCAAGCGCTGTTCGTCGAGTTCGGCGACAGCGACTAGTTCGGCCTCGGGGATGTCGCGCAGGGCAGGGTAGTGAGCCATTAGGGCGCGGCCACCGGCACCGATGAAGGCGACGCGGAGTTTCTTGCGGGTGCGACTTTTGTATTTGGCTCGCGTTTTGGCTTTGGCCATGTCTATTCTCCGAGCGAAGCTATGTGTGAAAATCCGCAGATGGACGCAGATAAACGCAGAATAGTAGAAACAAGACGATCCACCGCTCGAATCGTTCAAGTCATGGAAGATTCGCGGTGGTGTTGCCTGCCTGAATGGCTGCGGAGGTTACGCTTCCCGCTCCTTAAAATTTCCTGCCCGCCGCAGCGCCTCGACGCCGGATTTAGCGAGTGAAACGGGAAAGTGAACGGGACGGTTGCCCTCTAGCTGCGACTGGTAGATGGCCATGACCATTTCCAACGAGCGGCGACCCACGGCTCCGTCGCTGCGCAAGGTGCCGCGTCCTTCCAAAGCGTCAATCAACTCAGACAGTGCTGCGACGTACGTAGAGACCGGAGCCGGCCGTTCGACTTCGACTTCTTCGAGGCTACTCCACTCAAAGCCACTGTCAGGCTCAGACAGCGCGACCTTGGACTGAAAGAGGCGGACCTGCTCAGCATCCATGCGGATCAGCCCGGTCGAGCCGCGCAGCTCGAAGGCGTTGTCGTTGTACTGCGTCAGCTCAGCACCGCAGATCAGCCCGGTGGCTCCCCCTTTGAACTTGATCATCGCAGCCGAAAAATCCTCCACAGCCCAGGGACGCATGCGCTGCTCAGCCATGCCGCACAGCCAATCCACTTCGCCGGCGTAGAGATCCATCAAGTCGAAATAGTGAGTGAAGTCGTGCAGTAAGGGCCCTTCGTTCTCGCTGCGCCACCAAGGGGCCGGCTTGCCCCCATCCATGTAGCAGTAGATGTGGTTGAACTCGCCGATAGCCCCCGCGTCGAGGAGCGTTTTGGCGAGAACCCACTCGGAGTGCCAGCGGCGGTTGTGGTTGATCTGCAAGAGCACGTCCTCCGCTTGGCAGGCCGCGATCATCTGGTCGCATTCCTCCAGCGAAAGGGCCATTGGCTTTTCGCAGATGATGGCTCGCGTCGCGGAGGCTTGAGCGCAGCCGGCGACCATTTCGGCGTGGAGCTCGGGGTGGGTGGCGACGATGCAGATGTCGGGCTGGACTTCGGTGAGCATTTGCCGATAGTCGTGGTAGAGCGCCTCGACGCCGAAGCGCTCACCGAAAGCGTCGAGCTTTTCGCGTCCCCGGTTGACGCCGGCGACTAACTCGCAGGAAGGATGTTGAGTGACAGCGGCGGCGTGGTTGTCGGGCAGGTCGGAGAAACTGAACTGATAGCCGACGCGACCCGTGCCGATGATAGCAATGCGATACGTGGACATGAAACCTCCAGCCTTAAAAGAGATCGAGTTGAGGAGAGCTTCCCGTCGCCAGCGTTGGCGACGCAAGCGCACCTTCGAGGGCGAGCAACGCCCTTTTGATAGATAGCCCTCCGGCGTAGCCGACCAGCGCGCCGTTGCTGCCAATGACGCGGTGACAAGGCACGACAATCGGCAGGGGGTTCCTGCCATTGGCCAAGCCGACGGCGCGAACCGAGCTTGGATTGCCGATGCGGCGAGCTAGCTCCAAGTAAGAGATCCTCTCGCCGTAGGGAATTTCCAAGAGTGCGGCCCAGACTTTGCGCTGAAACGCCGTTCCTTGGGGATGGAGCGGCAGGTCGAAGCTGCGTAGATAACCGGCGAAGTAGGAATCGAGCTGGTCGGCGACCGGGTAGGGCAGGGCCGCTACGGCCTGCCAATTCGGCGGCGGGGTAAAGTCGCCACTCTCGAAATAGATGTGTCGCAAACCCGTGGGATCGCCGGCTAGGAGTAGCTCGCCGATGGAACTGGACACGGTGGTGTAGAGTAGGTTTTCAGTGGGCATAGCGATATCTTTAATTTATGACGGCAACATCGCAGTAGGGGACGGTTTTAAACCGTCCCCTACTGCTATTCCCCCAGCGCCTGAAAATCCGTCCCCGTCGGCTCCTGAAAAACTCGCAGATCAAAGGCGGGCACAATGGCGAAGATGTGGTCGAAAATATCGGCCTGAATCGCCTCGTAGTTGGCCCAGACGATATCCTTGCAGAAGACGTAAATTTCGAGGGGTAGTCCCTTGGAGGTCGGCGCTAGCTGACGCACGAGGAAGGTCATCTCTTGGTTGATCTGCGGATGGTTTTTCAGATACGCCTGCACATAGGCGCGGAAGGTGCCGATATTGGTCATGCGCCGGCCATTTACCAGATGCGAAAGGTCCACTTGGTTGAGCTTGTTGTATTCGGCTAGCTCTTGCTTCTTGCGCTCAATGTGGGCGGTGATGTACTGGATTTTGGCGAAGCGGGTGAGCATTTCCTCGTCGCAAAACTTGATGGTGCTGACGTCGAGGTGGATCGCCCGCTTGATCCGCCGCCCGCCCGACTCCTGCATGCCGCGCCAGTTTTTGAACGACTCGCTGATCAGCGCGTAGGTGGGGATGGTCGTGATGGTCTTGTCCCAGTTTTGCACCTTGACCGTCGTCAGCGTTATGTCGATCACGTCGCCGTCGGCTCCGTACTGGGGCATTTCAACCCAGTCGCCGTAGGTGACCATGCGGTTTACCGAGATCTGGATGCCGGCGACCAACCCGAGGATCGAGTCGCGGAAGACTAAAAGCAAAACCGCGGTCATCGCCGTCAGACCGCCGAGCAAGTAGAGCGGCGATTGGCCGATTAGGGTTGCGACGACGACGATACTGCCGAGCAAAAAGAGGATGATCTTGAGGAACTGCACCGGCCCCTTGATGGATACTTCGTGCGAGGTCCTAGTGCTGTTGTAGATGCTGACGCTCGCGCTTATCAAGGCCTCAACGGCTAGTAAGCCGGCGAGCACCAGATAAATATGCGCTGCGGTCTGAATGATGTTGACGGAAACGGGATGACCTTCTAAGGCCATTGGCCCTAAGTGGTAGAAGATGAGGCCGGGGACTAGATGGGCCAGCCGGTGCAGGACCCGGCACTCGATCAGGGCGTCGTCCCAGGGGATATCGGTGCGGCGAATGATAGCGTCGAAGCCGCGGAGCAGAGGGCCTCTGGCAAAGCGGTGGGCGAGCAAGGCGATGAAGGCCACCACGGCCAAGGCGACCAGTGCGGCGAGGTCTTCACTGAGGTCTTGGCCGAGGCCCCATTCGAGAAATTGGCTACGTAATGCGTTGAGCATCTGTTGTCTGTCTATCCAAGGGCGGACATCATCGACCGTTACCAGATCTCGCTGAGATTCAATACAAATCCCGGCAAAGTAGGAGCGGCAGACAGGGCATTGAGGTTTTCCCGTACTTCAACAGATCGTTGCGGACGGTAGATTGCTACAGTCTTTTGCTCTGGCGCAATCAACCAGCCGAGGTGCGTACCGTTTTCAATGTACGCTTCCATTTTTTGCTGCAACGAGGGCAGGTAATCCGAGGGAGACTTAAGTTCGATAACGAATTCTGGACAAAGCGGCAAAAAGCGGTCCTTTTGCGCCTCCGTCAGGGCATCGTACCGCCAACGCGCAACCCACGCACCATCTGGCGAGCGGACGGAGCGGTCCGGTAGCACAAATCCGGTCGAGGAATCAAAGGTCACGCCGGTGCCATCTTGCTTGGCCCATAAACGCAACTGCATGTTAAGCTCCGCGTTCCGATCGCCGGTTACTCCTCCCGTCGGTGGCATGACTAGGATTTCTCCTTTTGCATTGCGCTCGATGCGCACATCGCGATTGAGTTGACAAAATTCAAAAAATTGATCTTCTGTCAGATCAATAACGGGCTGGAAATTCAGTACGGCTTCCATTGTTATACCCCTCTGGTTATAAGAGGCCCTAACCAACCCCCTGCTAGCGTCGTTTTGCTGATGAGCAGCCCTTATTGAGCTAGTTGACCAGTCAAGTTGATTATAGAGGGAAGATAGCCTGCCTCCGAAGCTAACTCAACTCTCTGTTCTATGAGGCAGCCTCATGCGGTCGCATCAAGTGTGGCCGGACTACTCAGGGCAAGTAGCGATGTCGTATAGGGCGTCGCCAATAAAATCGCGCCGCCACCCGCGCAGGAGGCGATGATCCTCGGGCGTGGCAGAAACTGCGTCGATGACTAGGTCGCGCACTTCGGCGCGGGTCGCGACAAAGGGCGCATCAATTTGCGCCGCGTCGCTTTGGCGGCGCAAGTGATCCATGGACTGGGCGAGCTTGCGTTCGACGACCTCCTTGTCGAGCAGCGGTCGGCGCGGCCGCGGTGGGCACTCCTCATCGGGGATGGCCAAGCCACGGCGAATCTGTTCGAGAAGATAGCGGTCGTAGCGGCGATTGCCGAGTGCGCGGAGCCGGCCTAGTTCCTCCCGCGATTGGGGCTTGCGCCGGGCTAGTAACACGAGGATTTCGTCCGTCAATACGTGATTGCGCGGCCGGTCGCAGCGCTGGGCTTCCTCTTCGCGCCAAGCGGCCAACTCGCGGAGGATGGCCAACTCGCGCGGGGCAGCTCGGCCCGTGCCCTTGATCCGCGTGAATTGCTCGCGTGGGTCTCGCTCCTCGTATAGACTGGGGTCGTCGTACGCAGCCATTTCCTCTGTCAGCCAAGTGCTGCGACCAATTTCCTCAACGCGCGCCCGCAACACATCGCGCGCCTCGTGCAGATAGCGCACGTCTTCAATGGCGTACGCTAGTTGATCTTCGGAGAGCGGGCGGCGGACCCAGTTGGTGAGTGTCTCGGTTTTGTCGAGGACCACGCCGAGGGTTTGCTCCAAGAGTTCGGCCAGCGAAGTGGTAGAGCTCATATTGGCAAGCCCGGCCGCACAGCGGGTGTCGAAGACATTGCGCGGGAAAGCGCCCGTGGCTCGGCGCAGAATGGCCAAGTCCTGTTGGGCGTCGTGGAGAATCAGTTCGACCTCTGGGTGCTCTAACAGGGCACCAAGGGGCGAGAGATCCGCAATCGCCACTGGGTCGATCAGGTGGCAGTCGCCGCCGGCGAGAGCCAATTGGATCACGCCTAGCTTGGGATAGTAGGTGCGGTTCCAAACGAATTCAGTGTCTAGGGCAACGCGCTCACAGTCTAGCGCGCGTTCGATAAGTTCGGCAAGGGCCTTTGCTGTGTGAATCATGCGTCCATGGGCGTATTGAAGTGAGGATTAAGCAACATACGACGGAGGCTCTAAGATGACAAGCGCCAGAAGCGGCGCACGGGGGTTTGCTCCCGGTAACCGGCCAGCCGAGTACTGAGCAGCCAAGCCGCAACAAACGCGAACTGGACTGCACACAAGTAAAAAAGCGGTCCCCGCGAACCAGCCAGCGCAGCAGACCATTGGAAACAAGCCCCACCCGCGATGCCGCCGACAATGCCGCCCAGTGCCGAAGCGTACATTGCAAGGGAGAACCCCTCGGCTTGGTACTCTTTGGAGACGGCGTCGATCATCGCCCGCGACTGTCCCATCTGATGGCCGCCGTCCAGCGCGCCCCAGAGCAAATAGACGATCCCCGCCCACAGTGCGATCCACGGGAGTCCTGTAGGCAGAAAGAGCCAAGCGGGTGCCATGCCCGCTTGTAGCAACAGAGTGATGGTCAGCGGTCCTCGGCTGCCGTGCCGGTCCACCATCCGCCCCCAGCCATGCAGCCCAGCCACATAGCCGAGGGCTTGTACTGGCGTCATCCAGACGAAGTAGCTGACTGGCAGCCCCCAATCCGTGAGCGCCACGACCCACAGCGGAAAGGTCGCCGCTAGCACGGCTGTGCGGGCCATGACAAAGAGCGCGTATGCGCGCATCTGGGGCGTAGCTAAGGCTTGGCGCAAGCGGCGAATGAGGCCCTCGCCGGGCGGGGACAGAGGTCGCTCCGCTACGGCGCGCACCAAGAAGGCACCACCGCAGGTGGAAAAAACCGCTAGGGCAAAGAGCGGCCCAAAGTCGTCAGCCATGGGCTGAGAGCCGAGGTACCAGCCGATCAGGATGGGCAAGGCGAGTTCGAGCAGGCGCTGCTGAAGGCGCATGCGCGTTAGAAAGGCTCCAAGCCCACTGCTAGCGGTGTTGTCTTGGACTAGGGGCCACCAAGCGGTGTTGCCCGCTTGGTATGCGAGACCGCGTGCGCTAAACAGGGCTAGGCCGATCCAAGCGGCCCAAACCCCGTTTGCGCCATAGAACGCCAGCAGCGCCAGTGCTAGCCCCGCCGGAAGCGAGCAGAGTCGGCCCCAAAAGAAGATTCCGGCCTTCCCGGTGCGGTGCATTAGCTGCAACCCGACGACGCGCCCCATCCTCTGTACATACTCGCTGGTGGCGACTAAGCCGATGAGAAAAGGCGAAGCATTGAGCGAGAGGAGAAAGAGGGGGACGAGGGAAGTGAGAAGGGCGCTACTGATCGAGCCGCTAACGGCGACGCCGATCAGCCGCGATTGGCTGCGGCGACGAGCTGCGGGGGAAAGTCTGTGAGTGGGGTTTGCCGGGTTGCTTGGGGTGTCGGGCATAAAAAAAGAAAAGACCGACAGCACGTCTGGGCAAATTGGCCTGTGGTAGGGGCGACCGATCGGTCGCCCCTACGTGTGCGGCCTGAACGCGGCCTTTTCCCCAGGCGTCGGGGAGTGGTCGAAGGCACCGCGTTGAATTACCGCAGCCGTCCCGCCCGCCGCTTCGATGGTTGCCCGCTGGCTGGCATGGGCCTGTTCGTCAACCGCTTCTGGGTCGAGCAAGGCGCGCAACTCTCTTTCGCAATCTCGCAATAGGTTTTGGTACTCTGGGATGCCGGACAGATCGTTCAGCTCGTCGGGATCCTCTGACAGGTCGAAAAGCTGCTGCGGTGCGCCGACGTAGTAATTGTACTTGTAGCGCTTGCGGCGCAGCATATAGGTGCCGTGCTCAGTGCCGAGTGCGTGATACTCGCTAAAGACGGTGCGCTCTCGATCGTCCTCTTGTGCGATCTGCCACAGCGACCGACCGGGTAGATCTTTGTCGCTCAACGCAGCCCCGACGCATTCGAGCGCGGTTGGAAAACAATCCACCAGAGAAACCGGCGTCTGCACCACCTTTCCCTCCGGCACGTCAGCTCCAGCTATAATCATCGGCACAGCCGCCGCTTCGTCGTAGAGCGTGAACTTGCCGAAGATGCCTCGGGACCCAAGGCATTCGCCGTGGTCAGACGTGTAGAGCACGCGGGTGGAATCCGTCAGGCCGAATTCGTCGAGCGCGCCGAGTACGCGACCGATCTGCTGGTCGAGATAAGTCGTGGTACCGTAGTACGCGGCTGTAACGCGCCGCACTGTTTCTTCGCGGTGTCCTTGGTCAAAGCGGAAGAAGCGGCGGAAGTAGTCTAGCGCCGGATGATCGGGCCACGTGTCAGGCGTCCACTGCGGTGGCAGCGGCACGTCGGCGGGCGGGTATTGGGCGTAGATTTCCGGCGGGGCGATATAGGGTGGATGCGGGCAGACGAAATTGAGGAAGACCACCCAAGGCTTGGCATCGTCGCGGTGCTCGGCGAGCCAGCGCAAGGCGTGTTCGGTACAGCGGGCGTCGTACTGCAAATAAGTAGAATCGCCCGCGCCCGCCCGCCCAAGCTCGCCGTGCTTGTCGCGCAAGGGCGGTTGATCGCGGATGCAGCCGAGGACATCGCCGACGCCATCGACTACGTGCAACGGCTCGATTTCCTCGCTAAACCCGTGGTCTGCGCCTTGTCCCTTGAAATGCAACTTGCCGATCGAGTCGCAGCAGAAGCCTTGGTCGCGCAGGCGCTGATGCCAAGAGGCGGGCGTGCCATCGTAGGGATGCCCGTTGTCCCAGTAGCCGATCTGATGCACGTAACGGCCGGTGGCCAGCGACGTGCGAGCGGGGACGCAAATCGGGCAGTTGGTATAGGCGTTCTGGAAGCGGGTGCCGCGTGCAGCTAAGGCGTCCAGATGGGGCGTCTGTACCTGCGGATGGCCGTAGCAGCCGCTGACGAGCCGGTGGTGTTGGTCGGACAGGATGAAGAGGAAGTTGCGAGGCTTCACGGCGCACCCACGACTTTGTCGGCATTGATCTGGGGCGGCACGGGATAGTGCTGGCCGCGTTGACCAGAGAGGCTGCGGTTGGGACGGGGTGCCCACTGCTGGTCGGGCAGGCCGACGAGTTGACCGTCTTGGACCCAGGCTTCGTCGCTGCCGTAGAGTTCGCCGACGAGGCGCTCGCTGAGCTGGGCTTGGATTGCGGCGTGGTCGGGTGAGCCAGCTAGGTCGTTCAGTTCGTTGGGATCGCTTGCGAGGTCGAAGAGCTGGACGCGGTTGCCGACGGGATAGTAGATCAGCTTGTGTTGTCCCGCGTGGATCATGCGGGAGGCGTTCGACCCTTCGCCGCACTCGCCGTAGAGATAACTGCGCCGTTCCTCGCCGACCATGGATAGGCCCTCGACGGTGTCGGGGATGTCGATGCCCGCTAGGTCGAGCAAAGTCGGCATGACGTCCTGCCAGCCGACGAGGCGGTCATCGACTGTGTGGTGCGGCACCCGTCCGTCCCGGCCTCCGAGCAGGATCATCGGTACGTTGGCCGACTGCTCGTAGTAGAGCCGCTTGGCCCAGAGGCCGTGGTTGCCGAGCATATCGCCGTGATCCGCTGTGAAGCAAATAATGGTATTGTCGAGCAGTCCCTCCTCGCGCAGGGTACCGATGACCACGCGAAGCTGATGGTCGATCTGGGTGCAGAGCGCGTAGAAAGCGCGGCGGATGCGCAGGACTTCCGGCCCCTTGAGGTGGGTTTTGGCACCCTGATTGACTTTGAGCGAATAGGGCAGACTGTCGAAGTCGCGTGCCCAAGCGCCGTGGTGCGGCGCGTCAATGTCGATGTCGCGGTAGAGGTCGAGATAGCTCTGCAAGGGCACCAGCGGCGGATGCGGGTGGCGGAAGGACAGGTACCAGAAGCCGGGCTTGGCCGGGTTGCGCCGCTTAATCATTCGGCTCATCTGGCGCGCCGCCCAAGTGGTGGGGTGGCAGTCCTCGGGCAAGTGCCAAGGGCGGAAGGAGTATTCGTTGTTGCTCATGCCGTGAGCAAACCCCATGCCCGCATGGCCTTGGTCCGCGAGGAAGAGATCGTAGTCGTCAACAGCACCCAAGTGCGGCCGGCCCTCTTCGTCGAGGAGCACGTCGTCGAAACCAATGCGGTCGCGCTGGGGATAGACGTGGAGCTTGCCAACGGCATATGCTTGATAGCCTGCGTCGCGGAAGGTCTGCGCCACGGTCGGCAGCTCGGGCATGGGGGCGGTCGTTTTGAAGACCCGATCGCCGTGGGTGCGCGGCGAAGTGCCGGTCATCAGGGTGCGACGGGCGGGGATGCAGACTGGGCATTCGCTATAGGCGTTGGAGAAGCGAGTGCCGCTGCGGGCTAAGGAGTCGAGGGTGGGGGTGAGAATGGCGGAATGGTTGGCTTCGCCCAAGAGGGAAGCGGACCAATGGTCGGTGGAAATCAAGAGGACGTGCGGTCTGTCGTTTGCCATGGGCTCAGGCCACCTCGTAGTCGCGCTCGGGCCGGGTCGGGTTGCCCCAGTGGCCAGCCGGGTCGGCGGCGTTGATCAGCACGCCTTCCTTTTCCCAAGAGTAGCCGGGAATCGCGCGCACGTCAGGGGTGCAGTAGCGCAGCGTTAGCCCGCAGCGACGGCGATCCGATTCGTTGTAGTGCGAGCTGTGCAAAAGCAGGTCGGAGTGGATCGAGACTTCGCCGGCCTTGAGCTCGACATCGACGATCTCGCCGTAGTGCTCGACATCGTCCACCGTCTGATCGAGGACGTTGTTTTCCGAGGCGTCGCTCGGGCGGAATTCGAGTTGGCCGTGGAGATGCGAGCCAGCGACGAAGCGCATACAGCCATTGTCGATGTCAGCGTCGTCAATCGCTAGCCAGACGGTCGCCGTCTTTGAAGGAGTCAGCGGCCAGTAGCTGGCGTCTTGGTGCCAAGAGATGGTGGTGCCGTCCTTGGGCATCTTGCAGAAGTAGTGCGAGGCTAGGCCGATCAATTCGGGACCGAGGAGATCGTGGACGCAGGCGAGGATCCTGGGATGGTGCATGAGGTCATAGACCTTGGCGAATTTGAGATGCGCCGAACTGAGGGTGAAGCTGCCATAGCCGGCGGCCATGACCTTTCTCAGTTGATCGTCGAAAAAGGCTCGATGCTCGGCAATCTCGGCGTTGTCGAAAATGCGGAAGCCCTTGAGGTAGCCGTCGCGGTTGAAAGCGGCGACTTGTTCGGTAGTGAGGGTGGTCGGGTCATCGACTGTGCTGGGGTAGAAGCGCAGGTCGCGGTCCATTTCGCGCAGTTCGTCGTGGGTTGGCACGGCCTTGAAGGTGTGGTCAATCTGATTTGTCATGGCGTCATTCTCCTAACAGACAGGTTCGCAAATAAAACGCAATTTGCTCCTTGTCTCAAGGGCGGTGGGCTAGTCGGTGTAGAAGAACTTGCTGGTGATCTCGACGAGGTTTGTCGATCTGTTGTCCTGCCGACTGCCTCGCCTTTAGGAGAGACAAGGCAGAGTGAATCATCGGCCCATCAGTTCCTCATAGACCCCGCCCGTCTTGGCTTGGATATTTTCACCGCCAAAAGGATAGAGAAATCCCCAGAACAGAGCGCCGACCAACATCAATCCGAGGTAGAATAGCAAGACGCGGCGACCCCAGACCGCCCCAAGCATGGTCAGGGTGGAGAACTTGGTGGCCGGCCCAGCAATGAAAAAGCCCAAGGCCGCCCCCGGACTCATCCCCATCTGCATCATGCTTTCGACAATGGGAATGCTGCCGCCGCCGCAGGCGTAGAGCGGCACCCCTAGGGCCACGGCCACGGGTACGGCCCAGACGCTACCGGGGCCGACTAGCGCCAGCACTAGCTCTTGGGACAGGAAGGTCTTTACCAAGGCGGCGATGAAGATCCCCAGGCTGAAAAATTTGGCGATGAAGAGCAGATCGGTGTGGAAGCGCTGCGCCAGTATTCTGGCTTCAGACCGCCCGTCCGTCTTGGCCGTAGATGTCTCGGCAGGGACTGCTGTGCGGACGGCGAACGTTAGACGACGCAGAGCGGACTGGACTGCGAAACCGGCTAGCAGTCCGACGCTGGCCGCTGTGACTAGCCGGGCTACGGCCATTTCCATACTTATGGTCCCGGCGGTGTACACAAACAAGGAGGGGTTCATCAGCGGCGAGGCCACGACAAAGGCCACCAAGGGTGCGGCCGGTACGCCCATGTTTATCAGGCGGCCGGCCACGGGAATGGCGGCAAAGGTGCATAGGGGCGAGATCAGGGCCAGCAGGGTGGATGCCACAATGGAGCCGTTGGCCCGCTGCTGGAGGGTGCGGCGGATTCGAGTCTTTGGCAAGTAGCGCCAAGCTAGGGTGCTGAACAAGGCACCTAGGACTACAAAGTACCAGAGTTGAGCCGCTAAATCCCAGAAACTTACCAAGACGCGCAGCGTGTAGGTATCCCGCAGGTAGTGCTCTGCAATGCTGGCGGCCTGCCAGAGCGGATGCGTCAGGTCGTGGTAAAGGGTTTGAATCATTTTCACGCCTGAAGGCGCGGTGAAGCCTACGCTCAACGGACTAGGGTCATGGGTCGGGTCTTGCGCAGGTCGCGGACCTTGAGGACGGCGAAGTAGGTTCCGCTAGCCACGTTGAGGCCCGAGGCATTGCGCGCGTCCCACATTACCTCGTGATAACCCGAGGCGACGTCTCCTTCCACCAAGGTGCATATCCACTGGCCCGCCGCATTGTAGATATCCAGCTTAGCAGGTCCTGCTTGGGGCAGGGCAAAGCGGATGCGGGTGACGGGATTGAATGGATTCGGGTAGTTCTCCAGCAGCGTCGGTGCTTCTGGTAGGGGCTGGCTGGCCGTTGACTCTTCTACGGCCGTGGGAATCTCGCCCGGCAGCAGAAATTCGATACCGGGCAGGCGGTCGCCGTCTTGGTCAACTACGTGTGCGGCCAGCATGGTGTTTCCGGCCGAGTTGCCGATCTTGAAGAGTAGTTTGTTTTCTCCTTGTACTAGACGAATCGGAACCTTCTGGTCGGCCAGTTGAAAATTGCGCCGGGCGATGTTCTCATAGACTACATCGCCGTTCAGCCAGACCTTGGCGTAGTCGCCGTAGCCGAGCCATAGAAAACCTTCCTGCGCCTGCGGTGTATGCACTAGAGTGAAGGCGTAGTTGGCGATGTCCTGATCCTTTCCATTGAGGTCGCCCAACGGTAAGACTTCAGCGGTGTACCCGAGGTGTTCGACTTGCGTCCACACCACATCGCCGGCCGGTTCGCCCTCTCGGGGATATAGCTGGGCTTCGTTGGGCAGAGGCTCGGAGCCGATATCGCTGCTATTCGGAAACGGACCGGCGACGAGCCAGCGCCGGATGCCGCGCCCGTAGAACGCGCCACTGCGACCGCCGCCACGGGATTTGACGAAGTTGCGCTGCACGCTGTCGGGCGCGCGTCCCTCCACTTGGATTCGGTTTAGATCGAAAGTGCCAAAGCCCTTGGTCGCTGCTAGGTAGAGATGCTCTAAATCGAGTGGATTGAAGCCCATGACCACATTGGCCACAGCTTCGGTGGCGAGGGGATCGCCGCCGGCTATTACCACGTTGTGCTGGACGTTCTGCCCCCACTGCGGCCCGTCGCCTTCGGTGCCCCAGAATCCCTCGATGACGGTATAGGCCGCTGGGTTGTAAGCGAACAGGTCCACGTACCCGTGCTCGGGGTTGTTTTGGTAGTGCTGGCGCTTGGAGGTGCCATCGCCGTAGGCCCCCGAGGCTAGGGTGCCGACGTAATTCTTGATGCCTAGGGTGGTGCCGTAGATGGTGGTCTTCATGGCGGCGATGGAAATTACTTTATCGGCGTCTAAGATCGGTTCGGGCATGAAGTAACCGTCCTTGCGGAAGCTACCGGTGCCCTCTATGTGGAAGCCGAACTGGGCACCTGGATACCGCAGACGGGTCACTCCCAAGCGCTGAATGGCCCCGCCCGGAACCGGCTCACGACGGAAGGGAGCGTAGTTGAGGTCAGAGGTGTCCACCACGGTGGAGGCCCCCAAGGCGGCGAATTCTTCTAGCATCTTGATGTACGAGAGATCGCCGAATTCGGGATAGGTTGCGGACCAGCCGTCTTCTTCTGCATTGGTGGGAAAGCCAGGCTCGCCTTTGCGGGGAGATTCGGCCCCGCCCTCGGCAATGGTAATGCGCCGCGGCCCCACCTGCTCAATGAGGTAGCTAATCACGCTCTTCACCACTCGCAAATCCGTGATCTGGCCTGGGTGTTCAATGCCATTGTGGTAGTATGCCGAGGAGGGATTTCCTCTGTTGGTCACGATGTTGACTTTGACGACGACCCAGTCACTTGGCTCGACGACGGCGCGAATGGAGCGCTCCGATTGGTCTAGGTCTAGGGCGCGGCGGACGATGGCGTCCACTTGCGCGAAGCTCAAGGAGGCGTTTAGGGCTGCCGACGAGGCCAACTCCGGGTCGCTCGAAGTGGCGACCGCTGCGGTCGGATGGCCCTCGCCCAAGGTGAGAGTGCCGGGGCGCAGGAGGGGCAAGCCTTCTACCTGCAGGGGCTCTTGGGCTTGCTGCGCCGAGCCCGCCGTCCCAACGAAAAAGGTCTGCGCTTGGTGGGCGTAGATGTCCCAGCCGATCAGAGTGGCGATCAGCAGGAGTAGGGCTAAATTTGCAAATTTGCGTTTTGTTATTTGGGGCATGACAACTCTCCCGTATTAATCCGCAGATGGACGCAGATGGACGCAGATGGACGCAGATGGACGCAGAATAGTAGAAACGAGACGATCTGTATCTCGAATCGTTCAAGTTCTATATAGTTACGGTATTTGGCGCAGTATTGAAAGTGATCCTTGGCCTGTCTTGATTTTTCCCCAGCTCAACTTCTCGATTGCGGTAGCGTCTGGACTATGTACGTAGATTTCCACCTCGTAGAAGATGGTAGGGCCCAGCGTCCATAGTTCGAGGTTGTCGGCCATAGTGTCGGAGGGGAAATAAATCTCGATCCACTGGTCCACTGCCCGCGCATTCTCTTCGATCAGGGCGGTTTGCACTCCTTCGGGTTCGCGCAGGGTGCCGGTCTCGTCTAAGCGTCCGCCTAGATAGGCGCGGACTTGGTAGTCATTGCCGATGGTGCCGACGTAGATCCGCAACTTTTCCAATTGCAGCGGTTCCTCCCAGGCAAATACCAAAATCCCTTTGGTATTCCAGGTGAAGGGTAGGGCATCGGCATCTTGGGGAACCTTGCCGTCTCCCAAAACATCGGGGTCGCCCTCGTGGGAATTCCAGATCGTAGCCCGAGTCACGGCGTCGGGTGCGATGTTGCGGCTGGCGGCCCCTAAAAAAAAGAAGAGCGCAACGATTGCTGGTATGATTATTCTCATGCGGATAGCCTATTTCAAGGCGACCATTAGGATTCGACGCTCTCCGATTCTACTCCTCTGATGAAGATGGCGCGGGACAGCATGTACTGAAAGCCCTCTTCTTTGTAGTGGCGACCTTGGCAAGCGCAGGTGGGGTTGTGAGCGGGTAACTCTAAATATATCTTGGGCGCAAAAGGAAGGGGATTATGGAAGCAAACAAAACCATTTCGCCAGAAGTTGGGACGCAGTTGCTCTTTGAGAATGAGCGGGTGCGGGTTTGGGATCTGCGGTTGGCACCGGGCGAGAGCACGGGTCTGCATCGGCACGAGCACGACTACCTATACGTAGTTATTGGCGACGGTCGGTTGCAGGCGGCTGATGCAGAGGGAAACCGCGGGGAGGCTAGGGATATGCAGGATGGAGACGTGCGGTTCAGCGCGATCGAAGGGGAGGCGGTACACGAGGCGTTTAACGTCGGCGAAGGGCCGTGGCGCAATATTATCGTCGAATTGAAAGACTGAAGCAGACTGACCTAAGGAGAGAATATGATCCTAAGAAGACTGTTGTTCGGCCCGGCCCCCTCGGCCGGCGTTGGCTATTCACTGGGGCTGCTGCTGTTACGGGTGTCCGTCGGCGGCATGATGTTGCTCGCCCACGGTTGGGGGAAATTGACCAGTTTTGCGGAGCGTTCCTCGTCGTTTCCCGACCCCTTGGGAATCGGCTCGTCGCTGAGCATGGCCTTGGCCACCGGTGCCGAAGCGTTTTGCGCCCTAGCGGTGATTTTGGGATTCGCCACCCGCTGGGCTGTCGTGCCGCTGATGGTCACCATGGCAGTGGCCGCGCTTATCATACACGGGGACGACCCGTGGGCGGAAAAGGAACTTGCTGTATTGTACTTTTTCCCCTTTGCGACGCTGTTTCTAACGGGCGCGGGACGCTACTCTCTCGACGCCTTATTGCGGCGCGGCGCACACTAAGTCCTACAGAATGTCGGGCGACTGCGGATCGATGCTGGCACCGCTGGGCCTGGGCCCCTGTGGCCGCTGCGGTAGTTGGTCGTAAGACTGGTACGCGATATCTAAGTAAGGCGTCTCGACGCGGCGGTGCCCTTCGTGGCGCGAATTCATCGCTGCGTCAATAACCCCGGTCGTCAGCAAGGTGCGCTCGGGCGGGTACGGGGCCTGACCCGTTTTGAAAAACTGCTGAATGTTGCGGCACAGATAGCCGAAATGGGCAAACGGCCCCTCGTTCTGCAAGTAGAACTCCGTGGCCTGCACCTGCCCTCCTACCCGCGCGGCATAGGCGAAGTCGCTGACATAGCCGTTGAGCATCAACGTCGCCGTGCGCAAGCCGTCGCCGTGCTCGATGAGAAAAACGGCCGGCTCTTTGGCATGTTCCTCCATCGGCCCATCCGGCTTTTTGGCAATCGCCGCGCAAGCGGCCTCGGCCAGTTCCCCAGACCATAGCCCCTCGTCGCGGGCGCGCCACACGTCGTCTCCTTCGAGGCACTGCACCCAAACCACTCCCTGCTCGCCGCCGCTGCGTCGCTCGACCATGCACTGCAACGTCTCCAAGGCGTGGTACCCGTATGCCTCGATGCCGCCGTAGCCGATGGACAGGGCTTCTTCAATGGGCGTCTCCTTGGGGTGTTCCAGCCAAGGCGAGCGCCAAGACAAGGGCAGCGACGACCCGGCCATCAGCGGGATGTCCAGTTCTTCTGCCCGATCCCACATCCACTGGGCGTCCCTAAAGTCATAGGCGAAATGCTTATCTGAAAACACGGGCACCGAGCGGCCGCTTTCGGCAAAGACGCCGGCGATTTGCTCGAAGAAATAGCGGCGCGGGTACATGTGGCGGCCCCGCTCGTTCCAGGGGTAATCGCCGTGCTCACCGATGAGCAACACCGCATCTACATCGAGCTTGGCGGCACCAGCATGCAGGGCGCGGCGGATGCTGGGATAGATGGGGACCCCGTACTCTTGGGCCAAGCCCACGCCGATATCGTTTTCCAGCACGTGGTCGATATACAGGGATACTAGGTCCACTTCCGGGGGCATCAGTCCCTCGTCCGTGGACATGCCCTTCATAAATTTGGTGGCAATGACGTCGGCATGGGACTTGGGATGGTAGATGGTGGCGATGGCGGCGACTCTCATGGTAAAGCTCCTATAATGGAAACGGCACTTGCTGCTGTATGCCGAAGACAGTGGACGGTGGTATTGTAATGTCTTGAGTCGAGTGCTGCTATAGCAATCCTACATCGTTTACAAGGTGATCCGCAGATGGACGCAGATAAACGCAGAATAGGATACACAAGAAGATCCACCGCTCGAATCGTTTAAATTTTTCTGCATTGCTATATGACCAGCCGAAAGACGCTCAGGCCACCCAACATCCTTCTGTATAAGGCTCGCGGAGAAAGAGTTTTTTGCGCGTGGGGCTGGCGTGTGCAATCCACTCGGGCGGGATCTCCTGCGTATAGCGATGCGGCGGCCCGGCTTCTTTGAAGATGTCGATGTTGAAAATGCGATAGGGCTGAGGAGAGTCCGCGGGTTTGGCCTCAACGGCGTGGAAAATCCGCGCGTTGATATAGACCATGCTGCCCGGAGGCACTGCGAGCCGCATCTCTTTTAGCTCGCGTCCAGCCTCTGCATCGTATGCCCCGGCTAGCATGCGCTCAGGCGTGGCCTCTGCGGTCGGAGCGACGAGGTGGCTGCCGGGAATGACCTTGAGGTTGCGGTCGCCGAGTGTGAAGCCGTTGGGATAGTAGAGAATCTGGATGTAATAGTTGTCGCGCTCGGCGAGGTTGACGGGGTTTTCGTGCTTCCAGTGGTGGTGGTCTTGGTGAAAGGGAATGGGGCCTATGCCGCGTGGGGCGAGGTTGAGGGCGGAGTGGCAGAAGTGGTAGTCGGGGCCGATGGTGGCTTGCAGCAGCGCGGAGACAAAGGGATCGTCGATGAGGCGGTCGCCGCACGGGCCGCGGTCGTTCCAAGGGCGGACGAAATAGGACTGGGGCGCGGCGGATTTTTCATCCAAGGCGTCGAGGTAGCCGCGCACCGAGTCGAGGCCGAGGATTTCATTGGTCAGGCTGTGCCGTGCCTCGTCTTTGAGTACGTCTGGGTAGAAGATGTAGCCGTCTTGGTGGAAGGAGTCCAAGTCGGCTGCGGAGGGCGCTTGGCGGCGAAATAGTGAGTTCATGGCGATTCCTTTGAGGGTGTCGTCGGCTTTTGCTCTTGCCCAAAAGAGGGCAGCGCGAAGACGGCTCGCCAGCCTAGCTGGTTTAGACGCAAGTAATAAGAGGCCGTCAGTACTCCCCACAATGCATACGCGAGCGAAGTAGATAAGGCGGCACCGCGCAGCCCGAGCTTGGGGATCAACCATAGATTCAGGGCCACATTGACCGCCAAAGCGATACTGGGTGCCCAGAGGGTCATGGAGGGGTAGCCCTCGCCCATTAGCTTGGCGTTGAATACGGCCCCGAAGCCCAAAAACAACATGCCGGGCAACAGCCAAACAAGAGGCTCGTACGCATCTGGATATAAGGGAAAGAAAATGCTCAGCAGTAGGCGTCCGCCGAAGATCAAGACAACCGCCGAAAGCAGGGAGAAGACGAAAATGCCTTGGCCCACGCCCAAGGAGAGCCGCGTGTCGTCTTGCCCGCGCACTATTTTGGCGAGCAGGATGACCGAGGCGATGTTGGCGACGCGCTGCACCATGTCCGTAAAGTTCGTCGCCACTCCATACACGCCCACCTCCTTCTCGCCTAAAAAGCGCTCGATCAAAAAGAGGTCGCTCTTGAGCAGCAAAAACATGAGCACCAAGCAAACCTCGCCACGCGAACCAATGCGCAGCATTTGCTTGAGTGCGCGTCTCCCTCCCCACCGAAAGCGGAATCCCCGGTACAAGAACAGGGCAAAAATCGCCACGCCCGTTATCCCCACTGCTCCTACCCACACCCCCATCACCCGTTCCAACTCAAGGTATCCTAGCTGGGAAAGGACTAGATTGCCGCCGAGATAGATGGCGATGAAGACTACGGGCAGCAGTGCGTAGGGCTTGAGCCGATCTTCGCCTAAAAAGACGGACAAACCCGCCCTTTGTAGCACAGTGAATGCAATCACGCAAACGCCCAAGATCCATTGGACCAGGGTGATACTGGGCACGAAGACCTTTGCGAGTGCCAAGCTAAAAGGGGCCGTCAGCAACAGGAGAGCACCCAAGACGAGGCAATACAACAAGGTGTGATTGATCGCGGCCTCTCGTTCTCGCTCTCGCCCCACGACATAAATATTCCCCTTGCTGAGCCACTCTCCTAAGAACAGGACGCCCAACATGACGAGCGCAGTCCATAGCTTTAGGGTGCCATAGTGCTCCGGCCCTAGCTGATCGGCTAGCAGAACCGAGTTCACAAAGCCCAAAGAAAAGACCAGAAAGGAGCAGGTTGTGTTGAGCGAGAAGCCGCGGAAAAAGTTCATCGAAATGGATGGAGAGCACTAAAGCGGCGACGGAGATGGCCAGTGGTTACCAAGTGAATACCCGAGGCATGGTGAAATATCCGTCTTGGTGGAAGGGTCTTAGGTCGGTCGGAGAGAAGCGTCGAAACGGAAGAAAAATTGGTAGTGGCTCAGTTTGAAATTTCGTATCTGGTTAAGATCTCCCTTCCGCCCTGCGATCAGTTACCGGCCGGTTATCTCAATACTAGTCACCTGTTCTGACGGCATGCTAACGTACTTAGTTAGGGTTCAAAACTCTACTTCTTCTACTTTCTGGTAAAAATTCTCTAAGTCTCCTTCATTCATACGGAAACCCGTCCCATGATTTCTGGCTTTGGTTCCTGCATCATGCAGTCTTAGATCTAGTAGCAACTGTTCATTTTCGAATTGATTTTTTAGGATAGATTGAGTTACTCCTCCAGCTAAGTACACGACAGTAATCTAAGTTGTGGTACGGCCCTGCTTTAGGTTTTATTTGTAATCGCCGAAGATTGCATCTAAATCCTAAATACAGGAGCCGCACCATGCTTATTCATATGCTAAAGAAAGCCCTCATGCAAGGGTCTGTATCCCTCACCCGCCACCGCCTGGACCTGATTAGTGGCTTGGTGTGTGCGCTGATTCAAGT
>JAJDUT010000123.1 GCA_022826515.1 Candidatus Latescibacterota bacterium
TCCCCATAAAAAAACATGGACGAAAAGCCATAAGCCTCTTTCGAAAAGGATTAGACCAACTCACACAGATCATACACCAAACACGAGACCAACCTAAACGCGCCCGACAATATCAACCCATGTTACTGTCGTGTACTTAGGTCTTTCGGTTCCATCGGCCACTCGCTGGGCGGCCACAACTCGATCTATACTGCTGTCTCCGACCCGCGCATCGCCGTTGTCGTCTCCAGTTGCGGCCTCGATTCCTATCAAGATTATATGGACGGCGACATTACGGGCTGGACTAGTGATCGCTATATGCCGCGCTTAAAGGACTACGCCCTAGCAGACCTTCTTTTCGACTTCCACGATATGATCGCCGCGTTAGCGCCGCGTCCTTGCTTCATCTCCGCGCCTTTGGGCGACTCCAATTTCCGCTGGCGCAGCGTCGATTCAGTGGTCGAAACCGCCCGAGCGGTGTACGATCTGTACGGTGCCGGCGAAGCGCTTCAAGTGGTCCATCCCGATTGCGACCACGACTTTCCCGACGACATCCGACAGCGGGCTTACCAGATTATCGCCGAGGCATTGGGACGGCTAGGAACTTTTGACGCTGGAGAAGCTCATAGTTAGGTTCAATAGCAGTTTCCAAGAGGATGAGACATGAGCGATAATTACCAAAACTACCAGTTGCTATTGGCAAAGGCGGCTCAGCTTTACGAGAAGCATGGGATTGGACGTCTGGAGCCTTTACACACAAACTTCAGGGGGAAATATATGGACGCCTTAAAGCAACTTTGTTTGGAGGACAACAATTTTGTTCTCGTCCATGACTTGAATAATGTTATGCTTGAAGCAATACGCGAGGAAATATGGAGAGAAATTGAAGATGAGTTGAGATCGGAGGATCTAGATTTAGTGAGCAAAGGTGAAGATGGCCTAAGCTATAAACTAAACGAAATTTCTCAGATACACGTTGGAGCTCATGGTGGAAATGGCCGTATCTGGTTTGGTGTGTATTGTTCCAAAAAGGATCACAAGCACAAGTATGATAAAATAAAGAAATCACTGGAGAGCTTCTTAAGTGGTGGAGAACCAGACGCTGAAAAAGAGTATCCTTGGTGGATATATGCTGATACAGGATATGTTGATACAGATCTAAACCTGAAGAAGCCCACACGAGAAGCCCTTGAGATTCTGTCGAACGAAGAAAAAAGAAAAAAGGTCGTGAGAAAGGTCGCCCAAGGCTTGCAAGAGCTTTTGGAGGTTATTGAAGATATTGCCATGGTGAACGCAATAGAAGAAGGAGCAAAAACAGGGTACGCTTCCAGAGAAGAGGTATTTAAAATTTTAAGGGGTCAAGAGTAAAATATGAAGGTCGAATTTAGCAACGGTTTTACGAGAGATATCGGTCGTATCAGAAATCAATCTATTAGAGAGCGCATTGAAAAGGCGATAGAGCAAATAGAGAGAATAGATAATTTTAAAGAAGCAAGTAATATTAAAAAACTACGTGCCGGTGGAAACCATTTCCGCATACGAGTCGGCCCCTACAGAGTCGGCTTTCGATTGGAAAATGATACCGTAGTGTTCACGCGATGTCTGCCGCGCCAAGATTTTTACCAACAGTTTCCCTAGCCACCTCACCTACCAAATGCTCAAGTTCCTCCTGCTTCTATTGCTTGCATCCATCCCCCTCTACGCCAATCCTCGCTTCCACGACGCCACCCAAGAAGCGGGCATTGCCTTCGTCCACGTCAACGGGGCCAACGGCCAGAAATTCGTCATTGAAACGGTCGGCCCCGGCGGGGGATTTTTCGATTACGACGGCGACTGCCGCCTCGACATTTATCTAATAAACGGGGCCGCTGTGCCTGGGACTGAATACGATCCTGCGCCGCAGAACGCGCTCTACCACAATCGCGGCGACGGCACCTTTGCCGATGTAACGGAACACGCTAGCGTCGGCGACACGGGTTACGGCATGGGCTGCGCGGTCGGCGATATTGACAACGACGGCGATCTCGATCTGTACGTGACTAACTTCGGGGCTAATGTACTGTATCGGAACGAGGGCGATGGAACGTTTGCGGATGTGACAGTCGCGGCCCAAGTCGGCGACGAAGGCTGGGGAGCAAGTGCTGCGTTTGCCGACATTGACCGCGACGGTTTCGTCGATTTGTACGTGGGCAATTACCACAACTTTTCCTATACCAATCACCGCGTCTGCGCCGAGGGCGGTAGCGGCCTTCAGCTCTATTGCGGCCCGGAGGCATTTGACGGAGTGACTGATGTGTTGTATCGGAACGAGGGGGATGGCACCTTTGCCGACATCACGACCGCAGCCGGACTGGGCAGCGCCGAGGGCAAGGAGCTAGGCGTGGTCTTCGGCGACGTGGATCTCGACGGCGATCCAGACCTGTACTTGGCCAACGACAAAACCTTGAACTTCTTGTACCTCAACGACGGCACTGGCCACTTTGCGGACGAAGCGCTGCTGGCCGGAGTTGCGTACAACGAGGACGGCGATGTCGAAGCGGGCATGGGCGTTGACATGGGCGACTACGACAACGACGGCGACCCCGATCTCTTCGTCACCAATTTCCAGTGGGAGACCAATACGCTGTACAAAAACCTCGGCGATGGCAGCTTTGTCGATGAGACTTTTTTGGCCGGGTTGGGCAAGGGCAGCATTGCCTACTTGTCGTGGGGTACGCGCTTTTTCGATGTCGATAACGACGGCGACCGCGATCTTTTTATCGCCAATGGCCACTTGGAAAGCGATGTCGAGCAATACGAGAACGCGACTTTCCCGCAGCGCAATCAGCTCTTTCTCAACGTTGGCGACGGTCGCTTCGAGGAATACGCAGAAGACGGAGGTGCCTTGTCGTTGAAACGGGTCAGTCGCGGCGCGGCCTTTGGCGACTACGACGACGATGGCGATATCGACGTGCTGGTGGCCAATGTCGCCGCCGAGCCGACCTTGATGCGCAATGACGGCGCGAGCGGGCATTGGGTACGCCTGCGGCTAGAGGGCCGCGACAGCAACCGCGCTGGCATTGGCACTCGCGTCGAAGTGGCAAGCAGTGGGCAAGTATATGATCATAAGTCTATTGAAAACAATAATTTAAACCCCCCCCCCGCATATATAGCTATGGCAAGCGGCGGGCAGGTGCAGACCGACGAAGTGCGCTCGGGTGCCAGCTACCTCTCGCAGAGCGATCTGCGGCTGCACTTCGGGCTAGGAACGGCCACTAGCATTGAGCGCGTGGTCGTCTATTGGCCGAGCGGCCGGGTCGAGGAATACGCAGATTTAGGCGTCAACCAAGAGCATTTGCTCGTCGAAGGAGCAGCGCGATGAGGATTTTGTCGGTGGTTAGTGGTCAGCCTCGCATCATTCTGCCTCGGTTGAGAGGGACTCTACCGTTGCTAATTTGCCTCTCATTGTACGCCTGTGCAGAGGAAAGTCCGCAGGAGAAAGTGCGCCCCGGCGCGGCTATGGATGCGGAGGTACTCTTCACACGTGGCACTGCGCTCGCCTCTGAGGGCCGCCACACCGAGGCCATCGACGCGTACCAGCAGGCCGCTGCGCTCGCACCTAAGTCCGCTAAAATCCACTACAACTTAGGCAACGCGTACGCGCGCCAGCTCGATTACCCCAGCGCGATGGCGGCCTATCAGCGCGTATTGGCGCTGGATTCGACGCATGTGTCGGCGCGGCACAACCTCGCGGCCATGTACGTCAAACAGCTCAACTACGCCCAAGCTATTGACGAACACCGCCGGGTCCTCTCGTTAGACCCCGGCCATCTGACGACCTACTACGACCTCGGCTACATCTACTTTTTGCGCGGCGAGTACGGCGAGGTGGAGACGCTGTTGCAAGCGGGTTTGGACCGCGACTCGACCAATGCTTCTTTCTACCGGCTCTTGGGTCGGACGCGGCTGAAGGAACTCGACTTTGAGCGAGCCGCGGCGACCCTGACGCACGCGGTTGAGTTGGACAGTACGGACGCAGCCGCGTACGTCGATCTGGCGCAGGTGGAGCTCAAGCGGCGCGAGTACGCGGCGGCTGAACGCGCTGCTCGCCGCGCGATTGCACTCGATTCCTTGTCCAAAGAGGCGTACTTCGCACTGGCCAATGCCCTCAAGCGGCTCGGCCGCCGCGAGGAGAGCACCGAAGTGCTAGAGCAGTTCCGGGCGCTCGACCAACTGCTCGACAAAATCGACGACCAATTGCGGATGCTGGGCAATACACCCGACGACCACGAAGCGCGGGCGCAATTGGGCCTGCTGTACACCGAGCAGGGCCGCTTAACTGAAGCGGCCGAAGCGTATCGGTTAGCCGTACGCCTCGCGCCGGACAGTCTGCGCTACCGCAACAACCTAGGCAACCTGTACCTGCGCTTAGGCCAATTCGCCGAGGCTGTCGCCGAGTATCAAGCCGCGCTGAATTTGGATTCAACATACGCCAAGGCGCACTACAATTTGGCTCAGGCATACATGCGATTGCAGCGCTTTGACGAGGCGCTAGCCAGCCTCGCCGAAGCGCGTCGCTTAGAGCCGGAAGACGCGGAGACTCATTACTTTTTGGGACTGTTACACGCACGCGCTGGCGATTACGCAGAGGCCGCCGAGGTGCTGGCCGTTGCGGTAGCGGCCCGGCCGGACTGGCTCGATGCGCGGCAGAAGTTGGCGGTGGCGTACTTGAAGTCGGGAAAGGTAGAAGAGAGCAAGCGGGAGCTAGCGACAATTAAAAAGATGAAGGAAGATTTTGAAAAAAAACAGTAGGGGCGTCCTTTATGGGCGCCCCATCCCCGTCCGCGAGGGAACCCCGATAGATGCGCGACGTGATCCTCCGTGGACACGCCCCATCCCCGCCCGCGAGGGCACCCACAAGGGGTGCCCCTACATTTTCGCCGCTTTTCTCGTCCTCGCTATCCTAAGCGGCTGCGCTGAGGACGGTCCGGCCGTGGCCACTGAAGATGCCGTCTTGGTGGAGGTGGGGCCAACGGCGATTCGGGTGGCGGATTACCGCCAGTTCATTGCGCGGGTAGCGCCGGAATTGCGGGCGGAGTACGGGGCTGAGAAGTTGTTGGAAGCCATCGTCGAGCAAACGCTGCTCGTGCAGGAAGCCGAGCGGCGGGGTTTGGGCGAGCGTGCGGAATTTGTGCAATGGCAGACGCAGGCGCGGGCGCAGCTAGTGCAGCAGGCCCTGTACAAGCGTGCTGGAATCGTCCAGCCCGAGGTTGCCGAGGAGGAACTGCGAGCCTATTTCCAGCGCAGCCAGTACAACCGCCGTGTGCGCTTCAGCCTGCTGATGGTGCGCGAGCAAGAGCAGCTACCGGAGATTTTGGCTGCCCTCGCCGAGGGGGCGGACTTTGAGGAGCTGTCGATGCGGCACTCGCAGGACTCACGGATTCTAGAGCGCCAGGCCGATATGGGCTATCACCGCTGGGGCGATACCATGGCCTCGCACGCCGCCCTGACCGAAAGGGCCTTCTCCATGCAGATCGGGGAGATTTCCGAGCCGATGCAGGTGGCCGATGGGTACTTTATCATCAAGCTTACGGACATGCACCCAGTCAGCTTTGAGCAAGAGCGGGAGACCATTGAGCGCTTGGTGCTACGGGAGAAGTTAGGGCGGCAGCTCTTGGCTTATTACGACACCCTGCACGTGCGCTATAATGTGCGCTACGAGTCGGACGGGCTGGCGGCGGACCGTTCGCCAGAGGCCGTCGTGGCTGAGTACGACGGTGGGGTGCTAACGGTCGCGCAGGCCCGCGAACTGCTGAGAGCGGCACAGGCCCCTTCGACAGGCTCAGGGGCCATCTCGCAGGTACTGCGGCGCGAGGTCGGGCGGCGCGTGTTGGTTCCGCTCGAAACCGCGCGGCTTGCGCTCGCCGACGACCCGGACCTGCAGCGCGAGTTGGAGCGACTGCGGCAGATGCAGCTTGCGCGGCGCTTACAGGACGCACTGCAGGCACAGGTGCCACCGCCCAATCCCAACGGCCTGAGCCTGTTTTACGAGGAGCACAAGCTCCGTTACACTGCGCCGGCCGAGGTGGAGGTGCGCCGCCTCCTCGCCCGCGACGAGGCCGAGGGCACCGCCATTGTCGAGCGGATGCGCGCCAGTCGCGATACGACTGAACTGGTTGATCGCTTCGTCAGCGTGATTTACGGCAGTGGTGCGCTGGAGGGCGACAATCCAGTCAGCCGTGCCCTGCGCGCCGACGAGGGAACCTTTCACGGCCCCTTTGCCACGGATAATGGTTATATTGTCCTACAAGTATTGCGCCGCCGCCCGGACCGACTGCCGCCGCTAAGCGAGATCCGCGAGCAGGTCGAGGCGGATTGGGCAGTGGCGCAGCTCCAAGCTGCGGTCAAGGAACTGGCCGCGTCTCTGCGCCAACGCCGCGCCAATGAAATCCGCTTCAGCCCAGACGCTGTGGCACTAGCCCTGACTTCTCATGGCGAATAGTTCAATCGTTCTGCAACCTGCCTATATCGTCGATCGCCGGCAGGACTATATCTGGTTTGTGAGCCTGCCCTTTGCTGCGGTTTGCTTTGCGCTCGTGTCCGGGCACTACCTGCCGGGGGCAGCGCTGGCGGCCATTGCCTTGTGGGTGACGATTCCGCACCACTTCGTCACTTGGCTGCGCGTCTATGGCTCGCCGGCGGAGTTTGCCCGCTTCAAGGAGCGCTTTATTCTCGGGCCGATAGTATTGGTCGCCTTTGCTTACGGCCTGATCCAATGGGCACCGTTGAGCTTGGTGTTGATCGTGACTTTGTGGGATCACCAGCACAGCTTGATGCAGCAATACGGCTTTGCGCGCGTGTACGATTTCAAGGCCAAAGCCGGTACTCCTGCGACCGCCAAGTTCGACTTGGCTTTCAATTGGATCTTCTTTGGCAACATGCTGGTGGTGTCGCCGCTGTTTTCCACGGTCTGGGTGCGCATGTTACACGAGTGGCATTTGCCCATCAGCGCGGAGGCGGTAGAGACGGTACACTTGGTCTCGTGGACTATTGCCATTGCCTACGGCCTGATCTACGTGGGGCACATCGCCTATTGCGCCTGGCGCGGCTATGCACTCAACCCTCTCAAATACGTCTTTTTGCTGTCGAGCTATTTCCTGTGGTACTTCACCAGTTTTACCACGGCCTATCTGCTCGTCTTTGCGGTGGCGCACCGGATCATGCACGGGATTCAGTACATCGTCATGGTGTATTTCTACAACCGCCACAAGGTCGAGCGCACGGGCGGCGACTCGGCCCTGCTGCGCTACGTGGCGAGCAAGGGGGGCGTCAAATTCTTTCTCTTGCTGTGCGCGGCCTATGCCGTCGTCTTTCACGCGCTGAGCGAGGGCTTGGTGCGCGACTTTGGCTTTGGTATAGTCGGCTTCAACACTAATTTCGACCTCTTCAGCTATTCGCTGCTCAGTTCCTTTGCCCTGATCCACTACTACTACGACGCATTTATATGGAAAGTGCGGAAAAAGGATGTGCAGGAGGGGCTGTAGTAGTAGCTACTGACCACTTTTAGTACTAGGAGATTGAGCTATGCTCGAAGTCGTCCTCGCCGTCGCCGTCTTCGCCGTTGCCGCGGCCGTTGTTCGCCAAGCCGCGGCCGATGCGTGCTACGATCTCTCCGACGGAGAGCGCCATCCGCACAAATGGGGCTACACGGACACCCGCTTTGAGTTCGACGGGCCGAAGACCGTGCGGGTGACTGGCAGCCGGTATCCGCTAGCTGGCTTCACCATGCCGCACTTCATCCCGTTTGTCGAAGAGATGCTGCAGGTGCCGATTGATCCCGACGAGATTGCTGTTGAAAAAGAGAGCCACGAGGTGCCGACCTCGCGGGCAGACGACAGCCTCGTCGCCGCTTGGCAGGACGCGCTCGGTGCAGAGCGGGTTTCGCTCGACGATGAGGAGCGGCTGATCCACAGCCACGGCCAGCTCAGCGTCGATGAGGTCTATCGCCTGCTCTACGGCGACGCCTTGGAGCGAGTGGTTGATTTGGTGCTTTATCCAGAGAGCGAAGATCACGTGCGCGCCATCGTGCGCCTCGCTTCCGAGCACAATGTGTGCCTCGTGCCTTACGGCGGCGGCACCAACGTCAGCGGTGCATTGGCCCTGCCCACCGACGACGGCCGCATCTTCGCCTCGGTCGATATGCGGCGCATGAACCGGATCGTCGATCTCGACGAGGACAACCTCCAAGCCTGCATTGAAGCGGGGATTTCGGGCAAGGAACTGGAGCGGGAACTCGCCGCTCGGGGCTACACCGTCGGCCACGATCCCGACAGCATCGAGCTTTCGACCTTGGGCGGCTGGATTGCCACCAACGCCAGCGGCATGAAGAAAAACCGCTACGGCAATATCGAAGATATCGTCCTCGAAGCGACCTTGGTGACGCCGACCGGCGCGGTGGAGACCTTGCACACCACGCCGCGCAACTCGACTGGCATCCAGCCGCGCGGGCTGCTTTTCGGCTCGGAGGGCAACCTCGGTATCATTACTAAGGCCGTGCTCAAGATCCATCCCCTGCCGGAAGTGCGCGAATACGGTTCGCTGGTGTTCAAGTCCTTCGCCCAAGGCGTGGAGTACTTGCAGGCCCTGCGCCAGACCGGGACTTTGCCGGCGAGTATTCGTCTAGTCAACAATCAAGAATTCCGCTTCGGCCAAGCTCTTAAAGCCGCGCCTTCTCCCCTGAAGCACCTCAAGGAAAAGGTGCAGAAGTTCGCCTTGTTGAAGGTGTTGGGATTTGATCCGCTAAAAATGGCGGCGTGTACGATTGCCATGGAGGGGTCCCGCGCCGAGGTGGACCACCAGAAGCGGACGATCTTCAAGCTGGCCAAGGCCCACGGCGGCAAAAGCGCCGGTGCCACTAACGGTCGGCGCGGCTATATGCTGACCTTTGGGATCGCCTATATACGCGACTTTTTGAATCAGTTCGATTTCTTGGGCGAGACCTTTGAGACATCCGTGCCTTGGACCCGCATCCACGACGTAACGCAGGCCGTGCAAGCGGAGCTGACCGCGCAGTGTAGCGCACGCGGTGTGGCCGGGCGGCCCTATCTATCGTACCGAGTGACGCAGACCTATCACACAGGGGTGTGCATCTACTTTACGATGGGGTTTTCCGGGCGGGGATTGGAGCACCCCATTGAAGTCTATCACGACATTGAGCACGCGCTGCGGCAGACGATTTTGGACAACGGCGGCTCGCTGTCCCACCACCACGGGATAGGCAAAATCCGGCAGAGCTTCGTCCAGCACATCCAGAGCGACAACAGCATCGAGGTCCTGCGCAAGACCAAAGAAGCGCTGGATCCTCAGAATGTTTTCGGCATTCAGAATGGGATTTTTGGGAGTGTGCGCCGGAAGCCTGAGCAATAAGACCGTTGTTATCACCGGTGCTTCTGCGGGCTTGGGCGCGACGCTGGCGGTGGAGTGCGCCCAGCAGGGAGCGCGGCTGGTTCTCTTGGCGCGGAATGCCGAGCGATTGGAGGCCGTTGCGCGAGAGTGTGAGCAGTTGGGGAGCGAGGTGCTGACTGTCGTCGGAGATGTCGCCATAGCCGCAGATGGCAAGCGACTGGTGGAGGCCGCGATCGAGCGATTTGGGTGCATAGACTACTTGGTCGCCAACGCTGGCATAAGCATGTGGACTGAGTTTGCCGCGATCGAGGACTTGGAATTGTTCCGCACGCTGATGGAAGTGAATTACTTGGGGGCCGTGCACTGCGTGCATCCGGCGCTGCCGCATCTGAAAAAAAGCAAGGGCCTATTCGTAGCTATTTCGTCCATTCAGGGGCAGGTGGGGGTGCCACTGCACACGGGGTACTCGGCGTCCAAACACGCGCTACAGGGGTTTTGCGATGCTTTGCGGATGGAAGTGGCCGAGAGCGGGGTGGGGGTGATGGCCGTGCTCTTGCACTGGCTCAGGGGGACGGAGTTGCGGCAACGTGCGCTGGGGAAAGACGGGAAGGCGTTGGGTGCTGCATCGCGCGAACACCGGGCGGAGGCGGTGAGCTTGGAGAAGGCGGCGCAGGCGATTGTGCGCGGGATGCAGAAGCGGCGGCGGCAGCTCTACGTTCCGAGGCGGCTCAGGCTGCTGGCGATGGTTCACGCCCTATGGCCGGCGCTGGCCGAGTGGGTCGTCAAGGGGAAGGTGGCGCGGGAGGAAGAGTAGGCCGGGGGGGCTAGGAACGTTCGACTCGCACCTGATCCTTCAGTTCGAGATCGTCGAGAACCTGACGTAGCTCGGTTTCCGTGTTCTGGGCAAATTGCGAGTGGACGCTCACGGTGAATTCTATGCCGACGCTAAGGTCTTCTCCGGCGCGCAGCTTGGGCAACAGCTTGGTTCCTAGCCGGTTCCAGACCTCGGGCGGCACGGTGCCGGTAAGCCGAAGCGTTGTCTTTTGATTGTCTGGACTCGGAGCCGGAGCCGGTCCCGATTCAGGCTCCGGCTGGGGTGCTGGCTCTAAGCTCGGCGCGGGTTCTGGTTGCGTCTGAGGTGAATCTTCAGGCGCGGCTTTGAGCTCTTTGGCTTTGGCTTTGGTCACCAAGAAGACATTCTCCTCAAACGCCACTTCCTCGGCTGCGACCGACTCTTCATACCACAGCCGATTAAAGCCGCCGTCGTCCTTGGTACCGGAGGCTAGGCCGAACTCTCCATTCGCCACGAACTCAACGACCTTCTGACGCAGGACCGCGTCGGGATCGATCAGCCGCGTCAATGCGCCGTTCAGAAAGCTCTGGCGCAGACTTGTGAGCGGCCAAGCGCCGGTGTTTTTGAATATCGGTGGCCAGTGGCGGTCGATATAGCCCGCACCCACGTTCTCGTTGAGCAGGGCCTCGGATTTCAAAGCGCTGATAATTCGTCCGCAGAGGGTTTCACTGGCGCTGGCGTGGCCGGCTCCAAGGTCGATGATCTTGAGCCGGTGCTCTTCCTGAGCGTCCGCAAGCGCGACGAAGCGATAGCCAGCCCATACTTCGTCCTTGGCCGCTTCCTCCGCGTCCCGAACGTGGGTCTGAATCTCGGCGCGGTCGGTGCGGTCGTATTCTGAGCCGAGAACGCCTTCGGAGACCTCTTGCGCTACGCGCTTCCAGGCGAGCCATAGCTCGACCTTGTCGCGCAGTTCACGCCCTGGTTTCCTCGCACACCAGACCAACGAACCTGGGTACAGCCGTGGCGAAGTGCCCCGATCCTGCGTCCACTGGCCAATGCGCTCGACCACCTGATTGCCGTTTATCCATTCCTCATCGGGGTCGAGGATGATGAGGGTGAGGCGCGGAGAATCTTGGACTGTGGTGCTGTCCTCCGGGAAGAACGTTGTCGGCAGGGTTGCGCCGCGGTTGAACTGCTCCTCGACGAACTTGCGGATCGCTGGCTTGATTTCTGTAGCTTCGTCGAGCGAAGCCCGCCGGTCGCTGACGACCTTGCGCAATGTCGCTTGGTGGTAGATGCGATAGCCGTCCGTACCGACCTTGCGGATAAAGAATCCCGACCCTTCGAGAGCCGTCGCCGCATTGTCGATGGTCGTGGTATCGACGTCGGGTTCGCCGAGCGCAAAACGCAATTCTGGCAGATGGGCCACCTTGTCCATCTGTCCGCCGGAAGACTCGAACAGGATGGCCGTGCCCACGCGACGGTGGATGTCGCGCAGCGCTCCCGTGGCATCTGCATCGAGAGGTCTGGCACGGGCTGTCGTCCCTGCGAGGTCGGCGTCAATCGCCGCATCGAGCCGCGACTCGCCCAACTGTCCCAAAATCACGGCGCGAAACTCGGGCACGTCTAACGGTGCCGACCCCAGGGTAATTAGCGGCTCGGTTCGCGCCTTAGTGAACTGCTCGCGTGCGGCCCAGGAAATCCACTGCGCCAGCATGGCCAGCGCACCTCGGGTTTGCTGGAACTGAGTGAGCGCACGCCACTTGCGCTGAAAGACCGAAAGGGTCGCCGGATGAAAGGGATAGCACGCTTCAAATCGGCCCCGCAGAAATTCTCTTGCCTTGGTTTCCGTTGTCGCGGTATCGACGGCCAGCCACTCGGCGGGCAAGCGAGCGGTGCGTTCAAAACACCAGTCCGCGTAGGTTTTGGCGACGCGCTTGCGAATGCGCTCATTGCCAAGGTCCTCGAATAGTCGTCGGCGCACTACCTCGCTGATCTCGGATTCGTCATTGGCGATCAGGTCGCGGGCAACGCGGCGCACTACCTTGGTGATTCGGTCTTGCCACTGCTGATCCCAATCGGTCATTTCGACTTGGCTGCGTGGTAGGCTGATGACCGCTGCGGCTTGAGTGGTGCCAGTGACGGCGACGGTCAAGTTTTGTAGGAAGGCGTGAAAAGGCTCGGCCATGTCGCGATGGCGGTTGACGAAGTTTAGGACTTCATCGAATAACAGCAGCACGGGCGCGTCCGCAGCGGCGAATACATTGGCCAGTGCCCCGGTTCCCGGTGGTGTGGTCTTAGCGGCATCACCGAGTGCAGCGACGCCCTTATCACCCGCCAGTTGGCGGGCTAGGTCGATCCAAGGCGTTTCCCGACTTTCCGCAGGGTCCCAGGCATTGCCGACGAAGACGCCGACGCGGGCGGGCGGAGCTTCTGCAATTCCTGCCTCGTCTAGGAGATCTGACACACCGGGGAACTTGGCGGCATCCGCGCCGGCGTTGGCGATATGGTACAGGGAAGCGAGTGTATGCGTCTTGCCGCCGCCGAATTGGGTGACGAGCGTGAGGACCGGGGCTGTGTTCTCGGTCTTGCCGGAAAGACGCCGGAGGATCATGCCGGCGTGTTCTTTCAGGGCTCGGGTGAAGCAGGTGCGCGAGAAGAACTGCGCTGGATCGCGGTAATCTGTGGGGGCGGTTTGGGCTACGATCTGCTCAAGGGCGATGGCGAACTCGTCCGGGCTGAACGAGCGGCCTTCGCGGACTTCTTTACGGAGCGTTACGACTTTATACCAAGGGTCGAGGGCCATTTTCAATTCCTAATTCTCTTATCGTTTCTTGATGTCCTGTAGAGGAATCATTCTAGATGTTGTGCTTAAACATCCTCTGTCCAGGTAGCGGGAGGCCACACACCGATATCCTGTCCCATGGAACGAACCAAAAGCCCGAATGAATGGGCGAGCTTGCGAAACGATCTGGACCGGCGGTACGCATCTGGCAACGAGAACTTTGCGCTAAATGCCGGTTGATGTATGCGCTCCTGATAGCTCATTCTATCTCGCATGCGCTTTTCCAGTTGTCCCTTCGCGTCACGATGCCTTTCCGGGTTGGGATGAAGTCCCGCATCGTTCCTGACAGTGGGATGCTCTCGTAGCGACTCAATCGCGGCCAGAAACCAGGCCTCGTACTCACGGTGCGCGATGACGACTTCACACGGCAGCTTGCAAGCAGACGCTGCCGCCCAATGTTGCACCTGCGGTCCCAACTCGGCGGGACAGTCCGAGTCCCCATCGAACAGGATGAGGACCGCGCAACATTCTGGCTGTAGGCGGGCCAGCTTTACTGCTGTATCCACTTCGGCCTCACTCGTAAGTTGATTACGCTTTCTCCGAATTGGTCGCCCGATATTGACACTCCAAACTTGAGCTTCTGTGACAAAGCGACGAAGCAATACCGGAAGCGCTTCCACCTCCCCATACCCTTCCACGATTGGTTGGATATTCACGATAGATCGTCCTGCGGGAACAGCTCGTGCTGGCGAGGATGCCAAGCGAACTGATCGTCGGGGGTTAGAGCATTCGACCATAGTAGCTCTCCCGCCCCCATAAGGTGCTCACGTAAGGCCGTCCGGGCCGCCGACGAGATCGGACGAACCCGCGTCGCACCTTCTGCCCAACTGGCAATGCGAAGGTGGCGATCCTCAATCCATTTAACGTCGAGTACATCGCGACTGTGCGTCGTTACTACGACTTGCATAAAGCGCCCGGCATGACGCAGCGCATCCAAAACCACCCCTAGGGCACCTGGGTGTATGGTAGCTTCTGGTTCTTCAATTACGAGAAGCGAAGGGGCCGGACGCTGGAAAATCGCTGTGAGTAGTCCCAAGACGCGAAGCGTACCGTCGGACATGTTGAAGGCTTCAAACTTCACCGATTTCGGTTGCGCTCTGTTCCGGGCAGACTCGTTCTCCCAACTTTGGGTAAACTCCAGCGTCAGTTTGTTGCCGTGCTCTTTGGGCTGGATGTCAACGGTCCCGGGGACCACGATCTCTAAAAGCTCGCGGATTTGCTCCCAATTGTCCGGAGACTCACGTTGGATCTCGCGCAACACACTGGCGGCGTTGCTGCCATCAGAACGCAGACGCCCACCTCCCTCCGGGTCTTGCATCCCTCTCAGAGTCGTCGGTTCGATCCGGTACACCCGCATGTCCGACAAGAAGCGAAAAACCGCCTGAAACCGCCTATCGCCTCCGATCAGGGGAAGTGCCAAGGCGTTCGGCTCCACAGCCGGCTTTAGGGAATCAACGGTGCTTTCCCATCCTATGAGAGGACAAGATGGAGGGGCAGGCTTAAAGCGCTCAAACCAATCCCGCGAACCATTAGACCTCTGCACGACGCAGCGCTCATGTACGACCTCTAAGCGATGGCCCCTAGAGCCATACAACCGAAAGGCGTACCGCGCCCAAGAGGTATCTTTATCTAGGTTCTCCAGTTCTACTGCCAAACCCAGCCCCGGCTGAGCGCCCTTCACAGAGCTGAGATGACCAACGGCGGCCGATCCACCGCGCTGTTCAAGAACCGCTTGTAGCGGCAAGGCCATCGCATCCGCTAGGAACGCAAACGCATCGGCTAAGTTGCTCTTGCCAGAGCCGTTCTGACCGACGAGAAAGGTTGGATTGTCGAACTCTATCGCCTCCTTTTCAAAGCTGCGGAAACGATGTAATACTAAGCGGCGTAGAATAGGATCAGCCATAGGTCACCTCGGCACCGCCAAGAGCATGGCGTCTAGTAGGCGTTTTTCGTTGCAGCCTTGAGGATAGAGGGCGGATAGGGCGTTGGCAAGGCGGAGGAAGTCGGGGCCGCGATCTTGCTCGGCGTCGATTAGCGTCCGCAGGGCGTTGGCGTGGCCGCTGGATTGGAGGAGCATGGCGGTGTGGACGCGGTCGAGGGTGGTGTCGCCAAGCGTTGCGGCGAGGTGGTCGTCGGAGGATTCGCCGTAGCGGGGGCGCGGCTCCCGGACGAGAGTGGGTGCGCCGTCCTGCAAGTCGGGGAAGAGCGTTTGCTGCAAGCTGGTGTGTGGGTCGCTTTCGATGTAGTTGGCTGCGGCGGCAGCGCCGTCCTCGCCGAAGAGCTTTTTGGCGCGCTCGGACACTGGCAGTAGGCGGACGACGCCCTTTTCTTGGCCGATGATGCGGTCGGTCCAAGTGTCGAGAGCAATGCCCATGGGCTGGGCGAAGCGGCGCACGACATCGAAGGGGAGCGCAAATCCCGTGGCTGCGGCTTTGGCGACAGCTTCTTCGTCGGCCTCGTCGTCTTGTTGCTGATTTTCTGCAACAGGAGTTGTGCTCTGGAGCGTCCACAGGAAGAGTGCGGTTAGGCGGGCGTCCTCTTCGAGTGCGCCGGACAGGCCATTGCGCGCTTGCGCCTCTGCGGTGCCGAGCACCTGTTGCAGTGCGGCGCGCCCGACTACCTCCCAGACTTTCTCCAAGTAATCGGGCAGGTCGATTATATCGCCCTCGGCGGTTTCGACGGCGCGGTAGCGGCTGAAGATTTCGAGCGCTGGGCCGATGCAGGCGAAGACCAGATCGGCACCACGGATGCCTTCGGCCTGCAAGCGCTCGATCCAGTCAGCGACGCGGATCGGTAGTTCGCGCAGGACATCGGCCCAGTCGCCGATGGGGGCGTTTTCGGGACGTGGACGGCAGATGAGGTGGACGCTGGTGGCGAGGGCGGCGGTGTCGCGTGCGTTGAGTCTGGAACCCATCTCGGTTGCTACCGGCCAAGAGCCGGTGATAGTCCAGCCGCCTTGGATCATGCCAGAGAGCAGCGCCTCCCATCCCTCGGTGGTTTTGTGGGCGAAGACGACGGAGCCTACTCCATCTTCGCTCAGCACACGCCGGCCTTCGGCGAAGGCTTTCGCCATTCTCAACTCATAGAAGCTGTGGTCCTTTGCGGTGCCGTTTACGAATCGCGAAGGGTCCTGAATCGCTTCCTCTCGTTTGGGAGAAAGAGGGTTCTTCGGATCGAAGGGGTCCTGTAACAGCGGGTCATTCGGCAACGCACGTTTGAACCACACTAAGAAGAAATCGGATAGGTCCGCATAGGCAACCGCGTCGTAGTAAGGCGGGTCGGTGAACCAGACGCTAGCTGTTTGATCGGGCAACGGGTGCTGAGTGGCGTCGGCCGATTGAATTTGCCCGATCTCTTTGAAAGGGATACAAACGGACTCAATAGCATCCGCCATTCGGCTAGCTTGGCTTAGAACTGAACCTGTAGCCTCGGTCCAAGGATTAGCTTCCGCAAAATCCCAGACTATTGGCAATGCTTGTCGGGCGAGAGCTTGGACGGGACATTCTGCATCTGATTTCCATCGGGCTGAGGCAACCAGAAAGTCCGCCATTCGGCCAATTAGTATCGATGTGGCCGGTGCTCTCCCTTCTTTCAGTCCAACAGAGATCAACCGCCCCAACACCCCCAACGCCACCTTCTGCCGTTCCGTGAACAGGTCGCCCCAAGTTTTCATTCCATAGAGCAATACGCGGAAACCTGAATTTCCTCTCTGCCGTTCGATGGGCAACGGCTCATCCGGCACCGGACAAAGTCCCTGCTTTCCGCCCCGCTCCCATTCCTCCAGAATCTGCGCTATCCGCTCCTGAGCTTTCCGCACCGCCTCGTAGTCTGCATCGTTGGGCAGCCGATAGTGCCGCCCCACCTGTCCACACTTGAGCGTCACCACCGCCGTCATCCGCGCCCCACCTGTCCGTCGTCCCTCTGCGTCAAAAATCACATCCGCGCCACCCCGCTCAGCCGCAAGCTGTGCTCGCACCCGCTCTGGCGGCAGCACCGCGCCGCAGCACAGACAAGTCGCCCGCGCCCGCGCCACCGTGCCGCCACTCACTTCTTTATCCGTCTCTGGCTCAAACACCTCGAACTCGACGCTCGGCGGCTCCCCCTCACATCGCTCGACTCGATGCCGCAGCGCCCACTTGCGCTTGGCCTTCTTGCACAGCCAAAACGAACGCATCAGCGGAATCTCCGCGCCGCAGTTGGGCGCTTCGCAACGCACCGTCCGCGCCCACAAATAGGCAATCGGCGTCGCCCCGTCCGGGTCCTTGGGATACAGATCGGCCAACTCCTGCTCGGCCTGCTGCTTAATCTCGCCGCCGACCCGGCGCAATTCCTCGGCCAGCCCCGGCCCGTGGCGCGGAATATCCTCCAACATCACCTTGAGAATCAGGCACGCCACCGGATTCAGATCGCTGGCGAACGCCTCGCAGCCCAGCCGCAACGCCTCCAGCGGAATCGAACCCCCACCCGCAAACGGGTCCACTACAAGCGGCGGCTCCTCGCCATGCGCCGCCTTCACCAGCGCCCGACTCACGTCGAGATGGGTGCGATCCGCAGCATTTTTCCAGTTGGCGAAGTTGGCGATGAACGACAGCAACCCTTGGCGCAGTTCTACGTCATTCGTCGGTGGCTGCCGCACCTTGCGCAGAATTTTCCGCGCTTGCTGCTTAAACTCCTCCGGGCAGTGCTCGTCACACGGGTCCGGTAGCAGCAACGCCAGCAATACCGCCCGCGACGAGGCCAACGGCCGCCGCGCCCACCACAGGTGCAGCGTCGAGGGGTGGCCGTGCCGAATCGACTTTTCTCGCGCCGCGTGTTTGGAAACCTCGGCGATGGGGAAATCGACTTCAGCGAGACGCTTGCATTCGCGGGGGATCACAGTACGCGTTCCTCAGCCCAGCGGACGACGGCTTCGGCGATGGCTAGTGCTTCCAGATAATGCTGTTCGGTGACTGGCTGGTTCATAGGGTAGCGAGTAACTGTGGCGAACCGAGTGAGCTTTCTGGCCTGTCCGACGGCGTCCGGGATCGCTTCGCCTGCTTCCTTGAGTAGGGAAAACAATCGGGCCAAATCATGCACGTAGGGGAAGTCGATGCCGTGCTTGATCAGCAACGCCTTGACGGCTTTCTCGGCTGCTTGCTGGGCCTCAAAGCACAGGTCTTCTAGATAGGCTTGTGGTACACGGTTTTTCGCTATCGCTAGGCTGCTTCTGGCACGATTCATCCATTCACGAGGATCGTCGGCAGGAAAACGCTCAGGTTCCTTCATATACGACTCTGCCTTCTTGCAATGCCGGCTTGACGATCATCGCGTGGCTATCCTTATACCGCTCTACATCGTCGGGCGTGACGACAACAGCATCAACGGCTGCGCCGACGCCATCGAGATTCATATAAATATCGCCCATGAGTTCAAGCGCGTCCGCACCTTCCTTGATGATGAGCAGATCGACGTCGCTATGGCGATTCATGTCACCGCGAGCAGCAGACCCGAAGAGGATGATCTTCTCCGGTTGCGCCACCTCTACAATGCGCTGGATGATATCGTCCAACGTTTGTTGGTCAAGTATCCTCTTGTTCATGGCTTCTCTCCTAGCAGCAAGCCGCGCCTGCCCAGTGCCTCTCGCGTACGGTCGATTTCCGCCGCCAAGATCGCCTCGTCCGGCAAAGCAGTTTTGTATTCGGTAGCCATGCGTCATCAATGGACAGAGCTTATCCCCGCTCCAGTTCGGCCGGGTGCATGCTGAGGTATTCTCGGACCTCCAACTGCATTCGGTCAACCTCGGCGAGAAATCCCGACACGGAACCTCGGTAATTTTCAGGATGGGTTTCTATCTTGCGTAGATGGGCTATTTGACGTTGAAAATGCGCGATTCGTCCAAGGGTGACGTCGAGTTCTCGATCGTTTGCAATCATGATCATCTCCCCGTGATTTCGGTATTTGCCAGACGCCGTCTGGCAAATCGCTTGTTGAGGGAATTGATTAGATTCTCCAGACACTGTCTGCAGATTTCCGCTGGATTCAGATTCTGCAGACGCTGTCTGCAGAATCTCCCTCCCTCCCAATTTTTCAGACGCTGTCTGAAAAATTCGTTCGGCTTGACCACCAAGCAACGCCGCCGGTGGAAACCGACGATCATCCACTGGCCCAAGGATTGACGACTTCAACGCCGGTATTGCGGAACTCACTTGCATTTCGCGTGACGATAGTGAGGCCGTGCCGTGCCGCCGTTGCCGCGAGAAAGGCGTCCGGCAGATGGTCTTCAAGTGCTTCGCCTCTGCGCCGCCTCTCTTCCATGATGCGAGCGCACTCGCGAGCGTCGTCCAAAGTCCAAGCGAATATCCGATCCTCAAAGAGCTCGTCGAGCAGGTTCTGAAACCGCTCGGCGAGGGCGTCACGTCTCCGTCCGGCATCGAGGAGGCCAATGCCGTTGAGAATTTCCCAGACAGTAATAGATGCAAGACCAATTCCTTGGTCGGTGATCTTATCCAGAAACGCAGCGACGCACGGCTCTGGATGCGGGCGCATCATTTCCGATACGACATTCGCATCGAGGAGCCAACCAACAGGAACGTTCACGTCTCACTCTCACCGGCGAACTCGACCTTCCGATATGCGTAGTGCCTAGACTCCGGCAACTCGACCCCATGCTCGGGGCCAAAATACCGCCTGAAAGCCTCGGAAGGCGTTGCGCGGCGCTCGGCCTTGGCACGTTTCTCGCGGATCAGACGGCGGATGAATTCTTCCATTGACACGCCGACTTGGCGCGCTTCCCGTTTGAGCCAGGCTTTGTCCGCCGGGTCGATATCGCGGACAGTGACAGTGGAACTCATCGCGGCCTCCTTATCGGTTTGGACAACCGAAAAAGCCTAATGATAGCAAAATATGCTGTCAAGTATGCTTCAGGCATTGATTTGCGAAATCCTCAACAAACCGCAAGAATACCTTTATTTTCTCGACGCGTACCACACGAAAAGTATTGGAATAGTCGGAGCAACTAGGACACATCGTGTAGCTTCCCTGATCTAGCTGTTTTGAAAGCGTCATCAGAAATTTATGAAGCCGAAGCGGTTTCGTTTCAATTCAGCCAAAAATGATTGTCCTTCGTCTCTCAGTGTTTTCTCGCGCCACACTTGATAGATCAGAAGCCAAAAGCGGTCCTTCTCTCGGATCTCCATACCCTTCAACTTATCCGCACGTCTTCGTATCGCACCCCGAATGCTTTTAACCCCGTAGCGTTTTGCGTACTCTAGCAATAACACATTCGAGAGGCAGTCGTCTATCTCGATAACCTCTTGGAGCTTGTCCTTCGGTGTACTCAACTGAAGATTATGTTTGAGCGAGTAATACAAGGCATGGGCGATGGCATCCGGAAAGATTCTCTGAATTCCGATCTCTAGGAGCTGTTCGGTAAAATCAAGAATGACTTTCTCGATTCCATCATAGCGATGCTTGTCGAACACATGCTCGTCTAAGATTGGAGCAAGGTATGGATATAGCAGTGCTAAGTTAATACTCTCCTGAACGAAGAGGCGCTTCGCTCGGCTATTGAGAGTCCGGGGAACCATCTTTATAGCGTAGTTCAAAACGGCATATGTTTCCGCTCCATGCGCTAGTTTCAGTGCCAAGTCTAAGAGCGAACGAATCGTCCCGAAGTGAACGGTTTTGCCTTTGGCTGGCAATCGGAAGGTATTCAACTCTCGAACCCAGTCTTCTTTGATTGGAAGTGGCATCGGCAAGATCTCAGTCTTATTGCCGTTCAGAGCAAGCTCGTATTCGCGCAGTTGCATTCCAAGGTCATGGATGAATTTTTCAGCTTCGTCGTGGGTTTTAGCGTAAAAGGTGTAGTCGTCAATATAGCGGCTAAACCGCTTGTATCCCTTTTGGATCATCTCATAATCAATTCTGGTCAGTATTATCTCTGAGACGACGTTGGATGAATGTGGCCCGATCAAGAGTCCATTGGTCTGTCCATCTCGGATACCTTGGGTGACTCTGTCCAGAAGATTTCCCTCCAATGAGACCGAGTGGTTCTTTTTAGACTTACTACGCCCATGCAGTGCCCATGGGATTGAGTGGGTGTAGATGCTGGGAAAGCAATTCGATATATCAGTACAAGCGATATAATGCGCCCCCGTCATTTCGCGAATGTCTGCTTCTTCGTTCTCGAAGCGTTCCTTTCCTTCGTAATTCATCTGGAAAACACGCTCACTTGACATTTTCCGAACAAAGAGACGGCTCACGGGTATCTTCGGTTTTGCACAGTGCCCTTTGATTTTCGCCCAATGCCGCTTCAGAGCTAGACACTGGACAATATGACTTTCGGGATGGGGAACCCCCATCTGACGAGGGATATTGACGTCGCGTAGAGGTTCGTAGCGGATAAAATCGTGCTTTCGTTTCTTGAGGAGCTTATCCAAATTTTTTGGGTCATTTTCTGTTGTTAGCTTTAGAAGAATGTCCGGTACATGGTCTGAAAGTCCTTCGGAGGTAAAGCATGGCGGAAGTTTTTCGCTGAATAGGCCATAGTCAACCAAGCCTACGAATGCCTCGTCCTCCGAAAGGCCGAGCCCTGTTGTTTGTCTTCTTACCATTACACTGTGCTACGCTCCTTCCACAGCCGAACCGTAAAGCGGTACTCCTCTGCGATCAGGTCCGGCTCGGTGCCGTTGTGGGCCAACATGCCAGGAATGATCTTGTTCCGAATGCCCATGCCGCGAGGATCGACATACCCATAGTCGCGCATCACGTTGACCAGCGTCTGGTTGCGTGCGTAGCGTGCGCCGGAGGCGATTTTCTCGGGCGTCAGCGTATGGGGCAGGTTCCCAGGACTTACGATTTCGAGGCGATTAGAGAAGATGGTCAACATAACGCCCGTGTCCGCAATGCTATAGTCGCAGTGGACGAGGGCATTCCCCACGGCTTCTCGAATCACATCCTCCGGGTATTCCCAGCGGTCGATTCTCCTAGTGCCTTCCAGATTAGACCTCGGCGTCGTATTTCGCCGCACGAAATCCCAAGCCTGATCGACCAGCCCTGATTCGACTAGGGAACCGTCTTGGGCACAGAGTGGAACCAATGGTCCCTTCAGGTCCTCATCGGCACGGACCGCGTGAGCTGAGCTCTCGTCGGAATAGCATATAGCACGGATGCCCGATTGAGGAAGAAACTGCTTGGGATTTTTTCCGAACAGCAGCATCCCGTCGATGGTCGCAGTCATTTGCTCGTGAGAGGTCGTCGCCAGTCTCAGATGCAATAACAGCTTCCACCACTCGTCAACCTCATTCTCGCCGGGAGCATAACCGCCTAAGACGCGGACAAAGTAGTCCCGTAAGCGGCGCAGGTCGAAGATGTCGGTGGTCGCGTCCAGCACCATCTTGTCGGCTGTGAGTATCCCCTTTTTCATGATCCGTTCTTCGCTCCGTAGTGCCCTTCATCTTCTCGCACTTCCATCGGTTTGGTCATCGCGTTCACGTCTAACCAGTAATGCTGCACCCTGATAACCTCATGCCACGGGAACCGGGCTGGGTCTTTAATCGGCTCCTGAAGCTCTGGGGAGTTGGCGCAGTTGGTCACCACGTAGAGCCAGTAGCATTCGCGGCGATCCTCGGCGACGCGACGCTCATTGGGCGTCAGTAGGATACTGCCAGTAGCGGCGGCGAGACCTTTTATCTCGATCAGGCGCAACTCGCCGGACGCTGGATCGAGGCTGGTTATATCGTAGCCAAGATTTTTCTCGTGGACATCTTCGACCTGACGGCCCTGCGCGGTCTCGTACTCCATGACCACCCGCATGGCCGTCATCTCGGTTTCGGGATGTGGGCGCAAGCGCCGGACATCGAGGGTCTCGCGTTCGGGATGGGGCAGGATCAAGACGCTGGCGAGCCGCTCAACGCCCTGTAAGGTCAGTGCCCGCTGCCGCTCAAACTCATCGCGCCGACGGTCGCGGCGCGCCATCACTTCGGCATGGCGGGCTTCGGCCTGCGCCAAACGGCCCTCAGCGCCGATTACGTTGTTATCCTTTTCCTCGGCGGCGCGGCCAATCTCCTCATCGGTCCGTTGTAGAACCTCCGTCAAGGACAGTTCGACGTGATCGGCAATGCGCTCGACTTCGGCCAGACGCTCGGTGCGAACTCGTTGATGAAAGGCACCAAGGCGTTTTTGTTGAGCCAAGCGGTCGCTTCTGGCAAAGCAGCTACTGAAGGCAGGTCGCTTGGAGTAGCAGTAGGGCTGAGATTGCCGAGGACATCCGGCTCGCGGAGGCAAGGAGAGCCATCATCCGTCAACTCCACGGTGAACAACCGTTCGTGAATCACCTTTCCGAGACCATCTACGACCCGCGCCCGATAGAAATCGAGGCGTGCCGGTTCTGCGTGCGCTAGGGAATGGAAACAGGCACCCTTGGCAAAGGTGTCTTGGCCGAGATTGAGACTGTGCCGGCGCAGAGCCTCAAATAGGGGATGTCCTGGGGTTACCCATTCGAGATTGTGCTCCTCTGCTGTGTCGCGGTCCGTTGACAAGCGCGGATAGCGCATCGTCAACTCCGGGAGTTTCCAGTCTGGATTATGCTCGTATTCCTTCAACTTGGACGGCGTGCGCCCTGGATCGAAGGTATGCGCCAAGTGGCCTACCGGCTTCAGAGTTAGGGCCGCGTGTTGGGCACACTCCGCGATGAATCGCGCAATGGTCTCGGGCACGACGCGCCGTTCTTGGGCCTTGGCCCGGCGCTCGACGAGCATGTCGAGGTTGAGCTTCTTGGAAGCCAAACCTTCTAGCGCCGTTTGGCAGATGGCTCGGAAGTGCCCTTCATCCACGTCCTTCAAGAGCCGCTCTTCAAGGTCAGAGTCCCCCAACTTCCCCGCGTAGTAGTCCCGCAGTACGCTCTCTACGTGGGCGGACGGCAAGACTTCGCCGACCACGTTGAACACTGCATCATCGTCGAGAGCGTCGCGGATCTCCTGGAGCTTGTCCAACAATCGCTGGAGCACTCGCCCTTCAATGGTGTTGGTAGCTACGAAGTTGAAGATCAGGCAATCGTGCCGCTGGCCGTAGCGGTGGATGCGGCCCATGCGCTGTTCGAGCCGGTTCGGGTTCCAGGGGATGTCGTAGTTGAAGAGGATATGGCAGCACTGAAGGTTAATACCTTCCCCAGCCGCCTCGGTGGCCACTAGGACTTGGATGGCACCTTCGCGGAACTGCTGTTCGGTGTAGAGTCGGCTGCCCGGTTCGTCGCGCGAGCCGGGCTTCATGCCGCCGTGGATACAGCCGACGCGGAAGCCCCAGGCTTGCAAGCGCTCCATCAGATGGTCGAGGGTGTCCTTGAACTCGGTGAAGAGCAGCAGCCGCTGATCGGGCCGGTCGAAGAACCCCTCCTCCTGCATGATCTTCCGAAGATGTCCGAGCTTCGCCTCGCTGCCCGAGTCTTCGACGGCTTTGGCCTCTTGGGCGAACTGGAGAAGTTCGCTGATCTCTTCGCGTATCTGCTCGGCATTGCCGGCCAGCGTGATGGCCTCTAGCATCTCCTCTAGACGCTCGCGCTCGGCGTCTTCCAATTCTTCCAACTCTTCTAGGTCGGGAAGGTCCGGCGGTGCGGTCCGCACCAACTCTTGGGCACGCTTGAGACCTTCCTCCAGACGCCGGGCGCGGTTTTCGAGTGACCGCCGCATGGCGTAGGTGCTGGAGGCGAGGCGCCGCTGGTACAGCGACATCAGGAAACCAACCGCCCGAGCACGCGGGTCGTCGCCCTGTGCTGCGGCGCGGGCACTCTGCCGTTTCACAAAACGGGTGACATTTTGGTACAGCTCGAACTCAGCGCCTCCAATAGCGAACTCGGCGGTGTGCGGGATGCGTTTCGTAAAAACCGGCTTCGCAGTCCATGTTCCATCCGTCTGGCGTTCCGGGAAGTACACCATCGCCTCCTTGGTGCGCCGCAGATAGAAGGGCGCTCGTCTCCGCTCCATGGCCTCGCGGATCGAACTCACATCGGCGTAAGCATCGCGGTCGAGCAGTTGCAGAAATAGCGTGAAATTTTGCGGGTCGCCCTTGTGGGGCGTGGCGGTCAGCAGCAGTACGTGATCGGCGCTATCGCGCAGCAACTCTCCCAGCCGGTAGCGCTGGCTCTTGTGGGTCTCGTCGCGCGCTGACATGCGGTGCGCTTCGTCGATAATCACCAGATCCCAATGCACCTGTTGCAGGCCGGGCAAGATCTCGGTGCGCTTGGCGAGGTCGAGCGAGGTGATGATCTGCTTTTGCTCCAGCCACTGGTTGACACCGAATTGATCGCGGATGTCGCTGCCCTTTATCACTAGGAACTTCTCGTCGAACTTTTCCTTGAGTTCGCGCTGCCACTGGAATGCGAGGTTTGCAGGGCAGACGACGAGTACCCGCTCGATGAGGCCCCGGAGCTTGAGTTCGCGGATCAAGAGGCCGGCCATGATGGTCTTGCCCGCACCCGCGTCGTCGGCGAGCAAGAAGCGCACGCTAGGTAGCTTGAGGAGGTGCTCGTACACCGCTTCGAGCTGGTGCGGCAGCGGATCGAAGCGCGAGATGGAAAGCCCGAAATAGGGATCAAACTCGTAGGCGATGCCGAGCGCATAAGCCTGGAGGCCGATTCGCAAAAGCCGCCCGTCGCCGTCGTAAGAAAGAGCCGCGTCGGCGATGGTCAGGTTGGAAATGTCAGCGGAAGAGAGCGTGACCTGACGGAACTGCTCCGACCGTTGGCCGACGAGGCCGGCCTCCAGGTAATCAGTGCCGTTTGCGCGAACGGTTACTACTCGCATCGGCTCGCTAAACAGCGGGCCGGTCAGTATCTGTCCTTCGCGGATGGCGGATTCAACTGTCATTTCACCACGCAAAAAGCTCGTCCACCTCCATCGTCAGCTCTCGGCCCTGACCGCCGTCCTCGCGCACTACGAGTTGGCCTTCGGAATATTCGACGTCTGCGACGCCGGCGAAGTCGGAGGGAATTTCCATGAGAAAATTGGCGTAGGTAAAAACTTGGGTCTCGTCGGCGTCGATGTAGTGAAAGAGGTAGCGGCCGAAAATCTGGCCCTTTTCCAACAACACTGGGCTAGGTTGGTGCAGGCCCGTAGTGCCAAACTCCAAGCCGCGGGCAAAGGGCTTGCCGTCGCGGACGTGCCGCCAGGCGTCGAACCAGGGGTATTCTTCCTCCGGCCAGATGTAGCCAATCAGCAGCCCTTTGCTGGCGTTGATGGCTGTGGTCCAGCCGTATTCTTCCTCGATTACGTACGAAACGACCGCTGGTGAAGCGTCATCCGTCAGATGGCGAATATCGACCTCGGTGCCGTCCTTTTTGAGTGCGGAGGGCCAGCGCACCTCCGGGTCTTCGGGCGTCGGCATAGGCGTTTCCTGCATAAAGCCGCGCGTGCCGTTGGCATCAACGCGGGTGCTCTCGTCCAAAAAGGGCGGGCCAATGGTCGGGTGCTGGACGATGTTGTACACGCGACCCAAATGGCGGGTATTGGTAACGGCTTCGGCTACTGCAAAGATGGCCTGATCCCGAGCCATGCGAATCGAGCGCGAGACCTTGAGGCCGGCCAAGGGCAGCTCGGCCGACATTTGGGCCACGAGGTGACCGTTCTCTGCGTGGGCGTCCTCATCTACGGTCCACCACACGCGCGTGGCCTCGCCGTGCCAGCCCATGCCGTGAGCTTGCTCAGCTTCGGTGGCTGGCCCCCAGCGGTCGAGGCAGAGGAAGTGCCCCATGGAGCGCGGCTCTATGGGTGGCGCTTGGTCGGGGGTGTCGCCGAAAGACCAAGAGTCCCATTGCAGGGGGTTGAGCGGATTGCTTTTGAGGTGGAAGTCGGAAATGGAGCCGCCGCCTAAATCGACGACTAGCATGGCTGCTTGGCCGTCGAGTACGAGGCGGGGGCGATCTTCGGCTGTGCTATGCGAGGCCGTCCAGAGGAAAGCGACGAGGAAGAGGGGCCATTTCATTGTGAGTGCTCCTTTATTGGTGAGGGATGGCAAAAGAGACGCGACAACGTAGGGGCGGTGCGGAGCGCGAACCGTCCCTACATCTACCGATTCGGCATAGGTGCGTAACGCCAGAACGTAACTAGAAATTGACAGCAGGCAAAAGACGGCGGATGTTGTTTCTGCTATGAGAATTCTGCTGGTCATTACCCTTTCTATCCTCGTCCTAAGCGGCTGCCAAGAACCGGCCGGCCGCTCCGAGGCGTTTCTCCAGTCGTACTACCGAGGTTTGGACTTGCTGGAGCGCTATCGGCTCAGGGCGGCCGAGTGCGCCTTTGCGCATTGCGTCCGGCTGGAACCCGAGGCCGCCGAGGGCTACTGGCAGCTAGGGAGGGTGCGGCTCGTGCAGGGGCGGATAGAGGAAGGCGTGGGGTTGTTGGAACAGGCGGCGGCGCTAGACCCTGAATTGACGGCGGCGCGGTCTTTGGTGTTGGAGACGTTTTTGGGGCGGGGGAAAGAGGCACTCGAAGAGGGGCAGTTCGCGCAGGCGGAAAATTATTTGCAGCGGGCGCTGGCCGTCGATCCCGAGGGATATGAATCGCTCTATTGGGCGGCGATTGCCGCGCTGTGGCAGGAGGACTACGCCCGTGCTGATTCGATCTTGCAGCAGGCGGTGGCGCTGCATCCCGAGCCGCTGGAGTTGCGCTGGCATCGGAAGTGGTTGCAGGAGGCTTTGGGGCGGTCGGCGACCGAGGTGTTTGCAGACGCTGTACCGCAGGGGACCATTAGCGGGCGGTTTAACGAGATCAGTGTCGAGGTGGGAGTCGATAAATTCGACGGTGGCCGCGCTAGCGCCTGGGCCGACTACGACGAGGACGGTGACCTCGACTTGGTAGTAATCGGCCATCCAGCGCTAGCGTACTTCCGCAATGATGGCACGCGCTTTGCCGAGCGGACGCAGGCCGCCGGATTGGTGCTGCCCGAGGGCGGGATCGGGGTGCAGACGGCCGACTACGACAACGACGGGGATGCTGATGTGTACGTGACGCGCGATGGGTGGTTTGGCGGCGGCGTGAATGCGCTCTTCCAAAACGACGGCCGGGGCGTCTTTGCCGATGTGACGGGAGCGTCGGGCACGGGCGATCCGGGGTCGAGCTTTTGCGCGGCGTGGAGTGATTTCGATCGCGACGGTTACCTCGACATCTACGTGGCTAACGGCACGGGCGCGACTGGGGACTCGACTAATGTGCTCTACCGCAACCAAGGCGACGGAACTTTTGTCGATGTGGCGGAAGCCGCTGGAGTGGCGCACAAGGGGCAGGCGTTGAGCACGGCATGGGGCGACTTTGACGGCGATAGCTGGCCTGATCTGTACGTGTGCAATTTTACCGAGCCGAATGTGCTTTTTCGCAACCTAGGCGACGGTGCGTTTGCCGATCAGACGGAAGCGGCCGGTGTAGGTGCCGAGTACATCGATGGCTTTATAACGTTCGTCCTCGACTACGACAACGACGGTGCGCTGGACATCTTCGTGGGCAACTGGAGTCAGTACCCGGTGGTGCTGGCTGATCGAGTCGCGGGAAAATCGACGAGCGAGCGCGACCGGCCGGTGCTTTTTCGCAACAAGGGTGACGGCACCTTTGCCGATGTGACGGAAGCTGCCGGGCTAGGGCGAGCGCTGGGCACGATGAGCGGCGTTCCCGGCGATGTGGATAACGACGGCTGGGTAGATATCTACCTCGGCAATGGCGGACCGCAGATGGGCCGACGCGAGCCGGATGTGCTTTTCCGCAATCGGAGCGACGGCACCTTTGTCGATGCGACGGAAGCCGCCGGGCTGGGGCACTTGGGCAAGTCGCACGGCGTGACCTTTGCCGACTACGACCGCGACGGCGATCTCGACTTGTACGCGCCAGTGGGCGGTGCCCAGCCGGGCGACCAGTGGCCCAATGCGTTCTACCGCAGCGAGGGCTTTGGCAATCACTACTTGGTGCTGGAGTTGGAAGGAGTCGAAAGCAATCGCGACGGAATTGGTGCCAAGGTGTGGGTATATGCTGGCGATCTGATGCAATACCAGGAAGTGGCTTCTGGATACAGCTTCGGCAACAGCAACAGCTTGGAGTTGGAATTTGGTTTGGGGCAACGGGTGCGGGCTGATCGCATTAAGGTGGCGTGGCCTAGTGGACAGGTTGATGAGTATCGGGACGTTGAGGCAGATCAGCACTTGTTGCTCAGGGAAGGGGAGACGCGGTGAAGGGGTTGACCGCCATTGCACTGTTGTTGGCCGGGTGCGCCGAGCCGGATGCGCCGACCGCGTACCGCCAAGCGCAGGAGCTGATTGGCGATCGGCCGCTGCGGAGCTTGAACCAGGCCGAGTTGGCGCAGGCCGAACGGCTAGCAGCGCAGGCGCGGGCACTCGATCCCGAATTGCACGAGGCGACCTTTACCTTGGCCGCGCTCCATGTGGCGCGCGGTGCGTACGAGGACGCGACGGAACTTTACCGCAGTCTAGTGGAGGCGCGTCCCGACGACGGGCGGGCCTATGCCGAACTGGGGCTTAGCCTAGCCGCTCAAGGACGCTATAGCGGCGCACTGCGCGCCTATCAGGACGCTGTACGCCGAGGCGAGAAGTCGGCGCTTATTTACGCGCGGCTGGGTCACGCCTATCAGGCGCTCGGCCATTTGCAAGAAAATCTCCACTCGGCGCAGGCGGCCTATCGCGCATCCCTACAGCTTGCGCCCGCGCAGGCAGAGGTGCGCTACCAGCTAGCGCGAGTAGAGGCGCGGTTGGGGCGGGATGAGGAGGCGCGTGCGCTGATGGAGCAGGCGCTCGCTAGCGCACCCAACGACACGGGGATCCGGGCCGACCTCGCCGCGCTTTACAGGGAGGCAGGGCAAAGGGAACTAGCCCGCGCCGCACTCGTCGAGGGCTTCGACCTGAGCTCAGCCGAAGGTTTGGCCGCACGCGACGGGAGTGGCGAGGAAGCCGTCTTGCACTACGAACTAGGGAGGCTGCTCTGGGAGGAAGGAGATGGCGCGGGGGCTTTGGTGCAGTTTGAACAGGCGAGGGTCGCCGATCCCGACCTGTACCCGGTTTATCGCTATCTCGGTTTGATCCACAGCGCAGAGGGGCGGCTGGACTCGGCACTGGCCGCGTTTACCGAGTTTGCCGACCGACAGCCCAGTAATGCCGCTGCCCAAGTAAGCATCGGCATTGTCCACAGCCGCATGGGTGCGCTCGACGCGGCGGAAGAGGCGTTTAAGGCGGCGATCGAGTTGGGTGGAGCGGAAGGGGATGCGGCGTTGAAGTTGGGCGGTTTATACGTGCATCAGCGGCGGTTGCGGGCGGCCGTGCAGGTGTTCAAAGAAGCCACGGTTGTGCATCCGCAGCACGCCGAACTTTTCGCGTCCTTGGGCGATGTCTATCGGCAGTTGGGCTTGCTCGCTGCGGCCGTGCAGGCCGGTGAGGAGGCCGTCCGGCTCGAACCCGAGCGGGCGCTGTGGCGCTTCCACCTCGCCTCGACCTACGAGCGATTAGACCCCGACCAAGCGCGGGCCGAGTGGCGCGCGTACGCATCTTTGGCAGAAGACGACGCGAGCGAGGCGCAGCGGTTGGCGCAGGTGAAATTAAAAATTAAGAATTAGGAATTACGAATTATCCCCCATCCCTTCCATCGTTTGGGATCGGTTGGGAAGTGTAATTCGTAATTCGTAATTCGCAATTCCCAATTCAAAGGTGGTATTCTATGATCGACTTAGTGGCTTTTGACCTCGACGGTACAATACTCGACGTAGAAGGGCGGCTGGCAGCTTCGGCTGCGGCGACGCTCGAGGAACTGATTGTGCGTGGCATCCCCATAGCCAGCGTCACTGGGCGCAGCATCCTGCGCATCCAACACCCTTTTGAGTCCCATCCAACACTGGCGCGGGCACTTTACATGGCTGGCTATAATGGCTCGGTAATTCTCGGGCCGGGAGAAGGAGCGGAGCGAGAGGTGCTGCACGAGGAGCGGTTGGACGAGGAGTCCTTTGCCCAAATAGTCGAATACGGGCGCGTCGAGGGGCTAAACCTGATGTACTGTCTGTTTGAACGCACGGACGCGGGGATCGCCGAGGAGTACCGGCACGTCCGGCCCATAGATCACCTCGAAGCACTCAGGGGGCCGGGCATGGTGCTCGACGTCGATTTGTACGCGCGTTGCCAGAGCGGCGAGTTGGGCGTACCGCCCAAGCTCATGCTGGAGGTAGATCCGGCGCGGCGGGAGCAGCACATCGCCGATATCAAAGCGCTGTGCGGGGATCGGGTCTATATAGCGTGGGCGATTCCCGATCGGGTGGAATTTATGCGCCGGGGCGTGGACAAGGGCGTGGCTCTGCGGACGCTAGCCGAGCGGATAGGAGGGAGTACGGATCGCGTCTTGGCGGTAGGGGACGCGGACAACGACTTGCCCATGTTGCGCGTGGCGGGGACTGGGGTGTTGCTGGGGAATGCAAAGGACGAGGTAAAGGCGGCCGTGGCCGGGGATGGGGTGCGGATTGGACCGAGTTTTGCCGAAGATGGATTTGCCAAAATGGTGCGGGAATACGCACTGGATGGACAGGAGTAGAAATGATGCAGGTGTTTTGCGGAATCGCGTTGTGTGTTGCCGTTGCGGCCTCGGCTTTGGCTCAGGAGGGGCAAGTTGCAGCCGACTCTCTCAAGGGTGGGGAGATGGTAAAGATCGAGGGGGAAAATCACAGGTTTTACATAGATAAGTACGAGGTCACTAACGAGGAGTACGCAGCTTTTCTGACCGAGAAGGGCAACGCCAAGGTGGAAGGCATGTACTGGGTGGAACTGGGGAGTCGATATACGGCGCTAGTGGAGGAGGACGGCGCGTACAAGGTCAAAGAAGGGTTTGCGCGGCATCCGATCATTGAGGTGTCGTGGTACGGGGCGATGGCTTATTGCCAGTGGGCGGGCAAGCGCCTGCCGACGCAGGAGGAATGGCAATTTGCCTGTGAGGGAACTGAAAAGCTAAAGTACCCGTGGGGGGCGGAGTTTGTGGAGGGGCACGCCAATATCTTCGGCGACAAGGACGGCTATGGGCGCACCGCGCCGGTGGGGTCTTTTCCGAGTGGAGCCAGTCCTTTTGGACTCTTAGATATGGGCGGCAATGTGTGGGAGTGGACGCAAGGAGGCGAGAAAATGCAGTTCTTGCGCGGAGGATCGTGGGTCAACGGCCCGACCTTGACCCAGTGCAACAAGCGGACCAACACCAAGGACTCGCATTCGTACATCAAGGGCAACACCATAGGCTTCCGCTGCGCCCATGGAATTAGGAATTGAGAATTACGAATTACGAATTACCCCGCCCCAATTCGCAATTCGTAATTCCTAATTCGTAATTTTATGCTTCTCGTCCTTTTATTGCTCGCCGCCAGTGCCGAGGCCGATCCCTTCTTCGTAGATGCGACTCGGGAAGCTGGTTTAGAGCAGCCCACCGTAAACGGCGACCCCGACAAGCGCTTCATCCTCGAATCCACTGGCAGCGGCGCGGCGTTTTTCGACTACGACGGCGACGGCGATCTCGATCTCTATGTAGTGGACGGCTCGACTTATGCCAACTATGGTGTGGGGCCAGGTAATGTGCTTTACCGCAACGATGGTGGAGCTTTTGTGCCGGTTGTAGCTGGCGTCGAAGATCGCGGTTGGGGCATGGGGGTGGCTGTGGGGGATTACGACAGCGACGGGCAGCGCGATTTGTATGTGACCAACTACGGGGCCAACGCGCTCTATCGCAATCGCGGGGATGGCGTCTTTGCCGAGGTTACAGCGCAGGCTGGGGTCGCCGGCGATGACTTCAGCGCGAGCGCGGCGTTTTTCGACTACGATCAAGACGGCGACCTCGACCTCTACGTTGCCAACTACGTGGTCTTCGACATCGAGCCGGTGCTGCAAGATCCGGACTTGGACGATCCCTGCGTCTATCTGGGCGGGCTGCGGGTTTTTTGCGGTCCGCAGGGCATGGAAGGCGGGCGGGATCGGCTTTACCGCAACGACGGTGGGGTTTTTACCGACGTCACGACTGCTTCTGGAGTGGCCACGGCCAATTTCCACTATGGCTTGGGCGTAATGCCCGCAGACTTTGACCGCGATGGAGACCTCGACTTATTCGTGGCCAACGACGAGACGCCCAATGTGCTGTTCCGCAACGACGGCGGTCGCTTGGCCGACATCGGCTTGGAAGCTGGAGTGGCGTACAACGGCGATGGCGAACTTGAGGCGAGCATGGGCGTAGATGCGGGCGATTGCGACGGCGACGGCGATCTCGACCTCTATGTGACCAACTTCTACGGCGAGACCAATACGCTCTATTTGAACTCGGGCGATGGAACCTTCATTGACGCTACTGCCGAGCGCGGCTTGGCGGCCCCGACCGTGGGCTATCTCGGCTGGGGCACGCGCTTTTTCGACTTTGACTTCGATGGCGACTTAGACCTATTCGTGGCCAATGGCCACATCTATCCCCAAGTCGATGACGCCAGCGCTGGGGGCACGTACGCCCAGCGCAACCAGCTTTTCGCCAACGAGGGATCGGGCGCGTTCTCGGCGGTGGAAGAAGCTGGACCCGGATTGCTGGTGCAAAAGTCGAGCCGCGCGACCATCAGCGGTGACTACGACCAAGACGGCGATGTCGATCTGTTCACGACCAATATCGACGACAGCCCAACGCTCTTGCGCAATGAGACGCGCGCTGGCCACTATCTCGTGGTGCAAGTCGAACCGGAGGTCGTCGGCACTTGGGTGCGGCTGGTGGCAGACGGGCGGACGCAGGTGCGGTCGGTCGGCGGGGCGGCGAGCTATTTGGGCCACAGCGACGCGCGCCTCCACTTTGGCTTGGGCCAAGCCGAGCGCGTGGAGCGCGTGGAGGTGCGGTGGCCGGATGGCGCGGTGACGCGGTTGGAGGATTTGCCGGTGGATGAGGTGGTGGTGGTAAAGGGAGGGGGCAATTGACGCGGTGATTTTTATTCCCTAGCTTTAACGTCTTTTCAAATTCACCTGTATATAACTCATGTCTTGGAATTTTGTCGTCAAAAGGGTCGCCCTTTTTCTGATCGTAGTGTGGGCGGCAGCGAGCGTGAACTTCTTTGTGCCACGGCTAGGCACGGGCCGCGATCCCATTCGCGAGAAGCTCGGCCAGCTAGCGGCCAGTGGGGGTTTGCGCCAAGACGGCATTGAGGCCATGGTAAAGGCATATCAAGCCAAGTTCGGCCTCGACAAACCGCTCCACGTCCAATACTTCAACTTTCTCAGCGACACCTTTACGCTTGACTTGGGCTATTCTCTGGCCAACTATCCGGCCCGCGTCGGGCAGATCATCGGCAATGCCATCCCCTGGACCATTGGGTTGATGATCATTTCAGTGCTGCTCGGGTTTGCTTTGGGCACGCTCATGGGGGCGCTAGCGGCTTGGCCATCGGCACCGCGCTTTATGCGCAACTTGGCGGTGCCGATGATGACCATGTCGGCGATTCCTCCCTATCTGTTAGGGCTAATTGTGCTCTACATATTGGGCCTCAAGCTGAACCTTTTTCCGCTGTCGGGCGGGTACTCGCCCGGCATGTTGGCGATCTTCAATCTCACCTTTGCCCTCGACGTGTTGCACCATTCGATTTTGCCGGCACTGGCCATTGTCTTGCAGCAGGTCGGCTTTTGGGCACTGGGGATGCGGGGGATGATGGTCACGACCTCGGGCGAGGATTACATCACGCTCGCCGAGGCCAACGGTCTGCGCAACCGCACGATCTTCTTCCGCTTCGGCCTGCGCAACGCCCTGCTGCCGCAGCTTACGGCGCTGGGGCTGTCGCTGGCCAACGTGGTCGCCGGCCAGGTTATCGTCGAGGTGATTTTCGCCTATCCGGGGATCGGCACCGTGCTCTTTCAGGCCATTCAGGCCTCGGATTATACGGTTATTAACGGCGTGGTGCTGATTCTCATCATGTCCATCGGCTTGGTGACCATGTTGATGGACTTCTTCTATCCGCTGCTCGACCCGCGCATTTCCCATAGCCGCCACCACTAGCCATGCACCGCTTAGACCAAATTCTCTACTACTTGCGCGAAAGTCCGATGCTCGCGGCCGGCCTGTGCATGATCCTGTTGGTGGTGCTCTTTGGGGTTTTGGGGTCGATCTTCGTCGATACCTCGAAGGCACAGCCACTGGCTACGCCGCCGCGGCAAGCGCCCTCGCTGGAGCACCCCTTTGGCACCGACGACTCCGGCCGCGACCTGCTCGCCGTGATGGTGGTGGGGGTGCCGTTGACCATGCGAATTGGTTTGTTGGCCGGCACGGTAGGACTAGGGCTGGGCATTTTTCTCGGCTTTACGAGTGGCTATATGGGCGGCAAGATCGACACGGTTATCCGCGGCCTCGTGGATACGCTGCTGACCGTACCCGGCTTGGTGGTGCTGGTCTCCATTGCCTCGACGATTCGCGAGGAAATCAGCGTCAACATCATGGCCTTGGTGGTGGCTTCGCTGGCGTGGATGTGGCCTACGCGCACGATCCGCTCGCAGGTTTTGACTATGCGCGAGCGGGCGTACGTGCAGATGGCCAAGCTCAACGGCATGAGTAACGGCGAAATCATCTGGAAGGAGCTTTTCCCCAATCTGTTGCCCTACCTCGCGGCCAATTTTACCAATGCCGTCAATTGGGCCATTCTCTCGTCGATTGGCCTAGAGGCGCTCGGCTTGGGGCCGCAGAACGATCCAACGGTCGGCATGACCATTTATTGGGCCATTACGTTCAGCGCGCTCATTCGCGGCATGTGGTGGTGGTGGGCGATTCCAATCTTCTTTATCGGCGTGATCTTCGTCGGCTTGTTGATGACTGCGGCTGGCTTAGACGAGCTGGCCAACCCCAAACAGCGCAAGGCCGTATGAGCAGGGCTGACAAAGAGGGCTTCGGCGAGCTCAGCCGAGACGTCCTACTGGACATTCGCGGCTTGGAAGTCCATTTCGAGACCCGGCGCGGCATTGCCCGCGCCGTCAACAAGGTCGATCTGACCCTGTACAAAGGCGAGCGCTTTGGCCTCGTCGGCGAATCCGGCAGTGGCAAGACCACGTTGATTTTGGCGCTGTTGCGGATGATCAAGACGCCGGGCCTCATCGCCGGCGGCAAGGCGACCTTAGACGACGGCACCGACCTGATTCAGCTCGACCGCGAGCAAGTGCGGCAGGCCCGGCTCAAGCGGGTCGCCATGGTGCCGCAGGGCGCGATGAACTCGCTCAATCCGGTGATGAGGATTGGGGATCAACTGATGCTGACGATGCGTGAGCACGCGGTCGAGGAATCCCCGCCGCCCAAGGCCGCGCAAATGGAGCGCGCGATCGAACTGTTAGGCAGGGTCGGGCTGAAGCCGGAAGTAGCCCGTCTATACCCCCACGAATTGAGCGGCGGCATGAAACAGCGGGCCTGCATTGCCCAGGCCATCTCGCTCAATCCGCAGCTCATCTTGGCTGACGAACCGACCTCGGCGCTCGACGTGGTGGTGCAGCGGCAAATCATGCAGACCTTGCGCCAGCTACAGCACCAGCTCAACGCCACCGTGCTCTTGGTGGGTCACGACATGGGTCTGATGGCGCAGTTCGCCGAGCGCGTGGGCATTATGTACGGCGGTAAGCTGGTCGAGGTGGGCCGGGTCGAGGAGATTTTTCACAACCCGCAACATCCCTATACCCAGCTTCTGATTTCCAGCATTCCCTCGTTTGAGACCAAGGGCGAGTTCAAGGGCATTCCCGGGGTCGGGCTGTCGTTGTTGGAGCCGCCGTCGGGCTGCCTCTTCCACCCGCGCTGCCCCCAGGCCATGTCCCAGTGCAGCCAGCGCATACCCACCTTGAAAACGGTCGCCCCCGACCACTTAGCGTCGTGTTTGTTGCACGAGGAGGACGCCGATGCCCCCGCTGCTTGAGGCGCGTCATCTGCGCAAGGTTTTCCGCAGCGGCGGCCAGCGCTTCGGCCCCAGTACCGAGACCATAGCCGTCAGCGACTTTTCCCTGTCGATTGACGCCGATAGGCCCTCCTTTACCACGATTGCTGGCGAGTCGGGCAGTGGCAAGACCACGATCGCCCGCATGTTGCTCGGAGTGCTCGATCCCAGCGCCGGCGAGGTGCTCTATCAAGGCCGCGATGTCCACGACCTGCAAAAGGAGGAGCAGCAGCAATTCCGCAAGGACGTACAGGCGATCTTTCAAGATCCCTTTGAGGTGTACAATCCCTTCTACAAGATCGATCACATCCTGACGACGCCGGTGCGGAAGTTCGGGTTGGCCGACTCCAAGGCCGAGGCCTACGATAAGATACGCGAGGCTCTGCGCACGGTCGGGCTGCGACCCGAAGAAACGCTGGGTCGCTACCCGCACCAGCTTTCGGGCGGGCAGCGCCAGCGCATCACCATTGCGCGCGCGCTGTTGCTCAAGCCCAAGCTGATCATCGCCGACGAGCCGGTGTCCATGGTGGATGCCTCGCTTCGCGCGACCATTCTCTCCACCCTGCACGCACTGTATCGCGACTTCGGCATTTCCTTCATCTACATCACCCACGATCTGACGACCGCGTACCAAGTCAGCGAGAACATTGTCATCCTGTTCCACGGGGCCGTGGCCGAGGCCGGCCACACCGAGAAGGTGATCAAGGATCCGCAGCACCCTTATACGCGCGAGCTAATTCACTCGATCCCCGTGCCCGAGCCAGGGCGCGAGTGGATCGACGAAGCAGTGGAAGAAAAGGAAGTGGTCGATATAGAGGCTATAGAGGCCGAAGAGGCGGCTGCCGGCTGCCGCTATGTGCTGCGCTGTCCCCAAGCTATGGCCCAGTGTGCGACCGCGCCGCCGTTTTACAGACCAGAAGCCGAGCGGGCGGTGGCTTGTTTTCTGCACGCGGAGTCGCCGGTGTTGGAAAGCGGCGATCTCAACGAAGTGTTCTCGGCAGCAGCCGACGCGCAAAAATAATTTTCCGGAGAAATGTCATGCAGGGCCTGTTGTTGTGCTTAGTGGGTGTACTATTGGTTGGCTGTGGCGACGGAGGGCACAAGAATGTGCCTCGGAGCCGCACCTTGGTCATGGATTGTTCCAGCTTGCAGGACTGTAGCGGGCAGATCAAGGACTACAACTCGTTTAACCCGTTTTTGCTGACCGGCGTCTCCAAGACGGGTTGGAATTTCCAGTACGAGCCGCTGTACTTCTACAACGCCTACAATCCACACGCCGACAACATCATCCCCTGGATCGCTACCGGGCACGAGTACAACGAAGACTACACCGAGGTCACCATCCACATTCGCGATGGGGTCGAGTGGAGCGATGGGTTGCCGTGGACGGCGCACGACTTGGTCTTTACGATCAACATGCTCAAGGACAACGCGCCGCATCTGTCTTTTTCCACCGACATGCAGACGTGGGTAAAAAGCGCGGTGGCGACCGACGATCACACGGCTAAAATCGCGCTGACCAAGCCCAATCCGCGCTTTGTCTTCAGCTACTTCACCAACAACTTTGACAACGGCGTCCCCATCGTGCCCAAGCACATTTGGGAGGGGCAAGACCCGCAGACGTTCAACAACTTCGACCAAGAAAAAGGCTGGCCGGTCGCCAGCGGCCCGTACGAGATCTTCATTTCCGTGCCTGCGCAGCGGGTGTGGGATTTGCGTCCGGGCTGGTGGGCGCAGAAGACGGGCTTTCACCAGCCTCCGGCCGTGGAGCGCATCATCTACCTGACGCACATGGAGGAGACCAAGCGGGTGCAGAACTTGATCTCCAACGCCATGGATACCTGCCTCGACATACGGCCGCCGAACATCCAGTCGATCCTCGACGCCAATCCCAACGTCTCTACGTGGACCGGGCGCGAGCTACCGCTCGGGTATCTCGACTGGTGGCCGGTGTGCTTGGGGTTTAACAATTTGGAGCCGCCGTTTGACGACCCGGAGATCCGCCGCGCCATCAACTACGCCATTGACCGCGACCAATTGGTGGCCATTGGCTGGCAGGGAGCTGGGACCAAATCGCACCTGCCGCTGCCGGACTTCCCGCCCATCCGCCAATACACCGACACGATTCAAGACTTGGTGGAAAAGTACGAGATCGGCGTCCACGACCCGGCCAAGGCTGCGGCGATTATGGAGCGCAAAGGGTGGAGCAAGGACGCCGAGGGCTTCTGGACCAAAGAGGGCGAGCGGCTCAAGATCGTCATTGACATTTTCGATATTTTTACGGACTTAGCGCCGGTCTTGGTCGCCCAGTTGGAGCGGGCGGGTTTCGACGCCGACTTCCGCATGACGCCCGATGCGTTTTCGCGCATGGCACAGGGCGCGGCGCGGGCCTTCTTGATGGGCAATGGCGCGAGCGTGCGCGATCCGTACTTCACACTGCGGCTCTACCACAGCCGCTTCGTCCAGCCCACTGGCACGCACTCCGAGCGATTCTGGCGCTGGTCGAACCCGGAGTTTGACGCACTGGTCGATCAGATGGGGCAGACTGCACCCGACGACCCGGCGCTGCAAACGCTCTTTCGCGAGGCCATGGAAATCTGGCTGGCCGAGCTGCCCTCCATCCCCATCGTACAGTGGTATCACCGCATCCCGCACAACCAGACTTATTGGAAAAACTGGCCGTCGGCGGAAAACCCCTATATCAACAGCGCCTACTGGCACAATACTTGGCTGTTGGTGTTGCTCGGGCTGGAGCCGGTGGAGGGATAGGGTGTGTGTGGTTTGTGTCTCTTTTCTCGTATATTCCCTTTGTCGTGGTCCTAGCTTGAAGGTCATGCAGAAGAGCTCCTTCCAATCACGAGCAGTTTGAGGGAAAGAAACCATGCGGCAGCGTCAGAGCTACAAAAACCCGTCGCTAGAGGCGGATGGGCGAACTCTTTTTGAGATACGGCCAAGCGAAGAAAAGGATGGCTTAGAGGCGGCAGCGGCTCAAAAAGCTCTCGTCGAGGGTCGAGAGCGAAAACGACTCGCAAATAGGCTATGGATGGCCTTTGCAGCCGATTCTCTTGAGGACGGAATGTTCCATCCAGCCGAGGAGATCATTGGAGAAGCATTGCGAGCCGCGGAAGACAAACCCGTCCTCGATTGGTTTCGGACTTTTTCCTTGGACGCTGAGCAACCGAGTTTTGCGGCATCCGTTCTGCGTTGCTTGGGACGTCAAACGCCTCCGGGGACGGATTCATGGCGAACCGAACTCGTGAGAGACGGTTTATCTATGGACGATGTAGAGATCAGAGATGCCGCGGTGCAGGCAGCAGAATCTTGGGGTGATCGAAGCTTGGCGGATGTTATGAAAGCACATAGCGAAGCCGAGCCGTGGCTTCGGGAGTACATCGAGAATGTTATAAGCGATTTGGGAGAATAGCCTGTGTTTCTGGCCCGTAAGGTCTCGCTTGCGAAGTGGTCGAAAAAGGATGAGTTGGCGGAGGGCGAGATTCCGGCAGATGCCGTGACCGCGGACCTGCGAACGCAAGACAACAAGCTGTCATTCTGGAGATGCGGCAACGGGGAGGGGATAGAAGTCAACGAGGCCGTACTGGCACTAGCCGCCGCGGGCACTCGCGTCGATAAAATTGATGTTGTTTGGTTGGCCGTCGATGAGCTACGCTCCGACGGTCAAACTTTGCAAGATACCAAGGGACGAACCCCCGTCCTTGAGTTGGCCGAATTACACGTTGATGTGTGCCGACTGGATTACATCCGCCTCGGAAAGGTCGCTCAACACATTTTTACCGCAATACAAAAGGCTCAGTACCTTCGACTTGGGAAAGCGCGTGTCAAGCAACTCTTGGCGGAGGCGGTCAAACAAGAGCGTATTAACCCTAACGACCTCCAGAAGCGCGTTCGTGAGGAGCTTGGGCTATGAAACGGAGAGGCCAAGTCAAGATAGAGGAGATAGCCAATGGAGATTCATACCTACCGGAGCGTCTGGGATGCCATTGCGGATAGCCCCGAAGAAGCGGCTAACCTCAAGCTCCGTTCTCTGCTAATGGATGCTATAAAGGCGTACATTGACCAAGAGAAACTCACTCAGGAAGAGGCAGCCAAACGGCTTGGTGTGCCGCGATCTCGCGTGAGTGAACTCGTCAACTGCCGAATCAGCAAATTCACCATCGATAAGCTAGTTAACATGGCCGCACGGGTTGGGCTGACTACTCGGATTACTGTCAAGAGGGAAGAAGTCGTAGAGGTAGGATAAAAGGAAAAGCACTATGCACTATCGGCGATTTGGGCGCACACAATTGCAGGTGAGTGCGGTCAGCTTGGGCGGGGCCTACTTGGGAGGCAAGGAGAATCCGGAGCGCGCCGAGGAAAATGCTCGGGCGATTGTGCGGCGTGCTCTGGATTTGGGCTGCAATTACATCGATACAGCACCACTCTACGGGGCTAGCGAAGAACTGCTGGGCAAGGCACTGGCCGGGGAGCGCCGCCCCTTTTACTTGGCGACTAAGGTAGGGTTTAGGCCGGAAGGCTTTGACTATCGGCGCGATTCGGTCTTGCAGAGTTTGGAGCGCAGTTTGGCCTTGCTGGGCCTAACTAAGTTGACGGTGGCGCAAATCCACGAGGTGAACATGGCGGGTTGGGAGCGGATCGTGGAAAAGGGCGGGACTTTGGAGGGCTTGCGCGCCGCGCAAAAACAGGGGCTGTGCGATTTTATCGGCGTGACGGGCCGGGCCATCCCCCTGCTGGCGCGGCTGGCGGCGACTGGAGAATTCGACTCGGTGCTGTGCTACCACGACTACCATCCCTGTGTGCAGTTAGCGGCGGATGAAGTTTTGCCGGCCGCTGCGCAAAGCGATATGGGCGTGGTGCTGGCGACGGTGCTGGCTGGGGGTATGTACGTCGCTGGCAAGGACCAGCGCGCGGCGGTGGAGCGTCGGTTTGAGGGCGAGGAAGAGCGGCAGCGGGCTTGGGCGACTATTGCCCGGCTAGAGCAGGAGGAGTCCACGCTGCCGCAGAGTGCGTTTCGCTGGGGCTTGGCCGACGAGCGGGTCTCGACCGTTTCTAGCGGCGCGGCGAGCGTGGCCGAGCTAGAGGAAGTGGCGCAGGCTGGGGATATGACGCCGCTGGCGCATTAGAGCCGTCCGGAAGGACTGAAATTCTAGCGAGAGATGCTTCGACTCCGCTGCGCTTCGCTCAGCATGACAGGAAGCATACCATCAACGCTGAGCATGCAGACGAATACTTCCAGACAGCTTCTCAAATCCAGCCGTGCTGGATGGTCACGGGCGAGCCGGAAGTCTGGGTTTGCCAATGCGGCCTGCGGCCTATTTTGACCTCGCGTCGGGTGAGGGACGAGGCTTCGGCGGCGAAGAGGATTTCCATGATGTGCCGCCCGTATTGGCCGTGGGTCGGCGGCTCGATGTTGAGCGCGATGGCCTCGGCAAAACTCTTCCACTCGTGGTACATCTCGGTCGGCGCGTCCTCAAACGGGACGTCTTCCCACGTATCGCCTTGGCCTACTTTGACGTACTTCTCGCCGTGCTGGCTGAAGCGCAGCGAGCCGTTGGCGCAAATCACTTGGCATTCAAAATTCGGCGCACCATCCGCGAACCCCACGGCCACGGCCGTGCCGGCGAGGCCGTTTTTGTAGCGGATAAAGGCGGTGGCCGAATCGTCGCTGGCTTGGTAGTGAGCGCGGGTGCCAATGGCGGCTGAGACCGACGCGGCTTGCGAAGCCATCACCCACGTGAGCCGATCGACGACGTGGACGCCGTTGGTCAACCACATGCCGCCGCCGTGGAAGCGGCTGCGGTACTGGGGTCGGCGGCCAGCGAAATTCCAGTTTTTCGACATGTAGCTGACAGCCGTGATCACAGGGCCGAGTTGGCCGGAGTCGAGGATTTCCTTGGCCTTGAGGCTGGTGCTGTAAAAGTGCTGCGACAACCCGACCATCAGCTTGACATTGTTTTCCGCGGCCGCGGCGACCATGGCGTCGCATTGCTCTAGATTGATGGCCATGGGCTTTTCGACGAGTACGTGCTTGCCAGCGCGGCAGGCGTCGATGGTGAGCTGGTGGTGCAACTGGTGGCCGAGGACGACGGCGACCGCATCGACGTCGGTATCCTCTAAGAGTTCGTGGTGCGTTGAATAGCCCTTGGGGATGTGGTACTTGTCCATGTACTCGCGCCGCTTCTCCTCGAACAGATCGGCGACTGCGACGATTTCTACTTCATCGAGATGGGCGATGGAATCACAGTGGGAGCGGGCGATGCCGCCGAGGCCAATGATGCCGACTTTGAGCGCTGTCATAGGGTATCCTTTGATGTGAGTAACTGGCGTTACGCACGGCCCGAGGTATGGGATGCTTCGACTCCGCTTACGCTCCGCTCAGCATGACAGGGGCTGGTGCTCTCCTACCTTGTCATGCTGAGCGTAAGCGAAGCATCCCATACCTAAGAAGCCCGTACGTAGCAACACTAAGCAAGGTGCGCTAAGTATAGAATGCGGCTTGGCCGGCCACAAATCGCCGCCCATTTGCGATAAAATAAATAATATCCTAAGATGCCCTAATGCCCGGTAATTTTACCTATCGCTCGTTCGCCGTGGGTGCGTTGCTCTCGCTGGCGATCAACATGTTTTTCGCGTATGCCCGGCTGGCGATGGCCACCGCGGGTATGTCCTCCGATTACATCACCGCCGGGGCGGTTTTCCTGTTCTTTCTGGTGGTGGCTTTTATCAATCCCGCGCTCAAGCTGCTGCGCCGTTCTTGGGGTTTTAACCGCTCCGAGCTGATCGTCATCTACGCGATGATGATCATCGGCTCAGCCATTCCCACCTGGGGTTTTACGGGCAATTTGATCGCCATGTTGCCCAATATCTACTACTACGCCACGCCCGAGAACAACTGGTCGGAGCTGTTGCACCCTTATGTCCGCGAGTGGATGGTGCCGCAGGACCCAGACGCGATCAAGTATTTCTTCGAGGGCCTACCCAAGGGGCAGCCCATCCCTTGGGAACACTGGATGGTGCCGCTGGCGGCTTGGGTCTCGTTCATTCTGGCGATCTACCTGATGATGATCTGCATCGCGTCGATCGTTCGCCGCCAGTGGGTTGACTACGACCGCTTGACCTTTCCGCTGTTGCAGCTACCCATTGACCTGACGGAAGAAGGCAAGAGCGGGTCCATCGTCGCTCCGCTGTTCAAAAGGCCGCTTTTGTGGATCGGATTCGCACTGCCTTTTTTGCTGTATAGCACCAATGCCTTAAACCACTATTTCCCCTTTATCCCGGAAGTGCAGTTGCGCAATAGCGTCTCGCTGTTTAACCACGCACTGCATCTGACGACGAATGTGAACTTTGTCGCGCTGGGGCTGGCGTACTTTTTGAGCTTAGACGTGGGATTGAGCATTTGGCTCTTCCACTTGTTGACCAAAGCGCAGATCACCACCGAGAACGTCCTCGGCTATTCGCTGCCCGGTCGCCGCGACCTGTTTATGGAGGGTTCGATGTCGGTGTCCTACGAGGGGATGGGAGCCATGCTGGTGCTGGTGCTCTACGGGCTGTGGAACAGCCGCAGCTATCTGCGGCAGGTCTGGCGCAAGGCTCTGTACAACGAGGGGGGACTGGACGATTCGCAGGAGATTCTCTCGTATCGGACGGCGCTCATTGTCTTGGTCCTATCCAGCGGGTACGCTACGGGCTGGCTGACCCTATCGGGCGTGCCTTGGTGGGTCTCGTTGTTTTTCCTTTTTATCGCATTTTGCATCTTCTACGGGCTGACTCGGATCGTCGCCGAGGGCGGATTGGGTTTTGCGCGGGCACAGATGACGGCGCAGCCGTTTGTGATCGACGCGGTAGGCACGGAGGCGATTGGTCCGTCGGGGTTGGTGAGTTTAGGGATGACCTTTAGCTGGGCGGGCGATCTGCGCACCATGGTGATGGCCTCGGCGATCAATGGGCTCAAGCTGGCCGATATTGGCCAGGTGCGAGGACGACCGCTGTTTTGGGCGCTGATGCTTTCGATTGTGGTCGGCTTGGTTGGGTCTATATGGATGGTGGTGTGGATGGGGTATCAGTACGGGGGCATTAATTTGGACTGGTGGTTCTACAATCGCTTCGGCGAGATTGTCCACGGCGATTCGGCCTACAAGATCGCCAATCCGAGACACCCCTTAAACGACTTTGGCGAGATCGGGCCGCGCTTCATGTTCGCGGGGATCGGCGCGGCGATCATGGGGTTGTTGATGTACGCCCGGCACCACTTCCTTTGGTGGCCGGTGCATTACCTCGGTTTCCCCATCGGCGCGACGCTGACGATCATCTGGACGTGGTTCAGCATTTTTATCGGCTGGGTCTTGAAGGCACTGGTGCTCAAATACGGGGGGGTGAAGCTCTATCGGCAGCTACGGCCTTTGTTTTTGGGGTTTATTTTGGGACACATTTTTGTCTCGGGATTCTGGGTACTCTTCGACTATATCACCGGGGAGACTGGCAATCGGATTCCGATTTTTTGAGGAGGAAAAATCAATGCGAGCAGGAGATAGAGAAAAAATTGGGCCGCACGGCTTGGAGGTGACGCGCTTGGGACTGGGCGGCACGACTTTTGGCAATATGTACTCGGTGCTGAGCGAGCAAGAGGGGTTGGACGTGCTAGACGCGGCCTTTGCGGCTGGGGTGCGCTACTTCGACACTGCGCCGCTGTACGGCTACGGCTTGAGCGAGACGCGCTTGGGGCCGGGGCTGGCGCGCTACAACCGCGACGAGATCGTCCTGTCCTCCAAGGTGGGCTATACACTGGTGGAGCGAAAGCCCGGCGACGATTACGTCGATCTGTTCGTGGATGCGCCTGAGATGACCAGCTATTTCGATTACTCGCGCGACGCCGTGCTGCGCTCGATAGAGGGGAGTTTGGATCGCCTCAAAATGGATCGCCTCGATCTGGTGCTGATCCACGACCCGGACGAGGGGAAGAGCATTGAGCCGGATTGGACGCCGGGCGAGCGGGGGTACTTCGACCAAGTGATGGCTGAAACCTATCCCGTGCTCGATGAGTTGCGTCAGCAAAAGGTGATCAAGGCGCTCGGCTTGGGTATGAACCAGTGGCAGATGCTGGCCGACTTTGCCCGCGCCGGGGACTTCGACGCCTTTTTGCTGGCTGGCCGCTATACGCTCTTGGAGCAGGAATCGCTGCGCGAGTTGTTGCCGCTGTGCTCGGAGAAGGGGGTGCGGATCGTGATTGGCGGGCCGTACAATTCGGGGATTTTGGCTACTGGGGCAGTCGAAGGTGCGTATTACAACTATGCACCGGCCGCGGAAGATGTGCTGGAGAAGGTGCGCCGCATTGAGGCGGTCTGCGCGCGGCACGAGGTGCCCTTGTCGGCCGCGGCGCTGCAATTTCCCTTTGGGCATCCGGCGGTGGCGACCGTCATTCCCGGGGCACGGACCGTCGCGGAAGTTGCCGCCAATGTGGATTGCCTAGAATACCCAATCCCCGCCGATTACTGGGCCGAGCTCAAGCAGGAGGGGCTTATCGACGCGGAGGCTCCGACGCCTTAGATCCGCAGATGGACGCAGTAGGGGCGACCGATCGGTCGCCCCTACCATCCCCATTCACACCGAGGAGTAACCACAATGTCCAATTGGCCGATGCTCAAGCACTACGATCGGGATCACCTCGCCAACATTGCCATGCCCGTTGGCGGCATTGGCACCGGCACCGTTTCACTGGGCGGACGCGGAAATTTGCGCGACTGGGAACTGATGAACCGCCCGGCTAAGGGATTTGTCCCAAGCGGCGATGGGGGTCGAGGAGGAGGGGCGTTTTTTGCCCTGTACGCCAAACCTGCTGGCGGCCCATCTGTCACCCGGGCGCTCGAAGGGCCGGTGGATGTATCCGAATACCAGGGGGCGAGCGGCAGTGTGGCGGCCAATCACGGCTTGCCGCGCTTTGCACAATGTGCGTTTGCCGCGGCCTATCCACTTGCACAGGTCCAGCTGTCCGATCCACAAGTTCCGGTCGCGGTTTGTCTCGAAGCGTTTAACCCGTTTATTCCCGCCAATGCCGATGACAGCGGCATCCCCATCGCGGTGCTGCGCTATACGCTCACCAATCGGACCAACAAGCGCGTCGCGGCCTCGGTGTGCGGCTCGCTGCCCAATTTCATTGGCAACGATGGCGTGGAAGAGCTGGCCCAGGCCAATCGCAATCGCTTTCGCAAGGCAACGCACTGTCAGGGCATTTTCATGGACAGCAAAGGGGTTGATCCCGCCGCCATCAGTTATGGCACTATGGCTCTGACCACCACAGCCAAAACGGGTATCACCTATCGCACGGCGTGGAAAAAAGCTGGGTGGGGCACGTCTCTGCTCGACTTTTGGGACGACTTTGCCGCCGATGGCCGGGTGGAAAAGCGCCCCAGCGAAGGGGTTGACATGCCGAGTGCCTCGCTCGCGGTGCGCACCAACATTTTGCCCAAGCAACACAAGACGATCACCTTCTTGCTGACGTGGCACTTTCCCAATCGGCACACGTGGTCGCCGGGCGACGATCCCTACCTTGGCAACTACTATGCGACGCACTATGGCGATGCGTGGGACGTGGCCTGTAAAACCGCGCCGAGGCTCAAAAAGCTCGAACAGCAAACCGTGCGCTTTGTCTCAGCCTTCGCGGCAAGCGATCTGCCCGAGGTAGTAAAGGAAGCCGCCCTTTTCAATCTCAGCACCTTGCGGACGCAAACGTGCTTTCGCACCCCCGATGGACGTTTATTTGGCTGGGAGGGCTACAACGATCACAGCGGCTGCTGCATGGGCTCCTGTACGCATGTGTGGAATTACGAACAAAGTACGGCGTTCCTCTTTGGCGATCTGGCCCGCACGATGCGCGATACTGAATTCAATCACGCCACCGACGACCAAGGCATGATGAACTTTCGCGTCCACCTGCCCCTGAGTCGCGCCCGTGAATTTGGCAAGGCCGCAGCCGATGGTCAGATGGGCTGTATTATGAAAGCCTATCGCGACTGGCAGCTTTGCGGCGACGATGCCTTCCTCCAATCGATTTGGCCAAAGGTCAAAAAGGCCCTTGAATTTTGCTGGATCGAAGGGGGATGGGACGGCGATGGCGACGGCGTTATGGAGGGCTGTCAGCACAATACCATGGATGTCGAATACTACGGCCCTAATCCACAAATGGGGATCTGGTATCTGGGTGCTCTGCGCGCTGGCGAGGAAATGGCGCTCCATTTGGGCGAAGCTGACTTTGCGCAAACCTGTCGGCGGCTCTACGAGAGTGGCCGAGCCTACATCGACGAGCAATTGTTCAATGGCGAATACTATGAGCATCGCATTGAGCCACCCCAAAAAGTGGCCGCAGCGCTGCGGCTGAGTATGGGCGCGGCGGAACTCTCCGATCCAGATTACCAACTCGGCCGCGGTTGTCTGGTAGATCAGCTCGTTGGCCAGTTTTTCGCCCATGTCTGCGGTTTGGGCTATCTGACCAAGCGCGCCCACGTGCGCCAAACTCTCAGGAGCATCCGCAAGTACAATCACCGCAAGAAGCTGACGGATCACTTCAACTGCATGCGCTCTTATGCCTTGGGCGATGAATCGGCCTTGCTCATGGCGAGCTATCCCCGCGAGCGGCCCGACAACCCGTTTCCCTATTTCACGGAAGTGATGACCGGGTTTGAATACACCGCGGCCATTGGCATGCTCTACGAGGGGCAGCGCAAAAACGGGCTGCAAACCATGCGCGACATTCGCAATCGCTACGATGGGGCGAAACGCAGTCCCTTTGACGAAGCCGAATGCGGCCATCACTACGCCCGGGCCATGGTTGCTTGGGCCGGGGTGCTGGCGCTGACGGGATTTAATTATTCGGGAGTTACAAAGTCCATCGCCTTTGCCGCAGAGATAGGGACCTTTTTCTGGTCAAATGGCGCTGCTTGGGGCACGGTGCGCATTGCCCAACGCCAGTCGGGCTATCGCATTGTCTTGGATGTTTTGTATGGGCAGATCAAAATTAAGCACTTCAGGCTGACTGGCGTGGGCGAGCATACCTTTAACCGGGAGCTCGTGCAGCGCGAGAATAGCCAACGGACCTTTGTCGTGAGATCGAGCAAGGAGCATACACCATGACGCGTTATACCCGCATTGGCCTGACTGGGGCCAACGGCACCATTGGCCGCGTGTTGCTGGCCGGCTTGGGAGCTGAGTACGAATTCAAGGCATTCACGCGCCGCCCGGTTGATTTTCCCGCCACTATCGTCAATTTCGACCGCGCCGCAGAGGTCGAAGGGGCGTTTGAGGGGCTGGAAGCAGTGATTCATCTAGCGGCCGATCCTAGCCCAAGCGCCTCTTGGGAAAGCGTGCGGGATCACAACCTCGAAGGCATGTACCAGGTGCTGGAAGAGTGCCGCCGATCCGGGGTCAGACGCCTAGTCTTTGCCTCGACTAATCACACTCAGCACGGCAATACTATTTTGACTACTCCTGAGACTTTGGATCCGTCCAAGCGCATCCGCATGCGTTTGGACGAGCCGCCTAATCCTGACTCCATGTACGCGGTCTCCAAGCTCTTCGGCGAAAACATGGGCAAGCTGTACAGTCAGCGCTACGGCCTCGAATTCGTCGGTCTGCGCATCGGCTGGATCATTGCTAAAGACGATCCGACCACCATGCGCGGCACTCCCGCCGAGGACTATATGCGAGCCATGTTCCTCAGCCACCGCGATTGCATTGAAGCTCATCGTCGTGCCCTCGAAGTGGACACTCAGTACCTGCTGGCCTACGTGGTCAGCGGCAACGGACGGCGCGTTTTTGACCTGGAGGCCACCGGGAAGGACTTGGGTTATGTGCCGCAAGACGACGCTGAGGATTATTTTCGCCGCGTGGAGGGGTAGAACGCTCTCGCCTCCGAGGCTCCGACGCCTTGAGCAGAAGATTTCTTGGACGTATTTTAAGACCCATCACCAGCTCCTTGCGCCTGGGAATTTATCTCAACCTCGTCCTCTAAGTTTGCTGGATAACCTTCTAGTCAAACTTGGGGACTTAATTAGAAAGGAGAGGCATGACCTCTTTTCCCCGTACCACAAACATGTGCATAGAGTTTCTGCACCAGAAACTCACCCGGCACGTAACCCCCTTGCTCATTGTTGCCCTTAGTGTCCTGTTGCCGCAGATGGCATCGGCAGGTGCTTGGACGCTTGGAAAGGGCCATGTATGGAGCAAAATTACCTACATGTCACTATCGACCAACGAGCACTACGATAATGACGGAAATGCCAGTGAGATTCCCGCCCGCTATAAGTCCCAGCAGGTCTATTTCGACGTTTACTACGGTTTGAATGACCGGATCGACGTCGGCGTAAAGATCCCGTATATCAGCAATGAATTTGTAGATGTTAGTCCCGATCATCCTTTCTATGGGGCACCAGATAAAAAGGACTCGGGCTTGGGCGATGTGCGCGGAGTTGCCAAAATCAACCTCGTCAACAGCGCGGATTTGGTGGGCACGCTGAAGTTGGGATTCAAAGCACCTATGGGCGAATATCGGGAAGTGCCCGAGGCCCTTTCCATAACCGGCGGCCAATGGGATTTTGACGTTGTTGCACAACTCGGCCGGTCTTTTTACCCCGTGCCGGTGTACGCCAATGTCGATCTGGGGTATCGCCTGCGCGGCGAATACACAGATTCCAATCCCAGCGACGCCGGCGGAGTTGACCGCACGTACACCCCTGGCGCAGAGTTTGTTTTTAACGCTGAGGCAGGTTATAGCCCGATGGACAAACTCCTCGTCGCCCTCAAGTACGAAAGCATCATAGGATCGGAGTACGACACCATAAATAACCCCCCAGCAGGTAGCCAAGTAGAAACGCTCAACCAAAGCGTCGCCTACCTAGCGCCGACGGTCTTGGTTGGCCTCCATCCCAACGTGAGTCTTGAAGCTCAGGCGCGCATGACGGTCAGCGGCAGTCGGTATTTCGCCGGTTCGACCTATGGGGTAGGGCTTTCTTTTACGGCCGACCTGATCGAGCAGGTGGTTCGTCAGGGGACTCCGTAGTCTTCTTCGATAGAGTAGAACAAGTAGGGGAAGGGGCTTTTGGGTTCCTTCCCCTGTTTTATTTTTGTAGGATAACAAAGCTATTCATACGAGGAGAAAGCGACATGAGTACGCCGGATATTACCTTGGCCTCGGGCCATGCCATCCCGCAATTGGGGTTGGGCACTTGGATGTTGCGCGGCCAGCAGTGCAAAGACGTGGTCAAAGAGGCCCTCGAACTAGGCTATACGCATCTGGATTCGGCTTGGATGTACGAGAATCAGGACGCCATTGGCCAAGTCCTCAAGGAAATTGGGTCCGACCGCGATAGCCTCTTCATCACCTCCAAGATCTGGCATTCGCACTTGGAGTACGAGGCAACCTTGGAGCAGATGGAGGAGATTCTGCGCGATCTGCAAACCGAATACGTCGATCTGCTGCTCATTCACCATCCCGGCCATCAGGGCGTGCCGGTGGAGCGCACCTTGGCCGCGTTTGAAAAAATCTACGAAGCTGGCCAAGCCAAAAGCATTGGCATCAGCAATTTCAGCATTGAGCAGACTGATCGGGCTCGAGCCGCCACCGGCTTGCCGATATGCACCAATCAGGTGGAATACCACCTGCGCCACAACCGCGAAAGGTTGCGGCACCATTGCCACGCCCACAATGTGGTGCTGACGGCACACCGTCCGCTGGCCCAGGGTGACCTCGCCCAAGACGAAGCCCTAAAACAGGTGGCCGCCGAACACGGAAAAACCCCAGCGCAAGTAGCCTTAAAGTGGCTTTTGCAAAAGGATATGATCGTCATCCCCAAGGCCAGTTCAACGAGCCATTTGCGCGATAATCTGGACTTGTTCGACTGGCAGCTAGGGGACGAGGAAATGGCGCGCCTCGAAGAGGTAGGGAGCGATCCTGATTAGGTCGCAGCGGTTGGTTCAGTAGTAGTAAAACGCATAAACCAGTGCCGCACCGCCGACGCCGACGCAGGTGCCCAAGATCAGGCCGATGAAGAAGGGCAGTAGGGTGCGGTAGAGCTGGATGCCGCCGTAGCGCAGGGCGAGGAGTTTGATCAGCCAAGCCAAGAAAATCCCGAACCAATCGATGGAGACGGTGTTGGTCAGGGCGATGCCTAATCCCACCGGATGCAAGGGCCAGCCGGCGAAGCGGTACTGGGCCAGTGCGAGCAGCCCGGCGAGGCCCGCGCCAATGGCGAGGAACACGGCCACCAACGGCTCGGCGGGATTGGGGTTGTTGATCGAATTGGCGACCCAAGACCAGTGGTATTGCGGCGACATGACGAAGTACCAGCGGTAGCCGTGGATCAATCCATGGCGGTAGCCCAGCCAGATGTAGCAGACCATGGTGGTTATGAGGCCGACGATCATGGCGGCGGACAAAAAGAACACCAGCTTGCGCCCGCTGATTTTGAGCCGAGCGGGTTCGCAGACTTTGAAGGCGTGGGCGAGGGTGCCCATCAAAAAGAGCTGAAGATCGGCGGTCCAGACCATGCTCAGCCCCATCGCGCTCAGCCCTTGGGCACCAAAAGGGGCGGTGCCCACGAGATTGGTTAGAATCGGCGGCACGGAGGCTGGAGCGCGCAGGCGGCCGATTCCGGTCTGGGCCAACAGGCGGGCGATGCCGAAGAAAATCACCAGCGCGACTAGCTAGTAAAAAGACGATGCTCCAGATCAGACTCAGGCCGCTGGCCCAGAGGAAGCCGCTCATGTACGTCAGCCCGACAAGCCCGAGCAGAGCAGCGACGCGTGGTGAGATTGGGCTGTCGGAGTCTGGACCACCGCTGATGATCAGCCGCCACTGCCGACGCAGGAAGTGGCGCGACATCCACAGCGAGATTCCGACGATGCACGCGAGCGAGCCAATCTGCTGATGGGCTAGCAGCACGTTGGGTGCGTGGGGCTGGGCCGGCAGCGCTAGGGAAATGCCCAGCCAGTTGAGCAGTGCGCCTTCGGCGGCGATGATTATGTGGAAAAACCAGACGCTGAACAGTACGTTGAGGCCGACCAAATAGCTCAAGCCCACGACCAGCAGGTCGGTGTTAAGCCCGTAACTAAGCCCGAATTGACGAATCTCGATGCGGCCGCCGGGGATGCCGAAGCCGTGGATGATCTCGATATCTAGTACTCGGTCGAGCATGTTGACGGTCGGCAGCGTCCAGGCAATGAGAAACCCCAGCCACAATAGCTTGCTCTTGAGAATGGACGCGGCGGGGTTTTCCAAGCTTTCGAGGAGCATGTTGGGGACGGCGGCGAGGGGGTACACCAAGCGCTCTTGGCGCGACCACTGGTGATGGACCAAGCTAATCAGCGCGATGCTGACCAAGAAGAAGGCCAGCATGAAAAGACCCCACCACAACAGCGGCCCGGCCCACAAGGCCCAAGGCACGGGCGCGGCCGCATCCGTGCCTTCAAAAAGCTGGCGGATCGCTTCGAGGTCGCGGGGGACGGCCCAGTGGGGGATGTGCGGCCAGAGCAGGTCGGACCAGTTGTTTTCTGGAGTGGCGTAGTAAAAGACGCCGGCAAGAAGCGGGATGAAGTAGCCGCCAAAGCCCATGGAGGGCAGGACCACAGCGACCATGAGTGCGGCATAGACCAAGGCGAAATTGGCTGGCGAGAGGCGCAAGAGCGGGTGGAGCAGGCGCAGCGCGAGGGCGACTACCACAATCCAGAAGATCAGAAAGATGACGCCGACGGTGTTGAAGTGATCGGTCAGCCCTGTGTAGTTGCCATAGAGGACGTAGGTCCGCACACTGGTAAAGGTCATGCAGACGGTGAAGACTAAGACGAGGACGAAGGAGAAACAGGTGCCGAGGAAGGATGAGCGCATAGTTGTCTGTTGGTTGATAGCCACTAACGATATCATTCAGTGGGTATATTCGCAATGATCGATGGGCTACAGGCCGGGCGCTTGGGCTGGCTCGTTTTCGCCCTCGCCTTGGTGGTGCGGGTCGCCTATATCTTCGAAGCAGATGCGAGTCCGCTTTTTGCACATCCGGCGGTCGATGCCAAGACGTACACCCATCACGCCCAGCGCTTAGCTGCGGGCAACTGGTTGGGTGTCGGCGAGGGGCCGTTTTGGCAGCCGCCGCTGTACCCGTACTTCCTCGGAGCGGTAAAGGTCCTTTTCCCAGAGTCATTTTTTTACACCGTGCGCTTTGTGCAGGCTTTATTAGGGGCGCTGGTCTGCGCGATGAGCTGGTGGATCGGGCGCGCTTTGTTCAATCCGGCGGTGGGATTGCTGGCTGGGATTGGCACGGCGCTGTGCGGGCCGTTGATCTTTTTTGACGGCGAGTTGTTGCCGGCTTCACTGGCCGCTTTCGTTGATCTGCTAGCTCTAGTGGTGCTGTTGTACGTCTGGCGTCGTCCGAGCCGTTGGGGATTTTTGGGTGCTGGTGTGGCTTTTGGCGTCGGTGCATTGGCCGTGCCGACGGTGCTGACCTTTGCGGTCGCCGTGCCCATCGCTATCCTGTGGATCACTGCCCGTCGGCAGGGTTTGGTTTGGGCTGGTGCGTTTTCGCTCGGCGTGGTCTTGGCTGTCGCGCCTGTGGCTTGGCGCAACTGGGCCATCGGCGGCGACGGGGTGGGGATTTCTTACAATGCGGGAATCAACCTGTACATCGGCAATAACCCCGACTATGAAGAGACCGTGGCCATCCGTCCGGGGTGGGAATGGGATGACTTAGTCACCCAACCGGCGCGGGAGGGGATTGAACGGCCCTCGGCTAAGTCGGCTTATTTTGCCGCGCGGGCTTGGGACTACATCCGGGGCGATCCAATTGGGTGGCTGGGGTTGATGGGGCACAAGCTAGGGGCGTTTTGGCACGGCGATGAGCGAGGGCGCAATCAGCCGATTTACTTTTGGCGCACGTACTCAACGGTGCTGTCGGCGACCCTGTGGAAAGCGGGTATTGCTTTCCCCTTTGGCTTGGTAGCCCCTCTGGCGCTGTGGGGCATGCTGCTGAGTCTGCGGCGGATCGGGCCGACGTGGCTGCTGCTGTACGTGCTGTGTTATTGTCTGGGGGTAGTTGCGTTTTTTGTGGCGGCGCGCTACCGGGTGCCAGTGCTGCCGCTGCTCATAGTCTTTGCCGCCTATGGGGTGTGGGCGCTGTGGGACTGGGGGAGGACGGGATGTTGGCGCAACTTGGGGCTGGGGTTGGCCGTCTGTTTGGTTTTTGCGTTGGCGGCCAATAGTCATCTAGCGCCGATGGACATGGAAGGGGATGCGGCCATCCACTACAATCTGGGCAACGCCCATGTCGAGGCCAGAGACAAAGAGCGGGCATTGGTGGCGTTTGAGCGGGCGGTGGCCGAGGATCCCGAGTATTGGCAGGCGTGGTTAAATCTGGGTGGGGTCAAGGCGGCGCTGGGCGATCTCGCAGGCGGCGAAGCAATTTTTGCGCGGGTGGCGCAAAAGGCCCCTCGGCAAGTTGAGCCGTGGATGAACTTGGCGCACGTGCGGATCATGCAGCGAGACCTAGAAGGAGCCTTTAGCTACTACGAGGCCGCGCTCAAGGCTAATCCCAAGTTGCTACCAGCCTACGTGGAGATGATTCGCCTCTATGGACAGATGGGCGATCTAGCGCGGGCAGCACACGTCCTCCAACGAGCGGTCGATCACTTGCCCGCCGAGCGCGAGCGCTTGCGTCAGTTTTACGAAGAGATACAGATGCGGGCGCTGGGTCGTTAGGGTGTCGGCTGTGCTACCTTGAGCACTTGATTGGCGGCGACCTTCTCTAAGGTCTGCTGCGTCCCGTCTGGCCAGTGAATTTCCACTTGGGCGCTCGTTGCAGTGCCCAACCCGAAGTGCAGGCGCGGGTCGTGGCTGGACAGATAGCTGCCGCCGGATTGGCGCTCCTGCACTTGGCGCACCCCGTCGGCCACAACCTCTACCCGCGTGCCGAGGGCATCGGGATGAATCTTTCCCACTAACAGAATTTGTAGCCAGTGCTGGGCGTTACCACCGTCGTTGCGCAACAGTCGCGGCTGGGCTGCTACTGTGGTGATTAGGAGATCGAGGTCACCGTCGTCGTCGTAGTCGGCCACTGCGGTAGCCCGACCGGCGTTGGCCTTTTGGAAATCTGGTCCCATCGTGGCTGAGACGTCGGCAAAGCGGCGACCCGCGTCGTTGCGGAACATCTGGTTGGGTTGCCGATAGGTTTGGCTCGAATCCACTTCTGCAATGCGGTCGATGACGTGGCCGTTGGCGGCGAACAGGTCGAGGTCGCCGTCGTTGTCGTAGTCGAAAAACTTGGTGCCAAAGCCGAGGGGCCGGTACGAAGGATCGGCCAGCCCCAAGCGTTGGGTGGCGACGGCGAATTGGCCTTGGCCGTCGTTGCGGTAGAGGGCGTTGGTTTCAAAGGCGAAGTTGGTGACGAAGAGGTCGGCGTCGCCATCGCGGTCGTAGTCGCCAAAATCGACGCCCATGCCGGCGTCGGCGTGTCCGTGCTCGTTGTAGCGGGTGCCGGCAATCAAGCCTACTTCGGCGAAGGTGCTATGCTGGTTGGCGTAGAGGAAGTTCATGGTGCCGTCGTTGGCCACGTAGATGTCGGTATCGCCGTCGCGGTCGTAGTCGGCTAGTGCGACGCCTAGTCCCTTGCCCTTGAGTGTGATGCCGGTTTCCTCGGTGACGTCGGCGAAGGTGTTGCCGTCGTTGCGGTAGAGGAGGTCGCCGGTGGGATCGTACACGCTGGGCTCACAGTAAGAGCGCACTTGGCCCTGCTGGCAGACGGCCTCGTCGTCGAGAGCGTAGCGCACGTAGTTGGCGACGAACAGGTCGAGATCGCCGTCGAGATCGTAGTCAAGGAAGGCGGCACTGGATCCCCAGCGCGGGTCTGCTAGGCCAGCCGACGTTTTGGCGAAGGTGCCTTGGTCGTTGCGGTAGAGGGCATTGGGGCCGTAGTTGGCGACGAAGAGGTCGGGGTCGCCGTCGGCATCGTAGTCCGCGGCTGCGACGCCAAAGCCGTAGCCGGGATCGGCGCTGCCGCTGCGGGTGGTGACGTCGGCGAAAGTGCCCGCGCCCGCGTTGCGATAGAGTCGGTTGACTAGCGGCTGGTCTGGGGGATGACCGGTCAGGTAGGTGCCGTTGACGAGGTAGAGGTCGAGGCGGTCGTCGCCGTCGTAGTCGAAAAAGGCGGCTCCAGCACCGAAGGTTTCGACGTAGTAGTAGGAGCCGGAAAAGCCATTGTAGTGGACGAAGTCGATGCCAGCGGCGTCTCCGACATCGGCGAAATGCACTGGCGGCGCTGGGGGGTCTTTAGGGGCGCAGGCGCAGAGGGCGCTGGCGAGGGTGAGGCCCCATACTTGAAATCGGATGCGCGAGCGTGCAGATTGTGCGACCAGACACATGTTTACTAACCACTAAACAGGAGAACGGACAATGCCGTTTATCAACGTGAAGATGATGGCGGGGCGTTCCACCGAGCAGAAGCGGGCCTTAGTCGAAGCGCTGACCCAAGCCATCGTGGATACCTGCGATGCGCCTCGTGAGGGGACTACGGTAGTGCTCGAAGAATTCGAGCGCGAGAACTGGGCAAGGGGCGGGGTGCTGGTGGCGGACCGCCAGCAATAAGGTAGCAGAGGCCGAGTCACAGCACGTGGGCCAAGGCTACGGCGATGAGCAGGCCGAAGGAGACCCAGCCTAGCAGGGCCTCGGCGACAGCGAGGAGTTTGAGCTTGCCTGTCGCGTCCCAAGCGCGGGAGTTGACGTGGATGAAGGTGTAGAGGCTGAAGACGATGCAGTCGGTGAGGGTGGGCTGGTCTGCGCCGGAGGCGGAGCGCATGGAGCCAGAAGCTGCGCGGTACGCCAAGCCGCAGAGGAGGACAATGGCGAGCATGAAGGCGATTACTCGCTGGGGGGCCGTGCCGTAATTAGCACTTAGTCGCCACAGTTCTAGGCCCCAACGCGCTGGCTCGTTCCAAGCGCGTGCGAGGCGCTGGTGGTCCATGCGCTCGGCGTGGCAGGCTGCGGCATCGCCATTCAAGCCTTGGGCTAGGAATTGGTGGTACAGGGCGGCGTAGGTTGGGTCGAGGGCAGCAGCGTGGGTTGAATCGGCTGTGGCGAGATGGCCTGCTAGCTGGGGCCAGCGCACTTGGATGCGGCCGAATCGCGGCTGGTGCAAGTAGAGGCGGCTGTTCGCCGCGAAGGTCGAATCCGCTCCGGCTACCCGCAGGTCGATCAGGGCGAAGGCGGCGCGGCTCAGGTCGAGGGAGCGATTGAAGAATGCATCGAGGCGGATGACGCGGCCTTCGCTCTTGCTGAAGTCGGCCTCTTGGCGGAAATACGCTCCGTCAAAGCTGGCTCGGCCAAAGGTCGCACTGCGAAAGTGCGCCGCCCGCGCAAAGGTGAAGTCCGCAAAGGATGCCTCGCCGCTGAAACGCGCTCGGTCGAAGGCGACTTCTCCGTCGGCGCGTCCGCTGTCGAAGGACACGTCCTCGGCGAAGCGCGCGTCCCAAAACAGCGCTCGGTCGGCGAAGCGGACTCCAGCGAAAGATATGGGCTGCGCCCAAGCGGTCTCCTTGAAGGAGGCGATTCCGACGAAGGCAGCGTCGGTGAAGGTGGCTGGCGCGGCAAAGGCGGCCTGCTCGAAATAGGCGGCGTTGTCGAATTGGGTCTGGGCGAAGTTGGCGCGCTGGCCGGCAAAGCGCGCGCCGACGAAGGAGGCGATTCCGGCGAAGCGGCTTGCGGTTAGGTCGGCGTCGCCGAGGAAGTGGGTTTTTTGGAAGGTTGCATGTTTGGCCAGATGGCTTGCGCGTAGGGAGAAGTCATCGATAAAACGCGCTTCGGCAAAGGAGAGGCCGCCGGCGAAGCGGACGCGTTCAAAGCGCACTGGGGCGAGGAACGCGACTTGGCTGAAGGATACCTCGTCGAGAAAATACACTTCCTCCAAGTCGAGGAGGACGCGCAGGGTGTCGAGTCCTGAAGTTGGCGCAAACAGGCGTCCGCCAAAGGCAACCTGCCGGTGGACGACGGCTGGGCCATTGGCCGGGCGTTGTAGCTGGGCAATTAGCGTCTCAATGGGGAGCAGGGGAAGGGTTTGGCCGGCAATGGTGATATCGGCCGCGGGCGTCTGAGCGCTCAAGGCGGTGCTCAAGAAGAGTAGGGTAGCAAACGAGAGTTTGGGTAGCATACGGGCTATAATTGGGACGCATCGCGGGGATAGGCCGCGCCAACTGGAACGCTACGGTGCGGCCATCGTCGCGATAGTACTGTTGCCGGTCATGCTCTCCCCGACGAGGCCGGTCGCATGGTTGACGGCTGGTAAGCTCGACCGCGTTCGAGGGGTCGCCGATGGGTGTGGGTGACGGGCTGGTCGATGAGGGGCGGGTCAGAGCTTGATGACGGCGATGAGGACGCTGGTGATGGCCACCAGCGTGCCCATCATCCAAAGGAAATAGGTGTCCATGCGCTTATGGAGTGCGCGAATTTGTTCGCCCAATGAGCGGTTGGTCTCGTCGATGCGTTCGCCCAACGAGCGGTTGGTTTCGTCAATGCGTTCGCTCAATGAGCGGTTGGTCTCGTCGATGCGCTTGTTGGTCTCGTCAATGCGCCCATGTATGGCACCTATCTGGGTGCGCAGATCTTTAATATCGTCGCGTAGATAGCTAATGCTCCAAGGCATTTCTTCAGGGGTAGGGACCGCACGAGTTTGGGGGTCGGTGCTTTCGCTCATGGCAGGACTCCTCAGCGGGAAATATAAACGAAGGACTAAAAACCACCAACAGGCGGCTTCCGGTGCGTGTAATGCAATATCCATGCCAGAGCGGACGGTCTGATAGGGCGGCTTTTGGGTGTCTCAAGCTGTGTCGAACAGTATCCATCAATGGGTTGCTTAGGTGTCTTTGTCGCTTGGGGGAATACGAAGCCCGGCCGAAAATTGTTGCTCGGCAGGGTATTTCGCCGATGTATGGATGAGCAACGTTCAAAAGCGCAGCGTGGCGATGGCTGATAAGCCTCCCTTGGGATTTGGAACCAGACCGACGGAAACGCGGCGGGCTTGAGGAGGCTTGCGCGACCGTTCGGACATTATCGTCGCACCGATAATGGGGCCGACAAGTAGGGACGGAAAAAGCACTTTACTGATACTCGTCAATCCAATGCCTCCGATTAATCCCACCACGCTGCCGCCTAGGGATGCGATGAATCGGTCGTGCGGATCAATTTTACTCACGCCAATCGCCGTTCCCAACGAATAACCGATTGGCACTAATATACTGGCCGACTCTTCTGCGGCTGAAAGTGCCCCCAGAGAGATTATAAAACCCCCTATAGCACCATGGATCTGCTTGTCGAAAATCCGTTTGTCGGGTCTCATGTCGTCCTTCGTACTGTCGCTGACCGCTGCCGAAAAACGGAAAGGTTCGCCCATAAATACGCTGTTGAGCAAGGACTCTTCCGTGGTATTTGCACTGTCGCCGACCACCGCTTGAGGGGAAGTACCCAGTGCCGACAGGCTATCGCTAGCTGCCGATCTCCGAGAAAACGATTGTGCGGTCGGCTTACCGCAGTTGGCAAAAGCAACATGATCCATCGTGACGCGCCCGCCCATCTTGGCATACAAGCAACGAAGACCGTCTCGTATCGCGGCGTTGGATACGTTGGCAAGGCCGCCACGCTTAATGACAATGCCATACCAGTCGGCCCCCAACGAAGTAGCCGTCGCCGAACGAAAGACGGTACCCTCGGCTTGGGCATGGAGTCGTCCCTCGACGATCAGTTCCGTGCGGGTGGAGTCCAAACCGCCTTGGGTATCATCGTGGTAAGGCATAAAGTGGACTTGCGTATCGGGCGCAAGGGTCAGGGTCGCTCCCGACGCAATGGTCACATCGCCGCCGACATACACGGTGTCGCGCCATGTCGTGTCCAGTTCGATTCGACCCGTCCAGTAGTCGAGAAAGGTGTCCGGGGGCTGCGTGTTGCGGGTATGGTTGACGGCTTGATCCGCATCCGCATCCTCTACCATGAGCATAGCGAACAGAGTAATTACAGCGAGCATAATCGACATGATCGGTATCCCTCTCTCATTGACTTTCAAAAGCGCGGCGACGGCTGACCGACTTCCTCTATGATTCGGCAACCATCGCCGCTAATTATTAATGGTCTTAATATAGAACCCGAAAAGAGACCAGAAGAGCACCGACCCCTCAACTTTTTGGCAATTCGCCTGCCAGCCTACCCTGCCGCCTGCGCGGCGGATTCTTGACAAGTCTGGCGGAAAAGCGTAACAAACAGCCATGAAAAATCCCCTTCTTTGCGCCGTTTTCATCGCCGCCTTTAGCGTCCTGCCCGCTGCTGCCGACACCATCGTCGTTGGCGCGAGTGGACTGAGTTGGCGCGATGGTGGGGGCGAGATCCAAGCCAAAGTCATTCGCAGTGCCCAAAGCGTTGAGAACACCAACGCACCCGGCGGCGTTATCGACTTTGCAGCCGCTGGTTTTGCGGACTGGATTTTTCCCCAGCGCGCCGATACCACGCTAAACATCGCCCTCGGGGCCAATACTGAGTCGCGCGGCGGTTCGATTACGTCGCCCAACAACCTCAACGTCCGCGGCGAACTGGCAAAGCTCATCGACAACGACGGCCAAAGCGGACTTGATCTGCGCTTGAGTGCCGGGGCCAAAAGCGCCCAGGTTTTGGGGCTGATCATCGACTTGGATTTAGGTGCGCGCTTTGGCGTCGATCGCTTCCGCTTTTTTCCGCGCAATGCCGCGCCCGAATTCCCCGCGCCGAATTTCCCCTTCCAGAACGATTTCATGCGCAGCTTTGAGATTTTCATCAACGACGGTACGCCAGACACCCAGCGCGAGGGGGTGCCCATCCGCACGAGCGTGGCGCTGGAAGGCCAAAACGAAGAGGCAGTCGTCGATATCCGCATCCCGCCGCAATACGTGCGCTTTGTGCGGCTCAAATCCCTGACGGCACTCGGTTTTGACATTGCCGAGTTTCAGGTCTTCGGCACGGGTTTTGTGCCCGAGGCCGTCTATATCTCCAACATCTTCGACTTTGGCGATCTGGCGCTGTTGGGTCATGTGCGCTGGGTGCAGGAGCAGGTCGGCGACCCGCAGCTCTCGCGGATTGCGGTGCGCACGCGCACGGGCATTGATCCCGAGCCGGTGGAATTCAACAAGGTGCGGCCTGGCGAGAAGATCTTCCGCGTCGGCGGAGGCAATGTTGGGTTGCAGTCGGATGGGGCTGGGGTCAGTAGCGGCACTGGGATCAGCAGCGGCCTGGGCTCGGGCGAAGTGGGGGTGCCGTGGAAATTTGCCAAAGACATTGAAGACGAGGCACTGCAAGCGCTGGTCGCGGAAATCCTCGACAACGAGGAAGTGGATTTGCGCGACGCCGTGCAGGCGTTTAATACGCTGTCGCAGGAGGAGCGGGAGCAGGTGACTTTGAGCGAGGCCGACTACAAGAAACTTCCACGCGGCGACCGGGCGACGATTCGCAACGACGTGAGTAACTGGAGCGCGTGGTCGCCGCCCTATCCCGCGAGCAGCATCGTCTCCTTGGCGGACTTGGGCACTGAGGGTGCGGGCGGGCCTATCGTCTCGCCAAGCCCAAGGCGCTACTTCCAGTTTATGATCGAGTTTTTCAGCGACGACTTTGAGGCGGCCACGGGCGTTGGAGGGCTTTCCTTTGATGTACTGCCATCGCCCTTTGCCGAGGAATTGATCGCCGAGATCGGTCCTCGTAGCGCGGCTTTGGGCGAGAAGACGGATTTCACCTACGCAGTGCGGAGCAAATTCCGCAGCGGTCAAGATCGGGGTTTTAATCGCTTGCGGATCGCCACTCCGCTCCGGGTGGAACGGGTCGGTGCGGTACAGATAAGGCCGCCTGAGGGCGACGTGCTGGAAGCCGATTTCAGCGGTGCGGCGCTCGACAAGTTGCCAGTGATGCGCGGCGACTTTGCGGTCGTAGAGGTGGCCGACGATGCCTTTGCCATTGAGTTTCCGACTGTGGGCGAGGACGACACGGAGTTGCGGGTGAGTTTTGAAAACGTGGTTCTGCGCTTCGGCACCACGTTCAGCGGCCAAGTGTTTAACACCGCATCCGAGGGGCAGTTGGGGCAGAGCGTAGTGGCTGGTAATGCGGCCGATTTGGGGGAGGGCGACCCGGACACGCAGGCGCTGGGCACGCCTTTTGAGGGCAATCTGTCGGTGAAGGTGCCCATCTCTGGCGAACTGCTGATCAACGTGCGCGCTCAGCCGCCGGTCTTTACTCCCAATGGGGACGGCGTCAACGACCGGGCCGAGCTACAATACGACTTGACTAATGTGGGGCGTCCCACGCCGCTGCGGGTTGCGATTTTCGATCTGGCCGGTCGGCCGGTGCGGGATCTGTACGACGCGCTGGATCAGAGTGGGCGCTTTGCCCGGCCTTGGGATGGGCGCGACGACGCGGGCCAGATGGTGCCGCCGGGCAACTACGTGTTCAGCGTCGCGCTGGACGCCAAGACGGGGCAAGCTAGGGCGGTCGCTGCGGTTGTGGTGGCATACTGAACGGAAAATACACGCTATGAGAAAATGTTTCGTCATCTTGGGGCTGGTGCTGCTGGTGGGCGTCCCGGCCTGGGGCCAGACCGATGTCCAGCGCGGTGGGGCTGTTACCTTTGAGCCGACTGGTCCGGGCGTGCTCTTTGGGGCGCTCGATCCGGCAGTCAAAAAGTGGTACGTGCCGCAGGAACTCTTCGTGGACTACGGCTGGCGTCAGTGGGAGTACTCCAACTACGCCCGTACTCCGTATGAGCGCTACGTCAACACCACCCGCGAGGGCGACTATTTCTACGATGTGTACGGCAACTTCACCACGCGCGGTTGGCTGATCTACGACTGGCGTCAGTTCCAGCCGCAGCCCTTGGGCAGTGGCATCTTCCAGAGCACGCGCTTCAACCGCTGGTTCAACGCGGTGACCATCAGCGGCGATTCTCAGGGGCAGTACAACTACGCGATCACGGTCGGCGACCGGATTCGCACGACGCTGACGCCGATGACGTTTTCCAAGCCGGACTTCAACGGGGTGCAGGTGGACTTTGCCTCGGACAAGTATCAGGCGACGATCCTCGCCTCGCGCATCAGCGAACCGATCCGCGGCTCCACCCAGCTTTCGGGCGGGATCACCGAGCCGGTGACGCAGACCAACATCACCTCGTTATTCGGCGGGCGAGCGACCTTTCAGGTTGGTGATTTCGTCGAGATCGGTGCCCAAGTGATGGACGCTAGCAACGGCAATACGTTGCTCGACATGTTCAACGGCGACTTGGTCGCCGGCAGCCTCACCGCTGGACAGAGCACGGCACCACTGACGGCAATTGCAGTGATCCTGAGCGACGACTCGCCCGAAGACAACGAAGGGGGCGCGGCGCTGTTTAGTCACGACGTGCGGATCACCAGCCGCAACTTCGACACGGGCAAGGAGACGGTTCATACCTTGCAGGAGGTGGTCCGGCCTGGCTCGCAGTGGCCGGTCATCTTCGGCGGGTTCCGGCGTCCGGGCTTTTTGGCGGCGGACGGCCCGGAGCGGATCATCGTCAACTACGACTTCAACGACCCGGGTTATGTTGGTCCAGATCCGACAACGATTGTCGCGGTGGACTTTAATTACGTGGTAGCCAACGATTTCAAGGTCGAGATGTGGTCCGACCGCCAGACGGGCTTGCGCGGCGTGCCGCCTCCGCCATTGACCGCCGAGGTGATCGACGCCACGCAACCAGCGTTGATTGCGGTGCGCCGGGCCGAGGGCAATGTCGCGGACATTACGAACTTGCAGCGGATTGAGTTCTCGTACGGCCTGCCGACGGCCAATCTAGTCGGCGGCTTTACCATTGAGGGCACTGGGGTTCTCGGCTTTGACTTCTACGGCGAGTGGGACCGCAACAAGCGCTATTTCCAGTTTCCCAATGCCGCGCTGTTCAACGAGGGCGAAGAGCACGCGGTCTCCTCCGAGGGGTCCGACGCTTGGTACTTCAATGTCTCGCGCAATGTGTTCCCCTACTTTTTCTACGGCGAAGCCTACGCCATTGACGAAGCCTATTCGACGACCGCCTTCTTGGTCAGTGCCACGGGCGACGTGCAATACGACAATACCCAGCGGCACTTGTACGAGTTCGTCGATGACAATGATGACCAAGACCGCTTCCCCGACTGGATTCGCTTTGGCTCGACCAACGACCGGTCGATTTTTCCCGGCTGGGACCAGAACAACGACTTCATCTCCGATTTCAACCAGAACGACAACGCCACTGCGGCCAACATCATTCCCGATTACGACGAGCCGTTTCTGCGCTACAACGTCGATCGGCCGGAATTTCTCTTTGGCATTGATTTGAATAACAACAATTGGATCGACCGCTTTGAGGACGACGATCTGCCTGATTATCCGTACAAGCCAGACCGGCAGGGGTACAATTTCTTCGGCGGCATCCACCTCGCGCCGGATATGCGGCTGACCATTGGGCACACGGACGAAGAGTCCCAAGCGACCGACGCCTTCAACGAGACTAATTACGCAATGTTCGCGCTGGATCGGGACTACGCGGACTTGGGGCACTTGCGAGTCTTCAACATGCTCAAGCAGGCCAAGGACACTATTCCCGACGCCCGGCGCGAGCCGACCCCCTTCGTCGGTGCGCCGATTCAGCCGGTGGTGCGCGACATCTTGGCGGCGCAGGACACTTGGATCAACACCGCGTACGCGCAGTTCGATTATCAGGGCATTGAGGGACTGAACGTAATCAACAAGCTCAAGTGGGAGCATTTCCAGCAAAACGCCGAGGATCCGCGCGACAGCATTGGCCGTCCGCTGGAAAGCACCGCGAGTTTCCTGGGGTTGATCAACAAGGTGGACTACATGTACGGCCTTGGCCGCTTTGACTTGCAGCCGAGATGCAAGAGCGAGTTTTTGCGGCAGACGCCCTTTGTCGCCGACGAGGAGCGGCGCGAAGAATGGGCGCTGACCTTGCAGTTGATCGCCCGTTTGCCGGTCATGCGACGCACGGTTATCGAATCTGGCGTGGAGCAGTTGTGGTTTAGCGACCGGGTGCAGGACGAGGATGCGTTGCGGGCGGCGGGGCTTTTGCAGGAGACAGGGGATTGGCGCTCGACTCATATCGCGGTGCAGCTTTCGACGACTTCCGATTACCAGGGGTACCGGCTGACCACGCAAGCGGGTCTGCGCTTTGGCCGCATCCTGAGCGAACGGGTGATTGAGGACAGCGACCGACCGGGCGTTTTTACAACCGACGACAAGGGTAAGAATGAGACCACGACTTTTATCACGGTATTTGCTGGACTGGAGTGAGGCTGTGTTGCGCTTTTGCTTGCTGGCGATCATAGCCTTGGGTTGCGCCCAAGAGCCTGAGGAGTTGGTACTGGCCCAAGTGGATGGCGAGCCGATTACTGCATCGGAGTTCAGGGAGTTTGACGCGCGGATTCCCGAGGGGATGAAGGAGGGCGGCCAGCGCCAAGTGCTCGAAAGCCTGATCGACAAGAAGCTGCTCCTGCGCGAAGCGGACGCCGCCAATATGGCTGAAGATGCTTGGTTCAAAGGCGAACTAGCCCGCTTCAAACGCGCTCGGCTGATGGCGCTGTACATGGAGCGCGAGGTCGTCGCCAAGATCGAACTTACTCCCGAGGAGATAGACCGGTACTACCGAGAGAGCGGTCGGCATCGCGCCCTGCGCTTGGGCGGCATCATGGTCGAGAGCTTGGAGGAAGCAGGTGCAATCACCGACCAACTCGCTGCGGGGGCTGATTTTCACGAACTGGCCAGCGCGCACTCGGTTCACGAGCGGACTGCCGCGCGGGGTGGCGACACTGGCATATATCAGACGCGCGACCAGATGTCGGCGGAGACGGTCGAGCAGGTGCTCGGGTTGGCGATAGGGGGTGTTTCCGCGCCAGTGCGCGAAGTGTTTAGCCACGAAGACTTTTACGTGATCTACAAAGTCCTCGACGAGATTCCAGCGCCGCTGAGCGCGTCGGAGCGGATCATCGTCGAGGAGCTGACGGTGCAAAAGCGCGAGGAGCGGTCGCAGGCGCTCCGCGATTCGCTCGTGCAAGCGTACGCACCCATGCCGCGCCCGGCGGCGATTCAGCGGCTCGTCGAGAACGGGGTCATGGCGGACCAAGCCGAAGTTCTCTGCGCGTATCGGGGCGGCGAACTCACTGTCAGCGGTTTTCTGTCAGCGTACGAGCTTCTCACTGGCAGGAGTTTACAGGCGGCGGACAGCGCGCACGTGGCCGATTTTTTGCACCGCCGGGTGCTGCCCGACCTGTTTGTGAGCGCCGAGATTGAGGCGGCTGGTCTGGCAGAGGATGCGCGTTTCAAAGAGACCGTAGCGTTTAAGAGCGAGGAGTTGATGCTCAGCGCGTTGCGCCGGCGGGAGGTTGATCAATACGTGAGTGTGACCGAAGAAGAGGTGCGCGATTTCTACGACGCGCATCCCGAAAAATTTGCTCGGCCCGAGGTTACGACCATCGTCGAGATTTTGGTGGCGTCGGATTCGCTGGCCCAGCGCTTGGGGGATGAGTTACGCGCGGGGGGCGATGCCGCCGCGTTGGCCCAGCGTCATACCCGACGCGAGGGCAGCTTGCACCACGGCGGCCAGATGCAGCTCAATGCTTATACCCAGGGGCTGTTTCCCGTGCTATCTGCTGCCGTGCAGGAAGTCGCCGTCGGCGAGGTGGGTGGGCCGTTGAAGACCGAGCGGGGCTATTCGGTTTTCAAGGTGCTGGAGCGCACGCGCGAGCAGATCCCGTACAACGCCGAATCGCAGCGCCGCGCCCGGGCCTACGTGCGAATCGACAAGTCGAAAAGGGATTATGTGCGGTTCGTGCGCAATTTGCGGAATAAGTACCCGGTGGAAATTGTCGAGGGCAGTTTGGAGAAACTGTGAACTGTGCATTGGATAGCTAACATAGCGTTGGCTTTGGTGCTCGCCTTGCAGGCTGGAGCGCAGACGGATTACGGCTACCGCTTGGGGCGGCAGGAAAGGGGTGAAGTCCGCTTCAATGCCCAAGGGCCAAGCGTGCTGATGGGAGCTTTCGATCCCACGGTCATGCGCTGGTACATGCCGCAGGAGTTGTTCGACGAGTACGGTCGCCGCCAGTGGCGCTACACCAACTACGCCACCGAGCCGTATCGGCGCTACATCGACCGCAACCAAGAGGGCACGTATTTCTACGACACGTACGGCAAGCTGATCTCGCGCGGTTGGCTGGTGTACGACTGGCGACAGACTCAGGCGCGCACGGTCGAGAGCAGCCAGTTGACTAAAGAGCGGCGCTACGCTACTTGGTTCAACCGGCTGATCATCTCCTCGGATGCGAGCGGCGACTACAACTACTCGCTGATGATCGGCGACGAGATCTTCGCCACCCTGACGCCGATGACCTTCCGCAAGGTTGGCTTCAATGGGGTCGTGACGAGCTTTGCCGCGCGGCATTTGCGCTTCACTGGCTTGTTTTCGCGCCCGAGCCTGCCCATCGTCGAGATCGACCCGGATATTCCGACGGCTTCGCAGGACAATTTTACCAGCTTGATCGCCGGGTGTCTGGAGGCCGATTTGGGGGCCAATGCGACATTGGGACTGACGTTGGTCAATGCTCACAATGGGGCTGGCAATCGCGAGAGCTTTGAAGGCAATCCGCTCAAAGGGGTGCTGACGACTGGGCAGCTAGGTAGAAGGCTCAACAAGCTGATCGTGCGGCTGTCCGACGATTCGCCCGCAGACGGCGAGGGCGGGCCGGTGTTGTTCAGCACGGAGGTGGAGATCACCACGGCGCTCAGGCGCGAGGTGCCGGTCGAAGGCGGCGTGCGGATGGTATTTAAGGACACCACGTTCACGGGCAGCAGCATTGGCTTTGTCCCGGTGATAGAGGGCGGGGAGGAGCGCGGCGGGTTTTTGCGGGCCGATGGGGCGGAGAGCATTGTGCTGCAATACGCGCTGGCTGCCGAAGAGGGCGAAAGCGAAGAAGGCACCTTGCGCTTGGCCTTGCAACGCCGGTTGGATTTGGGGCTGGACGAGGCCGACGACGCCATCACTCGCGTCAAAAACGTGCGCTTCCGCTTCGTGCTGGCCAACGACTACCGGATCGAAGTGGCCTCCGACCGACAGAACAGCCGCATTGGCATTCCGGAGTTTTTGGTGGTGACGCGGGCCGCTGGCAATGTCAAGAATCAGCTCAATCCGCGTGAAGTCGTTTTTGACTACGGTCTGCCGACGGCCTCGCAGATCGCCGGTATTACTACTGAGATACGCGACTGGTGGGGATTCGACTTGTATGGTGAATTCAACGTCAGTACCCAGTACCGCCAATTCCCCTCGACGACGCGCGAATCGCACCGCTCGTTTTCGGGGATTCAAGGCGACGAGCACGCGGTTGGTTGGCTGTTCAATCTCGTGCGGCACGCCGATCCTTGGCGCTTCTCCCTCGAAGGCTTTGGCATGGACGACGCCTACGCCACCAGCTTCAAGCCGGTCGATAGCCGCGGCTTGGTGGACTACTCGCCCGAAGCCACTGACCGGCTCTACGACTTCGTCGAGGACAACGATGATCAGGACCGCCACCCCGACCAGAAGCGATTTTTTCAGGGCGGGTTGGTGCCACCGCAATCGACCGCGCTGGGCGGCTTCCAAGTGCGCTCGGACGGCGTGCCCGACCCAGCGGTTTTCCCTGGGTACGACGAGAACGGCGACTTCATTTCCGACTTCAATCAGAACAGCAACGGCGACCGGGAGAATTTCTTCCCCGACTACGAAGAGCCTTTTCTGCGCCACCACTCGGACCGGCCGGAGTTCCTCTTTGGCATTGACCTGAACAACAATGGTTGGGCCGAGCGCTTTGAGAATGACGATTTGCCCGACTATCCCTACAAGAAGGACCACTGGGGCTACAATGCCTACGCCAGCGTGGAGGTCAACCCTGAAATCCGCCTCTCCGCCGGCTATCTGCGTCAGGATATGCGACAGGTCGCCCGCAAAAATCACACTGCCTACGGTCTCTTTACCTTTGAACGGGATTGGCCCAGTCGCGGTCGGGTGCGGGTTTTTGACATGCTGAAGAAGGCCGCAGATACCATCCCCGACCCGCTGTCGCAGTGGATCGTGCCGACGCTCGAATTCGGGGCGGCTGGACAGACGAGCGGACAGCATATTGCCGTGCCTGATTTGCTGGCGGCAGAAGACACTTGGATCAATACGTTCTACGCCGAGTGGCAATACGCTAGTTCGAGGCGCTGGAAGACTAAGCACCGCTTCAAATGGGACTGGTGGCATCAGCGCGACGCGCAACTTGGTTCGCTGGGGCCGTTGGGGCGCAATGGCCGCGAGACTTCTGGTTTTGTGGGGTTGATCGACAAGATTGACGGCGTCTTCGCGTGGGGCGCGGTGGCGATTTTGCCCCGCTTCAAGAGCGAATTCCTCAGTCAATCTCCTTTCTCTTTGGCCGAGCGTAGCCGCCGTTCTTGGGACGGGATCGGGTCGCTGTTGGTTCGCTTTCCCGTGATGCGGGACTCAGAGCTTGAATTGGGGTTTGAGCAGCGGCTGTTCTTCGAGTTGTTGCAGGACGAAAAGGTCCTGGTGGAAAACGTGCTGACGGGTGATTTTCGCGGCACGGTGTGGGCGGCTCAATTGAGCAATCAGCGGGAGTATCTAGGCTACGGATTGACGACCCAGCTCGGTCTGCGCTTTGATAGGCGTTCTTTGGAAGTGACCGGGCGAGAGCGCGAGACGCGGGTCGCGGGATTGGCGTTTTTGTCGATATTTGCGAGTCTGTGAAAGTTGCTAAACGTTGCACAATATGCGGCAATTTTACCAAACCTTTTCAAAACACTCCGCACTGCGGAGCGAACCTATCTGCCCGGCGCAACTCGCCTCGCGCCACCCTTCAAGGCATACCAGAGCTACAAATCGAAAGAGAGGATAGATGCCCATTCAACGTTACTCAATTAATCAGCACCCTATCGAGGCCCTGCTGACTTGGATCAAATCCGATGAAATCGCTATTCCTGAGATCCAGCGTCCCTTCGTCTGGAACGCGGCAAAGGTGCGTGATTTCATCGATTCACTTTACAACGGCTATCCCGTAGGGTATCTCATCGCTTGGCGGAACCCGGATGTTCGCCTAAAGGATGGTACCCAATCAGCAGGGAAGCGTATCTTAATTGACGGTCAGCAGCGTGTTATGGCACTATTTGCCGCTTTGCATGGGGAGCAGGTTGTCAACAAAGACTACAAACGGACACGGATATCTATCGCCTTTCATCCTAGCGAGGAGCGTTTTGAAGTGGCAAATGCCGCCATACGTCGGGATCGGGGATGGATTGCAGACGTCTCCACTGTCTTTGCTTCCGACGCGAGAATACGTCAATTAGTGGACGACTACTGCGAAGCAAATCATGTTGCAGACAAATACGAAATCGATGATCGCATGGAACGTCTTCGAGGTATCCGTAATAATTCTCTCGGCGTCATCGAGTTGAACTCCGATCTGGAGGTTGAGACTGTCGCGGAAATCTTTGTCCGCATAAACTCGCAGGGTGTCTCGCTTAATGCGGCGGACTTCGCAATGTCCAAGATGGCTGCCAGTGAACAGTACGGCGGCCATCTGCTACGAAAGTGCATCGACTACTTTTGCCATCTGGCTGTTGCGCCGGAAGCATATAACGACTTGGCCAAAGATGCTGACTTCGCCTCGACGGACTACTTCCGTGCAATGGAGTGGCTGAAGAATGAAAAGGATGACCTCTACGATCCCTCATACACCGATATGCTTCGTGTCACGTTTACGTCGCAATTCAAACGTGGGCGTTTAGAGGACTTAGTCGCTCTACTCTCAGGGCGCAATTTCGAGACCCGTACGTTTGAGGAAGCTACCGCAGAGGAGGCTTTCCATACGCTCAGAGATGGGCTCCTACGCTACATGAACGAGACCAACTTCAAACGGTTCGTCATGATCTTGCGTTCGGCAGGGTTCGTAGATTCATCGCTGATCAGATCCCAGAACACCGTCAATTTCGCCTATATCCTCTTCTTGACGTTACGCTCTCAGGGTGAGGCCCCAGAGCGAATTGAGACGCTCGTGCGTCGGTGGTTCGTGATGTCGATCTTGACAAGTAGATACACTGGCTCTCCGGAAACCGCCTTTGGCGTCGATATTGGAAACGTCGCTAGACAGGGTGCAAGCCGATATCTGGACACAATCGAACGAGCCGAGCTCTCGGACGCCTTCTGGCAGGTAGGTTTGCCGCAACAGATGGACACCTCGGTGGCCAGCAGTCCCTATTTCAATGTCTTCCTCGCAAGCCAAGTAAGAGGAAACGACAAGGGATTCCTCTCACGTGACCTCACCGTGCGCGACCTTCTGGAAGGCCAGTGGCACATTCATCATGTATTCCCGCGCAGCTATTTGCAGAAGCACGGCTTCCAACGTGGTCGCTACAATCAGATTGCCAATTATGTGATGATGCAGAGCGAAATCAACATCGCTATCGGGGCTCTGCCACCAGAAAAATACTTCTCAGACCTGTGGGAGCAGTGTAGAAATGGAGCGACTCGCTACGGCGGGATAACCGATGCCGATCAGTTGCAAGAAAACCTTGCGGCCCACTGTATTCCTGGAGGAATGGACGCCGTAAGTGTCGAAGGCTACGACACTTTCTCTGCAAGGACGTAGAGAACTCATGGCTGCCAAGATACGGGCATACTACGAGACTCTGTAGAGCAGGCACATAATAACCGACTATTGACCTGTTTATATCCAATTGGTTATAATGTTATAATGCTTTATGAACCACGAAAGAGTGAGACTAAGACTAAGCTTAAAAGAAGCTATATGGGTCGGGGATTCTAAGGCAAAGCTGAAGGAATTTCCGGAGTCTGTTCAAAAGGATATAGGTGACGCTCTGTTTATTGCACAGGCGGGAAGCATGTCGCCGGCGGCCAAATCGTTCAGGGGCGTTGGCTCAGGTGTTTTTGAGATACGGGCGGATCATAGAACAGACACTTACCGTGCTGTGTATGCAGTGAAAATTGGAGAGCGGGTTTATGTGTTGCATTGTTTTCAAAAAAAATCAAGGCGCGGAATAAAAACTCCAAAGGAAGAGGTAGACCTTATCAAGAGACGTCTGAGAATGGCGCAGGAACTGGAGGCGAATGAATTATGAGTGAGAAGATTGCATTTGAAAAGAGTTCGGGCAATGTGTTTGAAGATCTCGGCTTGCCAGATGCAGAGGAATTGTTTCTCAGGGCGACACTTGGATTTAAAGTGTTCCAGATTATAGAAGATCGAAAGCTGACCCAAGCAGAGGCCGCAAAGATTTTAGGGGTGAAGCAACCTGAAATATCTCGGCTAAAGAAGTGCAATTTTAACCATTACAGTGTTGAGCGGTTAATGACGTTTCTCAACCGACTGAATCTCGATATTGAGATTCACATTATTCCCTCAGAAAATAGAGAAGGACAACAGCGAGTTGTTGCGGTTTAGCTCTTCCAGCCGACGGCTGAAGAAAGAATGAAGAGCATGGCTTCCACGAATCCCTATCCCCTTCACCTGCTCGCCTCGCTCAAATCCGAGGCCGAAAAAGTGGCGGCAGCCGAGGGCACGACGCTTGACCAGTTTATCAACGTGGCCATAGCGGAGAAGCTAGCGGCCTTGCGGACCGCCCGCTACTTCCAAGACCGGGCCGCCGGTGCTGATTTGGAGGCTTTTGACCGTCTGCTCGCGACGGCGGGCGATGAGCCACCGCGCCTTGGGGATGAGGTGTTGCCGACAGAAAATCAACGTTCCGATTAAAACGGGGTGCTTTCTATCGCCATAAAGAGGGCCACGCTTATGCTAAAGACCTGCATCCGACTTGTGCTGGCGTTCGCTTGGCTGACTAGCAGTGCAGACGCGCTGACGATTTATCGGATCGGCGGTTCGTCGCTGCCGGTGCCGGAGTTGGCCGAGGGAGTGGAGTTTGTGCAGCTCGATTGGGAGGGGGTGGAATCGGCGCAGCACGGTCAGGTCGAATCGCTGAAGATCGATGCGGACTTTATTGAGCCGGAGCAACTGGATCCGTCGGTAAACCTGACGCCGCGCCTCAAGGAGCGCGGTGGCCGGGTGCAGACGCTGGTCTGGCGGGGTTGGGAGCGAAGCGGCGATACCGAGGCCGTGCTGTGGGACGAAGACGTCGAGACCGTCTTTTTGGGCGACGGGCATTGGACGACCTCGGGCATTGGCGTGCGCAATAAAAGCCTGATCTTCGAGTTCGGAGGTAACTTCACGGTCGAGCGCGTCAAGTTCTATCCGCGCGAGCGCTTTGAGGAAGAGCGCTTCCTACAGCGCTTTATCATCGGCATCAGCGACGGCGATCCGCTCAAGGAAGGTACGCGCGAGTACACTGCGGGCACGCGCGGTTCCTTCCTTGACTTTGACATCGTACATCGGGCTACCGAAAACACGACCTCGATAGTCGAATTGGAACTGCCGCCAGAGCCGATTCGCCGCATGCTCTTTGAAGCGCACGAGAACACCCAAGGCATCTGGGAAATCGCCGAGTTTGAGATCTATGGCAAGGGCTTTACACCGACGGCGCGCTACGTGTCCAATGTGCTCGATTTGGGTGGGCGGGCGGCGTTGGGCGAATTAAGCTGGGGCAGCCAAGTCGATCCCGGCGCACAAATCGAGCTAAGTATGCGCGCTGGCGACGACAGCGATCCCAACACCTATTGGCGCAGCACGTTCCGCGGCGACGAGCGGACTCGGCTGGATACTCGGGGGCGACCTTTGACGCTGCGGTCGTACAACCGGCTGGAGAAGGCCCAGCAGGCCGGCATCTCGCCCGATACGGAAAACTGGGAGGGCTGGAGCGCGGCCTACGACTTGACGCAAAGCAGCGCCGCCATGCAGGGGACGCAACCTCGGCAATTCGTGCAGGTCCGGGCCAACTTCCAGTCCACGGTAGAAGCAGGAGGCCGGCTGCACTTCGTGCAGTTTGCCGTGTCTAGGCCGCCGATGGCTTCCTTGGTGTTGGCCGAGATTACACCTGTTTTGGCGACCACGGGCGTGGCGACGGAGTTTACCTACATGCTGCTGCCGCGACTAGAAGCCGAGGACTTGGGTTTTGATACGATTGAGATTGACACGCCGACTGAGGCGGAGGGCATTGATGCGGTGCGCTATAGTGGGGAAGAGGTCGCCTTTGAGGTGCGGCGGCTGGATGGGCTCGGCTTTGAGGTCGGTGTTCCGCGGATAGACCAAGCGCGCGATGGCGAGTTGATTGAGGTGGTCTTTCGCTGTGAGGTTTTCAAGTTTGGCACCTTGTTCTCGGGTCGCGTGTACGACAGCACTCGGCCGCAGGAGGTGCGCCAAGTGGTGACGCCGGGTGAGGTGGTTGAGTTGGTCGAGGGCAATACGCTGAGTGTGGGGTTGACTAATATCGCTGGACAGGTGGTCGGCGCGCTCAGACTCGTGCCAGCCGCGTTTACGCCCAATGGAGATCAGATCAACGATGCGGTGCGGATTGAATACGACTTGTTGAATGTGATCGGGAGTGCCGAGGTAGCGGTGGTGCTGTACGATTTGCAGGGGACGCGGCTCGGCGAGGTTTTCCGCGGACCGGCGCAGAGCGGCCAGTTTGCCGCGGAGTGGGACGGCCGGGATGGAACGGGGGCCTTGCTCAATCCCGGGCTGTACGTGCTGCGTCTTGAGGTAGAGACTGATGGCGGTACCAAGGCTCGCTCGCGCATCGTCTCGCTGGCGTACTAAGAGGAGAGGACTTATGCGCTACATCGCCGTTGTTTTGCTGTGGGTAGCCGCAGTCCATGCCCAAGGGGGCGGCTACCGGCTCACCGCGGATCAGCTCGTCATTGACCGCGCTGCGCACTGGCGCGCTTGGGAGTTCCCGGTGGGGACGCTGACGATTGACGCAAGCGGTGCGGTGACGCCGTTTGAACTGCGCCGCAATACCGATGCCACCAAGGACATCGTCCACTTCTTGCGCCTGCATCCGCCCGAATACCTCGCGCGGGAAAAGGCGGCCGAGGAAATCGTGCTCGCGGATGCCGTAGAAGCGGGTTCTAACGCGCCCGGCGTGCTCCATGTGCTCGACGGCGACTTGGCGACCTACTGGGAGCCTGAGCCGGTCGCAGATGCTGCGGAGTTGGGTGCGCAGTGGTGGTTTACAATCGACTTAGGCCGACTGGTAATCGCCAAGCGCATCGTGCTCAAGTTCGTCGAAGAAGGTTTAGGCGATCCTTTTTTGCAGTACGACGTGCTGATCTCCGATGGCGAGGTACCGGAGAAGTTCATCGCTTCGGAGGAGCCGGAGTTCGATGTGGTGTGGCGCACGTTGAAACCGAACAAGACCGAGCGGCTGCTGGAAATTTCTCTCGGCGAGCGCGCGGAGGCCGAGGAGCAGGAACTGTCGGACCAGCCGATCAACGCCCCGCCGACTTCGGCGATCTCGGTGGCGCAGAAAGAATTCGCTGGCACCGGAGTGCGGCTGGTGCAGGTGGTGGTGCGGGGGTCGGACTCCGACCGTGGTTTTGAGGTCAGCGAGGTGGAATACGAGGCATTGCCCGCGGCCGAGCAGGGCGCGGTCGTCTATTACAAGTTGCAGCGCGACGGGCGGCTGACCGAGGTCGATGAGGCGGACTATGCGCAGCTACCCGCCGACCAGCAGGGCGGGATTTCCTACTATCGCTGGGAGCGGCCTCGGTTGGCCGAACTCGAAGTGTGGCACGAGGGCGACGACGCGATGATTGCTTCCTTGGCCCGGGGCGGCGACGTGTTTGCCTCGCAAGGGCTGCCGGTGGGACGGACCATCGACGGCAACGTACAGACCTACGTGGATTTGATCTTCTCCTTCGACCGCCAAACCATTCCCGGCCCCGAAGGCCATATAAGCTTTGATCTGGGCTCGACGTACTGGATCGACACCTTCCGCCTTGCCTACGGTGGCCAGGCGCTCCGCGACCGCTTCAGCTTTCCCTCCTACCGCCTCGATGCGTCGGACGGCGCGCTCAACGCCGACGGCAGCCTCAAGTGGACGACTGTGGCCAGCCGCCAGCAGTCGAGTACGCGCAAGGAATATGAGGGCCACGACTTTGAACTGATCAAGACGCGCTTTTTCCGCCTAGTGTGGGAGCAAATCATCGTGGCCGTCGGCGGGCACCGGGGATTCCCCGCTTCGGTGCAGCTCTACGGTCGAGGGTTTCAACCCGAGGTCTGGCTGGAGTCGGGCTTGGTGCGGCTGGGCGGGCGGCGGAACCTGTTGTCGATAAAATGGGATGCGGATACGCCGCCGGGGACCAACGTGCTGGTGCAGACGCGCACGGGCAACGAGTTGAGCGAGGTGCTGCACTATTTCAAAAAGGACGGCACGGAGATTTCCGAGAAGGAGTACAACAATCCGACGCTGTTGGACATCTTTAAGGGGCCGATTGTCGCCGAGGAGGTGGAAGGGGACGACTGGAGCGGCTGGAGTCAGCCCTATGAGAATCCAACGGGGAGTGCGATTACCTCGCCTAGTCCGCGCGAGTTTCTCAAGGTGCGGGCGACCATGCTGTCTGAGGATCCGGACATCAACGCTACGCTGCGCTCGGTCCGCCTCAATTTCACTAGTCCGGTGGCCCAAGGGCTGACGGGCGAGATTGCGCCGTTCAGGGTTGATTCGCTGGGCGTGGAGCGTCCCTTTTCCCTGTACGTCCGGCCACAATTCGATCGTCGCGACCCTGGCTTCGATCAGTTGCTGTTGGTTGCGCCGGCGGATATGGCGCTCGGTTTTGCGGGGCTGTACGCGGGTCAGGCTGGAGACGAGCTCGAGGTGGAGGGCGTCGAGGTTATTCCCACGGGCGTGGACAGCTTGCAACTATCCTTTGCCGAGATTCAGCCCAACACGGACGTTGAAGTCGTTCGCCTCGACTTTCGCACCGCGCTCTTTGGCATGGGTGCGGTGCTGCGCGCGTCATTACAGCACAGCGCCGGGGGCGAGGGTACTTGGCAGCGGGTGGATCCGGGCAACGCGCTCGACGCGGTGGCGGGCAATACGACGACGCTGGTGGGCGACCCGACGCGAGGGGAACTGCTGCTCGACGTGGAGGTGCGTCCGCCGGCGTTTACGCCCAATGGCGACGGGGTCAACGATCATGCGGTTTTTGCCTTCAAGGTCGTGCGCTTGGACGACGATGGTCCGCTGGAAGTCGCCATCTACGATTTGAGCGGCCGGCTGATGCGCCAGCTCGCCGAGCAAAGATCGAAGACTACTGGCCAGTACGAGATTGCTTGGGATGGCATGGACGAACAGGGGGTACGCGTTCCGCCGGGCGTCTATTGCGCGTTGCTTAGGGTGGCTGTTGACGCCGGGGGATTGAGCGCGGAACGGACCGAGGTGCTGCGCACGGTGGCGGTGGCCTATTGAAGGCTGTGGTATTTGCGCGAATCCGCAATTGTTCCCTCACTACTTGCTGACTCGTCGATCAAATATGTACGCGACTTGTGCAATCTGCGGATAATGGCGGAGACTGTGTGCGGTGACTTCGTCGAACAGTGGAACAAATAGCGATGAGCAATAGACCCAATATTCTTTTTTTGATGGCCGATCAGATGCAGGCCCGCGTGCTCGATCCAGATCACGTCTGTCAAACTCCGTACTTGGATCGGCTGGCCGGGGAGGGTGTGCGTTTTACTCGCGCCTATACGCCCAATAATATTTGCTCGCCGACCCGGGCGAGCCTGATGACCGGGTTGATGCCGCACAACCACGGGGTGCTGGAGGTGCTCTATCCCAAGGTGCCGGATTTACATGCGCTGCGCACCGATAAGGTGCATTGGGCCGAGCGCATGGTAGATGCTGGTTATCGCACGGGGTATTTCGGCAAGTGGCATGTTGAGCGCGATAATGCGCCGGGCCGTTTCGGCTGGCAGGTCAACGGGGTTCGCGGTGGTGCGCTTTTCAATGAGTTGGTCGCCGAAGTGCTGGGAGATAAGCCGCTGCGGCCGGAGTGCGATCCGGCGCATTATCTCGAAGCACCGCACGGCTATGGCCCCCATCTGTTCTACGGGGTGACCGACCGGCCGGCGGCAGAGCGCAGCATGGGGCTGACGACGACGCTGGCGCTGCGCTATCTGGAGGAAGTGGTACAAGGCGACGATCCGTGGTGTGCTTTTGTCAGCTTTGAGGAGCCGCACGATCCCTTTATCGCCAGCCGCGAATTCTACGACCGCTATGCGGATCAAGAGTTGCCGCCGCCGCCCAACGCTGATGATGATCTGGCGGACCGGCCGGGGCTTTATCGGCGGGCGCAGGGCATTTGGCGTCAGCTCGACGAGGAGCACAAGCGTGAAGCGCGGGCGTGTTATTTCGCGTCGATTAGTGAAATAGATGCGCAGTTCGGGCGGGTGATCGACTTTCTCCAAGAGACTGGCAAACTCGACGATACGATCGTTGTAATGTGCGCCGACCACGGGGATTTGTTGGGCGCGCACGGTCTGTTCTTCAAGGATATTTCCGCTTTTGAAGAAGTGTATCAGGTGCCGCTTATTGTGCGTGGACCTAACATTGCGAGGAATGCTATTTGCGAGGGTCGAGTCGGCTTGCACGATCTGTGCCCGACGTTGTTGGAACTGGCCGACTGCGAGTCTGTTGATGGGGACGATTCCCGCTCTTTTGTCGAGCTGTTGCTCGACCCGGCGAATGTGGCCGACGAATGGACCCGGGGTTATGCCGAATACTTTGGCAACCGCCATCGGCTGACGCAGCGGGTGGTGTGGGATGGGCCGTGGAAGTTTGTGTTTAACGGCTTTGATTTCGACGAGTTGTACCAGCTAGACGAAGACCCCTATGAAATGAAAAATCTGGCGCAGGATCCGGCCTATGGGGAGCAGGTTAAAAAAATGACGCGGCTCTATTGGTGCTATGCCCGCGATACGGGCGACACGCCGCTTTTTGAAACGCTCTATCCCGCGTTGCGTTTGGGGGCAGTGGGGCCGCTGGCCGCGGATGAAAACGAAATCTCACAAAAATAGAGGAGCTAACGATGGCACGAGATATCAAGATCACCCGCATCACTACGACGCATTTCGACTACGAGATCGCCGATATGGAGTTGGAGGAGCAATTGGGCTTTGACACGGTCTATAGAAAAGGAGGTCGTCTGTCTCAGAGTGGCGGCATCCTGACTATCGAGACTAGCGCCGGGGTTAGCGGCATCGCGCCCGGTGGCATCGATCCCCGCACGGCGCAGTACTTGCTCGGCCGCAACCCGCTGGACCGCGAGATCATTTGGCACGATCTCAAGCGCTCGCGGCGCGGCCAAGACGGCACGCCACCGGGCGCAGTGGACACCGCGCTGTGGGATTTTGCTGGCAAGCTCTATGACGCGCCGATCTACGAGCTCTTGGGCGGGGGTTGGCGCAAGAAGTTGCCGGCCTACGCCTCGACCTACCACGGCGACGAAAACGGCGGGTTGACGACGCCGGACGACTTCGCGCAATTCGCGCTGCGCTGCAAGGAGCAATACGGCTACCCGGCGTTTAAGATCCACGGCTGGGTCAACGGGCCGATCGACCGCGAGGTGGCGGCGGTGTTAGCCATTCGCGAAGCGGTGGGCGACGATATGGATTTGTTGCTCGATCCGGCCGGGTGTTTTCCCACCTTCGAGGATGTGCTCAAGGTGGGTCGTGCCTGCGACGAGGCGCGCTATATGTGGTATGAAGATCCGTTTAGGGGCGGCGGGTTTTCGCGCTTTGCCCACGCCAAGCTGCGCGAGCTGATCAAGACGCCGATGCTGATGGGCGAACACGTGCGCGGGCTGGAGGCCAAGGCCGATACGATTACCGCGGGTGCTACCGACTTTGTGCGCGCCAATAGCAGCGCCGATGGCGGCATTACCGGGGTGATGAAGATCGCCGCTATGGCCGAGTCGCACGGGCTGGACGTGGAGTTGCACGGCGGCAGTCTGGCGCACCGGCACATCATGGCGACCTTGCGTAATGCCAACTATTACGAGTTGGGACTGGTACATCCTCTGGTCAACGATACCAAGCCGGCGGTTTACAGCGAGAGGCGCTGGCTCGACGAGTTGGATTCGGTGGATGAGAACGGCTGTGTGGAAGTGCCGGAGGGGCCGGGGTTGGGCGTGGAGGTGGACTGGGATTGGATTGAGGAGCATAAGACTGGGGAAATGGTTTACGAATAGCCAAGGTGTTGGGCACAGTGGAGGTGGCCCCTTAATCATTATTGTATATTGACTTTGTACTAGGCAGACGAGATAATTTTTAACCGTATAGAGAAGATGGGCACTAGGGTATTGTGCGTATTGTGGGTATTAAAAAATTGGAAGATTTGAAAAAGCGTCATACTGAAACTGTAAAGAACTTAGATCGATGGCGTCAGATAGTCACGCAAGCACAATGGAAGACGCCCCATGATATCGAGAATCAGTTACCTACAACTCGTGCCCTAGGCGGGGGCAGTGATCGCCATGTGTTCAATATCATGGGTAATAAGTACCGTTTAATTGTGCGGGTGGACTTCGATTCAAGCCTAGTGGAGATTCGCTTTGCGGGAACCCATGCAGAGTACGATAACATCCCCGATGCGAGAAAGGCATGAACCATGCACCGCTTAGATCCTATTCGCACTGAAGCTGATCACGAACGGGCTATGGCCCGTATTGATGAGCTATGGGGATCGCCTGTAGGCACTCCGCAGAGAGAAGAATTAAAAGCCTTATTCCTGTTGGTAGAAGCCTATGAGCGTGAGTGCTATCCGATGTCTGATGTAGATCCGCTTGTTGCCATCGAGTTCGCTATGGACCAAGCAGGGCTGACCTCAAAGGATGTGCAATCGTTACTGTCTCAGAGCGGTGTAGTGGATGCCCATATCGACGACGTTCTATCGGGCGAGCAACCGCTGAGGTTAGATGTAGCCAAAGCCCTTCATCAACACTTGAACATACCGATGGAGGATCTCATTAAAGAGGAAGGGCAAAAAAAAAGAGAAGAGAACAGCATTCATCTAATAGGAAAATCGCAAAGTCTAAGCCCCAACGGGTTCAGTTGAATGTCCAGACCTCCCGAACTAGCGAAATCGCCTTCAACGTCCGGCTGTTGGATGTGCTGCGGACCAAGCATCCGCGTTGGCGCGATCACACCGGTGTGGAGCAACAGGGTGTCCTCCGCGAGACGGCACTACGGCCGGACATAGTCATTCGCCCGCCGGGCGGCATTCCGGTCGTCTTGGAGACGGAGTTTCTGCCAGCGCGCAGTGTTGAAGCGGATGCTCAAGCCCGCTTGGGGCAATTTTTGCAGTACAACGGCGACCGGATTGAGCAGACTATCGCCGTCCAGATACCAAGGGAACTGAGCCAGGTGCCACAGGCGGACTTGGAGCAGCATATTGAGGCTGCCGAGTTCCGCTATTGCACGTATTCGCTGCAAGAAGCGGATATGAATGTGCGTTGGCCGGCTACGGGTTGGCTCGATGGTAGTATTGATGACCTCGCTAGCTGTATTGAAAATGTCTCGCTGTCTGAGCGGCTGCTCGCCGAGGGAACGCATATTCTGGAGCAGAGTATTGGCGAGGCCGCCGGTAAGTTGCGCGAAACGGCCGGTACTCATGCGCTGGAGAATATGGCGCAGTCCCTCCATCAAGAGGACGGCGAGCAGACCTCGCGCATGGCGATGGCCATCGTCGCCAACGCGCTCGTTTTTCACACTGCTATTGTTGAAGCACACGAGATTCCCACCATCGACCAATTGCGTATTCCGGGGCGCAACGATGTCAGCAAGAGCCGTTTGCTTGAATGCTGGCAGCATATCCTCGATAACATCAACTACTATCCGATCTTTCGCATTGCCTCCGATTTGCTGCTGCCGATTCCCGACGGCACGGCGAATGCGGTCCTCAATCGCCTCGCGCAGGCGGCCAGCGACTTGGCAGGCTTAGGAGCTACCACCTTGCATGATCTTTCCGGGCGTATGTTCCAACGGCTCATCGCTGACCGGAAATTCCTCGCTACGTTCTACACGCTGCCGACCTCGGCGGCCCTGCTCGGCGAGTTGGCGGTGGCTCGTTTGGACGCGGAGACGGATTGGTCCGACCCGGACGCTCTCACTGGTCTTCAAGTCGCCGACTTGGCTTGTGGTACGGGTGCTCTGATTTCGGCGGCATATCGCGCTCTAGCGGTGCGCTACCGGCGGATTGGCGGCGACGATCAGGCGCTGCATCAGCAGATGATGGAACGCGCCCTTATCGCTGCGGACATCATGCCGGCGGCAACGCACCTTACCGCGTCCATGCTGTCGAGTGCCCATCCAGGGACGACCTTTGGCCGTACCCGCGTCCATACCCTGCCTTACGGACAGCAGAGTCAGGAAAAGCGGCATACAATGGCGTTGGGGGCACTTGATCTGATTGAGGATGATGCTGCGCCATCGCTGTTTGGAACCGGAGCCACAGTGGCGCATGGCACGGGCGCGGATGTGGAGACCGAGGGGAGCCAAGATATGATTCTCCCCCGCGAAACGGCCGATCTGGTGATAATGAATCCGCCGTTTACGCGGCCGACGAATCACGAGAAGACTGAGGTGCCAGTGCCGTCGTTTGCTGGGTTAGGCAAGACTGAAGACGAACAGCGAGCTATGGCCAAGCGGCTAGCCGAAATACGTCGGCGGTTGGCCAATCCAGTCGGTCATGGCAACGCGGGGCTGGCTTCTAACTTCATAGACCTTGCCCATGTCAAAACTAAGCCGGGGGGCGTCCTTGCCTTAGTGCTACCGGCGGTATGTGTAAGCGGGGAATCTTGGAAAGAAGTCCGTCGCTTGCTTGAAGTCGAGTACGAGGATCTCGTAATCGCGACGATAGCTGCACACGGCCAGACTGACTTGGCCTTTTCGGCTGATACGGGCATGGCCGAGGCCCTCGTGGTGGCCACTAAGTGCCGCGCCGGACAAGAAGGATGCGGGAAAACGCTGTTCGTCAACCTCTATCACCGACCACGCAGTCTCGCAGAAGCCTTTGAGGTAGCGCGGTCGGTGCGTCGCCTCTCACCTCAAGCTCGTCAGGGACGGCTCCGCGTGGGGGACCGCGAGACTATTGGCACGTATATTCGCGCCCCTTTGAGTCAAGGTGGTTGTGCGTCTCTCCGCGAAACTACGCTCGCCGATGCTGCCCTTGGACTATTAAAAAAGACGCTCCGCCTGCCCCAAGGATACTCCGCTCCGCTTCCCACGACTCAACTCAGAAGTCTTGGTGAAGAAGGATTATACCACCTCGACATCTCCGGAGGAATCAGCAATGGAGTACCGCGAGGACCGTTTGAAATCATCCCCATTCAGGGTGTACCACAGTATCCGGTTTTGCGGAGCCATAACGCCAAGCGAGAACGGAGCCTTGTCGTTCCACCCGATAGCGAAGGAGAGGTACGACCCGGCTGCGACGACCGAGCTGTATCCGTCTGGAATCGCGTCGCCTCCCGACTTCACTTCAATCTCGATTTTCGCATCAACTCGCAAAGCCTCACCGCCTGCCTCACGCCGACCAAGGCAATTGGAGGCCGGGCGTGGCCCAACTTCATCCCGGGACAAGACGAGTGGACACTACCTCTCGTCTTGTGGTCCAACACGACGTTGGGACTCCTCGCCTTCTGGTGGGTCGGAACCCGACAGCAGCAGGGCCGGGCGTGCCTTACTATTACTCAGTTGCCTCGCCTGACGGTCTTGGACCCGCGCTCCCTCAGCCAAGAGCAGCTAGCCCAAGCCGAGAACATCTTTGAGCGATTCAAGGGAAAGGAGTTCCTGCCAGCCAATGAGGCGTATCGGGACGACGCTCGCCAAGCTCTCGACCACGCCGTCTTGGTGGACCTGTTGCATCTTCCCGAAGCAGTCCTCGAACCGCTCGCCATTTTGCGCGACCAATGGTGCGCCGAGCCAAGCGTCCACGGGGGTAAGAAGACGCGGATTGACGCATTAGGGAGGGGTATTAGGGGAACCACCAAGCCCTAGAAAGGAGTTTATTATGGAAGAATTGTATGATGCAAAAAAACGTCTCAGTATGAATGAGAGATATGATTTCTTGACGAGAAATTACTTGGAGTCTGAAATGAATGATTTTGTCGTGGTGGATCATATTTCACAAACGGGGGCACCTGCAAGAGAGCAAGAGAAATGGAGCAGAAAAGATATCTATTCTTTTTTTATTGATGTTGATGATTTAGATGAGAGCATATTGGATTTTAGTAATGTTCACGATCAAAATTGTCGTCAATATCTTAGCAGGACAGAAGATACCTTTCCTTTTGTCGGGTGGGTGATGGAAGGTGGTCGGGAGGAAAAAGAAGATTATTATCAAAAAATAAAGTATCATACATTTCCAGCACAACAAATATATCCGTTGACGTATCATCGAAAATTTAACACCAATACATTTGATATAAGAGGTAAGTATAATATGATAGAAATTTGCGAAGATTTTCGTCACTTTCATGGCTTATATCCAAAAGATGAAGTTAATAATACCGAGAAATACTTTAAAGAGGTAGAATTGAATACTGAAGAATTGATTGCTATTGTCAAAGATGACGATGACTATTGCGAAGTTAAAATTAGAAAACAAGACCTTTGTAGATATTTGCATTATACTAAACGGGCCTTAATCATTCAATTTGGTTTTGATGAGAAAACAAATTATTCCCTCGCAGAGCTTGATGAAATTGAAGAAGTTAAATTCGAAAGCAATTTCCCACTAAAAGGGAATGATTTTTGCAAAATACAAGGTGCTATTAAGTATGATGATCATCATTTGGATCACCCTTCTTCATGGTCCTTGTTAAAGGGATTAGTAATTCTGTTATCCCCACGAATGGGAAATAGTTATGTCGAACAAGAGGCTATAAGGTTTTGCGTCGGCTTGAATAATAGAGGAGATAGAGAATACTTAGATTTAGACGATAACTGGTGGAAGTTACCTTTGGAGGAAAAGACAAAGAGTGTTTACTTTGATTCGTCGATATTGGATTATTTTTACGAAAACAATGGTTCTGAATATATAATTTATGATCAGTTTGATGATGAACACCCACCTCTTTACCGTGATATTTTGATTTGTAGTCCTGATGGATACCAATTCAGCATCCCTTTGTCTTTTCATAATGATGATGTGATTTGTTGTAATATTGAGGAATTAAGAATGCCCAAGAAGGTGCTTTTGCACTTTCAGAGATACAATGTTGCACCGCCATCAATATACGATATGAATACATCTTTTCGAGACTCAGAAATTTCTCTCAAGGAAGCATACTATCAATTAAGTGATTGGCGTCCTTATATGATCAAATTATCTGAAGGTGAAGACGAGTCACTATTTTTCAAAAAAATACGCATCCCTCGAAAAGTCAGCCAAGAATATTTTGACCAACTGATACACCGTCTTACAAAATTGCTTATTGAAGGGATACAGACTGTTAATTTCGGAGACATTGTAAGAAAAAACAGCCAAAGCGGAAAACCTTATGAGTGGGAGAAAATGGGCAAAATTGATGCTTTAGCTGTTTTACTTAAGGAATTGGAACTTTTGGAACTTATTGAACCTGAAAGGAAAGAACACATTGATTTTTTGAAATCTTTACAAAAATACCGATCTACTTCGGTTGCACATGCAAAGCCAGAAGATTGGAGAAAATCCCTTGAAGAACTTGGGGTTGCAACAAATGATTTAAAAGGAGAAGTTGCAACAATTTTTGAAAAATCAAAATCTTTTTTACATTTTTTAATAATGTAAATAACAGTAAGTTAATTGATTTACGACCGAAAGGAGCTTACTAATGGCAAGAACGACGGTCGAAATTCCCGACCACAAAATGGCAGAGTTGGAAGCCTACAAAGACCGTCTGGGCGACCTATTGTTGCTAGGGTTATCTCAGGTCAAAATTCAGGAAGCCCTGTTGCTCTATAAGCGGGGGCTTATATCGATTGGCCGGGCAGCAGAAATCGCCGGTCTGACAGAACAGGAAATAGTGCAGCAGGCTCGGGTCTTTGGAATTCAACCCCGCTGGAGTGAAACCCAAGTTCAAGAAGACCTGGCGTGAAGGTCTTTTGTAGTTCCTGTCCCCTGATGACACTAGGTAAAATCTGTATTCCACTCACTTCTGTTGGGAGTAAAAAATGATTGATCTAAGCAAGTACCGCATTATCGACCTATCGCACGAGATGGTTCCCGGAGAGCAGAAAATCGACGGGCACTACCTACACGGCGAGCCCTTTTTCGGACGCTCAGTGGAGGTGCAGGAGTTTATGGCCTACGGGGCCCGGATGCACTTCATTCAGAGCCAGACGCACAATGGCACGCACTGCGAGGGGGCCTACAAATATCTCGATGAAGGGCCGGACATGGCCGGCATGCCGTTGGCCTCGTACATCGGCGAGGCCGTGGTCTGCGATTTGTCGCACAAGGGACCAGGAGAGGGAATCCGCGCCGACGAATTTCGCCAAGTAGGGGTGAAAAGCGGCGATATTGTGCTGGTGCGCACCAACCCCGAACACAGCGGCGAGCTACCCTACTTTGAAGCCGACGTGCTGGATTTTTTCATTGAAACGCGGATCAAACTGCTGGCTTCGAGCGGCGGTTTGTACTACGGTCCATCCACTGTGCCCAACGCCCACATCGATGCCGAGCGCCGACTGCTGCAAGAAGGCATTCCCATGGTGGACGCTCTCTTGGGATTGGATCAACTGACAAAGGACCGCGTCTTTTTCATCGCCCTGCCGCTCAAGATGCAGCGGGTCACGGCTAGTTGGACCCGGGCCATTGCTCTGGAAGAGATCGACTGAGTGTCAGCTCAGCGTGACGACTTCTTGTTCGACGATTTCCTTGGTGTGGGTAAAGGCAGCGGGTGAGGCTAGTTCCAAGGTTTCCGGCGAAAGTCGAGCCTTGACCTCTGGGGAGAAGCGGTCTAGACCGCCTCGCACGCTTTCGTGCTGCTGCATGTAGCGCAGGGTGAGGAAGCGGCGGTCGCGGTCTTGGGGCACCCAGGAGAGCGCGCCGTGGGTGACCAATTCGGAGATGATGACCACATCGCCGGCCTTGGGCGTTACATTGAGCACTCCCTCGGGCACTTCAGTGCTGAAGTATTCGTCGTTGTACCCATTCTCTGCCGTATAGCTGTCGGGATAGAAAAGCGACCGCGGATAGTCGAACTGGCTCTTGTGGCTACAGGGAAGAATAATAAGTCCGCCGTCGCCGGGATGGACGTCGGTCAGGTAGAAGAAGAAGACTAGGTCATTGCACTGGACTTTGCCGCCGATTGTGCTGTAGCGTCCCTGCTCTGGATTGCGGGCCGGTGACCCGGGGACGCCACCGTGCAGGGGATGGAAGGGCTTGCCGTGGACATCGACCATCAGATTGCCGCTGGTCAGGCGCGGCCGATCGTCGGTCAACTCCTTGAGGATGGGCCAAGTTTTGGGGTGGAGGGTCAGCGCTTCGAGAGGCTTGTCAAAGGCGAAGGCATTGATATACCAGTTGAAGTGTTCGCGCTCGAGATTGATTTCGAGGCCGGCGGGCACCTCCTCCGGGGGCGTATCAATGTAGCGCTGAGCCGCGTCTTGGGCTGCTTTTAATTCCGCGCCTTGCACCACGCCTTGGAGGTGAAGGTAGCCGGTCAGGTCGAAGAAATAGCGCTGTTCGGGAGTCATGCTGTACCTCTTTGGGCAACGATTTGATAGGAAAGCCGGCGCATCGGTTTGTTCATAGGGTCAACTCTACTGTATCGCGGGTGGTGATTTCTTTGCGGTCGTTGAAGTCGCGCACGGCGATCAGCTCCAGGGTTTCTGGAGACAATTGGGCCTTGACGCCGTCGGGAAAGGGGTCGGAGGGGCCGATGTGCTGCACGCCGTAGCGCAGGGTGAGAAAGCGGCGATCCCGATCTTTGGGCTCCCAGGAGAGCGCGCCGTGGGTGAGGTGTTCGGACATGATGACCACGTCGCCGGCTCTAGGCGTGGGATTGGTCACTCCTTCGGGCACTTCAGTGCTGAAATAATCGTCGTTGTACCCCCCGTCGGCGGTGTAGCTTCCTGGATAGAAGTAGTGATGTTCGCGCAGGAAATTGGCCTTGTGCGAGCCGGGTACGACAATGAGCCCGCCGTCGCCGGGGAAAACGTCGGTCAGATAAAAGAAAAACACCAGGTCGTTGTTGTATATTTTGCCGTCCTTGACAAAACTGCGACGCCAGCCCGGCCGGTTTTTGCGCAGGTCTGATTCGAGTCCCGAATGCAGGGGATGAAAGGGCTTGCCGTGGACATCGACCATCATATTGCCGCCGCCTAACTTGGGTTTGCCGCCGGTCAGTTCGAGCAAGATGGGCCAAGTTTTGGGGTGCATGGTCAGCCGTTCGAGGGCTTTGTCAAAGGCGAAGGCGTAGAGGTACCAGTTGAAGTGCTCGCGGTTGAGGTCAATGCGAAAGCCCTCTGGTAGTTGATCCGGCGGCGTGTCGATGTAGCGCTGGGCCGCGTCTTGGGCGGGGCGGAGTTCGCTCTCATTCAGAACGCCGTGCAAATGGAGATAGCCGGTTAAATCGAAAAAATAGCGCTGTTCGGGGGTCATCATCTCGTTTCCCTGTGATCCTAGTGGCTGGCGACTTATATTGATTCCGAATCTTTCAAGTAACCAAATACGGCTCCGGACTTCAAGGTCCTAATTCAAACGGCCCTTGGCAACCGGAGATTATCAGCAGGAGTTTGTTCATGGCCCGCGTGCGCATTGGTGTTTTGGGTTGTGGTGCCATAGCCCAGGTCCAGCACCTACCCAACCTGTTGGAACTCGACGAGGAATTTGCCGTTCCCATTGTCTGCGACCTGTCCCCCGAGCAGGCGGCTTACGTCGCCAAGCGCTTTGCTATCCCCCGGCACGTCAGCACCCTCGACGACCTGCTGAGCGCGGATATCGACGCGGTTCTCCTCTGCCATGCCGATCCCAAAAGCGACGCGGCAATCGCTGCTTTTGCCGCTGGCAAGCACGTGCTGATCGAAAAGCCCATCTGCGCGTCCCTGCAGGAAGCCGACGCCATGATTGCGGCCATGCAGCAAGCTGGCACCGTGGGGCAGGCCGCCTACATGAAGGCGTACGACCCGGCCTTTGCGCTGGCCAAACGGGAGGTAGAGGGTTTGGATTACAGCTTTATCCAGATCAACCACCTGCATCCGAGCAATTATCTCCACCTCGACCACTTTAACGTGCAATACGCGGGTTCGCAGCGCTCCGAAATTGCCGCCCAGCGTCGGCGTGCGTATAAGGAGACGCTGCGCGAGGCTTTTGGCGACCTTTTTGCGCAAGCTGAACCGGTCTGCGGCATCACCTACGGCCTGATTCACGATCTCTACAGCTTGCGCACGATGGTGGGCTCGCCCCGCGCCGTGATTAGCACGGAAATCTGGAAGAACAACCGCTCGATTACCTCGGTGCTCGAATACGTCAATGGCGCGCGCTGTGTCATCAGTCGGGTTGACTTGGAAAAGCTGTGGGATTTTCGCGAGACTCTGGAAATCTACGGCGACGATAAGCGCGTGCTGCTTACCTATCCGACGGGTTTTTCGCGCCGCGTGCTCTCCACCCTGACTGTCCAGGGCATTGACGAGCACGGCACTAGCTATCGCAAAGAACCGGCCATTCCCTGGGAGAGCGCCTTCACAGCGGAATTGCGCCACTTCCACGCTTGTATCACCGAGGGGGTGGAGTGCCGCACGCCGATTGTGGAAGCGCGCCACGACGTGGAACTCATCATCGCTATCACCAAATCCTATATCACCGGCCAATCTGTGGAGAGAAACTGTGAAAGGCAATAATCTTTACGACCCTGGTTTGCATCTATTTCTCGACGACGTGGAAGTACAAGATCACCCCGGCTTTGTGCGCAAGGTGCAGCGGCCCGAGCGCGTGCGGACAGAGCCGGTGTTAAAACCCGACCAGCCTTGGGAGGGGCAATCCGTGCAATTATGGGGCTCGGTGCTCTACGACGACGACGAAAACTGCTTCAAGATGTGGTATTATTCAAGCAACAACGACCTGTACGAGCGCACCGGCCAGGGGCACTTTATGTGTTACGCGACCTCAAAAGACGGCATTGCGTGGGAAAAGCCGGAACTGGGGACCGTGGCCTGCGAGGGGTCCAGTGCCAACAACATCGTCTATCCGCCGCCGGGTGTTCACTACGGCCTAGATCCGTGGGGCGTGGTCAAAGACCTGCAGGAGCAAGATCCGTCCAAACGGTATAAGATGGGTATGTACCAGCAGCGTCCCACTGCGGACGCTCCGCAGGAAACGCCTACTATGGACCGCCAAGAGCGCAATGCTCTGCGCAAAGTGCTCTTCGACAAAATCCGCGATCACCACGGCATGTACGCGGCCTTTTCGCCAGATGGCATTCACTGGCGGCTGGACGACCGCAATTACGTGCCCCGCTCGGGCGATGCTGGCGCACTGGTGTATGATCCCATGCAGCGGCGCTATCTAGCTACTTCGCGCCGTTATGAAACTTTGATGGACCACTTTGTACTCGAGTGGAAGCAGTATCGTCGCGTCATTGCCCTGTCCAGCAGCGAGGATTTCGTCCACTGGACGCCCCTGAGAACCATTATCAAACCGGACGATTTCGACGATCCGAGGGATCAGCTATACGTGATGGCGCCCTTTGTCTATGGCAACCAGTACATTGGTTTCATCGGCATGTTGCATTCGGCTACGGAATTGGGGCCGGTGCAACTGGCTACGGCGCGGCATCTGGACCACTGGCAGCGGGTGGGCCGGCGCGAGGAATTTTTGCCGGTCGGTTCGCCGGGCACTTGGGACGGGGCCTGGTCTTCTCTGTCGTCCAATCCCCCCGCTCTTGTGGGGGATACGCTGTACATGTGGTATTCGGGCCGTCCCCAAGCCCACGGTACCGAGGGCAATTCTACCAGTTCGATCGGGCTAGTGACTCTGCGCAAGGATCGTTTTGTGGCGCTGCGCTGCGGTATCGGGGGCGGCGAGTTGATGACCGAACCGATTGAAGTCATCGGTCCTAGACTCGGGGTCAATGCCACCTGTTTGTTTGGACACTTGCAGGTGCGCGTCATTGTGGAGGCTGCCGTGCCGGAGGGGTTTGACTTTGACTCGTGCAATGGGTTGGAACGGGGAGATGAGACGGATTGCGAGGTTACTTGGGGGCCGGAGCGGCGCGATCTGACGCCTTTTGTCGGCCGGAATATCCGCTTGCACTTCCGTGTCGATAATGCTACGAGCCTGTACGCCTATCGAACCGGGGACAGCCCTCGCGTTTAACGAGGACAAGGAGAAGAACGAATGGACGAGTTACAGGCTAAAACCGTACCCGCACTCGATTGGCACGGGATCTGGCCCGGCTACGTCAGCCACGACGAAGCAGGACTGTATTTTCCCCAGGATTTGCCCACCGGCATCCGCTTGGCCGTGCAGCAAGCCGAGTGCTCTGACCCGGTCATGGCGCGCCAAAAGCGCTGGGAAGCTGGCAATATCCACTATCCGAGTTTGATAAAGGAAGGCGACCGCTATCGCCTGTGGTATTGTTGTTTCGCCGACCCCGAAGATCCCTGGGTGAAGGCCGGCCACGTGCCGGGCAAAGTGCCCGGACTGTGGTGCTACGCCGAGAGCGGCGACGGCTTTCACTGGGAGCGGCCCGAGTTGGGGCGGGTCGAATACGCGGGTTCTAAGGATAACAATATCCTCTTTGTCTGCGACCAAGTGGGTTCGTCCTACGGGTACATGAACGTCATGCGCGATCCCAATGGCAGCGACGAGGAGCGCTATAAGGCCATCGGCATTACCGGCAAATTCCAGGTGGACGGTCGGCCAGCCAGTCGGGCGGAAGTGCTGGAATTGCGGGCCAAGCGCGAGGCGGCTGGCGACGCCGGTGAAATCGGTGCCAACATAACCTCGCAGGTAGTGGTCACCGCTGGGGTGTCGGCTGACGGCTATAGCTGGACGCACCTGCCCGAGCCGATCATGGCACCGCCCTTTTTGCTCGATACGCAGAATATTCTCACCTACGATGCCGATAGCGGCAAATACGTCATTTATTTGCGCAGCGGTCGCGAGCGGCGCCGGGCAGTGTCGCGCTACGAAGCCGATACTTTTCGCGGGCCGTGGGGCAACCACCTGATGGTGCTCACGGCTGAGCCAGACGATCCGCCCGATTGGGACATCTATGCGCCGGGCTATTGTCGCCATCCGCACGGTCCGCACCTCATGTTCTTCAGTCCCTACCGTCGGGCCAGCGATCTGGTCGATGTGTACTTGGCCACCAGCCACGACGGCCAGCTCTGGTACCGGCCGGAACGCAAGCCGATCATTCCGGTGAGCGAGCGCTACGGCAGCCTGTACCCGACGCCGGAACTGGTGGAACTGGATCAAGATCGCTGGGGCGTGTTGACCTTGGCCTGTCCGCACCCGCACAACCGCACTTCTGACCAGCCGCACGAGTACATCTGGGCCACGTGGAAGCGCGATCGGCTGGTGGCTTGGGAAGCGGACGATTGGGCGGAATTTGCCCTGAGCGAACAGCTATGCGCCGGCCAACAGCTCAAGATCAACTTCAAGACGTTGTTGCCGGGAGCCTTTGTCGAGGTGGAAATCGTCGATGGCAGTTTGCCCAATCGAACGGGCGCAACTCTGGTCCCCGCCCTAGAGGGATTCAGTTTTGCCGATTGCGACCGGATGGCTGGGGACGAGTTGGCGGCCGTGGTGAGTTGGCGGGGCAAGTCGGATCTGTCGGCGCTGAAGGGCCGGAAGATCCATTTGCGATTTCGCATGGCGCGCACCCAACTCTTTGCCGTTACCCTCTGATATAGCCATCCGAAATCATTTCCAAGGTGATCCGCAGATGGACGCAGATAGACGCAGATAGACGCAGAATAGGATGCACAAGACAATCCCTCGCTCGAATCGTTCAAATCATTTAGGACTGCTATAGGAGACAGAGTATGCTGGTGGGAATTGTCACCTTGAAATCGGCCCCCTGGGAATTGGAGGATAATTTCCAGCGGCTGGAGGCCTATGTCCGGGAGGCGGCCGGGCGTCGCGCCCAAGTGATTGTCGCGCCCGAGTCCGTGCTGGATGGTTATGTGTTTAATGCAGACCCCACATCCCAATTGGCGGATATGTTGGAAATCGCTCAGACCGTGCCAGATGGAGCCTATATCCAGCGGGCGGGCGCATTGTGCAAAGAATTGGGGACTTATCTGATATTCGGCTTGCTGGAACGGGAAGCCCAAACCCTGTTCAACGCCTGTGTCATGCTCAATCCACAAGGCGAGGTGATCGCCCATTACCGCAAAATTACCACTGCGGGAGAGTACGCCATCACGCCAGGGCGCGCGCTACAGCCGTTTGACTCGCCCTTGGGCCGGTTGGGCTTTCTGTTGTGTAGCGACCGCACCGTGGATAATTGCGCGGTGCTGGGGGTCCAAGGGGCGCAGGTCATTTTTATTCCTATGGACGGCAGCGGCGGGCCGGAGAACACTGAAAAAATGCGCTGGCGGGCTCGGGACAACCACTGCTGGATTGTCATTGCCAACACTTGGAGCGCGGTAATCATCAGCCCCAGCGGGGAATTGCACTTGGAGAAATACGAAACCGAATGCGTCAGCGTGCAATACGTCCACTTGCCGCAACGGGACAAAAGTCAAGGACGGTCGCGCTTTGTCGCGCGTCGGCCCGATTTGTACGGTCCCCTAGTCGCCGGGCACGAGGACGGCTACTACGATGGGGAAGGCAAACTCACGGCCGCGGGCGAAGCACGCCGACAGGCAACGCGCCGGAGGGCAGCGGAGGGATCGTGAAAGACAATATCGCGGATATCCGCGACCGGGTCGCCCGCCACGGTCTGCGCTACGACGCAGTGCCCTTTACCTATTTCGAGGGATTTATCCTCGGCAACGGCGATCTGGGTGCCGTGCTGTGGTTTGAGGAGGATCGCATGGTGCTCAGCTTGGACAAGGCCGATGTCTGGGAGCGGCGCGCAGACCAGAGTTTGGAGCCGGGCATGGATTACCGCACTGCCCTGCAGCAAGTCCGCGACGGTAGCTTTGATCCTAGCTGTCGCGTCTTCGATCCGGTGCGGCCCCCCGACCGGGTATGGGGCAACAAGTTGCCGATCGGCCGCGTCGAATGGCAGCTTGGGCAGACGCCGACCGCACTGGAGGGCAAAATTTCGCTCTACGAGGCCGCCTTTTCGCTGGAATTGCAACTGGAACAGGGGGCGCTGACTGTGTGTGGGTATTTGCACGCCTGCGAGAATATCGTCGAGATCGAAATGGAGGCGCACGGCAAGATTCCACTGCCCACTTGCAGCGTCGCCCGCCGCTTGGACGAGCGCAGCGAAGAGATCATGCAAATGTGGGATTATCCCGAGACCGAGTATGGCGGCGAGGGGACTGATCGCTACTTGGTGCAGGGATACAGCGGCGACGAGCAGTACGCGGTATTCGTCCGCCAGTGCCGTGCGGCGAGCAACCGCGCTCGCTGTGCTGTCACGGTGGTCCGGGGTGCGGCCGGGGATAAACTACCGGCTCGGGCGGCCGCTGCTGTGGAGGATTGGCAGGGACGCGATGACCTTTTTGACGAGCACCTAGCGTGGTGGGCGCGCTTTTGGACGCGCTCGCATTTGCAAGTGCCCGACGCTGCCCTGGAACGCTTGTGGTACGCGGAAATGTACAAGCTGGGCTGCAACGCACGGGCGGACAAGTATCCCGTCACCATCATGGGCGTGTGGAACCCCGATACGCGCATTCCGCCTTGTTACGGCGACCTGCACCACAATCTAGAAACCGAGATGAACTACTGGCCGATCTTTGCCGCCAACCGTCTCGAACTGGCCATGCCGCTCTACGAACTATTGGTGGACCAGTTGCCGCGCTTTGAGGAGAATTGCCGCACCTTCTTCGGCTGGAGTGGAGCCTACCTACCGGCCAATATGGATATCTACGGCCAAGGCGTGGGTTTTATGTGGTTTCCTTGGAATTTGCAGGTCGGCGTGGGTGCCTGGCTGGCTCAGCACTTCTGGCTGCACTATTGCTACAGCGGCGATCGAGACTTTCTGCGCGACAAAGCCTGGCCCTTCATGGAAGCTGTGGGCCGCTTCTGGCTGGGATTTCTCGAAGCCGACGAAGAGGGCGTGCTGCACGTGCCCTGGTCCTACTCGCCCGAGTACGACGACATTGTGTGCAAGGGCCGGGATTCGGCGTTTGATCTGGCGCTAGTGCGCTATTTGTTTACCACGCTTATCGCAGCCGCCCGGGATCTCGAATTGGGCGCGGAAGAGACGGCGTCTTACGGTCAGGTGCTAGAAAACCTAGCGCCGCTTCCTGTGGATGAGCACGGTATTCAGGTTTACGCTGGGGTGCCGTTGGAGCGCAGCCACCGCCACTTCTCCCACCTGATGGCCATTCACCCCCTCGGTTACGTCAATGTCGAAGGCGACGCGGGCGACCGAGATTTGATCGAGCGTTCGCTGGCCCATTTGCGCCACATCGGCACGGGCCACTGGTCGGGCTGGTCTTTCCCTTGGGCGGCGCTGATTGCTTGCCGCGCCCGACGCACCAATATGGCCCACTCCATGCTGCGCTTTTACACCGACCAAGTGGTGCTGCCAAATACCTTGCAGGTGAGCGTTGATTGGCGCCAGACCGGTTTCTACACGGCCGAACATGGTTTTATCAATACCTTGGAGGCAGGTACGGGTGCCGCAGCGGCGATTATGGAGATGCTACTGCAGAGCTGGGGTGGCAAAATCCGCGTCTTTCCCTGTGTGCCAGATACGTGGCCTGCGGCGTCTTTTGATTCCCTACGCGCGGAGGGGGCCTTCTTGGTCAGCGCCTCGTATCGGGACGGGGCGGTGGAGTGGGTACACATCACCAGCGAAGTCGGCCGTGACTGCGCCGTGCACAATCCGTGGCCGCAAGGCGATGTGGTGCTGCGCGATCTGGGTACTGGTGCCGAGGTTTTGCTAAATGGGGAGGTGCTGACTTTTGCCACCGAGGTGGGTGGACAGTACGAATTGACCGGAACGGTGGCAGGTCGGCGGCAAAGACCTAGAGCGACCTTCGCTGGTCTGCCGCGTTGGGATTAAAGGGGTCGAGTATGGAGAATTCCTCAACAGCACCGATTATTGACGCCCACGGCCATACCTTGGATCTGGCCTTCAAGGCGGGGCTCAAGCTGCACCAAGGTTTGGGCGGACTGACCGATGTGCCCCTGATGCGCGCCGGTGGGGTCGCGGCTCAGCTAACCGCTTGTTGGGTGCCGGATGCGGGAATCGGCGGCCCCCACGGCAGTCGGCATCCCCTGCAGGAGGCCTTGCGGATTATCGACTATTTTCATCGCCAACTCGAGGGCGAAGCTGGGGAATACGCGGTGTTGGCCACTACTGCCGATCACATCGAAGAGGCGCACAAGAGTGGGAAAGTCGCCTTTGTTTTGGGTCTGGAGGGCGGCGATGCGCTCAAGGGCGACTTGAGCGTATTGCGCACGCTTTATCGCCTGGGGCTGCGGCACCTTGGCTTGGTGCACGAAGGACGCAATGCCTTGGGCACGGCGACGCAGGTGTGGGACGGGCCGACCATGCGGCTTTACGACAGCAAGGTCGATCCGCCGGGGCGGCTGACCGAGGCTGGTCGGCAGGTCATCGGCGAGATGAACCGGCTGGGTATGCTCGTCGATATTACGCATCTGGTGGAGGCTAGTTTTTGGGATGCGCTGGAAGTCGCCCGCGCGCCGGTCATTGCCACGCACGGCAATGCGCGGGCGCTGCGGGACACAGTGCGCTACTTGAGCGACGACCAGCTCCGGGCGGTGGCTGCTACCGGGGGCCTGATCTGTCCTAGTCCGATGCCGCTGGGTCCCGCGGGTGAAACAGCTAGTCTGGAGATGTTGCTGGATCACATTGATTACATAGTTGCGCTGGTTGGGGCTGCCCACGTCGGCTTTGGTACGGACCTGCTCGACCAGCTCAACGCCCGGCCGGTCGGGTTGGAGGATATTGGCGAGAGCCAAAATATCGTCGAGGGCTTGCAGCAGCGCGGGCACCAGGCCGAGGCGATCGCCGGGATTATGGGCGGCAATTTTATTCGCGTTTTCAGGGAAGTAGCTGGCTAGGCTGCTGGCGTACGAGAGGAAAAACTGATGCACCAACCTTTTCTGGACTGGTACGACATCTGGGCGGGACAGGCATGTGCCAACGAAAACGGCGAGTCCTGGCTAAAGGATCCGCCGCTGGGCGTGCGGCTAGCCGTGCAACCGGCGCGCAGGTCTCCGGTATTCTTTCGCGCGGAAAAGCCTTGGGAACAGGCCCGAATGGCGTATCCGTACGTCCTTTTGGACGACGGGCTCTACCGGATGTGGTTTTGGACTTCGGGAGCGGAAGAAGGCGGGGCGCGTTTCAACGGCTATGCAGAAAGCCGGGATGGTTTTGAGTGGGAACGGCCGAACTTGGGGTTAGTGGAGTACGGCGGCACCAAGGCCAATAATCTGCTTTCGCGGCACAGCGATTTTGAGATCAACTCGGTATTCATCGATCCCCATGCTAGCCCCGAGGAGCGCTACAAGGCCATTGGCCCGAAAACCGTATTTTACCGCAACGGGGTAGTGGATGCGGAAATGGATTGGGTGCAGTTTCGCCAGTTGGGTGCCGATACCGGTACTCAGGACGATCCCACCATCAATACCATGCAGGTTGTAGAGGAACAGTTTGGGGTCCGCCGGGACAATGTGGTACAGGGTGCCGTCTCTGGCGACGGGCTGCGCTGGACGGTGCTCGACACTCCCTTAGTAAACGTCGGCAATAGCGTGCTCGACACCCAGAATGTCGCTGCCTACGAACCGGAAACCGGAGAATACGTCGCCTATTTGCGCGGCATGTTCCACAATGAGAACAAATTCGGCTATACCGGTCGACGGGCCGTGCGCAAGACCGGAGGGAAAAAGTTCGGCGCTTGGGGCCCGCCGCGCTACGTCCTAGTGGCCGACCCGCAGGACCACGTTTCCGACGATATATACACGCCGTGTTACTGCCACTATCCGGGAGTGCCCGGCTTGCATCTGATGTTTCCTTCGGTGTACCACCGGCTCGATTCAGAGCAAGACGTCCAGCTAGCGGTGAGTCGGGATGGGTGGAATTGGGTGCGGCCCGAAAGAAAGCCGATCATCACCCTCGAAAGCGACGAAGGGCGGTATGGTTGCATCCGCGCCGCTCCCAACCTAGTGCCGCTCAATGAGGAGGAGTGGGGCCTGCCGTACGATGGCCGCTACAGCCGGCACGACCACGGCCCGGCCGAGCTGCCCGAAGGCGAGTTTCGCTGGGCTATATGGAAACGCCATCGGCTGGTGGCTTTGGAGGCACCGCTGGAAGGACGGGTAACTACCATTCCGCGCGTTTGCCAGGGCGGGGAATTGCGCCTCAACTTCCAGACCAAGCGAGCTGGCTGGATCAAGGTGGAAATTGTGACGCCGCCGATCGAGCCTGTGGAGTCGATTCGACCTTTGGAGGGTTTCAGTGCAGACGAGGCCGATGTCCTGGTCGGAGACGAGTTGGACCAAGTCGTTACGTGGAAGGGCAAGAGCGATCTAGCGGCGCTAAAGGGGAAGCAGGTGGCCGTGCGTCTGCATATGGCGCGGGCCAAGGTGTTTTCCATGGCTATCTAAGGGCATGGGCGAACTATCTACGTCCCAGCGGTGATAGAAAATTGGCTCATTGACAATCTGCCGGTAACTTCGCTGGGCGTTGTTGCATAAAAAGCGTTAGGGAGTTGAAATGAGTCAGGCTCTCCAGTTAGATTGGTTCGTGGTTTCGGCAAGAAACACGTTCCTCTCTTCCCTAAGAGCCTGTGATGAGCAAAGTATCTGGCGGTTCGTCCTCGGTCAAGTCGAAAGCCGTGTACCGGGTTAAGAATTGGTCGTCGTATAATCGTGCGTTGGTCGCTCGCGGTAGCCTTACGGTGTGGCTGGACGATTTGTTGTGGAAACGGTGGTATACTCAAGGGGCACCACAACGGGGTGCTCAGTTTGTCTATTCGGATCGCACGATTGAATGGATGTTGACGATGCGGATGCTGCTTCGGTTGCCGTTGCGCCAGACGCAAGGCTTTATCCCATCGCTGTTGGGTCTGATGGGGTTGGCCTTGGCCGTGGCGGACTATTCGACCTTGTCGCGTCGCCAAGGAAACTTGGCGGTGGTGTTGCCGAAAAAGCGCCCGCATCAACCGATACATTTGGTGGTGGATTCGACGGGCTTGAAAGTCTATGGTGAGGGCGAGTGGAAAGCCCGCCAACACGGCTGGAGCAAACGGCGTACGTGGCGCAAACTGCATGTAGGGGTCAATGAAGCCACCAGCGAGGTGGTCACCCAAACGTTGACGTCCCATTAAAAAGGCCCCTCGGCAGATCGCGCCGAGGGGGCCAGCCACGTGGTGAGCGTAACCATTCTCCTTTCTGGTTACGGCTTATAGTAATTGCCTCCCGGCGCGGCGTGGAAGATATAAACTTCGCAGTCTTGGGGCGACGAATAGGCCGCGTAGTGGTCAGCATCTAGGTAATGGATGCCGTTGTTCTCAAACGTCCTGATATATCGCCATTGGCCGATCCTATCATCGGGATTCCAGCCCGGATCCTCATCAAGTACCTGTAGCGTCAAATCATCCTCGTGGTCATAGAGAGAATTACCCGAATCAAAGACCTGACCCTTGCATGAGTACCCGGTATGCTTCAGCACCTCGGGATACTTCTGGCCCGACTTGGGGTATTCGGTATCCTCTTCATCCGCGTCCCACCAGTTATATCGCCATCCTGTCACCTCGTCCCATTGGGAACCGATGTTGGGATGGGATACCCTCGTCTTGAAGTACATGTCTGCGCCGCTGCCCGGGTCGTGGTCATCGAAGAAGATGAACCGGGTCACATAAACAGACTGGTCGTGATAGCAAGACGGGATATTGTCATCGGCGTAGGCGGGTTTGACCAACAAGGACAGGAGTGGTCGGAGTCCGGCATACAGCGTTGGACGGCTCTGCGGCGAGGCAGGCCGATCGAGCACGGCTGTGATAGCGTTGCCAGGGCTACGAAAGAATTGCTCGTCCTGTTGGACATAAAAGAAAGGCGCGGTGCGTACGAAGTCGCGCATATCGAAGGGCATGGTTGTGGGGGAGCCTTCCGGGTCAAACCCTTCGTAGCGCTCGACATCCTTCTCGTCAATGACTGGGTCGTGAAAGATGTCGATGGGTGTGTGGCCTCGATAGGAGCCGTTTTCATCTATTAGGCGGATCTCCAAGCCGAACAGCGCCTCAGAAACCGACAGCAGGGCGTTTTGATCGCTCATGCCTTTAATGATATTAGGCAGCCTGGCATCGACGGATGCCGCGTCTACATCCTGCTTGAAGCCGGCGGCCACCTTAGCCAATAACGCCGGCTGACTCGCTAGCAGCTTGGCGATATTGGCCTCTTGGTCTTCGGCTTTCCCTATACCCATCACAATGGCGTTGCGTGCTGATTCGTCAGCAAGCACTAAGGCCAAACGGCGGGTAAGTATTTGCAGGTAAGCGCGGTAGGTATCTGCCGAGCCTACACCATCCATGTGTCCCTGTTCGTCCAGACCGGAGAAGGGGTCACGCACGGCGGCGACTTTGGCAGAAGGGGACGAGACCGGGTTGGTCTCGAAGGGTGTGCTGTCTGGCGAACAGCCCCAAGCGAGCACGGCAATGAGGAACAGCGTTAAACGTTTCATCATGCTACCCTCCTTGGATTATGTTGGGCTAAAATGCCCAACGTGAATAGTCACCCTACCAGAGTATAGCGTTGATTTCACGTCTTGACTTGTGCTGCTACTGTTCGTTTTTACGTACCCCAAAAGGATTTGTCAACAACTTTTTTATTCACAAGTTAAAAAGCATCAACAGGCGAGCTGCCTGCAAGCGCAGCGCAGTAGTTTCTTTATTGTTTTTGTCGCGTAGCCTCTGATCTGATTTTTCCCAGGCCACGCCCTGGCGCACAAGAATGCCGAACCGCTCAGAGAAGGGCAACCAATACCCGAAGCCTATTTCAGGTCCATTGTGTCCGCCGTTATAGTCTTCGACGGATTGTCCATCCAAATCCCATTCGTTATGCGTGATCTGGCCATAGGCGCGGAGATAGATAAACATATCTCGGTACAGGAACCGCTTTATACTGACGCTTACTCGAACAAACCGCGTCAAGTTCTCGTTAGGGGCTGATATAAAAGACGGCGGCTGTAGTTCGCTCCACGTCAATTCAAACCGCTCCAGCTCTACGCCGATCATCGTCTTGGGCTGAACCAGCCACAGGCTTACGCCGCGGTCGAGGGGCGCAAGGCCCAAGGCGGCTTGCGTGCGCCGCGCAGGTTCAGCCCAAGACGGAAGGGCTAACGCGATTAGCAATAGCATTACGATACGCATACTTGCCTCCTTCAGGTGGTTATGAGAGGCGACGACTCCCCCTGCGGAAATAGGGAGCCGCCGCCCGCCGCGAGCTTTGGAAGTATCCACCTCGCGCAAGCCCGCAGCCTATCTTTTTTGTTTTATGCCGATGCCCTGTTGCGGATCGGCCTTGGGCTGTCGAGCTTGCGTCTTTTTTCAGCGATAGCCCGCTTGAAAAAGCAGATCGTAATAACTTTGCGACGAGCGAAACACGACGCCAAACTGCGTTTGGATATAGGAGGCCAACAAGGCGACCGAAGGCTGCGATTGGGTCGCTAACCATCCCTTGATTTGCTCCCGTTGATCGACCGACAAATACGGCTGCGAGCCTTTATAGCCTAAGCGAAAGCAGGCGACCCCCTCGGATAGGTAGCGCTTCTTCCACGTACTGATGAAGCTCGACTGCACCCCGAAAATCGCTTGAATCGCACCTTGTTTGAGGCCCAAAAGCGTCATCTGAACCGCTAACGCCCGTTTCAGTTCGTGCGCGTCGGGATTGCTGGCGATAAACGCCGATAAAGACGAATCCGAAACCATAGAAAAACTCCTACAAAAGACTAGGCATAGAAAAACGTAGAAGAAAAATAAAAAACCTCTCAAATCATTCAGGATCGCTATAGAGCAATCCTAAATGATTTGAAAGTATGGAAAATTCATCGGCTCTGTCTTTACCTATGCGTCATTCCCGCGCAAGCGGGAATCCAGTCTTGAATGATTCAGGGTTGCTATATGAATGTTATCCCATCCCACCGGCCGATTGGGCGCAGGTGGCGAAGAATTCGTCGGTTTGCTGGGCGATGCGCACTGGGGTTAGAGGTTTGATTTCGAGTACCGCATCCCCCTGAAAATTGACCGCCGCTAGGGCGTCGAGCAGGTAGCGCCAATCGGCTGCGGGTATTTTGCCGGTGCCCGGCATGGTGTGCAGGCGGCCGATGCCCACGTCATCGCCTAGGGCATCGCTGATGTGCAGGTGGCAAATGCGGTCTTGCAGCCGATCGACGTACTCTTTGAGGGGAAAGCGTTTGAATTTTTGCACGTGGGTTGTGTCGAGGCAGATTCCAAGGTCGGCAAAGCGCGCCAGCGCCCGCTGCAAAATGGACAGGTTCCACAGCTCAGGATTTTCTTCTTGCTCGCCTTCGGAGGCGTTTTCCAGCGCGATTTTGACGTTGTTCTGGCGCGCGTACTCCAGCACTTGGGCGGCAAAATCGAAATTGGGATTGGGGCCGTCGAGATAGAGATTGGCCGCGTGTACTACTAGGACCTGACTGCCCACCTGCGCCACCGTGTCGATTTGGCGGTGGTAGCTCTCAATAGTATTGTCGCCGCCCGTGTGCCAACTCGAGCGCACGCCGCGCAGGATTTGCGCCAGCCGAGGCCGGTGCTCCTCGGCGTAGAGATCGAATTGTTGGGACACCAGCGCTTCGCGGGCGGGACTCGTCCACTCCCAGCTAGCCCATTTGGGCCACAACTCAACGCCATAACCTGCGGCGGCCACTTCGTCGACGACTTTTGCCAGACTGTCCAAGCCGCGGTCTAGGGAGAAGCTGGTGCCGCCTTTTCGCAAGGGAAAATAGTGAATGTAATTCCACAGGCTGATGGAGATATTCAGTTGCATGGGGCCTCTTTTCTCAAATTGGTTTGCGGTGGTTAGCTATTACCAGCCGTGCATGCGGTGTCCCTCCGCCGGGAACCAGATCAAATCCACTACCATAGAAAAAACTACTCCGACCACATAACCGATGGCCAGGCCGTAGAACAAGGGTTTGCCAGCGATGTAGGCTTTGACCCCGCCGTAGCGCAGCAGGATTATTTTGACAACCCACACGATGAACAGACTGAACCAGTAGAGGCGGAGGCCGAACGTGTGCTGAAAAGCCAGGCCGATGGGATGGAGGGGGAACCAGTGGAAATAGCCGCGCAGCAGGGCGATGAGCGCGGCTTCGCCAAAGCCGAAGAGCCACACCGCCCACTTGTTCGGGTCGGGCAGCATGGGGTTGTTGAGCAGATAGACCATATCTTCGAAGATCCAGTTGGCCTTGCCGCCGAGGAAAATCAGGCCGCCCCCTTCATAGGCCAAGCGGATCGTCTCGACGGCCAATACGACGAAGCCGATGGGAAAGGCGATTAGGACCATCGCCGTCAGCCGTCCGGGCTGCCGCTCTAGGGAGAACAGGCGAAAGCAGTGGGGCAGCGCTGGCCAGGCCGGAATGCGGAAGGTGCCGAAGAAGGCATTGCTGGTGAACACCTTAAACGCCACTAGGCTGCGCGGCGACTGGAAGGCCGAACCGACTAGCTCGATGAGGAAGGAATCGCCTTTGATATGGGGCTTATTGGGCAAGAGATAGGCAAAGCCAGTGGCAGCGACGAGTTTGGCTATGACGAAGTAAGTCAGCGTCATCAGCAGGAAAGCGCCAATAGATATGGGCAAGCTCATGCCCAGTTGCACCCCCCAGCCGATGACGCTGAGCCCCGACAAAATCAGGCCCGCCAAGGCCAGCCGGTAGAGCGCGACTTGGCGCGGCTCGCCCTGGCCGCTGCGCACTTGGTGCCACACCTGACGCAAATGGCGTCGGGCCAGCCAGATGGACCACAGGCCGATGAAGACTAGGGCACCGTAGCTCTCCATGTAGATGATGTTTTGTGCCTCGGGTTGCTGGCCAGCGGCACCCACAGCAAAGCCGCCGATGGAAAAGCCGGTCCGCTTCATTAGGGCTATCTTGAGCGCGGCCAGCAAGTGGAAAAAGATCATGCTGCCGAGGATATCCACTGGACACAAATAGGTCACGGCCATGATCAGCGGCAGAATGCGCACGGTCAGAAAAAAGTCCGGCGTCGCGTGAAAATCGTAGAATTTCCAGTAGAATTCGATGGGTGGCAGGCCTAGGGCGAAGTAGGTGGCGATATTGTAGAGTATGGGTAGGAAAACCAAGGCGAAGCCGATCCAGAAGACGGGCTTGCAAAATAGCTCGGGCCATCGCTTGCCCTCAAAGCCTTGGGTTAGGTCTAAGGGCATTTGCGCCAGTGGAAAGGTCAGCTTCTCGGCCTCGACCCACTGTTTGTGGAAAAGGGCGATCAGGCAGAAGCCGAAGACTACCATGGCCATAGAGACGCCGAGCCACTGGCCGATGGCACCGATCCACCCATCCCAGGGAATGGAGGCCCCTTCGGACAGGCCAAACCAAAACGGATCGACTACCCGGGGAGAGGCATTGGCAAAGACGTGCCAGGGAAGGTAGTCGAAGAATATCTCCTCCCACTGGTTCTCGGCTGTGGCGAAGTAACTTGGTGCTCCCACAATTGATGTCCAGTAGGTCATCCAGCCCAACTGCGGAATGGTGCCCACCACCCACAGCATGGAGAACAGGGTCAGCATTTCGCCGCGGCTGAGCGCCACGCGCGGCCAGAGTGCCCTGAGTGCGGTATTGAGAAAAAGCCACAGCACAAAAGGCATGAAAGTGGCCATGGGGAATTGCGAGTGGACGTAGCTGCCTATGCCTAGGCGCTGGCCAACGTTGACGATGTAGTAGAAGTTGGCGGCTATGGTCAGGGCACCTAGGACAATAGCGCGCACGGTGATCTGCGGCAGACCGTTCATGGGCTACAGGGCTGTTGAAAACAGTAGGACATCAGTGCTTCAAATTGGTATAAAACCTGTGTTGTGGGAAGAAAGAACCTATTTTTATGGTTAGCTATATTGCTACTTCCCGAATCGCATAGAATATGGTTCGCTTAGTTCTTTTTGTTATGCTTGCTGCCGCCACCGGTGTCCACGCCCAGGCTAAGGACGCTTCTGAGGCAGCCGCTATTGTCCATCACAGCGCCAAGGTGCTCTTTGAGCAAGGCGACTTGGAGGGCGCGGTGCCGTTCTATCGCCACGCGATTGAGCTCGACCCTCAGCGTCTCGCCGCCCACCTCGAACTGGGCGTCGCCCTCTTTCAACTCGGCGATGCGGACGGTGCGCTGGCAGCATTCCGCACGGTCTTGCGCTTCGATCCCAAACATGCGTTGGCGCATAGCTACTTAGGCAATGTGCTGTACAGCCGCCGGGATGTCGAGGGTGCGGTGCGGTCCTATCGCCGCGCGATTGAACTCGACCCCACACTAACCCAGGCCCACAGCGACTTAGGGGCCATCCTCTACGGACTGGGCGATGTGGAAGGGGCCATTGCCGCGTGCAGCCGGGCGGTCGAGCTCGAGCGCGACCACGTACAGGCGCTCTACAATCTAGGCTTGGCCTACAAAAAAAAAGGCGATTCGGAGCAAGCGGCCCAATCTTTGCGCCGCGCCATTCAGGCCGATTCTACTTACGTTCCAGCACACTATAGTTTGGCCCTGCTGCTCTATGAGCGGGGCAATGTAGCAGAGGCTATCGCCCAGTATCGTCAGATCATCTCCCTAGACCCCAAGCACAGCCGCGCCCACAACAATCTAGGTCACCTCCTCTATAGCCACGGTGATGTCATCGGTGCTATAGCACTCTTGCAGCGCGCTCTCGAACTAAACCCCGACTACGCCCAAGCCTACTTCAATTTGGGTCTGGCCTACAAAAAGCAGGGGCGGATTGACGAGGCAGTGCAAGCGTTCGGCGCTGCTCTGCGCCTGCGCCCGGGTCATGTCCGCGCCTACAACCACCTAGGTGCTGCGCTCCACGCTCGCGGCGATAGAGGTGCTGCGGTCCAGGTCTATCAGCAGGCCATCCGCCTCAAGCCCGACTTTGCCGGCCCGCGCTTTGGGCTGGCTACCATCCTGCAGGAGCAGGGCAATGAAGCCGCCGCCATCCAGCAGTACCGTGCCATTATCGACATTGGCGACGATGAGCACTTGCAGCGCATGGCGCAACAAATCCTCCGCGCTATGGGAGAAAAACCGTAGGTTCAGCGTTTTACAGTGGCAATGCCCCGCCCTTCTTCTACTACCACAAAACGATCCCCCGCCACTTGGGTGTATTGGTCGATTGAACCGCTGGGCCAGCGGATTTGTAGGGTATCCGCTGCGACGCTCGGCCCTAGTCCAAAAGTGAGCCACAGACTGTTGTGCGATAGGTAGCTCGAGCCGGCGGCTACTTCTCTGAGCTGTTGCTGGCTGCCGGCGACTAGGCGCACTCTGGCACCGATGCCGTCGCGGTTGCTTTTGCGGCCTAAGGTGCGGACGGTTAGCCAGTGATTGTCGCTAGCAGTGTCGTTGCGCAGCAAGGTGGGCACGTCGTTTTTGTTGACCACGAAAAGGTCCTCGTCGCCATCGCCGTCGTAATCGCCGACCGCAGTGCCCCGGCTCGACTTGACGATCCGCAGACCCGGGCCGGCACGCGCACTCAGATCGACGAAGGCTGCACCGTCGTTGCGGAAGAGGTTGTTCTGCTGGGCGTAGCTCGACTGCGGGAAATAGTCCTCTAGGGCAGCAGTGACGTGGCCGTTGGCAATGAAGAGATCTAGGTCGCCGTCGCGGTCCCAGTCGAAGGAAGCTGTACCCCACTGCAGCGGCATGAGCGTGGTGCGGGCGACGCCAGTGCTAAAAGAGATATTGGCGAAGGCGCGGCCGTCGTTGCGGTGGAGAGTAGCGGTCTGCCCTTCGTAGTTGCTCACCGCTAGGTCCAAATCGCCGTCGTTGTCCCAGTCGCCAGCGGCCAGACCCATGCTGCCCTCGGGCCGACCATCGGCGTCGTAGGCCACGCCTAGGGCTAGAGCCTCTTCGGCAAAGGTATCGTCGCCTTGGTTGGTGTAGAGGAAGTTGGGGGTGGCGTCGTTGGCCACGTAGAGGTCCAGATCGCCGTCGTCGTTCCAGTCCAGGAAGGTGGCTCCGAGCGTCTTACCTAGGACGGCGTTGAGTCCGGCACTAGTGCTGACGTTGGCAAACGCGCCGTTGCCATCGTTGCGGTACAGCACATCGGGCTGGCCGGCAAACGCTTCGGGCGAGGCTACGCTGGCTATCCCGCGCTGGCCGCCGAAGAAGCCGTCGCGCTGCTCGCCGGGCAGCAGGGTGGTCTCTGGATTGAAGACCACGTAATTGCCCGCAAAAAGGTCCAGATCGCCGTCGTTGTCGTAGTCCCCGAAAGCGCAGGCCGTGCCGTAGCCGTCGTCGTCTATCCCGACTAGTGCACCGATCTCGGCAAAGGTGCCGTTGCCTTGGTTGGCAAAGAGGAGATTGGGGCCGTAGTAGGTGATGTACAGGTCGGCGTCGCCGTCGTTGTCGTAGTCCCCAGACACACAGCCGGAACCCCAGCCGCTAGCATCGGTACCGGTCTGTTCGCCGACATTGGCGAAGGTGCCGTCGCCCCGATTGCGGAACAGGGCGTTGCGCGGGATTGCGCCGTTGGGCGGAGGCTGCACATCGCGCGGCAGATCGGCATAGCGCGGACTGGTAAAGCCTAGGTCGCCATTGACGATGTACAGGTCGAGCTGACCGTCGCCGTCGTAGTCGAAAAAGGCGGCACCCGACCCGGTCGTCTCTAGGATCGTGAGGGCGTTGTTATTGCCGTACCAATTGCGGAAGGCCAACCCCGCCTCCTCGGTTGCATCGGCGAAGCGGGGTTGGGCATTGGAAATGGCAGCGCCGAGGAGAGCGGCTAGGAGCAGAAAATTGATTGTTGGTACCAGTGCCCTTACCTCCCTCGGCTAAGTAAGAAGCCGTCTTGGAAAGACCCAAGACGGCTTCTTTGAGGCTGCAGGAGCGAAGCCCCTGCGGTTTAGCGGAGCCTTATTTGAGGAAGGTCATTGCCCGCGATTCAACGAACGAGCCCGCCTCCATGCGGTAGTAATAAACGCCGCTGGAGACTAGCTTGCCGTTGGCATCGCGCGCATCCCAATCGGCCCGGTATTTGCCCGCGGTCATGGTCTGGTCGGCCAAGGTGGCCACCAACTGACCGGCGGCATTAAAGACTTGCAACTTCACGTGGGCTTCGACATCGGGTATGGTAAACTCGATGACGGTGTTCGGGTTGAAGGGGTTGGGAGTGGCATTGCCCAGACTATATGCGTCCGGGGTACTGGCGGCCATCCCTTCTACAGCGGTGGCGTCGGCACCCAGCTTGCCCGAGGCCAAGGCCGTAGGCGTATAGAGCAGCAGATGGGGGCCGTAGGGGATAGAGGTCTCGTCGTCCCCGTAGCCGTAGGAAAAGGTCTCTAAGCGCATGCCGTTTCTCGTATAGAGGCCGTCGTAGGGACCGCCCTCTTGCAATAGGAGGAAACGGGTGCCTCCCGGCCGCATCCGGCCCCAGCTAGCGGGGAATTCGATTTCAAAGGCGCAGGCGCCGTCGCGTCCCAGTGCGCTTATGGTCGCCGCCCGGCTGCCGGCATTGATAAAGACGATGTTGCTGGTTTTGTCGGCGGTGACGCCCAAGTTGTTTATGGCGGAGCCGCCCAAGGCGCCGATGGCGGCGGCTTCTTCGTTGGAAATACTGTCGCCGCACAAATCGCCGTTGCGGTTGGCCCACATCACATTGCCGTCGTGGTCCAGGCGCAGAATGCTCGGGTGGGCCCACGAAGAGACCCAGATGCCGTCGTCGGTTACCGAGATCTGAGCGGGGCCTGCGCCGGAGACGGTCTCGTTGCCGTCATCATCGACTCTGATCACGTTGTAGAACTCGGTTACATCGAATGCTTGGGTGATTTCGCCGGTGGTTTTGTCGCGCACTTCAACGGCGTTGAAGGGCACCTCTTGCCTGCCCCACAGGGCGTTGAACACCACATCGCCTTTGGGCTGAAATTCGACGATGCGGTCGCCGTTGGCATTGGGCGACTGACCGTTGGTGCCGAATTCGGTGACCCGGTCCCAGGATTGGGCGGCGCGATTGATGCGGATTTTGTAGAGCCCGCCGAACTCTTCGCGGCGATGGGAGGTCCAAAAAATCTCTGGATCCTGATCGTCTATGCGCATGCCGCCAAAGGTGCGGGCACCCTCAAAGCCAAAGTCGAATTTCCAGCGCTCCCAAGCGTTGGGGTTGGCCAGATAGTCCGTGCCCAAGGTGCCGCGGACCATGTCGCCGGCCGTGTGGCCCCGGTCGGGCACTTCGCGCTCGTATTCTTGGACCCAGATTTCGGGCGGATCCTGCGAGGTGTCAATATTGGGGGCGGTGAACCCCGAGGGGCCCGCCCCAGGACCTGCCAGGACCGGCCTGTCGAGGTTGTTGACCGCGACCACGTCGAATTCGTAGTCGCCGGCTCCCGCGGCATTGCCCTCCCAGTCGTTGCCGTCCCAAGTGACGGTGCCATCGCCGGCTTCGGAGACCTGCCCCGGGGTGGTGGCGATGTACAGATCTTGGGGCTCTAAGCGCAGCCAAGCACCGGCCGGCCCCCGCTCACCAGTTTCGCTGCTGCCTTTGCGGTAGATCACTACCCAGACCGTGGCGCGCTGGTTGATGGTAAAGGGAATATCGACGCTACCGTTGCCGTCGTAGGCCACATCCTGAGTGGAAACTGCCATTGGATTGAACTCACCGGAGATGTCAGGTAGCTCAAATGCGTCTCCATAATCAGGGCCTGAGGGGTAGGTCTGCTCGTCCTGTGCCCACGTCGCACCGACGGCGAGTGCTGCTATTGACCAACTAATGGCCAAAATGCGCAATTTACGCATGGTGCCTCCTTGGTTTGAGGAAATAGTGAATGACTACGTTCTGCAAAATCAATAACTCGATAAAAATAAACAAGTTGAATACTTAAAGTAAGCGCATTTTCTAGAGATATGTCTTTTAGACGAGCATGTCAAGCATTTTTAAGAGGTTCTTGCACCTGATTTTTCTCTTGAACATCAGGCGGGATTTTTGAACTCGACACTGTAGAGTTCGCCGCAGCGTATCTGAAAGCCCAGCGAGATCGGTCCTTCGCCTTGGTGGCCCAAGTCGGGCTCGCCGTTCCAGGTCACTTCGCGGTCTAGGTGGTCGCCGACCAGCCAGTCGCAGTCCTCGAATGAGCGGCCGGGCAAGGGCTGGTACTTGCGGTCCATGACCTGCACCTTGACGCTGCCGCCGGGCACGGTCTTGAAGTTGAGGTGGACGCGGCGCTGTTCAATTGCTAGCTGAAAGGTTCTGAAGCGCCCCTCCACTGGTGCTTCCAGAGCAGCGAGCCGTCCCTTGGGCCACCAGGCCCACGCAATGTGTCCGTGCGGCGGCTGGCGCAGGTGTTTGTGCGGCTCCGGCGAACCGCATATGGTGATGCCCATGCGCTCGCCGGGCAGTGGCACTAGGCCGACGCCGGCTGACACGGCCCCCTCGACCCATGTGCCCCCATCGCCGGGTTCGCACACTGGCTCGCCGGGCACGAAATTCCACACCACATTGTCCGGGCTGGCGGCCAGCACAAAGCTGAAGGAATCGTCTATCAAGCGCCAGCGCAGCGGGAACATGAGGTGGTAGTCGGAGGTGCCCGGCATTTTTGTTTTGGAATTGGCGTACCACAAATCGTAGGGTTCAGCCGCGGCGTTGGGCCAGAAGACTTCCTCGGACAGGGGCAGGCGGCGGAAATCTGCAGAGGCAGTGCGACCGATGCTGCGGCGGTTGAAGAAATGGCTGCGGCAATAGGCCACGTACTGTCCCAGCACTGGATCGTACTCGCAGACATTGAGGGTGTCGCTGATTTGCGCGACGAGCGGATCGGGGATGGGCTTCCAGCTAAAGCCGTCGGGCGAGGTGGCACCGAACAGGCCGTCCCACTTTTCTGACTCTAGATTGAGCGCCCCTACTTCACCGGACCTCTGTTGCAGGTAGCGCTCTTTTTGCGCCGGGCTTAGCTGGCCTATGTAGATCATTTTGTAGCGCTCCTCCGCAGAGGCCGACTCATCCTTGAACACGGTGGCACCGTGCAAACCGGTCTCTTCGACCTGGGGCAGCCCGTACACAATATTGTTGTCCTTGGAGCCCTTGCGCTCGATCCGGCCCTGCGCGGGAAAGCGCCAGTTTTCACCATCGTCTGATTCGGCGTAGCAGATGTAGTCGGCCGCACCTATGGGGTGTTTTTCGTGGCCGACATGTTCGCCCGCGAACAATTCGTACCAGAGACGGTAGCATCCCTCTTCGCGAATCACGGTGCCGGGCCAGATAAAGCCTTCGTCCGCTGCTGGCAGCAGGAAGGGCTCGCTCTTAGTCGCCGGTTTGGCGCGCAGGCGGATGCCGGTGGGCATGTAATTCGGCTCGTGTATCAGCGGTGGTCTCTCGTCGTTGGTCCAGATGCGCAGCCATTGACCTTCGGCGTTGCGCCAGCCGGTCGAATGACTGCCGTGATGGACGTAGCGCCAGTCGTGAAAGTAGATAATGTTCGACGGCAATTTGTAGGGCGGGCGCTGGTTGCGGATGGGAGAAATCACGGTGTTGTCCTTTGTAGAGATTGCAGCTCAGTTTTCAGTTATATAGCAAGCCTACATCACTTACAAGATAATCCGCAGATGGACGCAGATAGACGCAGAATAGGATGCACAAGACGATCCACCGCTCGAATCGTAATCATTCCGCATTGCTAGAGGAGCCGTCCATATTCGGTGAAGCCAATGAGGACGCGGGCGAAAAAAGTCAGCGCGTCAAAAGCATCGCTCTCCCGCGATTCCTCGTCGAATGTCTTGACCTCCCGCTGCAATCCCACGATCGTGCGCAGATCGTAGCCGAAATACTTCGACCGATTGTTCACGTTGAGATACAATGTGTGCTGGTCAAAACTATTGCGTGCATTGACTCGGTCCTCGACCCGATAGGGCAGCGGCCCCAAGCCTTGGATGCCCAGTTGTAGCTGACTGCGCTGCATTAGCGGCAGGGTACAGCGCAGGATGGGAATGACACTGAGTTCCGAGCGCACGGTGCGGCGGGCGTAGCGGCCATCGAGCTGGCGGTCGGCGGCTTGGTCCACTAGGCGCAGCAGCAGAATCTTGAACTGGGGTTGGATCTGCAGCCGGTGCCAATGCCAAGTGTAATCGGCGCGGCTGACCCAAGTGAAGAAGTCGAGCCGTTTGTCGCGCTGGACTAGGCCGCCGGGCAAAGGGCCGGCCTGTTGCCAGTTGAAGCGCAGGCGGACTTTGTGGACCATCTGGAGGGTGGACCAGGGATTGAGCCAGCTCTCCAGATAGGTATCGTTGACGTAGCTGTTGCGATACAGCAGCGGGTCGGCGCGGAAATTGTTAGTGAAAGAGGGCTTGTTGCCGGCGACTAGGCCGCGAAAATCTGTATCTATGCGCTTTGGTCGTTCGACCAGCGCGGAGAATTCGTCGGCGATATCGTCTTTGACGCGGCGCAGGTGGTTTTCGAAAAACAGCCGCTGTAGCCGCCCCAACTCTTCGCGCCGGTAGTTCACCAGCGCGTAGGTCGACTTGTTGCGCCCGCCGCCAGCGATTTGTTCGATGTCGTAGCGCCCCGCCCCCAAAGACCACTGGGGCGTCAGATCTAGCTGACCGAATAGGTGGATGCCGCGCTGGTCGGCGTCGTAGGGGTAGTCGGGGTCTAGGTCGTCCTCGCGCACATCGGGATCGTCGTTGTTGTTGCGGTCGAGGCCGTAGAAGAAGTCGTTGGATTCGACGTAGTACATGAGGAAGGGCTCGACGTAGTCGGGCACGTCGTTGAAGTTGCGGTTGGTGTCGGGCAGGCCGTCGTTGTCGTCGTCCTGACCGGGGAACACTCCGTCGATGTCCTCGTCTTCTCGGTCGTTGGGTTGCCCCTGCAGATTGCCCACGCGCTTGTCCGGGTAGCGGTCGCCATCCTCGTTGTCCTGCACTAGGTCCCAGAAGATGGTGTTGTTGGCCAGGCCGGCCAGCGTAGTTTCTGTCAAACCGATTTCGAACGGCACAAAGGTGCGCATTTCCGTGTGGAAGTCTGGATTCGTGGCAAAGGCTTCGGCCCCTAGGCGGCCTCCCTTGAACCAGCGCACGGCATTGATGTACCAGGCCGATCCTTGCTCGGAGAAGCGCGGTCCTCGGTCGTACAGCGCGGTCTCGTCCATGCGCGCCGGAAAGCGGGAGTAGCGCGCTGAGCGGGCGTATTCGCCGTTGACTTCTAGGCCGGCTAGGGCAAGGTGCATATCGGCGCTGTAGGTGAAAAGCGATGTGTTTTCGCCCACATTGATCCGCCTTCTGGCCAGATTGGAGCCGTCCTGCACATTGCCCTCGGCGCGCAGGACGGTCCGGTAGAATGTGCTCACGTACTGATTGGGATAGCCGCGTCCCCGCGGATTGTTGAGATTGAGGGTGGCTACTTCTACTTGGTAGTCATTGGCCAGTGCCGCTTCCACGGCCACCGATTCCACGTAGGGCTCCTGCGACAGATCGAAGAGAAACACCAAGTGCTCGTTGCCGTCGGCTTGGAGGATCTCTTCGGGCGATTCGAGTTTGAACGTGGCCAGCAGCCCTTCGAGGTTGGTATTCTTACTCACATCAATGCCGGCCTCGTGGTCGGCGCGATAGAGGTAATCGGCAAAGAGCGGCATATCGTTTCTGCCGCGGTAGTAGAGCGTGGCTATCTGGTAATAGCCCCGAGGGTTAGTGTAAATGGTCGGGTTGAATTGGCCCGTCAGCCGGGATATGGTGCCCACCTGCGTATCTACACCTTCGAAGTGGCGAATCACGGTTGGCACGATATCGGGCCGGGCTTCGCCGTTAAGTATGAGTTGCGCTTCCTGCACCAAGGCACCGCCGCGGCCGTCGTGGGGCGAGTCATCGGTAAAGCGCACCACAATCTGGTCCATGGACGGCAGCTTGGGTCTCAGGGATCCTTTGAGGCTGTTGTTGTCTTGGGTGCTCTGATACACATGCGTGTTCACGCCGTTCAGGCCCAGTCGCAGGGCCCCGATATCCGTTTCCAGCCGCGTCCCCAGTAGGATGGTCGAATCATCGGCAAAGTGCGTATTTTCGATGGCCCAGGGGGAAACGGATTCGATGTAAAAATGAGGGCGTTCGATGCGCGATCCTAGGAAGGTGAAGCGGGCATACGGAGTGGCCAAGTCGAAGCGGGCACCATTAAAGTCAACTTGCGACAGGGTCAACGGCGTGAAGCGGGCGATCAGCCCATCGCCGACAATGGCGCTGTATCCCCAGTCGTTATAGCTGTCGCGGCCCACCACCAGAAAATCGAAAACCGTGCTCCACTGGTTGCGATCCTTGAAGATGCTGCTGCCGTATTCCTGACCGAGAGTGCGGCGCTCGGTCCAGTCGTACAGGTCGTAACCAGTGATGAGGGGATCGCCAAAGGAATCGTAGAAGGCGCGAGGTCGGTCGGCGTAGGGAAAGGTGTGGTCCGGGTAGTTGGAATAGCCCTGAAAGGCGTAGTTGTTGTACTGGGGTAGCTGTCGCCAGAGAAAGTCTTGGGAAGGCAGAATCTCGGGAATGCCCAGACGCGGCGTTTCCGCCAAGCTCGGGACTGTTGCCCACAGCAGTACTAGGAGCACACCGCAGATGTGTATTGTCGGCTTTTTCATCTGCCCATTTCCCTCAGTACACCACGGCTACGACGCGCAGGCGACTTTCTTCTTCGCGCTCGAGAAGGAGCCGCACGCGCACTAGGTAAAGTCCTGGTGCCACGAGTTCACCGGCATCGTTCCTGCCATCCCATAGGCCCGGCACTGAGGCCGACGCGGACACGTATTCGCCCGCGCTCAGGGTGGCTGCATATAGGGCGCACACAGGCCGGCCCTGGACGTCGAATATGTCCACCTCTACTACTTGGGGCTCGCTTATCCGTGCCAAGGTAAATTCGATCGCTGTTTCGTCGTTGATGCCGTCGCCGTTGGGGCTGAATGTCTGTGGTACCGGGCGCACTTGACTCAACAGAAACCCTTCGACACCGCTGGCAGATACCTCCCACGAGCGCGGCTGGCCGCTGTCTGGATCGGGTTCAATGTTCTCCTCGGCATCCAGCGTCGCGCCTCCGTCTGGGCCAGAGACTTGGGCGCGGAACTGGAAGACATTGCTCAGCAGCCGTCCGCGGAAGCGCATTTCTAGGGTTCCCGCTTGGCGCCAGGGCTCGGCCAGTACTATATCCAGCGCGGTGCTCGATGCTGTGGTTGCGGCGATTTCCATTCCAAGTGGGGGCACAATTTCTTCTAGTTCGATCTGACTGGGTAGGGCAACATGTACCCGCTCTACTCCTAGATCATCAGCACTGAAACTTAGCTCTAGGCGATACGTGAAAAGGGTATCCCGACCTAGCACGGCCCGATTGGGCTCGACCCAGCCGCGGACCAGCGAGGCAGGGATCTGGTCGGTGAAATCGACGATCAGACTGTCCAAGCGCGGGCCCGCATCTTCGGATTGAGTTTCCAGATTGACCCGGTACTGCAGGAAAGTGCGCGGTTCGGGTACCTGTAGCAGGGCCGGACTGGTGTGCATAGGCGCGCTCCAATCGCTCCAAGTGTTGCCGTCGTCCGAACTGCGGAATTGCAGCCCGAGCGCGGTATCGTCCGGCACTTGGCCGCCCCAGCGCACAGCGGTGAAATTCTTGCGCTCTCCGGGCCGTCCTAGGTCTAGGGGTGGCGAGACAAAGCTGCCCGCAGGAGCAACACCGCTGCCCAGCACCTGAATCTCGGCTACTTTGGCGCGCTGCACCGCATCGACCTCGGCGATGATCACTTGCAGGTAACGGGCAAAGACTGGGGCAAAGGCAATGGCTGTGCGCTCGGGCTGATCAATGCCGTGCAGTACGCCTACCTCGCTCCACCCAAACTGGTCGTTGCTTACTTGGACGGCGTAGCCGCGCAGGGTATTCTGGACGAACTCGTCGGCGTTTCTGCCCTGGGTCAGGACCCGCACCTCGCTGATTAGACGCCGGTTCAACAGATCCACCTGGGCAATGGCGTTCAACTCGGTTGGATCTACGGTCCAGCCGGTATTGAAGCGGCCGTCGAATACTTCTGGGCGGTTGGAGGGCAGTCTGAACGCTAGGTTTTCTCCCTCTACTGAACGCAGGCTCAGGCCGCCGGCTGGCTGGCCAATGTCGATGCCACCGGGAAAGCCGGCGATTACATCGGCCTGCAGCGTGTCAGCCCAGCCGGATACGCCCGTCCTATCTAGCTGGCCGCGCTGCACTTGCTGCCAAGTGTCCAGTCGGCTCACATCCTTTGTCTGCCAGCCCGTGTCTTCTTGGGGTTCGCCGCTCCAGTACCAAAAATTCTGCAACGCACCAAAGGTGCTGACCCATGCCTGCTCTGCGGCGCTTACCTCCACAACTAGGCCGCTGCCATTGCCCCGGCCGCGATTGACGACGCGCACGGCCAGTTCGTTTTTGCGCCGCTTGAGTTCGACTGGATACTCTTCCACGGTGGTCCAATTGTCGTCGCTGCCGATGGCTTCGCCGTTGAGGAAAACCTCGTATTCGTCTGCTGCAGTCAGGCGCAGTAGGGCAGAGCCCGCCTCGGGTGCATTGAGGGTGTGCCGGTAGTACACGGTCTGCTCCCAGTGGTCAACGGTCCATTCTTCTGTATGACCTGTGGTGCTCACCAGCAAGGCCGCGGCCAATAGCAATGGGCGCAACGGCCAAGGCGGCGAGTTACCCGTTTGGTCTGTTCTCGTCCACATCATTGTACCGGCTCCAGTCCCACGACCATGCGGATAAAGAACTGTTCGAAATTAATATCCTCGAATTTCCGGGTGCGGTCCTTCATGCGGCGGCGGCTGATCTCGTAGCCGGCTGTAAGCGCCATATCGAAACCAGCGTATTCAAAGCGATTGACCAGCATGAAAAGGGCATCGCGGGTGTTGTAGTCTTGGTCTTCATTTTGGCCATTGCGGTAGATGCTAGGCAGCACGGATAGCCCTTGGACACCGCCGCGCAGGAAGGTGCGTTCGGTGAATTTGAAGTCGGCCACTAGCATGGGGAAGCCGAAGACCTCGGACACCGGCTGAATGCGTCCCCCGTCGTCGGTGCGGCGGCGCAGCATGAGCTTGTAGCGCGGCGATACTTCTAGCCCGCCCAGACGCCAGCGGTAATCTGCGCGCAACACCGAGGTCCAGAGCTGAATCGCATTATCGCCGCTGTTGGCGCTGAGCTGTTGGTTGACTTCGAACTTGAGATTGGCACCGACAAAGAGGTTGCGCACCCCCCGGAAGGCGAAGTCGACGAAGGCGGTGTTGACGGCGCTGTCCCGCATTAACAATTCGTCTTCGACAAAGGTTTCAATGGTGGCACGCGGATTAAAGATGTCGAAATTGGCCACGTCGCCAAAGCGGAATACGCCGTCGGGGATATCGTCCCGCACTCGCTTTAAGAAGTCCACTGCTCGCAGTTCGCCCCAACTGCCGAAGCGCCGCTGGTACTCAGCTTTGGCATACCACACATCCGCCCGCTGGCCGCCCCAGATGGCCTCCATATCGTAGCGCCCGAAGGTTAGTTCCAGCGCGCGCTGGGGCTGGAAGCGCACGAAGAGATGGTAGCCCTTGCGGTTGAGGTCGTACGGGTAGTCCGGCTTGTTGTCGTTTTCGCGCACGTCAATGACGCCATTGTTGTTCAGGTCGTCGCCGTAGTCGAAGTCGTCTGGATTGACGTCGTAGAGCAGAAAAGGTTCAAAGTAATCGGGTACCTGATTGCGATTGCGGTTGGTGTCGGGGGTGCCGTCTTGGTCTTTGTCCAGACCGGGGAAAACCCCGTTCTGGTCCTCGAAACTGGGTATGAAGAAATCGTCTGGAAAAGGATCCTTGTCGTCGTTGTCGTCAACTGTGTTCAGGTCGAGGGTATTGTTCAGACTCTCGTCGGTCGAACCCAACTCGCCGGCGAATGGCCCGGTGCCAGAGGCAGCGTACGCCCCTAGCGTCAGGTCGGTTATCGAAAGTTGGGTGCGGTACTCGGGACCGAGGTGGAACAGCTCCCCACCCACGGCAATTTTCGGGGTGAATTCCCGCTCGATATTGAGCAGATAGGCGTGGCCACTGCGGTCGTGGCGTTGGCCGCGGTGATCGTGGACGGGGTACTGGAGGAAGTTGAAGCTGTGGGCCCATTCGCCCTTGAAGCGGAAGCCTTTTACGTCCGTGCTCAGACCTAGGCCAGCCAAGGTGAGACCGGTCTGGCGGCCGTAGTCAAAGCGGATCTGCTCGATATCGGCACCGGCCGATCCACGTCCTTTGGAGCCGGCCAAACTTTTGTAAAAGGTTGCGCGGTTGCGCTGGGCTGGTTCATTGCGGGATTCGCGCGGGTCAACGGCGTAGATCTCCGACACGCTGACGCGATAATTGCCGCTCAGCAGCGCCTCGAAGGAGGCCGACACCATTTCCTCTTCCTCGGGTAGTGGGAACCAGAACAGGACATAGTCCTTGCCATCGGCGCGAAAAGAGCCATCGGGTTCGGGTGTCTGTAGCGGATAGGTGCCCAAGCGGTGGCCCTTTAGTACTTCCACGTAGGGCGGAATCGGCCGCTTGAAGAAGAAGTCCTTGTTGGGAAAGTTCGGATTAAAATCCTCGGTGTTGTGGCGCGTGACAAAAGATTCAATGTCGTCTCGTCGCTCGCCGTTGAGCAGGATATCGACGTCGAAGACCCGAGCTCCGTTGCCGTCCAAGGGCGAGGTGTCTTCAATGCGGACCACCAAGTAATCGATTACCTGCACCCGGTTGGGCAACTGACCCTTCATGCCGTTCCAGTCGGGCGGCGAGCGAGTGTCAATGCGGAAGAGGTTCACATAAGAGGTACTCAAGTCGATGGTGCGCCAGTTCCATTGCCAGTGGCCGCCCAACAGGTACGCAGCGAAGGCCGCGGTGCTCAAGGCGGTGGCGTCCTCTCGGGAAAGTACGGGCTTGTCCATGCGCGAGGCTAGGACCGAGAAGTTGTGCCTTTCATTGGCCAGGTCCCAGCGGATGCCATTGAGGGCGGCCAGATCTAGGATCAACGGCGAGAAGTGGGTGCGGATGCGGTCGCCGATGATCAGTCGCGTCTGCCAGTTATTATAGCTGTCGTCGGCTACCATCAGGCGGTTGAGAAACCCCTCGTAATTGTTCGGCTTGGCAATGGTGCTGCCGCTGAATACCTGGGCCGGATCGTCGAAGCGGCGGTTTTCCCGCAGGTGGTACACCTCGACGCCGTTTACCAGAAAGTCGCCGAATTCGTCGTACACGGGGTTGGCCGTGCGCGTGATGACATTGCGGGGCCAAGTCCGGTAGCCCTCTAAGCCATAGTTGTCGTAGGTGAGCAGGCCGGGGCGGTAGAGCATTAGGCGGGCACCCGTGGTGTGCGGCTCGATTAGTCTGGGGTCGCCTTCGCCGCGCACCATCGTTGCTAGGGCCGCTATAAGCGCGCCTGTTGAGATCGCTTTTAGCATAGACTCAATTCGTCCTCACCTGCAGGAAAAACTCCGAAGTCTCTACTGTGCCCGTCGTGCTGGAGTGGACAAAGTCGGTAAAGGATTTTCGCAGTCCTAGGTTCATGCTGATCCGGTAGCCGGTGTAGCTGCTGTTGTTTTGCAAGCCGATGATATAGTGATAGGCATTGAAATCGTTGGAGGGTGCCACGGCATCGCGGAAGCGGTGCTTCAAGAGGGGAAAGCCCTGGATGCCCGCCTTTATGGTGGTGCGTTCGGTTAAGAAAAAATCGAGCCGCACGATCGGCGCTAGGTTGGTCTCGTCGGCTAGGTCGCCCAACAGCGCTGACTCAGAGCGATGATAGGTCCATTTGAGCATGGGAGTCAGCGTCAATTTCTGGCGCAGTTGCCAGACGTAGTCGATCCGATTTACTAGGGACAAAGACCAATCATTGCCCGAATTTTGTGTCTGGCCATCGTCAAAGGTATCGGCAAAGCGGTGGTTGAGTTCGTAGCGCCAGGTGTTGTTGAGCGTCAAGTGATCGACGCCGGTGTAGTTGAATTTCACATAGCTCAGATGGGCATGGCTGTTGCGATAACGCAAGGGATCGTCGCGCAAGCCGATTTCGTAGCGGCCCCGCAGCAGTGGATTGGATATGTATTGATAGAGCGGGTCGGGAATATCGTCCTGCACGCGCTTGCTGCGGTGGCGCAGATTTAGGTGGATATTGTGGAACAGCGGACGGTTGTATTCGAGCTTGGTGTACAGGGCGCGATTGCGACCTGATCCGGCAAGCTGGTCGATAGCGTGTCCGCCCAGCCGCAACTCGAGTTGGGATGTGGGGTTGAAGGTAAAGAAGACATGCTGCCCTTTGCTGTCGCGCTCGTACGGGTAGTCGGGTTTGTTGTCGTTTTCGCGCGAGTCAACCACGCCGTTGTTATTGAAATCGTCGCCGTACACGAAGTCTTCGGACTCGACGAAGTACATGAGGAAAGGCTCTTGGTAGTCGGGTAGGAGATTGTTGTTGACATTGGTGTCGAAGATGCCGTCGCCGTTGTCGTCTAGGCCGGGAAATACCCCGAAGCCGACGTCGCGCAGAGAGCCAGGAAAGAGGTTTTCTTTGACCTCAATGGCCGCCTCGGTGACGTCGTTCTGGAAGCGCAAGTCTAGGGGATCGTCGTGTTCCCAGGAATCGGGCCAGGGGTCCAGATCGTCGTTGTCATCGACCAGTTCGAATTCTTTTAGGGCGGGTATGAATTCGTCCAAATAAGTGAAAGAGGTGCGGTATTGGGGTGGGACCCGGAACAGCTCCCAGCCCACGGCGAAGTTCGCGAACAGGCGCTTGCCCTTCAGCGAATAAGCACTTACAGGCCGCTTGTGCCGTCGGCCTTCTTGGACGGGAAAGATAAAGTGGTGGGTGCTGGTATTGAGGTCGCCGCTCACTTCAAAGCCGAGCAGGTCCAGTTCGAGATTGGCACCATAGAGTTCCAGACCCGAGGGGAAGCCGTAGTCGAACTCAACCCATCCCATATTCGAACCGTTGCGCACGTTGCCTGCGGCCCGCACCACATTGCGCCAGTCTTCCCATGCTGAGCCGACCACGCCGCTCCGACCGATGGGGGCACCTAGGTCGATGGCGTAGTCGTTGGCCGCTAGTACCCTAAAGGAGATATGTTCGGCCTCGGGCGGCACTTCAAAGCGGAACAGCAATACGTCGTCGCCATCGGCTTGTAGGACATTTTCGCCGTCTAGCTCCACTGATTCGGCATTGTTAAACAGGCCGCCGCGGGCACCGAAGAGACTGCCGAAACCAACGGTGTACGGTAGCCAAGACTGACGGCGACGCATATGGGGCACGTCTTCCAAACGCATACGTTCGGGAATCATGCGCCGCTCTTTGCCTAGGGCTACGAGGCCAGCGATTCGGCGCACTTCCGGCGCTGTCTGGCTGGGCTGGCCATTGACGATCATCTGTACATCGTGGACTTGGGCTCCAACACCATCGGCGGGCGAATCATCGCTGATGGCGAGAAAGACTTCGCTGGGTGTGACCAAGTTGGTGGGGAAAGCGCCTTTGCGGAAAGATCCCGCCCGGCGTCCCAGCAAGGTGTCGGTGATATGGGTGTTGACGTACGAGGCACCAAATTGCAAGACACTGCCGATTTGGGTTTTCCAGTGTCCGCCGAAGAGATAGGTCACAAAGTCGAGCGGCCGCGCCGAGGCGAAATTGCGCAGGGGTTCGGAAATGCGCGAGCCGAGGATGGTGAAGCGATTGCGCTGCGAATTGGAGTCCCAGCGGATGCCATTCATGCGGTTAATCGATAACATCATGGGCTTGAAGCGAGCCTCCACGGCCCGACCGAGGATGACCGACGAACCCCAGTCCTGATAGGAATCACTGGCGACGACCAGATTCTGAAAAAGGTCTCGGTAGTCGTCGTCCTTGAAAATGATGCTGCCGCCAAAGGGCGAAATGGTGCGAAATTCCTGGGTGCGGTAGAGATCGGCACCGTTGAGCAGGGTGAAGCCGAAGGGGTCGTAAACGCGCGTCTCCTCGTCGAGGAAGAAGCCGCCGGCTAGGCGGCGCAGACGGATATCGCGGTAGGAAAAATGAGCGTAGTTCTCGTAATCCTCATTGGCCCACAGGGGATAGTATTCGCGGTTGAGGTACTGGCCGTGGGACCGGTCAAAAAAGCCGGTCAGCATCAGCAAAAGCAGGCAGGTTGTTTTTAAGCAGCGCATCTCAGTACACCACCGCTACGGAGCCCACGACAGTTTCGTCGCCCTGGTCCAATTGGGCCCGCACCCTCACTAGGTACAGACCCGGTACCACCAAAGTGCCATCGTCGTCGCGACCGTCCCAAAAACCCGGGCTGAGCGCAGGGTCGCCTGCGGCTGGAGGGCGCACGTATTGGCCGCCGCGCAGCGCGCCGGTGTTTAACTGACGCACCAAGCGGCCCCCTAGGTCGAAAATGTCCACGTCTATTTCCTGCGGCACACTGATCCGAGAGAGGACGAATTCAATGATGGTATGGTCGTTGATGTTGTCGCCGTTGGGAGTGAAAACGGGCGGATTGGTCCGCACTTGGTCCAATATCGGCCCTATCGCGTCGAATGCTCGCACACTCCAGGAGTAAGGGGCACCGGTCTCGGGATCAGAGGCGGTGTCCTCTTCGGCATCGAGTGAGATAGCTGCCTCTGGGCTAAAAAGGCGCGTGGAAAAGGCGAACTGGTTGGTCAGCAACCGCGCCCTGAAACGCAGTTGCAATTGGCCGGACTGGTGCCAGAGATCGGCCCATACCAGCTCCAGCGCGTCGCCCGCAATAGTCGTGCGGGCGACTTCCATCCCCGAGGGAGGCACGATTTCTGTTACCTCGGCTAGGCTCGGCATGTCGATGCGGATGCGCTCCACGCCTAAATCGCCCGCGTCGAATTCGACTTCAAGGTGGTAGACAAATTCGACCTCGCGCCCCACCACTCCCTTGTTCGGTTCCACCCGGACGCGGGCGGCCGAGGCGGGTGTCTGCTCGGAGAAAGCAATGATTAGACTATCCAAGCGCGGGCCGATGTCTTCGAAATCAGTGGAGAAGTTGACTCGATACTGCAGCAAGTCCCTCGGTTCGGGCACCTGCAGATCGGCTTCTATAGCACCAGTCTCAGGGCTCCAGTCGCTCCAAGAGACGCCGTCGTTTGAAGTGCGGAACTGCATGCTCAGGGCGGTGCCGGCGGGACGCTGGCCGGTCCAGCGGAAGCGATCGTAGATCTTGCGCTGGCCGGGCAAACCTAGGTCCAGCGGTGCCGAAGTGAACGTACCCGAGGGAGCCACTCCCTGACCGGTCACCTGAATATCGGCGATGCGGGCCCGCCGCAGTGGATCGAGTTCGGTGGCGACCACGCGCAAAAAGCGACCGAAGATCGGTTCGAAGGCCACAGCGGTTTGCGCAAAATCGGCAATGCCGCGAATGGCGCCGACTTCGCGCCATTGAAAACCGTCGTTGCTGACCTCGACGGCGTACCCCTGCAGCGTGTTGGCGGCAAAATCTTCGGCATTCTCGCCGGCCGTAAAGACCCGCACTTCGCCGAGCAGGCGCTGGATGCCGAGATCGACGCGGGCAAAGCTATTGAGTTCGTCGGGTTCGATCGTCCAGACGCTTTCAGCTTGGCCGTCAAATACCTCCGGTCGATTGGCCGACTGACTAAGTGCGAGGTTTTCGCCCTCGACTGTGCGCAAGCTCAGCCCGTCGCCGCCCACGTCAATGCCCCCTGGATAGCCGGCAATCACTTCCGCCCCGAGGGTGTCGTCCCAGCCGGAAAGCCTGGGGCGCTCCAGCCAACCGCGCTGTACTGTTGTCCACCCTGCGATCTCACTCACATCTGCCGTCAGCCAGTCGGTGCCTTGCTGGGGATCGCCGCTCCAGCGCCAGACCTCCTGCAGACCGCTGGTAGTACTCAGCCAGACTTGGTCGCCGGCGACCACTTCGGCGAGCAGACCGCTGCCGTTGCCCTGGCCCCAGTTTTCCACGCGCACGGCTAAGTGGTTAGCACCGCTTTGCAATTCGACCACTAGTTCCTCCACGGTCATCCTCTCGCCGTCGCTGCCCACCGAGTCGCCGTTGAGGAAAACCTCGTATTCATTGACTGCGGTCAGACGCAACGTGGCCTGTGTGGCTTCAGCCGCATTGAAGGTAAGCCGGTAGTAGACGATCTGGTCCCATTGCGCTACCTGCCACTCGGCCGCAGCCGCGGGCGAGAGTACCGCTAGAACAAAACCCGCTACTAGGGGCAGGACTTTCATTTCTCTGCTATTTCTCGTTGTGCTCCCGACTCGATGTCGAGGCTTACAGTGACGAGTTTGGTAACTGGATTGACTACCAGACGGTGGTATTGGCCGAAGGGCTTCCAGCGCTTTGAGCCGTTTTCCCAGACGTGTTCCGGCTCTTGCTCCGGCACTGACAGGCCAATGCGCTGCAGTGCTTCTGCCGTATCAAAGGGTTCCATCTTTTTGAACGTATAGGTCACATAAGACGCGCTGTCGCGTATCAAATCCACGTAAACCCAAGTGCTATCTCCATCCGCATCTCTCCACTGTAGAGTGGTTACTTCCTCGGAGCGGACAAAGTCGAAATCCGGTTCGCCTAGGCGCTCCTTTAGGGCTACTTCGGTTTTGTTCAATATCTGATGCACCGCGAGCAGCGGCGCTTCTTCCCGGCCGCAAGCAGCGAGAAAAAAGAAAATTGCCAAGAGTATGCTGAATCGCACTATTCCACCTTGAAAGTGAAGGGATACGTCACCAATACAGGTAGTGGCGTCAACCGGGTTGCTGTGGCCCGCGCTCCGGGACTGCTCGCCAGCCCATTCTCTCCACTTGTTGCACCAGTCGCCGGCGTTTGCAGTGCCCCTATATCAATGGGTCGGAAAGCCCACCGCATAATTTCTTGCTGCATGCACTGGCCCACAGCTTGGCTACCCACGTTTGAGTTAGTGGCCTTGGCCTCGGAAACGGCTCCGCCCACCTCAATGGTGAAGCGCATGGTCACTGCGCCTTCGGTGGCCTCTCCTTTGTCGAATGCTTCGACGAAGCAGCGGTTGAGACCCGACAAACGCTGCCGCACCACGGCCCGAATGGCACTCAGGCTGCGGGTGCGCTCGCCGGGCAGGTTGCCCATGATCTGGCTGGGGCCATTCTCGGAAATCATCAGTGTTTCAGCGGTTTTGCCGCTGGTTGCCCCCTTTTGCACGATGAGATCTTCCACTTCGTGTTTAAAGGCAAAGCGCAGATCCCGCTTTTCCACGGGTTTGTCAAAAGCCCCGAAACGCAAGACGAAGTCCTTCAAGGTCAGCACTACTTCCTCGGTTTCGGGATAAACCGGATCGAAGACGACGAAACCGCCGTAATTCTCGCCCTTAAATATGGGCTGGTCTTCCTCGTAGTTATAGCTGCGCACCATGCCCATGCGCAGTTCGAAGCGATAGAATTCGTTGCCGCTCTGACCCCGCTGCGAGCGGTAGTAATTTTCGAAATTGCCATAGGGCGACGACGAAGTGATGCCGTAGGCGCGCAGGAACTGGCCTTGGTCGGTCTCCAATACGGCTGCCAATGGGTCGAGCATGACTTTGGGCTGAGTGCGGTTGAAAATAGTGACTTTGAAAACGGTGAAGCGGTTGGGCGTATAACCTAGGCGCGTATCGGTCCAGTTGCCGTAGGTATAGGGATTGGTCGAGTACTTGCCACGCCCGGATTCGTCGGGGAAGAGGGCGTTGAGCTTGGCGTCGGTCATGTGCTCTACCTCGAGGCGCAGACCGGCCAGTTCCCAAGAGATCGCGCCGTTCTCCTGCAGACTATAGGTCCCTTCGGTTTCCGCGGACTCGACGACCGGCAACAGCAGGGTTTCGCGCTTGACGGCCGTGGGAAAGAGAAAACAGCCTGATAGCAGACCGCACAGAGCAATAATCCAGATCAATCGGCCGCGCGCGCTATTATCCTCTTTACTCATTGGTTCTGCTCCGTGTAGAAGTCGATCTGTTGCTGGGCAATGGAGCCTTGCTGAGTCAGGGCGAACACCACTAGGTTGACGCCCATTTGTAGCTGTGGCTCGTTGCGGAATTCCTTTTCCCAAGCGCGTCCATATTCCTTGGTCGTGAAGATCGCCACTAGTCGATCTCCCAGAGAAATGCCTTCGAGAAAGGGCACCTCGGGATGAAAGTCGCGGCTGTGCACAAGCCTTTCCTGAGTCCGCTTTGGCGGTGGGCCATCGTCGAAGTCGTAAAAGCTGTGGTATATGGGGTGATCGTTGGGGATGACCTTGAAGCGCGCATCCCGTCCGAGCGAAGCCTTGAGCATTTCCCGCAGCGAGGCTTCGGCTGGGGTGTACTCGGTGGCGGCGTCCCGGCCCAACTCGCCCATGGCTTCGACCATGACAAAGCCGCCCTGCCGCAAATAGGCCCCTAGATTGGCGATCTCCTGCTGGGTGGGTTCAAAGGCTTGATCGACGGAGATGTACACGAAGGGTGCCCGGAAGATAGCGCGCGAATCGAGGAAGAGATGGTCATCTACTTCGGCCCGAATCTGGGTAAATCCATTAATCGCTTCGACCAGCTCGAAGATGGCCCGCTGGGTTGATGGTTTGAAGTCGTTGCCCCAGGCTAGGGCTAGGTAAACAAAGCCGGTAATGTTCTGTTTGTCGGCCGGATCCTGGACCACCAATCCCTTATAGCGGCCGATATCCAGCGCTTCCAAGTCGAGGAATTCTTCCTGCATGCTGATGCGCTTCTCCGGCTCTTTGGGGCTCTTGATGGCGACGCGCTGTACTTCGGGCTGGACCACTTCCAAGCCTAGATCAGCACCGCTGGCAACGCCGAAGCGAAAGGTCTTGATCTTGCCGACTAGGTCGGGGAGGCGAATCTGGGGTTTGCGGGTGATTTGCGGCTTGGCCGCCCGCACCTGGCGGGTCATCTGCCGTTTGGGGATTTGCTGTTTCTCAAACTCAAAGGCTTTGGTCAGGCGCGGCTTGCGCACCACTAGGTGCATCAGTGGGGGTTTGGGCGCTTTTTTTTCTTCTTCCCTAGTCGCTAGGTAGATTACAGGTATGGCCAACAGAACAATAGCCACCGCTAGCGCCCGGTAGAGCACTCCGCGCTGTCGGCGCAGTAGTTCCTCCAAGCGGAGTGCGTCCGTCGGCGTGGCGAAGCGTTTGGCATCGATTTGAGCGGCCATGGTACTCCTATAAGCGGTTGGTTTCGATCCACTCTTTGTGCATGCGGGCAAAGCGATGGGCTTCGGCCTGTTCGTCGGCTAGGCGATCGAGGACCTGATCGTAAGCCTGCACCGCGTCCTTCCACTGCCCCAAAGACTCGTAGCAGACCCCCATATTGCTCAGCGCTCCAATCTCGCTTTCGGTGCCGGGATAGTCGCGCGCGATTTCCGCAAAGCCGGCTGCTGCCCGGCGGAACTGGGCTGGGTCTTGCTCCTCAAGGGCTTGGGCAAAGATCTCCTCGACTTCGGCGTAGCGCAGGTAGGCTACTACTTCGCGCAGGTCATCTATTAATTCGGGAACCTTTTGCGCTACCGGACTGCTGGGAAAGCGGCGGAGGACTTCTTGGTAGGCCTGCAGGGCTTGGTCGTATTCCTTCTCGTTGTAGTAAAAGTCGCCGATGGTGAACTGAGCATTGGCCGCCAGAGCGCTGCCGGGGTAGTCGGAAACCATGCTTTGGAAGGCGGCGATGGCTTGGGGTACCCGTTCCATATTGAGATGGGACCAGGCCAGATTGTAGAGGGCATCGTCGGCCAGATCCGATCGCGGGTGCACTTCGAGCAATTGCTGGTAATGCCCTTGCGCCGTCTCGAATTGTCCCAAGTTGTAATGGGCCTCCCCAGCCCGGAACAGTGCGTCGGGTGCTAGTTCGCTTTGGGGATAGGCGCTGGCTAGGTCGGCAAAGGCCGCCGCGGCCTGCTCAAACTGAGTCAGGTTGAAATGGGCGTATCCCAGATAGTAGAGGGCGTAGGGGCGGTTGCGATGACTAGGGGTCTTCTGCAGATAGGTTTCGAGCACTTGCACGGTTCCCGCGAGATCTTCCCGCTCGAATAGGGTCTGTCCTACAGCAAAGCGCATATCGGCCGAATAATAGGAGTCTGGGTAGTGGGACAGGGCCTTTTGGTAGGTGTTGATTAGCGCTTGGGCGTCGCCCCGTGAGCCGTGGGCGTCGCCCATTAGGAAATAGGCTTTCTCTTGCAGGGAATAGGGTTGCTCACCGCGCACGGCGGGCAAGTCCAAGGAGAGAATTCGCTGGCATAGGGCCTCGACTTGGTCGAATTCTGCTAGGTTGTAGTGAAGTTCGGCCAGCACCACTAGGTGTTCGGCGCGTTCGACTGAATCGGTCGCTGCCGCTACTAGGGCTTGGTAGTCCCCGATGGCTTCTTCCTGCTGACCTAATTCGAGGTGGGCTAGACCAAGCATGCGCTGGGCCGCTCTCGCCAACTCCTCGTTGTCGCTGTGCAGCAGCATCTTCAGGTCGGCTGTCGCCTCCTGGTAGCGTTTTAGTTTGAGTAGGCTTACGCCGCGGCCGTAGAGGGCACCTAGGCGCACCTCTTCGTCGTCGGCCAGTTCGATGGTGCGTCCCAAGGCCTCCACCGCAGCGACAAATGCCTCCGTTTCGATCAGGGTGCGCCCTTTCATGTAGTGGAGACGAGCCTGTTCGCTTTTATCTGTACTGGTCTCCAAGCCCGCCTCCAGCGCCTCCAACGCCCCCGAGAAATCGCCCGCCGCCGCCAGCAGGTTGCTCGCTTCGAGCATGGCCTTGGGAAACAAATTTGCAGTGCGGTCAAGCTGTCGGAATAGCTCTACTGCCTTGCCGGGCTGGCCCAAATCTCGGTAGCACAGAGCCAGTTCGAAATAGGCCCCCTGGAGCTGCGGGGCCTCGGAGTATTTTTGCAGGATGGACTCGTAAGCGGCGATGGCCTGCTTGAAGTCTTCTTGCTGGTAGTGGATGCGGCCCAGTTGGAAAAGAGCACTGCGCACGTAGTCTGGGTCTTGGTCGGCGGCGACGATCTCTTGGTAGCGCTCCAGCGCTTGGGCCGTGTGCTCAGCACTGCCCAAGGTGCCGAGCATCTGGTTGCACAGGGCGATATTAAACGGGGTAGCCGCTAGGCCTAGTTCGCTGCTGGGATAGTCGGCGGCAATGCGTTCATACGTGGAGATCGCCTGTGCGTAGGCCAAGCGGGCCTCGTCGTTCGCGGCTTCGCGCTGGAGTTCAGCCTGCTCGTAATGGGCCCGCCCAATTTTGTAAAGGGCCCAAGGTGCCGCCAGACCAGCGGCTTTGGCTACATCTCCGTACGCATCTAGGTAGAGTTGGTATTCGGCGATGGCGCGCTGATAGTTGCCAATGCCGTAGTAGTGCTCGGCCAACAGGGATTGCATGCTGGCCTGAAAAATGCGGTTGCGGCTACCGTCAATGGCCTCGCGATAGGTGCGCACCGCTGCTTGGTCATCGCCGCCTTGGGTGTACATATCGGCTAGGCGGATGTAGGCCTCGGCCACCAGTTTTTGTTCCTGGGCGAAGGCGGTTATAACCTTACTATAGGCAGCACCGGCACCGGCAAGATCCCCACTTTGGGCGCGACAATCGCCTACTTTGATCTGGGCTTTGGCCGCCAGTTCTAGCGCGGTCTCGTCCACTAGGCCGGCTATTTTCTCGCGCCGCATCTTCAGCAGGTCGCGCTCGCTGAGGTGCTCGATGTCTTGGCGGGTTACTACCTCCTGGTACCAAGAAGTGGCCTGATCGTAGTGCTGCTGCAGAAAGTAGGCTTCGCCGATTTGGAAAAGTGCTCGGTCTGCGCGGTACCCTTTGGGAGCGTGCTGCACCAGTTCCTCAAAGGCGGTGATGCTTTCCCGGTACTGCCCCAATTTAAAATAGGCCCAGCCGATATTGTAGAGGGCGTTATCGAGGTATTGGCTGGCGGGATATTTCTGCAGCAGGGCTCGGCCTTCTTCGATGGTGCGCTGGTACTCGCCGCTTTCATAAAGGCAGTTGACCAGCCGGTTGCGGGCCAATTCCCGCATCTGTGGGGAAGTAGTCTGGGCTTCGGTCTTGCGGAAATAGGCGGCCGCTTCTACGAAGTCGGTCGCTGTCCGTTCGGCGAGTTGGCGCTGGCGTTCGGAGTTGCGCTCATAGGCGGCGCGGCGCTGGGATTCTTGGGCGCGCTTGAAATAGCTATTACCCGTCTGGTAGAGGGCGATTTCTTTGATTGGGGCCGTAACCTCGCCGACCGCGACCTCAATCTCCGCGGTGTAGAGCAGCGGACTTTCAATGGCATTGATGCGCTCGTAGGTTGCGATGGCTTGCTCGTAGTCCTCGGCGGCATAGAATTTCTGCGCCTGCTTGAAAGAAGCTTGTATTTCGTCTGGGGTCGGTACAAAGTACGAACCTACTACTAGCCCCAGCAGAGTGCTTACAATGAGCAGAGGTGTCATAGTACCTCTCAACGAGAAAGAGCACGCCAGCACACCAAATTTTGCGGATTAGTCCAAACGGTAAGAAAAGGCAAATGCGGTTGCAAGTATTTCTCCATGCGGTTTGAAAGCGGGCTTTTTGCGCTAGCAGTAGAAAAACGGGGCAGATGTTTCTTTGGCATGTTGCTAGCGGTAAAGTATATTACGGCCCTGCGCGTCCTATTCGAGTCCAACGAGCCGCACCAACTCATTGCGGGAGGCATTCGTTATGGAAACTCTGTTAGCCGGTGGCATCCTGATGATTCCCTTGGGACTGTGCGCCGTCCTCTCACTGGCATTCATCTTAGAAAGGGTCTGGGTGCTCAGCCGCATTCCCGACGAGCAGGCCGCCCAACAGACTCTCGAAGAGGCGGAAAGAGCCTTAGCGGATCGAGGGCAAGAAGCCGCTGCCCAGTACTGCGCCGACCACAAAGGTCCGCTGTGTTTTATTTTTGCCTCCTTGCTCAAGCGCTTTGACACCCTCATGCTCGAACGCCGCGAATTCCGTCCGACCAACGAGCGCCTAGCCCGCTTGGCCGGACAGGCCGGTGCCGGAGACCTCTCCCGCTTTCTGCTCGAGCAAAAGGAACTTTCCGACCTCAAGGACGAGCTCGTGCTGGAGACGGACGAAGCCGGCAAGGTCTATCTAAGTCGCTACTTGGTGGTGCTCAATACCATCGGCAACATCGCGCCGTTGCTGGGCCTGTTCGGCACCATCCTCGGCATGATCACCTCCTTCAAGGCCATTGCCGTGGCCGGTACGGGCGATCCCAAGGTGGTGGCCAGCGGCATTTCGCAGGCCCTAGTCACCACGGCCACGGGGCTGGCGATTGCCATCCCCACCATCGTGGCCTACCGCTCGCTGGCCCGGCGCGCCGAACACCATCGCAGCCGTCTCGAAGTCTATGGGCTGGCGTTCGTCAACACCTTGCTGATGGTCGGCCAAGATCAATTGGACGAGGAGGCAGCCGGCTAATGGCCCTCGTGCTGAGCCGCAAACGGGAAAGCCTGACCAGGGACGAAGGTCCAGATCTGACGCCGCTGATCGACTGCGTTTTTCTGCTGCTCATTTTCTTCATGGTCACTACCGTCTTCATCCACTCCAAGGGGCTAGACGTGGACCTTCCGGCCCAGAGCGAGGCGACGGAACAGCAGGAGAAGAAAGACATCAATATCCTCATCGACGCCCAAGGCCGCATCCAGATCAGCGGCGAGGACGTGGTGCCAGAGGCTCTGGTCGAGCGGATCAAGCGGGCCATGAAAGAGGCCAACAACGATAATATCATCATACAGGGGCACGTCGATGTTGCCCAGGAGTACGTGGTCTTAGTGGTGGATGCGGCCAAAGCGGCCGATGTCGCGGGTATAGCTTTCGCCAAAGAGGAGGCTCCCTAGTGGTGCAGCAGCGGACCTCCATATTGGAAGACCTAGAGGATGAAAATCTCAATCTGACGCCGCTAATCGACTGCGTTTTTCTGCTGCTCATTTTCTTCATGGTCACCACGGTTTTCAAGCAGCCCTACAGTCTGCAGGTGGAGTTGCCCCAGGCCCGTCAAGCTACCATCGTCGAAGAAAAGAAATTGGTGGCCTCGATCGACAAGTCGGGTGCAATGGAGCTCAATCGCCAGCTAGTGAGCATGGCAAAACTTCCGACCGTGCTCGCCCGCGAGAAAGAGACGACCCGCAGTTTGACGTTGATCATTCGCACGGACAAGAAGACCCGGCACGGTCTTGTGCTCGAGGTCATGGAGATTGCCAAGCGGCTCGACGTCGACAAGGTCGTTTTGGCCACCGAAGAGGAAGAAATCTGAGCGGCTTCTGAAGCGATCGATAGGAAACTTCATGCGCTATTTCATCGCCACTCTCTGTCTAGTCCTGACCGCTTCTGCTGCTCCCGCTGAAGATGCGCTGCCGCACCACACCATCCTCCGCGCCGCTGGGCCTATCGCCGTGGACAGTCGCCTCGACGAGCCTTCCTGGGAGGCCGCTCAAGTCATCGACCAGTTCGTCTTCCCTTGGTGGACTGAAGGTGCCAGGGATCGCACCGAAGCCCGCTTGCTGTGGGACGATGTGCATCTGTACGTCGCCTTCACTGCGCACGACCCGCACATTTCAGCTACCTTGACCGAGCGCGACAGTCCGGTGTCGCGCGACGATTGCGTCGAAGTGTTCATCGCCCCAGACACCAGCCAAGTCACCAGCTATTTCAATTTTGAATTCAATGCCTTGGGCACGATTCTGGACCGCTCGCCGCACGCCGATCGTTCGTCCGCATGGAACGGCGAGGGCGTGCAGGTGGCCATCGACATCCAAGGCACCCTCAATCAAGAGACGGATCAGGATACGCTCTGGACTGCTGAGGTCGCCCTGCCCTTTGCCGTTTTCGATCCATACGCCCCCAGTTTGCCCCCGACCGCTGGCGATGTGTGGCGTCTCAACCTGTACCGCACGGGCGGCGCGATTAATCTGCAGTACATCACTTGGTCCAATACTCTGACGCCCAAGCCGCAATTCCATGTGCCCCAGCGTTTTGGAGTGGTGCATTTTGACGATCGGCCGGTATTGAGTCTGCAAGACGAGGCCGAGTAGGAAGACGCGGCTAGCCGTGTCTTCATCAAATCGGGACTTCCGACGAACTACTGCTACAGTTATCTATCGCGTTCTGCTGCTATTTGCGCTGTTCGCGTCCTGCGAATCCACAGATGCGCCGCTCGTCTTCTACGAGAGCCCGCATGGACTGGTGGTGCTGAAGGCGGTGCGGGTCGATTTTGCGGCAGAGGGCGAAGAGGCGGCTGCGGCGCGGGCGCACTTTGACGCGGGTGAAGAACACCTCAGCGCGGGTCGCTGCGGTGCTGCGGCTGAGAGCTATTTGCAGGCTGCGGCGCGGCGACCGTCTCCGGCAGTCTGGCTCAATGCGGGGGTCGCGCTGCTGTGCGATGGCGAATATGAAAGGGCGGGGGAGATGCTGGCAAAGGGACTGGGACTTTCGGCGACACGAGAAGATGTTCGAGCCGCTTTGTTGGGCAATCTGGGCCAAGCCCATCAGCGTCTAGGGCGTCTCGACTCGGCGTTGGTATCCTACCAAAGCGCGGTGGCGCTGTACCGGCAGAGCGGTTTTGCCGCTGGCGAGGCTCAAGCGCTTGGCGATCTGGGCGCGGCCTATTTCATGCAGGGCGATCCAGAGCAGGCGCTTGGCTTCCTAAAACAGGCGCGGGATGGGCATCGGCGGATTGGCGATCAACTCGGACTGGCGCGGGATCTCGACCGCCTCGGTACGGTTTACTTTGTCCGGGGCGAGGCGGATTCGGCGCGGTTGGCTTTTGCGGAGGCGCTGGAACTCTACCGAGACGAGGAGTATCTGCGCGGCCAAGCTGGCGGTCTGACGAATATCGGCAACATCCACCTAGACGAGGGCCGGCTCGATTCGGCGCACTTTTACTTTTCCGCCGGACTGGCCGTCCTCGAACGCCTAGCCGACGACGCGGCCCGCGCCACCCAGCTAGTGCGAATCGGACAGATTTACCAGCAGCAGGACGATCTAGAGGCCGCGTTGGTCGCCTACCGCGTGGCGCTTTCTATACATCGGGCGCAAGAAAAGGTGGATGGCCAAGCCGAGACGCGCGATCGCATGGCGCGCATTTTTTTTCAGCAGGGCCGTTTGGATTCGGCGCTGTCCGCGTACCAAGCGGCGCTTGCGCTCTACCGGCGGTATGATAGCCACCCAGGCAAGCGGGCGCAGGGATTGGATCACATTGGCGATGTGCATCTGTACCAGGGTCGTTTGGATTCGGCGCTGTCCGCCTTTGAAGCGGCGCTGGAGATCTACGTCGCCCACGGCCATCCGCGTGGCCGAGCTGTCCAGTCGAGTAAGATCGGTCAGGTGCTGCAGAAACAGGGTCAGCTAGACGAGGCGATAAAAGCTCATCGCGCGGCTTTGGCGCTGTACCGCGAATTCGATCTCTACGCCGAGGGGGCGACCCAACTCGACTACATCGGCCACCTCCACTTCCGCCAGGGCAAAATCGACGAGGCGCTCGCCTCCTTTGAGAACGCCCTGCACGTTTTCACGCAAGCGGGCAACCGCCAAGGCGAGGCCGCGCAACTGAGCAATATAGGCAACATCTACTTCGAGCAAGGCCGCTTGGACGAGGCGCTCAAGGCATTTGGCGATGCCCTGCACGTTTTCCAGTTGATCGGGCATCGGCAGGGAGAGGCGCAGAGTTTGGGCAATATCGGGTTGGTGTATCGCAAGAAAGGCGAGCGGGCGCAAGCGCTGGAGGCGCTGCAACAGGCACGCGCTGCGTATGCCGAGATTGGAGTGCGGAGCGAGGGGCGGCGGACGGTGGAAGAGGCGATTTCGGCAATCGAGGGACATTGACTTGGCATGGCTGGAAGAATTCGAGTTTTCGCGCGAAAGTGTGTGGGCACCAAGCCAACCGGACCAAAAAGAGGCGCAGCGGCAGGTTGAAGAAGCCTTTGTCTTCTAAATGTTAGGGGTCGCCAAATACCGCCCGGCGCAACGTATCGTTAAGCCGCGTCTGCCAGCCTTTGCCTGTCGCCCGGAAGTAAGCCGTGATATCCGCGTCGAGACAGAT
>JAJDUT010000095.1 GCA_022826515.1 Candidatus Latescibacterota bacterium
TGGTGAAGTGCTGCCAGGTACCGGGCAGATCGACGAACTTGAAATCGACCATCTGCGCGTCGTGTTGGCGTGCTAAAGCCAGCGCGGTGTCGATGGCGCTGGCTTGGGCCGACTTCGGTTTGCTTTTGGCTTTCGGTTTGCTTTTGCTTTTGGCTTTCGCCTTGGCTTTGGCCATGAGAGTGCGGTCCTTTCTCGCGTCGAACAGCTTTAAGGTGGTTAGAAAAAACAAAGACTCAATAGTACGATTCTGTAAATCGGCTGTCAAGCAAGCTGGGCAGCGAGTCTTGACAAGCAATCGGCGGCTTTTATTATATCTCAGACCCTCAGTATCTATCTGGCGTTTATGCCGCTGGGGATTCTTTCCGTCCATGGCCACTAGCCCACTATCCAAACGCGAAATCCAAGTTCTGCTTGCCTTGGTCAAAGCCCACGTTGCCCTTGGTGCTCCAGTTGGCTCACAGACGTTGAACCAGCGCGAAGATCTAGGCGTCAGTTCGGCTACCATACGCAATGCCTTAGCCTCCCTAGAGGAAAAGGGCTACGTTTCCCAGCCCCATGTCTCAGCGGGCCGCATTCCCTCTGAAAAGGGCTACCGATTCTACGTGCAGCGCTGCATGGCAACGGCAGACATTGGCTCGGACGAGGCTGAGATCACCCTGCGACAGCAGCTAGAGGCCGCACAACAGGAGGGCGATTACGAGGAGATTCTGCATCAACTGGCGAGGACTATCGGCGACTTGTCGGACCAACTCGGGTTGGTTTTGGCCCCGCGCTTCAATCAGGGCATCTTTCACAAGCTGGAGCTTTGGCACTTGGGACAGCGCCGCTTGTTGCTCGTCGTCACGATCCGTGGAGGCCTGACAAAGAGCTTGATGATCGAGGTCGATTGCGCGGTGTCGCAGCGCGATTTAGAGGCCCTGAGTCGGCTTTTTAACGAGCGCTTGCACGGGTTGACGATGGCTGAAATTCAAAACGCGGTCGAGGCGCGAATGGTCGAGTTAGGGCCAGTCCCGCAGCCAGTGGTGGAGGCCGTCATAGGTCAGATCGAAGGTTTGGCTATTACGCGCGGTGCCGATCTCCACGTCTCGGGGACCCGCAATCTCTGCCTAAAGCCCGAATTTGACGACCCGAGCCACGTGGCTGGTTTGGTCGATTTAGTGGAGAAAAAGGATATTCTCGCTCAGCTTATGAGCGAGCGGCACGGCGTGGTCATCACCATTGGTTCCGAGCATCGGCCACAGGCGATGGGGCGATGCAGTATGGTGACGGCCAGCTACGAGGTTACCGGAGCCAAAGGCGTAATGGGTGTAATCGGCGTAATTGGCCCGACGCGCATGCCCTATAGATCCTTGGTGAACTTGGTCAATTGCGCGGCCTCCCGAGCGGCAAATCTGATCTGCTAACGAATTTTTGTCCCAATCTATTCACAGTTAAGAGTAAGGAGTGTCGATGAGCGAGCGCGAAACTCAGGACCACGTCGCAGTGGACGAGGCGAGCGCGGAGGGTTCCGTCGAGTCGCAGGACGAAGCGGCGGAGCCATGCGAACAAGCAGCGACCGAGGCGGAAAAAGAAGCAGCGGCGGAGTCGCAGGAAACAGCAGCAGAATCACAGGACGAAGCGGCCGATGAGGCCGATGGGCTGGCCGAACTTGAGGCGGCTCGCGCCGAGGCGGCGGCTAATTACGACCGCTATGTGCGGGCGGTCGCCGAGTTGGATAACTACCGCAAGCGCACGGTGCGGATGCGCGCGGAAACGCGGGATGAAATCTTGCGCGATATCTTGTTGCAAGTCGCGCCCATCTTGGACAACTTGCGTCGCGCCCTTCGTCAGGAGACCCAAGAAGCCGAGTTGCTCAAGCAGGGCGTCGAATTGATCTGTGGCCAGTTCAACGACGTTCTCCAAGGCTACGGACTAGCCGAGATCGAGGCGCTGGGTCAGTCTTTTGACCCCGAAGTCCACGAGGCTCTAGCCGAAGTCCCAGACGACGAGCACGCTCCCGGTACGGTCATTGAGGAGATGGAGAAGGGCTACAAACTCAACGACAAGGTAGTCCGTTACGCGCGCGTCGTCGTCAGTAAGGCGAGCGCGGAGAGCTGAGGAACTGAATGTCCAAAAGGGACTATTACGAAGTACTGGGCCTTGAGCGGGACGCCAGCGATAGCGCGATCAAAGGGGCGTACCGCAAGAAGGCGCTGAAGTACCATCCAGATCGCAATCCTGGAGACGCCGCGGCCGAGGAGCAATTCAAGGAGGCATCCGAAGCATACGAAGTGCTTTCGGACCCCGAGAAGAAGGCCGCGTACGATCGCTATGGGCACGCCGCCGTTGAGAGCAATTTCGGTCGCGGCGGCTTTCAGTGGTCGGATTTTACGCACGCGGGCGATTTCCAAGACATTTTCGGCGATATTTTCGAGAGCTTCTTCGGCGGGAGTCGGCGGTCGCGAGGGGGATCGGTGAAGCCAAAGGGCCGCGACTTGAAGATCAAAGTGGCCTTGACGCTAGAGGAGATCGCCACGGGCGTGGAAAAGAACATTGCCTTGACGCGCTTGCAGCGCTGCAAAAGCTGCGATGGAACCGGTGCGGCTAGTGGAGCGGACCGCAAGGTCTGCGGTACTTGCGGTGGGCAGGGCCAAGTGCAACAGATGGCGCGTACCCTCTTTGGCCCATCAATGACCGTGGTGACGTGTCCGACCTGCGAAGGGGAGGGGTATATTGTGTCCAATCCCTGTCCAGAGTGCCGGGGCGAGGGCCGCGAACGCGGCCAAGCGACTCTGACGGTGCGCATTCCCGCTGGCGTCCAAGAAGGCAACTACATTCCATTGCGCGGCCAAGGCGAAGTTGGGCCGCGCGGGGGGCCGGCCGGAGATTGCTTGGTTTTTATAGAAGAAAAAGAGCACGACTATTTTATCCGCGATGGCAACCACGTGATCTACCGATTGCCCTTGGGGTTTGCCCAAGCTGCACTAGGCGCGGAAGTAGAGGTCCCAACCTTGTCCGGCAAGGCCCTGTTGAAAATCCCCGCTGGTACCCAATCAGGGCGCGTCTTCCGCATGGGTGGTCGGGGCATTCCGGACGTCAACGGCCGCGGTGTCGGCGACCAGCTAGTCGAGGTCGTCTTGTGGACTCCCGAGGGCCTCAGCCGACGAGAGCGCGAACTATTCACCGAGCTAGCTGAGCTCGAAAATGAGCGCGTGGCCCTAGAGGGCGAGAGTTTCTTCGCCAAAGTGTGCAAGGCCTTCGGCTCCTAAGAGTAGGTACCCTTGTCCGTTCCCCGAATCGACCCGGCTCGACTGAGCTCGCCGAAGTCCTTAGCCCAAGTGCGCCATACCGTCGCCATTGCCAGTGCCAAGGGCGGCGTGGGCAAATCGACTGTAAGTATCAACTTGGCCGTGAGTCTGGCGGCCCAAGGGGCTCGCGTCGGCCTGCTTGACGCCGACATCTACGGCCCGAGCATTCCCTTGATGATGGGTATCAGGCAGCAGCCCGCAACCGGGCAGGAGGGCACCATGCGCCCGGTGTACAAGGCCGGGGTTGCCCTGATGTCGATTGGTTTTATCGCCGGTGAGGACGCGCCTGTAGTTTGGCGGGGGCCGCTTTTGGCTCGGGCATTGCAGCAGTTTTTGCATCAAGTAGAGTGGGGGCCGCTCGACTATTTATTAATCGATCTGCCACCTGGTACTGGGGATGTGCCGCTTACCTTGAGTCAGGCCGTGGCCCTGTCCGGTGCCTTGATCGTGACCACTCCGCAGAGCGTGGCGCTGGAGGATGTGGAGCGTGGCATTGCCATGTTTTCCAAGGTCGAGGTAGATATCCTCGGGATCGTCGAAAACATGAGCTATTACCTGTGTAGCCAATGCGGCCAGCGCCACGAGATTTTCGGCTGCGGAGGGGGAGCCGAAGCTGCGGAACGGTTGGGGTTGCCCTTCTTGGGTGAGTTACCTCTCTCGGCTGCAATTCGTCAGAGCGGGGATGAAGGACGGGCTGAGCCTGATTCGCTTTTCGCCGCAATCGGCGAGGGGCTCGTCGCCGAGTTGCGCCGCCTGGAGGCCAGTGAGTGATCGGTCTTGGCACTGCTTGCGGCTAGCGGTGCCTGCGGCCTGTGCCGAGGATGTGAGTGTGTGGGCGTACGAGTTGGGTAGCTGCGGCCTGCAGGCTGAGGAAGTGGGGGAGTGGACGCAGTTGAGCGCGTATTTTGCAGCCGAGCCTGTGCGCGATTTGGCTGGGATTCGGCGCGAGTTGACGCGTAGGCTCGCCGCGCTCGGTTTGGCGTCGCCGATAGGCACCGAATGCGTAGAGGAGCAGGATTGGGAGGCTGAGTGGCGGCGGTTCTTTGCGCCGGTGTGGGCCACCGAGCGGATCGTCGTCCATCCTTCGTGGATTCCGGTCGAGATAGCCGAGGGCCAAATCGCCGTGTGCATAGACCCCAAAATGGCCTTTGGCACGGGTGGGCACGAATCGACCCAGCTTTGCTTGCAGGCATTGGAGCGCTGTCTGCGCCCCGGAATGCGCTGTCTGGACTTGGGGACGGGTAGCGGCATTCTCAGCATTGCCGCCGCGCTGTTGGGGGCCGGACCGGTGCTCGCCGTGGATATCGACGAGCAGGCCGTGGCCAATGCGCGGGAAAACTTGGCGCACAACCGCATTGGCTCTGAGCAGGTCAAGGTTCGGCTGGGAGGGGTGGAGGCCGTCGTGGAAACACCCTTTGACATGGTCTTGGCCAATATCCAAAGCCACGTGCTGCGACCTCTGTTAGCCCCTTTGCGCGGCTTATTGGCAGCGGACGGACGGATTGCGTTTTCGGGTTTGCTGGCGCGGGAAGAAGCGGCTTTTTGCCGTTGGGTCACAGAAGCTAAATTAGAGGTCGATACAATCTTGACAAAAGAAGCGTGGATCTGCGTGGTAGCGCGAAACTGTGGAGGTCAATTTGACTAGTATCCTAGTCCTACACGGACCTAATCTCAACTTGCTGGGCACGCGCGAGCCCGAGGTGTATGGTCGGGAGACTTTGGCGGCGATCGACGCGTTGATCGCCGACCACGCACAGCGGCTCGGGGTGCAGGTGCGCTGTCGCCAATCCAATAGCGAGGGCGCGCTAATCGACGCTTTGCACCAAGCCCAAGAGCAGGGTTTGGTGTTCAATCCAGGGGCCTTTACCCACTATAGCTTGGCCTTGCGCGACGCCGTGGCGGCCAAGGGGTTGCCGACCGTCGAGGTGCATCTGTCCAATGTCCACGCCCGGGAATCGTTTCGCCAGCACTCAGTTATCGCGCCCGTCTGTCTGGGGCAAGTCGCTGGGTTTGGCAGTTTTAGCTACGTGCTCGGGCTAGAGGCTTTGGTGCAGCACTTGCGGGATGTGGAAGGCGCTCAGAACGAATAGACGTAGGATACGCCGACGCGCGGCTCGCCGTGGTGGAAACTGAGCTCGGGAAAGATGCGGCGGGTGGTTTTGCGCGGGATCAGGGCCACCCCGAAGCTGCCGACGGCGAGCGCCGCGGTGGACCAGCCATAGAGGCGGGCGAGATCGGCTTTGTCGTCGAGCTTTTGGGCGCGGGATTCTTGGCCGTGTTCGCGGTTGAGGGCCGCTTCGGCTTCGTTGTCGGAAGCCCGGTCGAATTGCAGCCAAGAGAGCAGGCCGAAGGCAAGGGCTCCCCCGAGAAAACTGATGTAGGGAAACTCGGTCACCGAGACCGTCTGGGCACCCCCACCCAGCGATTCGAGGGTGATGATCTTGTCGATTTCGGTCTTGTCGAAAGTGAAGATCTTGTCGTTGACGCGCATGATGACCAGATCTTGGTCCTTTTCTATTAGATTGCCTTCCACTAAGCTGCCATCGGCCAGATAGAGGCGGGTATCTGCTCCGGCGATAGGCGCCGGTTCCGTCTCTGCGAGGGCCATGACGGGTTGCAAAACGAGGCAAAAACAGGCAACTAACGCCGTGTAGCGCTTCATGTTAAGGCTCCTCTTGGTAACTTTTCGCAAATATACTAGGTCGATACCTAATGTCAATAGATGAGACGCCTGCCGGTATGAACCGTTCCTGCGAGCGGGACGCCGCGGCCGAACTTGCCGGAATGACGATTGCTCAGATACGCGCACAGGTAGCGGAGTGGGAAAGCGGCGATCCGGGCTGGGCCTTGCTCGAAAAAGATCGCCGCGTTGGCGTCCGGCGCTTGGTGGTCGAGCGGCGGCGGCGCGATGCGCGGGAGCAGGCTGAGTCCCAACGGCGAGAGCGGCTCTTGCACTTTGAACGGCATTTTTGGGCACAAGGGGTGCATCGAGTAGCTGGTGTCGATGAGGCGGGGCGCGGTTGTTTGGCGGGGCCTGTGGTGGCCGCCGCGGTCGTCTTGTCGCCAGATTGTGCCATCGCCAAGATCGACGATTCCAAGAAGCTGTCGCGGACCCAGCGCGAGGCTCTATACGAAGAAATTGCGGCCAAGGCTATAGCCGTGGGAATCGGGCAGATAGAGGCCGAGGAGATCGACCAGTTGAACATCCTGCAGGCCTCGCTCAAGGCCATGCGCTTGGCGCTGGAGAATTTGCCCATTCCGCCCGACCGGGTGCTGATCGACGGGCACCTGCCGGCGCGCAGTCCCTATCCCGAGCAAGCCATCATCGACGGAGACGCCCGTTCGCTGTCGGTTGCTGCGGCCTCAATCGTGGCCAAAGTACACCGCGACCGCCTGATGTGCGAATGCGACGTCCGCTATCCCGAATACGGGTTTGCCGCGCACAAAGGCTACGGCAGTGCCGCGCACTTAGCCGCGCTTGATGTTCATGGCCCTTGCCCGCTGCACCGCCGCAGTTTCGGTCCGGTGGCCGCACGAGTCGCCGAGCCGCGCTCGGAGCTTTTTCTCTCTTTTGAGGAGGGCATATACGACTGCGCCAACCTCGCCGAGCTAGAACAGTTAGGACAGTTAGTCAGAGAGGCCGCCGACGAGTTGGCCGCCGATGAACTGACGGCTCTGAGAGGGGTCTATCGGGAGCAGCGCGACAAGCTAGGGGATATCGGGCGGCAGGGTGAAGCGGCGGCCGCGACCTATCTGGAAGAACGGGGCTATCGGATACAGGAGCGTCGCTATCGCGCTGCTGGCGGCGAGATCGACTTGGTGGCCGAAGAGCAGGGCGAATTGGTCTTTGTCGAGGTAAAGGCCAGCCAGCGCGCGGGCCGCCCCGAACAAAGGGTGAATCGCGTCAAGAGGCAGCGTTTGACGCGGGCCGCCCAGCACTATCTCCAATACCGCGCCGGGGCCGATGCGGTCTGCCGCTTCGATGTGGTCGCCGTGTGGTTGCGCCCGGCCGACACAGAAATTGAGCATTGGCCGGACGCGTTCAAGCCTCTCGATTAAGCAGTCAACTCGCTATAGACGATCTGGCCGCCGACGATGGTGGCCACGGCCTTGCCCTTTAGGCGGCAACCGGCAAAGGGAGTGTTGCGCGATTTGGAGCGGAAGTGCTCGGGGACGACCTCCCATTCGCGCGTTATGTCGAGGAGGGTTAGATCCCCAGGCATCCCCGGGGTCAGCACGCCTCCGGGTAGGCGCAAGATGCGCGCTGGGTGGCAGGTCCAGCAAGCGATGGCCTCGTGTAGGGGCAAAACGCGATCCACCAAGTAGGTCAAAGTGAGGCCGACGGCCGTCTCTAGGCCGACGATGCCCATGGGAGCTTGGGTTAGGGGTTGGGCTTTTTCCGCGGCTGTATGCGGCGCGTGGTCGGTCGCAATGACCTCTATGGTGCCGTCGGCTAGCCCGGCGAGCATGGCCTCGACATCGGCGGCCTCGCGCAGCGGCGGGCTCATCTTGGCGGCCGTGCCTTGGCGCTCGACCTCGCGGTCGGTGAGTGCGAAGTGATGGGGTAGTACTTCGCAGGTCACGGGTAGGCCGTCGGCTTTGGCGCGCCGGACCAATTGCGCGGTGCCGGCCGTGCTGATATGGGCGATGTGCAAAGGGCCGCCGGTCTGGCGGACGAGTTCTATATCGCGGGCGACCATCTCCTCCTCACCTGCGGCTGGCATCCCCTTGACACCGAGGTGCGCTGCCACTTCTCCTGCGTGCATACAGCCGCCCGCCGTAAGAGACTTGACCTCTTCGTGCGGGAAGATAGGCCGGTCGAGGTCGCGGGCGATTTCGAGGGCGCGGCGCATCAAGGCCTCGTCTTCGACCGGGTCGCCGTCGTCGGAAAAGGCCACCGCGCCCAATTTCGCCAATTCTTCAAGAGGGGCGAGCGACCCGCTCCCTCGGCGGGCCACAGTCACACAGGCGATTGGATAGTAGCGCACGTTGGCCGTCTGCGCCCGCTCCAGCGCTAACTGCAAATGGTCGCTGCTGTCCGGGGGAGGATTGGTATTGGGCATGGCGGCCACTGCGCAGATGCCGCCAGCCGCGGCCGCTGCGGTGCCGCTCTGAATGGTCTCCTTGTGTTCGTAACCCGGTTCGCGGAGATGGGTATGGATGTCGATGAAACCTGGGGCGACGACCAAGCCGGTGGCCATCAGGATGGGCACGTCTGGAGGCGTCTGGAGGATCGGGGCCGATTCGACTATTTTCCCTTGGCGGATGAGGATATCTCCTAGGGCATCGGTGCCGTTGGCTGGGTCGATGAGGCGTCCTTGGCGGACGAGCAAGTCGGCAGAAAATTTAGACATGGGAGAGGGCGACGAGTGGGGAGAGCCAGTCGATGGTTTCTCGTAGAGTCAACGGATCGCCAGCTAGAGTTAGGCCTCGTTGTCGCAGGCGGCGAGCCAACTGCACGGACATCGGGGGCACAAGCCCGCTGATAGACTCGAATTCGGGATGGGCCAGCACGGCGCGGGTCGGTCCTTGCAACTCGATCCGGCCTTGTCGCAGAACCACTACGTGGGTGGCTAGGCGACTGACTAGCTCCATATCGTGGCTGATTAGCACGAGGGTGTGGCCTTGGTTGCTTAGCTCGGCGAAGAGCTTGCACAAGCTGGCCGTAGTCCGGGGATCGAGGCCGGCGGTCGGTTCGTCGAGCACCAAGACCTCTGGGTCCATGGCGAGGACGCCAGCAAGCGCGACGCGACGCCTTTCGCCTCCGCTCAACGAAAGGGGCTGGCGCGGCCCGAATTCTGCCAGCGGCATACCTACCAAGGCGAGCGCACTAGCCACTAGACAATTGATGCGCTCGGGAGCAAAGCCGAGGTTGCGCGGCCCAAAGGCTACATCTTCATCCACGGTTTCGGCGAAGAGCTGGAGTTCGGGAAATTGGAAGGCCAAGCCGACGCGCTGGCGCACGCGAGCCGGAGGCAAGGAGCCGATGTCGCAGCCATCGAGGAGTACGCGGCCGCACGAGGGTTTGAGCAGAGCGTTGAAATGCTGGGCGAGGGTGGTCTTGCCCGCGCCGTTGGTGCCCGCGAGGGCTAGGACGGAGCCGGTGGGGACGTCCATGGTGATGTCGCGAATGCCGCGTCGCTGGGTGGGCAAATGCTCGTCGTAGAGGTAGGTAAGCCCTTCGGTCGCTAGTTTGCTCGGGGTGGGTGGCGGCGGAGTGGGCGGAGTCCAAGGGGGTAGGGATGTCTGGGGTTTTAACGCGGTCAGCGCGTCGGACAAGGTACCTAGCTCCAAGGGGGTTTCAGCCAGCGACAAGTGAGCGGCGAGGGTGCTTGCAAAGGGTAGATCGAGGCCGAGAGCGCGGAGCTTGGGCGGGTCGGCAAATAGGGCGGCAGGGGAGCCGTCCGCATGAACTCGACCCGCGTGGAGGACGATGACGCGGTCGGCGCGAGCGGCTTCTTCTGGAGACTGGGTGATGAGTATGGTTGCGATGCCGTATGCGGTGCGCAGTTGCTGAAGCAACTCGGCTACTTGCTGTCTTTCGCTAGGGTTGAGCAGGGCTGTGGATTCGTCCAAGACGAGATAGCGCGGTCGCATCGCCACTACTGCGGCAATAGCTACGCGCTGTTTCTCGCCGCCGGAGAGCTTGTGCGGCGGATAGTGGCGATAGGCATCGAGGTCGAAAGCGGCGAGTGTTTCTTCGACGCGGCGGTGGATTGCATCGCTGGCTAGAGCTAAGTTTTCTAAGCCAAAGGCCAATTCGTCGGCGACTGTGGTGGCGACGAGCTGATCGTCTGGGTTTTGCGAGACCATGCCGACTAGCTGGCGGATGGCGCGGAGTTGGGTTGGGTCGCTGGCGTCCATGCCATCGACGAGGACCCGGCCCGTTTGGGGCTGTAGTAGTCCGTTTAGGCAGTGCGCGAGGGTGGTTTTGCCCGAACCATTGGCACCGATGAGGGCGATGTCTTCCCGAGGGCTGATGTGGAGATCAATGGAGCGCAAAGCGGCTAGGCCCCCGCGATAGCTAAGGCTGAGTTTTTCGACGCGGATCATAGGGCGGCAGCATACGGCAAAAGAATTTTGTCGTCAAGGCATCAAGTTGACAGCTAGAGGTGGAGATTGTTTATTCAAATTCAAGGATTTACGAAAATCAGGAGCGTTGCCAATTGCGGGCGCTCGCAACGCGTTTTGGGTGAGGATTATGGCTTTTATGAACAAGGTACTGGGTAGGTGGATTTGGGTGCTCGCTATTGGAATCGCGGGGTGCAGCGAATCGGAAGAAGAGTTGCAGATCGTCGGCCCCGATCTACCGGAAGGGGAGGGTCGCGTTTATCCCATTTCAGCCGTTAGCTTCACATCCATCGACAGTGTCGAAGTGAGCGCACTTTTAGGCACGACCGAGGCCGGCGAATCGCTGCCAGTGGTGATCCTCCTGCACGATCTAGGCGGGAACAAAGCCGACTGGTTGAACAACACCGACACGTACGTGGCCTTGCTCGAGCGCGGCTACGCGGTCTTAGCCATCGACATGCGCGGGCACGGCGAGACTCCACTGCCCGACGACCGACTGACCTTGGAATTGATTGACCTGGAACGGAGCTTTCTCGATGTCCACGCCGCGCTAATCTGGCTGCAGAATCAGTCCAAGATCGATGTCAGCCGCATCGCGGTCGTGGGCAGTGGCTCGGGAGGCAATGTGGCCTATATATGTTCGGGCGTTTTCCCCGAGCTAATAAAAACCAGCATCTCCCTCTCGCCTGGGCTGTGGGGATCCACTTCGCTAGAACCGTTAGTCATCGGGACCGGCCTCGAATCATTTGGTCCGCGGTCCATGCTCTTTATGGTGGGCGATCAGGATCAAATTCAGGCCGGGGAAGTCGTTCTCAGCTATGTCGATTTCGCTCGCAATCTAGAGGCCCGGACAGCCGAGCCGAAGGATTTGCGCGTTTTTACAGACTCGGCTGACCACGGTTGGGCATTGCTCAACAATGTGCCCGAGGCGCAGGATCTATTCTTCCTCTGGTTGGAGAAAAATCTCTAAACAGCACTTCACCTGCGGTGCCAGCGCATGGACTCGCCGCCTGCCATTGCCGTCGTCATTCCCGCCTGCGATGAAGAAGAAGCCATCGGCAAGGTGCTGCAAGACATACCCGATATCGCACAGCAGGTTATCGTCGTCGATAATGGCTCGGCCGACCGCACCGCCGAGGTGGCCCGCTGCTTGGGGGCCTGCGTCGTTGGCGAGCCGCGCCGTGGCTACGGTCAGGCCTGTCTAACGGGCATGGCCCATCTCGATGGCCCGGATATCGTCGTCTTTCTCGACGGCGATTACAGCGATTACCCCGAGGACATGCTGGCTATAGTAAGACCGATCATCGCAGACGATGCCGATATGGTTATTGGCTCGCGGGTCTTGGGTCAGCGAGAAAAAGGTGCTCTTTTGCCGCAGGCCCGCTTTGGCAACTGGTTGGCCACCTTCTTAATCCGACTGTTGTTTGGCATTACCTTTACGGATTTGGGGCCTTTTCGCGCCTTGCGCTACGACGCGCTGATGCGGCTAGAGATGCAGGATCGCAACTTTGGCTGGACCGCGGAGATGCAGGTCAAAGCCGCTCGGCTGGGCCTGCGCTCAGCCGAAGTGCCCGTGCGCTATCGCCGCCGCATCGGCAGTTCCAAAATCACCGGCACGCTCACCGGCACGCTGCGGGCCGGATACAAAATTCTCTGGACCATCTTTCGCTATGTGCGATGGCGTCCTACGCAGTCGCGGGGATAGGTGGGCACTGCTCGATGCAACTAGTGGATTACGACTTTGACCTGCCCGATGCCCTGATCGCCCAACGCCCAACGCTCGAGCGCGATCAAGCGCGTCTGTTGCTCTTGAACCGGGCGGATGGCTCGTTGCAGCACCTGCACTTTGGGGCTATCGTCGATCAGCTTGCTCCCGGCGACGCCCTAGTATTGAATCAAACACAGGTCGTGCCGGCTCGGCTCAGAGGGCGTAAAGTCGCTACCGGAGGGCGGGTTGAACTGCTACTGCTCAGGCCGCTGACTGCGGGCGATTGGCTGGCGATGGGGCGGCCTGGGCGGGGCTTAAAACCCAAGACGCGGTTGGAGTTTGGCGATGGAGCGGTGGAAGCGCATATCGTCGAACAGGTTGCACCGGGGCGGTTTCGCGTGCGCTTTGCCGTTGAAGACGTGCTGACGCGGCTGGAAGAGATCGGGGAGATACCGCTGCCGCCCTATATTCGGCGTCCTCCCGAGGCTGCGGACCAGGAGCGCTATCAGACCGTCTATGCGGCGCGTCCGGGGGCTGTTGCTGCGCCCACGGCTGGCTTGCACTTTACCCCTCAGTTAATCGCTGAGATTGCTGCCAAGGGCGTGGCGGTCCTAAAAGTGCTTTTGCACGTGGGGCCGGGCACGTTCGAGCCGGTGCGCTGCGCCGACCCACGCCAGCATGTACTTGAGCCTGAATACTGCGAAATCGACGAGTCGGTGGCGGACGCGCTCAGGCGTTGTCGTGCGGCCGGTGGCCGCATCGTCGCCGTCGGAACTACCGTGGTTCGGACCTTGGAGTCGAGCGTTGATGCCGAGGGTAATGTGTGTGCCCGTGGGGGCCTTGCGGATGCATTTATCTATCCGCCCTACGCATTCAAAGCGGTCGATATGTTGGTGACGAATTTTCACTTGCCGCGCTCGAGTCTGTTGTTGCTCGTGGCGGCCTTTGTCGGTCGGGAACGACTTTTGGCCGCCTACCGCGAGGCTATAGAGCGGGGCTATCGCTTTTATAGCTATGGCGATGCCATGATGATCGTGTGACGCTGTGGAACGCATAACCGCCATCGTCCCGGCCGCTGGCCGGGGACAGCGCATGGGAGCAGACCGGCCCAAGCAGTACCTCCTGTTAGGGGGCCGGCCCGTGCTCTGGCACGTACTCGCGCGTCTCGAAGCGAGCCCGCTGGTGACCGATATCGTCTTGGTCGTGCGGCGCGAGGATATGGACTATTGCCGCAGTCAATTGAGTGAAAGTGGGGGCTTTGCCAAAGTCGCCGCTCTCGTGCCCGGGGGTGCTGAGCGTAGCGCGTCCGTGTATCGAGGCTTACAGGAGACCCGCGCCGATATGGTTTTGGTACACGACGCCGTGCGGCCGTTTATTTCAGAGAGGCTACTGGAGCGGGTGGTCGCCGCCACCCGCGAGCACGGAGCGGCGCTGCCTGCTTTGCCGGTGGTAGAGACGATCAAGGAAGTGGCGGACGATCGGGTCGTTGGCACGCCGCGCCGCGAGCGGTTGTGGCAGGCGCAAACCCCACAGGGATTTAATCGCGAGTTGCTGCTGAGGGCATACCACGCGGTCGGAACCGACGCAGTGGCCACCGACGACGCCGCGCTAGTCGAGCGGCTGGGCCACACAGTCTGCGTCGTGCCCGGTGAGGCCGACAACCGCAAGCTGACCACGCCCGAGGATCTGGCTTGGGCCGAGTGGCAAATACGCGCAAGGGAGGAGGTGCCTACTATGGGCTTGCGCATAGGACAGGGCTACGACGTCCATCGTTTGGAGGAGGGGCGGCCTCTAATTTTGGGCGGAGTCACCATACCCTTTGCTCGGGGGCTGGTGGGGCACTCGGACGCGGACGTGCTGACTCATGCCATAATCGACGCGCTCTTGGGTGCCTTGGCGGCCGGAGATATCGGCCAGCTCTTCCCCGACTCGGACGCGCAATACAAAGACATATCGAGCTTGGTGCTGCTCAAGCAGGTCGGTGCCTTGATTGCGGAACGAGGGGCGCGGGTCCTGCACATCGACGCCGTCGTCGCAGCCCAGCGGCCCAAGCTCGCGCCGCACATAGCGGCGATGCGCCAGACGCTAGCTGCGACTTTGAGCCTAGAGGTGAATCAGGTTTCGCTCAAGGCTACGACGACCGAGCGCTTGGGGTTCGTCGGACGGGAGGAGGGCATGGAAGCCCAAGCTGTGGCCCTTTTGGCACTCTAAAGCATGGCAGAATATTTGGATTCCCTGCTCGCGGCCCTGTCTGGTGTCGATCCACTGTGGGCGTATGGCATCTTGCTGCTTAGCGCCTTTTTGGAAAACATTGTGCCACCTATACCCGGCGATACGGTGGTGGTGTTCAGCGCCTATTTGGTCGGGCGCGGCCTTTTGGATATATGGCCGGTTTTTCTTGCTACTTGTGTCGGGGGCATGGCCGGCTTTTTAGTCATGTACTATCTGGGCTATAGCCGGGGACGCGCCTTTTTCGCCGGCCGTCGGGGCACGGCGAAACTGGCTCAAGCCGAGCGGTGGCTCAGTCGCTACGGTGTCGCGCTCATTTTAGGCAACCGATTTTTAAGCGGCATTCGGTCGGTCATCGCCATCGGTGCTGGTCTGGGCCGCATGCCTTGGCCGACGGTTGCGCTCTGCGGCGCGGTCGGTATGGCTGTTTGGAATGGATTGCTGCTTTACGCCGGAATTTTGGTAGGTGAAAACTGGGAACAGGTCACGGGACTGCTCGCGCAATACAATAGATTATTGGTGGGGATTCTGTGCTTGGTAGGGGCCGTGCTAACTTGGCGCTGGTGGCGCAAGCGGCGGGTGGCCCAACCTTGACAAGCACAGATAGAGGGTTTAGGTTAAATAATTTCTATATAATCTGAGAAGAGGCGATGAACGACATTACCTACGCCCCTAAAGCGGGCGACATCAAGCGGCAGTGGTTTGTGATTGATGCCACTGATAAGATACTAGGGCGGCTGGCTTCGGAAATCGCCCAAGTGCTGCGCGGCAAGGGCAAGCCCGAATACGCCCCACATGCCGATGTGGGAGACCACGTCATCGTGATTAATGCCGACAAGGTAAAAGTCACGGGCAACAAGGCCGAAAAGAAGGTCTATTACCGCCACACCGGCTATCCCGGTGGCTTGCGGAGTACGCCCTACAGCCGCATGGCTGAACGACATCCCGACCGCATCATCCGCAAAGCCGTGCGGGGTATGCTGCCGCACACCAAGCTGGGCCGGATGCAGCTAAAGAAGCTCCGCATTTATGCCGGCGGCGAACACCGGCACCAAGCGCAAAACCCCCAGCCTCTCGAACTTTAAGCCAAAGGCAACGCGCCCATGCCCTTAGAAAGCTATGAAGCGACCGGCCGTAGAAAGACCTCGGTCGCCCGAGTCCGCATGCAACTCGGCAATGGCAGTATCTACATGAACGGTCGCGCGGTCAGCGAATACCTGCGCCGAGATTCCCTAGAGATGATCCTCGTGCAGCCTCTGGATCTGACCGAGACGCGAAACGCGTTCGACATCCACATTTCCACCCGTGGCGGCGGCCTGCGCGGCCAAGCCGGTGCCGCGAGTTTGGGCATTGCCCGCGCCTTGGTACAGTACGACCCGCAGAAGCGGGAAGTGTTGAAGAAAGGCGGCTTTTTGACGCGCGATGCCCGCGAGAAAGAGCGCAAGAAATACGGATTGGCTGGCGCGCGCAAGCGCTTCCAATTCTCCAAGCGCTAGTTCCATTCCAATACACACGCTTCCCGATGCACGGCAGAGAGTGTCCCGTGGGCGTTCGGCGTCTGCGGGGCTTCTGTGTGTAGATGAAGGAGGCGGAGGCCCAACTAACATTTAGGAGCGATCATGGCTGACTTCACTATCCGCGACTTGCTGGAAGCGGGGACCCACTTTGGGCACCAGACCCGGCGTTGGAACCCCAAAATGCGGCCCTACATCTTCACCGAGCGCAACGGCATCCACATCATTGACCTGCAAAAGACGGTCGGCAAGGTCGAGGCCGCTTGCGAGGCCGTGCGTCAGACGGTGCGCGCTGGGCGCGCCGTGCTCTTTGTCGGCACGAAGAAGCAGGCCGCCGAACTCGTGCGGCAAGAAGCTGAGCGCTGTGGCATGTTTCACGTCACCGAGCGCTGGCTCGGCGGAATGGTGACTAACTGGCAGACTATCCGCCAAAGCATCCGGCACCTAGAGCATCTCGACCGCATCTCGGCTGACGGCACCTACGAGAACCTCAAGAAAAAAGAAGTTCTGCTGCTCGAAAAAGCGCGTGCCCGGCTCCAGCGGACCTTGGCCGGCATCCGCAGCATGGGTAGCTTGCCCGGCTTGGTCTTTATCATAGACATCAAGAAGGAGCACATCGCCGTGCGTGAGGCGGCCAAGTTGGGTATCCCTTCCGTGGCCATCGTCGATACCAATTGCGATCCCGACTTGGTGACCTATCCGATTCCGGGCAACGACGACGCCATCCGCTCGATCGCTCTCATCACGCGCCTGATCGCCGACGCGGTGATTGAGGGTAGGGCCGAAGCCGAGGCCGAGAAAGCGGCGCGCGACGACAAGCAAGAGGCCGAAGAGGCCGAACAAACCGAAGAGGCCACGGCGGATGTAGCCGAGGCCACCGCATAGCTAGATCAACTACTTTTGAAAGCAAACGACGATGACTCAGATTACCGCACAAAGCGTACGAATGCTCCGGGAGAAAACGGGCTTGGGCATGATGGATTGCAAGAAAGCCCTGCAAGAAACCGGCGGCGACAGCGAAAAGGCCATTGAGTACTTGCGCAAGCAGGGCCTGTCCGCGGTGGAGAAGCGAGCTGGCCGCGACGCCAGCGAGGGGTTGATCCAAGCGTATATTCACCAGGGCAGCCGCCTCGGCGTGCTGCTAGAGGTAAACTGCGAAACCGACTTCGTCGCCCGCACCGACGACTTCCAAGAGTTCGCCAAGGATGTGGCCATGCACATTGCCGCCTCCCAGCCTTTAGCGGTTGATCGGGAGGGCGTTCCTGCCGACGCGGCGGAAAAGGAGCGAGCCATCTTCCTCGAACAGGCCAAAAACGAGGGCAAGCCCAAACACATTGCCGAGAAAATCGTCGAGGGCCGGATGGAGAAGTTCTATCAGGAAAACTGCCTAATGGAACAGGTCTTCGTCAAAAATCCAGACCAGACCATTGGCGAATTAGTCACTGAGATAACCGCCAAAATTGGCGAGAAAATTACCGTGCGTCGCTTTGAGCGCTTCGTCTTGGGAGAAGACGTCTGAGCATTGAGGCCGCCATGTTGGAAGAGATAATTGAAACAGTAAAAGAGGCTATGGATAAGGCCATCGAGTCCCTGCGCCGCGACTTAGCCTCTATCCGCACGGGGCGGGCCTCGGTTGCCATGCTCGACAACGTGCGGGTGGATTACTACGGTCAACAAACACCGCTCAATCAAGTGGCGACGATCAGCGTTCCCGAGCCGCGCTTGTTGGCGATCAAGCCTTGGGAGGCGTCCCTGATTCCCGTGATTGAAAAGGCCATTCTCGCCGATAAGAGCTTGGGCCTTAACCCGGCCAACGACGGTACCATCATCCGGCTGCCCATTCCCGAACTGACCGAGGAGCGGCGGGTAGAAATCACCAAAGTCGCCCGGCATCGCGCCGAGGAGGGGAGAGTTGCCGTGCGCCATGCGCGGCGCGACGGGATTGATCTGCTCCAGGAAGCGCAAAAGGACGGGGATATCTCCGAAGACGAGTCGCGCAGCGCGCAGAAAAAGGTGCAGGAGCTGACCGCTGAATACGTAGCCTCTATTGACCAGATCATCGAGAACAAGGAAAAGGAGATCATGGAGGTCTGAACGGCCTCTGCTCTCCGGTTGTGCAGAAGCATAGCCCTGTTTTGTCGCTCTACTACATCCTGTGGTCCATGCGCCCCCGGCAGTGGATCAAGAATATCTTCGTCTTTCCCGCCCTCGTATTCTCCGAACATCTATTTGACGTTTCCTACTTGGTCCGCAGCTTAGGAGCGGCCCTCTGCTTCGTCCTGCTGAGCGGCGGCGTCTATTTGTTTAACGACATCTTTGACCGCCAGTACGACCGCCTGCATCCCCAAAAGTGCCATCGGCCGATTGCCGCCGGCCATCTGTCGGTGGCGTTGGCTTGGGGGGCGGCTTTGGTCGCGTTGGCCCTTGCGTTGGCTTGCGCGTTTTGGCTGCACCCTCATTTGGGATGGGTGGCCGTGCTCTACGCGGCGCTCAACGCGGCGTACTCGCTCCGGCTCAAGCATGTGGTGTTGGTGGATGTGCTGATCGTGGCCGCGTGTTACCTGCTGCGCGCCGTCGGCGGCGGCGTGGTCATTGAGGTGTCCATTTCCACGTGGTTTATCGTCTGTATCTTCGCGCTGGTGCTCTTCATGGCTGCGGTCAAGCGCCGGCAGGAGATCGTGCAACTCGCGGATGCGGCCGCGGATCACCGCGCTATCCTCGAAGAGTACAGCGTGCCTTTTCTCGACCAGATGATCGCCGTTCTCACAGCCGTGACTTTGGTCTGCTACGCGCTGTACGCGATGGGGGTGGGCGATGCACGGGGCGCACAAATGCAGTGGACGATTCCTTTTGTGCTCTACGGCGTGTTGCGCTATCTCTATCTAGTGTACCACCGGGGGCAGGGGGCCGATCCGACGGCAGTCGTCTGGAGTGATCGACCTTTGCAGGTCAACACCCTGCTCTGGCTGGTGGCTAGCCTATTCGGGCTGTACGCCTAACCGAGGCATTGGCACTTTCTTAAAGGAGACGCGAGCATGGCAGCGAATTTGAAGCAGAAGATCAAGCGGGGCGAACAGGTGGTGGGGTTTGGCATCCGCGGCGACATTGAGCGCGACGCCTTCAAGCGCATCGCCGAATTGGGTGCGTGCGATTTTGTCTTTACCGACAGCCAGCACTCGCCCTACAGCGAAGACCGCTTGGTCGCGTTGGCGGGCATGGTCGGGGAGTTCGACTTGCCGCTGCACTTTCGCATCAAGCACACCCGCAACACCTACCTGATCGGCAACTGCTTGGACTTGGGGCCTTCGGGGATTGAAGTGCCCCAAGTGGAGACCGTGGCAACCGCTGAAGAGGCCGTGGCCAATTTCTATTACTTGCCGCAAGGGGTGCGCAGCCACGGCGGCGGTGCCCGCGTCGGCGACGAGAGCAACGGTCCCCAGGCGTATGCGGATTGGTGGAACCAGTACGGGGTGTTGTGGCTGCAGGTTGAATCGGTGGCGGCCGCGACGAGTGCATTCAACTTGGCGCGGCCTGGGGTCGATTGCCTCTCCTTTGGCCCCACTGACTTGCAAATGGATATAAACCACCGGGGACATCCCCATCTCAAAAGCGTTGACGATTGCGTGCGCCACGTGGTCGAGGCCTTGCAGGGCACGGATACCGCGGTCTGTTTCCGCAATGGCACGGCCGAGAGCCGGTCGCGCTACGCCGATATGGGGGTGCGCGTTTTTCTAGAAGCGCCGCCGGTCTGAGAGATATCTATCGGGCCTGTCCCAGCCCAGCGTACGCTCGGCCTAGCGGCAGGACGAAGGGTTCTTCGCAAGGTCGGAAGGGCACCATGGCGGCGATTTCGTCGAGTCGGGCGAGTACTTCGCTGCTCAAGGGGCCGTTGGCGACCGCAGCGGCGTTCTTTTCAACTTCCGCTTGTGAGCGAGCTCCCATCAGGGCGCAGGAGATGCGCGGGTCGGAGAGCACGAAGCGCAGGCTTAGCTCGGGCAGGGAGATGCCGACTTCGCGGGCAAAGTCGTAGAGGGCGCAAAACTGCTGCTGGCGCGGCTGGCCCAGCCACAGCACTCCCCGCCGTATTTCTTCCTCGTGGGCCGGGGACAGCGCGCCCATTTGCAGCGGCGAGCCGATGACGATGCCCATGTTGTGTTCGTGCGCCGCTGGCAAGGCGCAGTGCGCGGCTTCGCGCCAAAGCAGGCTGTAGTTGAGCGCGGTGAGCAGGATGTCGAAGCGGCCCGTGCGGATGATAGGTTCGATGTGGTAGGCCGTGGTCGATCCTAGGCCGGTGTAATCGACAAGACCTTCCTGCTTGAGTTCGTCTAGAACCTCTAACACCGGGCCGTTGTATTCCTCGTCAGTCCACCAATCGTACATTCTTGGCCGGTCTGGCTCGTGTACCATCAGGATATCGACGCGGTCGCGCTTGAGGCGCGCTAGACTTTCCTCCACCGAGCGCCGCAAGCAGGCGGGGTCCTGCGGCAGGAAGGGGGTAAGGCGTCCCCCGATCTTGGTCGAAAGGTAAAAGGGCGTTCCCACGCCTTCCAATGCCTTGCCCAAGACTTCTTCGCTGTCGAAATAGGTCGGCGCGGTGTCGATGTAATTGACCCCTAATTCGAGCGCTCGCAGCACGGCTTGCTTGCTCTGCGCGAAGGCCGCGCCATGAGACGAGACAAAAAGCCCGCCGAGCGACAGCTCGCTCACGGCTAGGCCCGTGCGGCCGAGGATTCGCTTTTTCATAATCAATTCCCAGTGGCGTGCATCACCACGCCGTCCAGCCGCCGTCCACCGGTACGATGGTTCCGTTGACGTAGCCACTGGCCTTTGAGCACAAAAAGAGCAGGGTGGTGGCCAGCTCTGCGGGCTGACCAAAGCGGCCCTGCGGCGTAAAGGTACGCAGCCGGGTGCTCATCTTCTCGTTGTCGAGGGCGGTCTCGGTCATTTCGGTGGGGAAATAGCTGGGGGCGATGGCGTTTGCAGTAATGCCGTGTCTGCTCCATTCCACGGCTTGCGAGCGCGTCAGTCCTACGAGTCCGTGCTTGCTGATCGTGTAGGCGCTCAGGCCGTTGATTACTGAGGCCCCCAAGCCGTAGATCGAGGCGATATTGACGATGCGGCCGGCATCAGATTCGCGGAGCAAGGGAAAACAGGCTTTGGCGAGCAGCCACTGGGCTTTGAGGTTGAGATCGACGACCGCGGCAAAGTCTTGCTCGGCCATGTCTTCGAGGCGGACGCGGGTGGCGGTGCCGGCATTGGCGACCAAGATATCGCACCCGCCGAGTTGCTCGCGCGCTTGCTCGGGCAGGGCGGCGATGGCGGCGTTGTCACTGAGATCAGCCGCGTGGGCGTGGATGGTGCCAGCGCGGTCTTGTAATTCGTGGGCGAGTGCTTCGAGGCGCTCTTGGCGGCGGGCGACGGCGAGGACGTCGGCACCGGCCGAGACGAGGACGCGGGCTAGTTCGGCTCCCAAGCCGCTGGAGGCACCCGTGACGATGGCTTTGCGGCCTTGGCAGCCGAAGAGGTCGTGTAGGTAGTCTTTGCTGTTCATGGAGTTTTAAAGTAACGGATGCATCTGGAGCGGCCAAGCGGACCGGCTGAAAGTGGGCCGCTTGCCTGCGCAGGTGCTGCCGCCTAGAATTACGTCCGACCTTTTCTCGCACACAGGAGGCAGTAGGCGATGGTGGCAAATAGTATGACCAAGATCGAGGCGACCGAGGTTGCGGCCCCGCCAGCGTGGGCCTTGATGGAGCGGAGCTTGATCGCGCTAATGGAGGAGTCGGGCCGCCTGTTCGCCCGGCAGTACTTTGAACGCGGCGGCGGCACCTTGCTGGCCGAGGATGTGGATGATCTCTACGAACAGGTGTACAACTTCGGCCTGTTCTACGCGATGGGTGCAGCCGACGATTTGCTCGACCTCCACTTCCGCAACTGGAACGCCGTTACCCGCATCAGCGACGACCGCATCAATCACCGCACGCGCTACAACGACCACAAGAAGGTCTTCCGGCCGTCCATCCACAACGAGTTTTGGAACCTCGAACAAGCCATGGAGTGGCACCACTTGGGCGAGGGCAATATGGCCTTTTACGACTTTGGAGTGGCCGACCCCACGGTATCGGAAAACATGCGGCGGGCGCGGAGCTTTGCGGCCATGTTTATCGGCGAGGATCCCCAAGCCCCCAACTGGGACCCCGAATACCGTATCCTGCGCTCGCCCTTCCATTCGAGTCAGGGCCCCAAGCTCCACGCGGACGCGGAATACGCCAACACTATGCTGCTGGCCGGGCGCGGCTTGGGCGGGCAGGCCAACTACTACGGAGTGCGCGCGAGCCTGTATCCCATCGTCAAAAACTTGGAGACTCGGTGGTTTGAAAATCCAGCGCGGCGCAAGCAGATCGTCGATCTGTTCGACCGGCTCGTCTTACAGTGCGACACGCCCAATAGCTTGGCGGCTACTGCGCTGGTGACCAATGCCTATCTGTACACGGGCGACGACAAGTACAAACAGTGGGTTCTCGACTACACTGAGGCGTGGATGGAGCGCACGGAGAAAAACGGCGGTATTTGTCCAGACAACGTCGATGCTAAAGGCGTCATCGGCGGGGGACGCGAAGGTGTGTGGTGGGGCGGCCAGTATGGCTGGAACCACTACCAGGGCTACAACATCATGTTCCACGGCATCAATATCGCAGTCGAATGCGCCCAACTGCTCACCGGCGACAGCGGATATCTCGACTTTTTGCGCTCGCAAATCAAGCTGCAAGTTGATAATGGCAGGAAACGGGAGGACGGGCAGTTTCTCGTGCCGGTGCGCTACGGGCCGGACGGCTGGGAATGGAATCCTGCGCCGGGGCTGCACGTAAGCGACGGCATTGAGATGCGGGGCTACTGGCTGGAACCCACGCCGCTGCGAGGCCAGGACATCATGCATCTGTACCACGCCTCCATGGCCCGTGAGGACTACGAGCTGATTACCTTAGTGCGCGACGGTGATGTGGAGCGCGACTGGAACGATGTGGGGACAGCCCTAGGAGAGAAGAACTGGGGCAATACCGAATTCGCCCGCTTCCAGTACTACGACGGCAAGAACCCGGACTGGCCCGGGAAGATCCTGCAGGCGGAGTACCAGAACGCCCTGAACGACTTCGAGTCGATACGGAACGAAACCCGGGATGCAGGGGCCCTGGTCGCCGACAACGTCTCTTCCCCCACCACGGTCTACACCAAGGGGTTGACGCAGGTGACCATGGGGGCGCCGCAGTCGATCTACACCGGAGGGCTGTTGCGCGCAACCGTCCGCTACTTCGATTCCGACCGCACCCGGCCCGGCCTGCCCCCGGACGTCGCCGCCCTCGTCGACAGGCTGGGAGCCGACAGCGCCGGCCTGCAGCTCGTCAACCTGAACCCCGGCGAGGCGCGCAACCTGATCGTGCAGGCCGGGGCCTTCGCCGAGCACGAGTTCGTCGAACTGACCTGCGGCGGCCGGACCGTCCCCGTGGGGTCGAAGTACTTCGCGGTGCAGCTCCTTCCCGGGGCATCCGTCCGGCTCGACGCCGGCATGCGCCGCTTCGCCCACCGGCCGACCTACGCCTTTCCCTGGCACGGGGACTCGATCCCTGTGCCGTACCAGTAGCCAAAGGAATACGATGAGCAATCTCCAAATCCGCGATGTGCGCGCGATCATCACCCACCCGCCCGGAGCGCGCACGCTCACCGTGGTCAAGGTGGAAACGAACGAACCGGAGCTCTACGGAGTGGGGTGCGCCTCGTTCTGCACGCGGCCGACCGCCGTCGCCGCCGCGGTGGACGACTACCTGAAGCCGCTTCTGTCCGGCAGGAACCCGGCCGAGATCGAAGACATCTGGCAGTCCTGCTACGCCTCCTCCTACTGGCGCAGCGGCCCCGTCCTCAACAACGCCGTCAGCGGCGTGGACCAGGCCCTGTGGGACATCAAGGGCAAGGTGGCGGGGATGCCGGTGTACGAGCTGTTCGGGGGCAAGGCCAGGGAGGCCGCGGCGGTCTACGTGATCCCCCAGGGGCGGGACGACGCCCACCGCGAGGAGCTCACCCGCGAGCTCCTGGAACGGGGGTTCCGCCACATCAAGTTCGGATGGGGCGGCGCCATGACGGAACGGGACAGGGCCTTCCACGGGCCGACGGTCGTCACCGGCAAGGCATCCATGGAGGACGGGGACATCCTCGACCCCTCCGCGTTTTGCCGCAACGTCGTGGCCGCCTTCGAACAGTTCCGCTCCACCTTCGGCCCGGAACCGGAGATCCTCTTCGACGTCAAGGCGCCCATGCCGCCGATACAGGGTCTGGCGCTGGCCAAGGACGTCGAGCAGTACAAGCCCTTTTTCATGGAGGACCTCTTCACGCCGGAGGACAACGACTACTTCCGCCTCGTGCGCGAGCAGACGAGCACGCCGATGGCGATGGGGGAGCTCTACTCCAATCCGCAGGAGGTCGTCCCCGTCATCAAGGACCGGCTGATAGACTTCCTGCGGCTGCACGTCTCGGCGATCGGGGGGCTTACGCCGGCGCGCAAGATGGCCGCCCTGTGCGAAGCCTTCAACGTCCGCACCGCCTGGCACGGCTCTGCCGACGTCTCGCCCGTCGGGCACGCGGCCAACCTGATGCTCGACCTGAACGTGTGGAACTTCGGCATACAGGAAGCATCGGTTTATCTCAACACCCACCCGACCCTGAAGGAGGTGTTCCCCGGCACCCCGGAGCTGCGCGGCGGCTACATGTGGCCGAACGGAAAGCCCGGGCTCGGGGTGGACATCGACGAGGAGCTCGCCGCCCGCTTCCCGGCCAGGGATCCGGGGGTCCCCAGGAACACGAGGCGCCCCGACGGCACCGTGATACGGTAGCACCACCGGCCTCCTCGTACGCGCACGCCTTCCCCGACGAAGGTTCAGATCCCGAACAAACCAGGAGCAGGGACATGCAGCCCGGTATCGATCAGCTCGTCGACGAACTTCAGATCAACGGCTTCGTCGTGTTGGATGACCTCATTCCCGTGGACACCATCGACCGGATCTACGCGCGCTGCAAGCCGATGATGGACCGGGTCGAGGCATGGAACTCGACGACGTTGAAGGGGGAGCTGTCAACGGGCCAGGGACGGGTGACGCAGAAGCAGCGGTTCAAGATCTACCCCCCGTTCGAAATGCCGTTCTGCGATCCCGTCGTCACCGAGAACCCCCTGGTGCTCGAGCTGCTCGAACGCGTGTGGGGGACCGGCGACATCGAGATCGACAGCTACAGCTCGAACTGTCCC
>JAJDUT010000136.1 GCA_022826515.1 Candidatus Latescibacterota bacterium
CTCTGGTAGCGGAATTCGCTTTTCCAGCGCGGCTCGATCCACAGGTTGCCCAAGTCGAAGCGGTAGCTGGCTTTATTGATAAGGCCAAAGAAGAAATCTTGTTCGCGCAAACCCAAAGGAGCACGCTCATTCTGGCTGAGCCGCTGGTGATAGAAATCGTACTTTAGGTAGTTACTGACCTTAAATCCGCTGAGTTTGTAGTCATTTCCTAGCCATAGGGAATTGATCCAGGTATCGCGCCCAATGAGAGGATCCTCGATTTTGGTGGATTCGCCGGTGCGAATATTGGCGTTGGGCAGCCACTGCAGTAAATCGTCGGCAATATCGTCTTCCACTGACTTGAGCATATTGAAAAGACGCCAATGACCCCATGTGGCCGTATCGCGATCCAAGGTGAAGAGAGCGTATCTAGACTGGTTCCTCTGGTCCGAGGAAATCAGATCCTCGCGCAGGGCTCCAAGAGTGATGCGAATCTCTGGGCTCAGATGGATGCCAAAATAAGTGTTGTAGCCTCGGTGATCCTTCTTGTAGGGATAATCCGGCAATTCGTCATTTTCAAAGCGATCGATCCAGCCGTTGTTGTTCATATCGACCCCAAAGAGAAACTCGGGACGATCCACGTTGTGGCGCAGAAAAGGCTCATCGTAGTCGGGAATGGAGTTAGTCAACGAGCGGTTGTCGTTTTGATTGAAGTCCGATATAAAGTCGCCGTTTTCATCCCAACCCGGATAGACTTGCTGGTCGCCCGATCTCCAGTCCTTGCGGACCGTATCGGGGAATTGGTCTTGATCGTCGTTGTCTTCCACCAATTCTAATACATGAGCGCGTTCGTCCTCATAATCGATAAAGCCGGAACTGAGGGTGGTGAAGGTCCTCGTGTTGTAGCGCGGATCCATGCTGTAGGCTTCGGCAAAGACGAACCAAGGGTAATCGGCGCGCGATAGATTGATCATCCAAGCCGGAGCCGCTCGATCTCCTTCGATACCCGACCAAGTGGAGTGGTCTTTCTCGGTGGCATCGATGGTGACGTTGGGGTACTTAGTATAGGAATAGCTCAGGTCGTATTCGCCGTAGAAATCGAAGCCCAAAACCTCATTCAACTCCAAGGTGCCGCCCCAAATCTGGGTAGCCGTGGGCAGGCCATACTCGAAGCTGACTACCTGCAGGTTGGTATTGTCTTGGACATTGCCCTCGGCCTGGGCCTGCAAAATCAAAACCGAAACGTCCGATTGGTTCAATTGCCGATCCGAAGTCACCCACACCTGGTAATCGTTGCCCAAAACTAGGCGGAATTTCACCTTTTTGATATCTTCCTTGGAGGCACTGGCGCGGCTGATAAAGGCCGGGCTGTCAAAGTCGTAACGCAGGCGAATTTCCTCGGTGCCATCGGCTGAGAGGAAGCCTTCGCGGACAAAACCTCCTTCGATGACGGGCTCAAAGCGAATTTGTTTGCCCCGGTCCACCGTACCGTCCAGGTAGGTGATGATAATATCGGAACCGGCCGGGAAGAAGGCAGCACCTCCCACTCCGTCTTCAGGCGAGTCATCGCGCAGGACAATTTCAATGGCAGAAATGGTGTTGTTCTGATCCAAAGTCAGTTCGCCGGTGATGGGATTGCCAGCGAATCCATCGATGATGGTATTGGACTGGTGACTATTGACGCTGGTGAGACCAATGGTAGCAAAATCGCCGACTTGGGTGGTAAAGCGCCCGCCAATGAGGGACGTGGTGTTGGTCGCTAGCGTCTCAATATCGTTCGTAGTAGTGCCGCCGGGTTGGCTGATGCGAGAGTAGATTATAGTCCCCTGGTACTTGTCGGCAGCGTAGTCGAATTGGATTCCGTCCCAGCGAGGTTTGGAAAAGGTCATGGGGGTGAGGGTGGTGCGGAGGGCGGCGCCCATGGTCAGGGCATAGTAGTTTTGGCCCTTGGCATCGGCCGAGATAAGGGCACCGCTGAACCATTGACTAAACCTGTTGGCTTTGAGGATGGAAGAGCCAAACTGTTGCGGCTGGGTTTGGGAATTATTGAAGATAACCCAACCCCGGGTGATATAGTTGCCGTAGAGGTCGTAGAAAGAATCGCCTTCTTGGACGATATCGACATACCGCTGAAAATGTTCCCGGGCATAGTTGGAGTACTCCCACTGGCGCCACTGGTACTCATTGAAGAGTTCTTGGGGTACATACCATTTCCTCTGGGCCGGGTCTAGGGCACCAAAGAGCACCCCTGGGCCCCTGGGTTGGAAGGATACTTCCCCTCCTCTTTGGACCGTACCGAGACGGCTTCCGTACTGTTGAGCTAGGGCGGGAAATGGGCTCAAACTCAGATAGATTACGCCCCAAACGAGGCAAAAAGCTGATCTTCGTGTAATCACCAACTGCCTCCTTTGTGTTGTCTTAACTTCAGTGGGATCGTACTCTGATCCTATACTTAAGTTATTTGCGCGTAGAGATATACTAAGTTGGACAGCTTGTCAAGCTCTTTCCAATACATCGGTAGCGGACTCTGAGCCTTGAGCCTTCTTCACTAGTAGGCGACGGAAAGCAGACGGGTTTGGGTGGACCCGCCTGCTTGGTTGTCTACATCTAGATCTAGCTGGCAGAGGTAGATCCCGGGTGCCACTTTTTGGCCGTTGCGGTCTTCGCCGGACCAGCGAATTGAAACGTGGCCGCTGTCGAGCATCTGCGTCGTCTCCCATACAGAGCGGCCATCCAGAGTGAAAATTTTCACCTTCACTTGACGGCTGGTAGTTATTTTGAAGATGGAGAAGCGAATCACAATCTCGTCGTTGATGCCATCCCCATTGGGGGTGAAGGGATTGGGGTCTAGGCTAAATTTATCGATGGGCTTGCTCTCCAACGGCACATTGATAGAAAGGGAATTGCTCCCTACCAAAGGAGTCGCATCGCCGGCAACGACGCTCTGCCATGGTGCATCACTGCCGCTGCTGGTATTGCGTACCGCTAGGCGCAGCGTAGTGCCATTGAGAAAGACCGGTGCCCTATAGCGCAGCCGCACCAACGGGCCGCGGCCAACTATATTGCCTTTTTCCCTGCTGGAGAGGCGGTTGTAGGCAGCAACATCGAGCGAATCGCCCACCTCGTCGAAGGGAAACTGAGCCCCATCCCCGTTCAGCAGTCTAAGGTAGCGCACGTCGCCTCGCTCTTCCTCTGCGAGCGCTAGGTAGGCGGCCTGATCGATGGAGTTGCCCTCTGTGTCGAAGTAGAGGACATCTCCCTTTTCCTCGTCATCGAGCAAACCGTAAGAATCCCCCGAGAGCAGCAAGTCGTCTCCTGTTACTGGTACTTGATCCCCTTCTGTGGTGATCTTGTTATAGATTTTGGGCAAATCGGCGAGGCTATGGAGTGGAGTGGGTAGTTGCACCCAGATGGAATCGGAACCCGTGAGGGGACCCAAGAACTGGAGCAACTCGCCGTTTCCAGTGACGAAACTTCCATCTTCAGTAGGAAGGAAAACTTGGTCTTCCCCCTCGGTCTGGGGATCGGTGTCTAGGCCCACCTCGAGGAGTTTCATGCTTTGGGAAGCGGGCTTAGTCAGCAGGATTTCATCGAACCCAGTACTGCGCGCTCTAGAAGGGCTTTCGATAAAATTGGGTTGGATAAATACTTCAAAGGTATCGACGATGCCCGGAGTGAGAACATCAATGGGCCACACTTCGGCATAAATGAGTTCGGCCACCGGGGTAGCCAGCTCAACGCCGATGGATTGGATGGAGGCGGCGACATTGCGATCGGTCGTGAGCAATTTGACTTGGATCTGCATGAATTTCCGCAGCCCAGGAGAGGTTACCGGGTCCCCCGGGTTCTGGTAGGCCCGGCTCCAGGGGCTCCAACCTCTCGTCGGGATAAAGGTAGTATCCGCTGGGCCTTTAAAACTGCCGATGAGATTCTTCCAGGCGTCGGCGGTAATTTCCGTACCACCTTTGTCGAAATAGCGGGTTTCCTTGGCCAACATATCGCCCGTGCGGGTGCGCACCTCCAACGTGGTCCCTGGCGGAGTCTCACTTTCCCAAGTGATACCGCCAAAATTTCGCGTCCCCGGCAGTTCTATCAGATCCGAGACCAATTCTACTGCAGCCGGATAGCCATTTGAGAAGAGTTGGTATTCGGAAACATTCGGACCCGCGGTATAACCGCCCCGGCGGCGGGGGTCATCGGAGACGATGATTACTTCTAGAAATCGTACTTTGGGAGGGGGCTGGTACACGTCCATCATGTGCTCGAACCGATCTGTCATGTTATGTTCTCGGGCCGGATCACTTATGCGTCGCCATTTGATCCGACCGCTAGAATCGCGCGACCCGTCCGAGCCGCGCAGAATATAGCCATCGATCAAAAGTCGAGGCAGGGAGGAGGACATGCGGAAGGTGTCCAACCAGAAAGTAGCCCCCATATCCACGAACAGAACTCCTCGGTCCACCGTCGGAGACCAGACTAGGTGGATAAAATTGGAGCCTCCATCTCCGTCAAACGCCGGGGCCGGAGAAAAGGAATCGTTGGCCCCATGGAAGGCGGCCGAGCCGCCCCCTTCTACGAGCCCCGGGCCAAGATTGTCCCCAAATCCCCAGACTTGGATGTCGGCCAGCCGAGGCCGCTCGCGGATGTAGTGCTCTATTCTGCCTTGGCGTTCGGGCGACAGGTCGTCGTAGACAGATTTTTCAACCGGTTCTTCGAACCCCTGCTGGTTTTTAATAAAGTGGACAACATCCCCCCGATCCGCCCGGTCCAGAGCAGACCATTCCTCTTCTGAGATCAATTTGCCCCGGCCAAATTTGGAATCGGTTACCACAATGCGGACTACCTGGACGGTTTCCCCAATCCAATTGGGGTCGGCCTGGAATTGGTCCAGGTGGAAAGAGAACACCCGCTGGTCCTCGTTGGAGCCTTTGGTGCCGCCTTCGCGGCGAAAGGGAATTTCGTTCACCTCTTGGTTAATAATTTTTTGGAAAGGGGCACTCAATATTCTGAACTGGCGGAAGGGATCGCCCAACGACTCATCGACAAAGTTTAAGACCAACTCGTCGACGGGCAGGCTCCGGCCGAGGTCCACCTCGACCCACCAGTCCTCTATGGGGTCGTTGAAATCGGGTTCCCAGAAGGTATTGGGGTCGCCATCCAGAATATTGGCCGCTGCCCTGGGATTGGATCCAACGCGGCTGATACCCATGCGAGATAGATGGGTGTAGAGGGGGTTTTTCTTGCGATCGAGTATGACGTTGCCGAAGATATCCAGCGTTTCGGTGCTGTCGATATTTAAGACGGCGGTCTGACCTTTCTTGCGCCTAAGTTCTGGTAAGCGACGCGTATAGGTCTCCAAGTCGTCTAGGACATTGAATCGGGAGCGGGAGAAGTGGGGGTGAACGCCGCCGGAGGGGAGTATGTTTACGGCATGGGTGGGCATACTCCAACGCTCCCAGTGGGCTGGGGAGTTGACAACGATTTGGTTGCCGGCGATCCGATAGCCCCGCTTCTGAGCTTCAGTGGGCTGGGGTGGCACGAGGATCAGGCCGAGCAAAAAGGTGAGAATCAGGGCAGGGCAGTGAGAGGAGCAACTCGGGCGTCTCATAGGGGCCTCCTGTTCGCATGTGACCGCATCAACTGCGCAAGACCTGCAGCATGGATATGCTGTCAGAGCCGAGAATATACGATATTATATTTAAGAAACCTATACTATAACAAGTTTTTTAGAATCGTTTATGGCGGTTATCGAGACTAGGTGCTCACAGCGCGAGCCGCCCACTTAAAACGGTTACACGCCGACGCGAGTCGGTGCAGCACAATCCACAGAATAGCGCTGGATTTAGTTTTGGGTCAGTAATAGGGAATCGGGCACTGCTTCCTTGAGGCGGTCGGGGTAGATTTTGACTTGGTCAGCATATTCCCCCCTCAGTTGCACCAGAAAGGCATTTAGGGCTTGGGTCTCCCGCTCTAGACGGAGCAGTGCCCGAGCCCGTCGCTGAACAGTCTCAAAAGGTTCGATGCTGCTTTCTTCCCGTTCTAGGACGCGGAATACAGAGTAGCCTCCCTCTACTTGCAAAGGACCTTCAAGTTGGCCCTGTTGGGCTTGGAAAACAGCGGGTACAAGCACGGGATAGCGGGCTTTGCCCAGCATGTGGAAATGATATCGTCCATTGTACTTTTGTGCGTCGGCCCTCACGCTCTTATCGACAAATTGATCAAAGGATGCACCTGCTTCTATTTGGGCTTTGACCTGTAGGGCATCGGCCTGAGTGGGGAGCAGCACTTCCTCAATCCATATGGCCTCGCTGTGGCGGAAGGTCTCCAAATGGGTGTCGTAATAGTGGCGCACGTCTTCTTCGGAGAGGTCAATCAGGTCGGCTATGACGCTCTTTCTGACGATTTCAAGAAGTTTGGTATTCGCGGTGCGCTCGACGAACTTCTGCATCTCGGGCGTTTGGTAAAAACCGTCTTTGCGGGCTGCTTCCTGGATCAGATGGGCCTCCAAAAAATACCGGTTCAGGGTGACCACAGCTTGAGCGCTGTCGGCAAGGCCAAAACTGATATTCCTCTGACGCAAAAATTCCTGGACTTGCCCCAGGGTTATTTCGCCGTCCTTATAGGTGTATAAAGCCGTCGAATTCCCTTCTAGGCGCGCGGGTTGCCTTGCCTGATAGGCGTTGACCAACTCGCGCAGGGCAGACAGGTTTAGGCGCACTTTGAAGGAATCGCGCAGTTGCTCCAAGTGTTCGGCCTCTACTTGGGCGAGGCGCTTTTGGTAGAGTAGGCTGGCGATCCTCGCTTGGTATTTCTCATAAGAGGCCGAGCGGTCTTCCCTAAAGCGCAGAACATGCCAGGCCGAACCGGCGGGCAGGGGCTCTGAGAGTTGATCTTGCGGCAGGGTCTTGAAAACCACCGGTGGGATGTGAAGCGACTCGAGTTGGTCTCGGCCGATAAAGCCCAACTCGCCACCTCGTTTGGCCGAGCGCTCGTCCAGAGAGCGAGCCTGGGCGACCTCCTCAAAGGGGCGACCTGCCCTCAGTTCCTGCAGAACGGTGTCGATGGCAGTCCGACTCCCCACTTTGATGGCGTTGAGCAGACGCTCTCGGCCGTAGCCTTCCTGTTCGAAATGACGACGTACCGCCTCATTTGATATTTTGACTTTAGAAGCTATTTCCTGTGATTTATATATGGATCTAACCCGAGCATTGACCGCGTCTTGGACTGAATTTTGAAACGTGGTAGTGGCGTCAAGTCCTCGGGAACGGGCCTCTAGCAGCAAAAGTCGGCGGTCTATCAGGGCTTGGAGATAGTACTGGCGGGCCTCATCGCCTGTCTTTTGGGTGCGTAGCCCGTCGGGCAGTTCTTCCACATAGAGGCTCAGCAGGCGTGCGCTGATCTGGTGCGGGCCAACTTCCGCCACGAGCGATTCGTCGGGAGGGCTGCAGCTAGTCGAAAAAACCAAGCAGGCCAGTAGGAGGTGTTTCATGGAATCTTCTTCTGTCCACGGGAATCAACATAAATTACGGGTTAAATAAAAACAGATAAAATATACCAAAGTGGTCAAGGTGATGAACTGCTGTGTGAGGGCGAACAGCGGTATTTTTTGGGGACCACTGATCGCTCTGCTGTTGAGCGTCCAAGGGACGATGGGGCAAGTGCCCGAGGTGGGCGATCTAGCGCCGGATTTCACTTTGCAGCAGCTAGAGGGCGACTACGTGTCTCTGAACGACTTCCGCGGCAAGGTAGTCCTCATCAACTTTTTTGGCTTTATCTGAAGTCACTGTCTCGCGGAGGCCGCGAAGATAGAGCGGATTTGGCAGGATTTTAAAGGGGAGGAATTCGCCTTGATTGGCGTGGATGTAGCGGATGGCATCAGCCGACAGGTGGACTTGAGTTTTCGCCAGAGAACAGGAACGACTTACCCTCTTCTTCTCCAGGCCAGTACAGTAGGGGCTCTCTATGGTTTTACCCAGCACAACTATGCGGTGATCGACCACGAGGGGATTCTGCGCTATCGTTCGGTGGGCGTTGTTGCCCGGCGGTTCGACGAACAGGTTATCCGCCAGCACATCGAGCTGGCGCTAGGTAACTTAGGCTCAGCGCTTTTAGCTGGAGATAAAGGACTGGAGCAGCTAGAGGCAACCGCAGGGGAGGAAATGTCGGGGGGGCAACCGTGGAATTTTGAGTTGGAGAGGAATTACCCTAATCCCTTTAACAGCGGTACGGTTATCCCTTTTAGCCTGTCTGGTGAAACAGAAGTGCATTTGCAGATTTTCGATGTCTTGGGACGGCCTGTGGTCAATCTGGTGGTTGGGCGGTTACAGACCGGTCGTTATGAGGCGAATTGGGAAGGGCGGGACGCCGGAGGGCAGCTAGTACCCTCCGGCATTTACTTTTACCGTTTGCGCGGCGGGAATAGAGCAGAGAGCCGCAAGATGACGCTCGTGCGGTAAAAAGCAGGCTCAACAAACTCCAGATTCACGGCGAAGTGCGCGATTTCTCCCTTCGCTGTAAGGCCGCTTGTACTTGGGCGAGGTTGCGTTTGGCATCGGCGAAGTCAGCTTTGAGTTGGAGTGCTTTTTCGAGATAGAACTGGGCTTCTTTTAGCTTTCCTCGCCGGGCTAGTGCTCCGCCGAGATTGCTACAGGTTTCCGCCCGGTCGGGCTGTAGCCGCAGTGCAGCCTTGTAGTGGTGGATCGCTTCGTCGAGGTGCCCCAACTGGTGGAATGCCAGAGCCAAGCCATCTAGGGCCTGTACATCTTGCGGGGCGATTTCTACGACTTGGGTGTAATAAGCCCTCGCTTCTGCAAAGCGGCCCAAACGCATCAGTACATCCGCTAGTGTGCGCCTAATTACTAGGTGCTCGGGGAGTTGCTGCAGGGCACCTGCCAATAGCTTCGAAGCTCCCTGATAGTTGCGGACGGCGATTAGGACTTTGGCTTGCCGGAGGGCGGCGCTAGCGGCAATTTCCCGCAGGTTTTTGGTCCGTATTTCCTCAATGGTCCTCTCTTCATCGGACCCAATAGGCATCAAGGTGGCGAGGGGGTCTAAATGCTTGTGCAAAAGATCGAGTGTCGGGAGTGCGTTTGTCCGATGTACAAAGGCGCGAGCGACCGCGTAGTCGAGAACGGGCCGATCGTCTCTGTAGCTCGGGGCTTCATTCGCCAGTTCGGCTAAACCGCCAGATCCCATCAGATAACTGCCCAAAAAGACCTGTGGTCGGTTGAGCCAGTAGAGGGGGCCTCCCCAGTGGCTGTACTCTAGATCCCGGCGAATTTTTTCGTTGGATAGACGTCCTTCGAGAATGGCCCGATTAATGGCGAAATCCCGTCCACTGCCGATGAGCAGCAGTTCTGAAGTATTGTACCACAACAGGCTGTGGGGGAAAGCCTCGAGAAAGCTCTGCACAGTGCTGCGGAAATGGTCGGTGGTCAAAAGGGATAAGGGGACAAATTGGACCAGAAAACCGCCAGAACGCAGCCGTTTTTTCACTTGGCGATAGAAGTCGGCCGTGTAGAAGGATGCCACACCGGGACGGGAAAGCTGGCCCAATTCGAGGGAAATCACATCGTAAGTCGAGGGGGTGTGGCGCAGGTAGTTGCGGCCGTCGGCACCGATCAGTTTGACTCTGGGATCTTCCATCCAACGGGAGTCGAAATGAGGGCGGATAAAACCGAAGATGGTGGGTTCGATATCGACGCACTCTAGGCGGTCAATCGGGTAGAGCAGAAAGCGAGCCGCAGTCTGACCAGTGCCGACGCCCACCAAGAGGACTCGCTTGGGCTCGGGATGCAACAACATGGGGACATGGGCCGCCATTACTTGATGTGTCTTGCGGTCCCTGCCCTGCCACCAGCGGTTGATCTCGAGTTGAAGTCCACGATCTTGGCGGATGACCGCCAAGTTGGAGCCGTAGCCCTCGCGGAAGTCAACAAGCTCTTCCCGCTCGCCCAGAAAGTCGGCGGGAATACGGGTGGGCAGCAGGCAGAAAATTCCGAGCCACACGCACGAGAAGAGTCCTATGAATGCCGCTTTAATAGCTAGGGTAGATGTGCGGTCGAGCCAGATCCACGCCGCGAATCCGACAGCCAAGCTCGTGCCCGTGACGAAGAGAAGACTGCTCTCCAGACCGAAGAATGGCAGGCCCACAAAACCGATCGCCAACGCCCCCGCGATGCCCCCCAATGTGTTGACTGCGGCGATTTTTCCCGTGCCACCACTCGCTGCGGATGCGTCCTCGACCACCATTCTCACCGCCAGCGGAAAAGAGGCACCTCCTAAAACACCAGGAGGCAGCAGTAAAACGGCATAAATCCACCACTCCTCCCCTAGACGTCGCCAGATGTCCGATGGGAGCATCATTAGGAGGAGTACCACTAACCCCAAAAGCACCTGGAGAGCGCCGAAATACCGTGCTCTATGTCCTGTCCTGTCAAAGAACAGGGATGCGAGCACGCTTCCCAACACTAAACCCACTAGCACTACGGCCAAGGTCAGCGTATAAGTATATACTGTATTGGCGATTAAAAGTCCCAGATAGCGCGTCCACAGCACCTCGCTTCCCAACGCTACAAAGCCAACGGCAAAAAACAGCGCAAATACACCCCAGTGACCTCTCTCTTCAGGCCTTAGAAGCCGAGGTCGAGCCAGTCTGCTTCTGGCGATTGGCAGAGATCCTGCGACGATGCCTACGAGTATGTTCAGAACGGCGCCAAGTCGCACTGTGTCCAGAAAGCCTAGCTCAGGCAAAAGGACAAATCCGGCGCAGACACAACCCAGGGCTGCGCCCAAGGTGTTGATGCCGTAGAGCAAGCCGACGGAACGGACAATTTTAGCATCACTGCGCACAAACTGACGGCAGAAGAGGGGGAGGGTGGCACCCATGAGAACAGTCGGCGGCAAAATCACGAATCCCACTAGAACAATCCGAGTCAGGAAGTGCAAAATGGCGTACCCGGCTAGGGACTGATAAACTGTGCCGTAGAAGATGTCTGCCAATTCGAAGGCATATGGACTGGCTAGCGCCGAAAGCCCCAGGCCGATTTCAACTAGAGCAAAAACGAGCAGAGGACGGCCGGTCCGCTGACCGTAGCGGCCGAAGAGGTACGAACCGCAGGCTAGGCCTAGGAAGAAAACCGCTAGGACTGTGCTGAGGGCAAAGGTAGTGGAGCCAAACAGCAATGAAGCTTGGCGGATCCAGACGACCTCGTACACTAGGCCCGCAAAGCCGGAGAAAAAAAAGCAGATGAGCGCAATCAGAAGCTGCACAGTACGAGCGCCTGTAGCCATAGTAGGTCGTTGCTGCTTTCCAGATCGGGGATTATATTGCCGTAACCCTATGTATGGTAAAAAGAAAAAAGGGACCGCGACAACTGGATTGAGTCCGCGATGTCTATTCACCGCTGCTGCAGCGTCTTTTGGGTTGTCCTGCTTCTGTATGCTTGCAGCACTGATACCCCCCCTCCCGAAGAGACTCGCCCTATAGCGCAGGATCCAGAAGGCGCACGATTGGTCAACCAAGGGGCTTTCTTTTTAAAACAGAGTCAGCCGCGCAAAGCGCTGACCGTTCTGCACCAAGCCGCAAAACGAGTGCCCAAACTCCCATCAGTCCACTTCAACACAGGGCTAGCCCACGTTCGCCTAGGCGAGTACGGGCTAGCTATCCCTCCCCTTCAACGGGCTGTAGAACTCGATTCGCTCAATGGTTCTTTTCGCTTTGTCTTAGGGGATGCCCTTAGCGCCGAACACCGCTACCCCGAAGCTATACTCCAGTATCAGCGCGCCATTGAGTTGGAACCAGAAAAGGCGCTCTATTGCTATCAGCTCGGCAAATCTCTGAGAGCTACGGCAGATTTCAATGGGGCCATTGCCGCTTTTGAAGCAGCACTGGATTTGGAGCCTGATTTTGTAGATGCCCTCTACCACCGCAGCGAATTGCTCGGGCGCAGCGGCAGACCCGCTGAAGCCGAGGCTGGATACGAGAAACTGTTGGTGCTGGCACCCCAGCACGTAGCCGCCCTCGTCGCCTTGGCCACCTTGCAAACTCAAGTGGGGAGACATGGAGAAGCTATGTCTGCCCTAGAACAAGCCATCGCCCAAGAACCGCGCCACGCCCAAGCCCATTATTTGCATCACCAAATCCTCAACCGGATGGAAAGAGCCGACGAAGCAGCCAAAGCACTGCAAAGTTACCAGCGCCTGAGCACGGCCAAGCGCCACTATGATCAGGGGCAAATCTACCTGCTCAAAGGCAAACGAGAGCAGGCAATTACTTCTTTCTCTCAAGCTATAGAGATCGATTCTTCTTTTGTTGACGCATACCTCAGCTTGTGTATTGTGCATTTACAAGCAAATGACCCACAAAGTGCTCGCCTCCTCTTGGAACGGATCCTCGGCGTAGAGCCCGAACATGTCGAAGCCCATTCGCTATTGGGGGAAACTCATCTCCTCGAGCGGGATTTTGCCGCGGCCCAGAAATCTTTTGCAGAGGCTATTGCTCTCGACTCTACTTCGGTGCGTGCCGCCTTTGGTCTAGGCCGATCTTTGTTATTGAGCAAAAACTACCAGCAAGCCGATGCCGCGCTGCGCCGGACCTTGGAGTGGGCCCCGACACATCTTCCCATTTACGTTGAGGCCCATTATGCTCTGGCCCTAACCCAAATTCAGCTCAAAAATTACGAGGAGGCCAAAACGTTACTCAAGAAGGTACTGGAACTGAATCCCGACTATCCCCAAGCCGGGACTAAACTGGCTTGGTTGGAAGCATCTTTCTGAGCAATGTCAAATCGATTCGTTAGTCTCATCGGCATCCTCGCTTTTTTCCCTGCATTTTTAAGCTGTTCCGAGGCCAAAATATCCAAGCCGGCGAGCGACCAACTCTACGAGGAAGGGCTGCGCTACTTCTATACCGACCGCCTAGATCAAGCCGGCGAGCGCTTCCAGAAAGTATTGCAACTGGCACCCGACAGCACTGTGGCGTTAGTTCGCTTGAGCGAAATCAGCCTCAAGCAGGGGCGCAAGAGTCGGGCTCAGAACATCCTGTGGGAGCTGTGTAGCCCAAGTGCAAGTCGCGATCTGAGCCAAGCCGATCCCATCCGTCTGACCCTTCTACAGCTTCCGCCCGACTTGCGTGGGCGGCCCGAGGCGCGAATCCTCCAAGCGCGGCTCATGGCTTTTGAGGGCCAAGCTCTGGAAGCCCAAACCATAGCCACCCAGGTTTTGCGCGAGCATCCCCAGTCTTTGGATGCCCAGTTGCTATTAGCCGAATTAGCGTTGAAAGCGGCATCTACTATGGATTTGGGCGAAGCCCGCGACCTGAGCCGCCAGATCCTGCGCCAAGTGCCCACCCATCGAGACGCGGGTTTGATGTTGCTCGAAGCGCAACTACGACTAGGTGAATTTAATGAGGCGGTCGAAGTGGCTAGCTCGCTGCTCGAAGTTTACCCCGATGACGGTTATGTTGGATTGTTGGCAGGCACAGCCGCGTTTTGGGGCGGCCATAAGGACGTTATCCCGTTGCTGCGACAGGCGGTAGACCAAAATCTGGACCACTATCCCGAACGCCTCAAAAGCCTATGGCTGCTCAGACTAGCTTGGGAGCGGCAGGGCGGTTATCCGGCGGATTTGCCCGAGCGCTACCGCTTCAATCCCTTTGTCCAGATGTCAGCTAACTCAGCCGTGGCCTTCGTCGATATTGGATCCCAGACCGGCGTCGATAAACGCGACCGAGGTCGGGGTAGCGCTTGGCTCGACTTTGACGGCGATGGCGATCAGGATCTCTTCAGTGTCGGTATCCAGAGTACCCACTCCCTCTACCGCAATGAAGGGCAGGACCAGTTTGAGGATGTAACCCTGCTTTGGGGCTTGGACGATTCTCGAGGTGGTTGGGGGGGGACGGCTGCTGATTTTGATAACGATGGGGACGCCGATCTTTTTGTGACCCGAGACGCTTGGGAAGGCGCAGCAGCCAATTCCCTCTATCGCAATGAGGATGATCGCTTTGTAGATGTGGCGCAAAGAGCGGGCCTAGACGAGGCCCAAGCCAGTTTTACGGCCGCTTGGGGCGATGTAGATCTCGACGGGTATTTAGACCTCTATGTAGCCAATGGAGTCATTGGCGATGGTGGACGCAATAATTTGTGGTACAACCAGCGAGATGGAACGTTTGCAGATATTGGCCAAGCAGCGGGAACAGCGGATTCGAGCAAGACCATCGGCACGGCCTTTGGCGATTACGATGGAGATGGGTATTTAGATCTCTACGTCGTAAATATTGGCACGCCCAATCGGCTCTACCACAATGGGGCAGATGGTACTTTCGTGGACAGAGCGGATCAAGCTGGGGTGATCTTCCCCCTAGAAGGTGGCTACGTAACCTTTTTCTTTGATTTTAATAACGACGGCCAACTCGACCTTTTCGCTTCGACTATGAGCGCTTTCGAGGATGTGCTTAATAGCTGGGTAGAAGGCCGCGCAATTGAACCCAACCGACCTTTTTTATACATCAATAACGGCGACGGGACGTTCGCGGATATTGCAGTCCCGGCGGGTTTGGGCCGCTCGTTCGGCTCGATGGGCATTGGCCTAGGCGATGTCGACAACAATGGTTTTCCAGACATCTACTTGGCCAATGGTGGCCCCGAGATGTACCGGCTCGAACCTAATGCCCTCTTTCTCAATCAGGGTGACGGTCGTTTTGTCGAAGTGACATCCGCCGCTGGAGTCGGCAACTTGGGCAAGGGACACGGTGCCACCTTTGCCGATTTTGACGCCGATGGCGATCTGGATTTGTACGCCGGCTTGGGCGGCCACTACGACGCCGACGTTTGGCCCAACAGTCTCTATCGCAACGACGGACCCGTCGGCAATTATCTGGGGCTGCAACTGGTGGGTACAGCTAGTAATCGCGACGCCATTGGGGCGCGGGCTATAGCTTATTGCGGTGCCCGACAAGTTCATGGCCAAGTGGCTAGCGGCTACGGTTTTGGTTCGAGCAACGCTCTGGCTTTGCACCTAGGGTTGGGTCAGGCCGACCAAGTGGAGCGGTTAGAGGTTCGCTGGCCCAGCGGCAAAGGCCAAGTTTGGGAAGGAGTGCCTGTCAACCGCCTCTTGCGCATTGTCGAGGGCGAGGCCAACTACGCCATAATCGGGGAGTATTAATTGCTTCCTTTGATCTCCCCTTATGCAGGTTTCTTCGTCGGACTGAGGTGATAGTGCGGTCGCTGGCCGGGCCTTTTGGGTTCCTGCGTGGCAACATCCTCGTGCTTACCGCGTCGGGGAGCTTGGGCATGTTTTCGCGGGCCATGGTGTTTCCGTACGTTCCCCTCTACGTCTTGGCCCTCGGTGGCGAGCCAGAGCAGATCGGGATCGTCTATGCCTTGGGGCCGCTCGGCGGGCTACTCGCGTTTCCAATCGCTGGCTATCTCGCCGACCACATGAACCGGGCTTGGCTGATCGCCGCGGCTGGCTATTTCTCCGCGGTTGCCGTGCTGATAAATGCCGTGGCACCGAGTTGGGAGTGGGTGGCTGCGGCGATGTTGATTCGGGGATTTGCCGTGTTCCACTTCCCGGCCTCATCGGCGCTTGTCGCCGACTCTCTGCCCGCTGGGAACCGGGGCCGCGGAATGGCGACGATGACCGCGCTGACCGGAGGATTGGCGTTGTTTGCGCCGTTTGTGGCTGGCGTGGCGATTGACGCTTGGGGCGTCGAGGAGGGGATGCGGATCCTCTATTGGGTGATGGGCGCGGCCTACGCCGCAGGTGCGACGATCAACTTGATCTTCATCCGCGAGACCCGCAAGCCGCCAGCAGAAGCGATCAGCGCCGCCAACCTCGGACAAACGCTGCGCCGTTCTTATACCGGCATCCCGGCACTGCTGCGCGGGTTCCCGCGTTCGCTGCGGGCCGTGTCGGTGGTGATCATCCTGTGTTTTATCGCCAATGGCTTGGCCAGCCCCTTCTGGGTGGTGTACGCCAAGACCCACATCGGGCTGACGGCTTCGCAGTGGGGGCTGATTCTGCTGGTGGAGTTCGGCCTGCGGAACCTGACGACGGTTCCGGCGGGGTTTCTCACGGACCGCTTTGGACGCACGCGGTTTATCGTCGCCGCGCTGCTGGTCACTGCGGCGACGCCGCTGTATCTGCTCGCTGGCTCCTTTGGGTTCGTACTGGCGATTCGGTGCGCCATCGGCGTGGCCGCTGCCTTTTTCAGCCCGGCGATGGGTGCTCTACTGGCCGACATCGTGCCCAGCGCCATTCGCGGCCGCGTGATGGCCGCTATCGGCCGCGGATCCGTGTCGGTCGGCAGTTCCTCCGGCGGGACGGGCGGCCCTGGGACTGGGTTCTTGACTACTTTGCCGCTGATGGTAGCGGCTCTTTTTGGCGGAGTGCTCTATGCTTGGAGCCCGGCGATCCCGTTTCTTTGTGTATTTGGCCTGATCGTCGTCGCCTTGGGCGTGTCGGTCGCGTTCGTGCGGGATCCAAAGATGGCGGAGGAGTAGGGGGCGGTTTGCAAACCGCTCCCTACTGCGAATTGCAGTGAACGGATTCGCTGACGAAGAAAACAAACTCTTATTGACTTTAAGCTAAATAGCGTTACCCTGTTTTTCTGTGACTTGGATTCTCGTACCCAGCAGGCGGTCTGCATGCGGGGCTATGTGTTAAGCAACTTTCCTGAATTGTAATAAAACTATGAGACTTTGGAATGTGTGCCTTGCGATATTGCAGCGACTCGTCGATGCGCTACGCGATTTGGCACCCATCATCATCGTCATCGCGTTTTTCCAACTCGTGGTGTTGCAGCAGCCCTTTCCGAACTTAGGGCGCGTCGCCGTTGGCTTGGTCTGCGTGATCGCCGGCCTGACGCTCTTCATCCAAGGACTTGAAAGCGGTCTCTTTCCCCTCGGCGAGGCCATTGCGCAGGCCTTTGCGCGCAAGGGGAGCGCGACCGCGCTGTTGGCCTTTGCCTTTTGCTTGGGTTTTGGCACCACGGTTGCGGAACCGGCCCTGATCGCCATTGCTGCAGAGGCGGCCGAAGTCGCTGCGGAAGCCGGTGCCATTGCCGACGACGATGAGGTGCGCGCTGCGTACGCCTTTGAGTTGCGCATGGTAGTGGCGGTCTCGGTCGGCACGGCGATCGTGCTCGGCGTGCTGCGCATCCTCAAGGGCTGGCCGATTCACCGGCTGATCATCGGGGGCTACGTGCTAGTGACTGTAATGACCGCGTTTGCGCCCGCAGAGATCATTGGCGTGGCCTACGATTCCGGCGGCGTCACCACCAGCACGATCACAGTGCCGCTCGTCACCGCGTTGGGCGTTGGGCTCGCCACGTCAATCCGGGGGCGCAACCCAATGGTCGATGGCTTTGGGCTCATCGCATTTGCCAGCCTGACGCCCATGATCTTCGTACTGGCCTATGGCATGGTGAACTGAGATGGAATTTCTGCGGACTATTGTCAGCACCGCGCTTTCCACCGCACTTGATGTGGCGCCTATTGTCGGCATCCTCGTTCTGTTCCAAGTTGCCGTGCTGCGCCGCAACCTGCCGAACCTGCGCCGGATCGCGGCCGGGTTTGTCCTCGTCCTGTTGGGACTGACGCTCTTCCTCATTGGCTTGGAGGAGGCGCTCTTCCCCATCGGCGAGACCATGGCGCGCCAACTCACCGCGCCCGAGACCATTGGGGAGGCGAGTCTGGCCGACGGCGTCGACTGGTACGACTATCTGCTGGTTTACGTCTTTGCCGCAGCGATCGGCTTTGCTACTACAGTGGCCGAGCCCTCGCTCATCGCGGTCGCGCTCAAGGCCGAGGAGATCTCGGGCGGCGCGATCGACGCCTGGGGCCTCAGAATCGCCGTGGCGCTCGGGGTGGCCACGGGGGTGGCGCTGGGCTGCTTTCGCATTGTTACGGGCACGCCCTTGCCGTGGTACATCATTGCCGCATATCTCGTGGTGATCGCCCAGACCTTCCGGTCGAGCCGGACCATTGTGCCGCTCGCCTACGACAGCGGCGGCGTCACCACATCGACCGTCACGGTGCCAGTGGTCGCCGCGCTAGGCTTGGGGCTCGCCGCCACGGTTCCCGGGCGCAGCCCGCTGATCGACGGATTTGGCCTCATTGCGTTCGCCAGCGTCTTTCCCATCATGTCCGTTCTGGGCTATGCTATGGTGGTATCTTGGGTGAGTCGCCGGCGGAACGCCAACCTCTCCGAGGAGACTTGAACCATGAAACTGAAACTGATCGTCGCCTTGGTCAGCAACGACAAGACCGATACTGTGGTCGATGCTGCGCGCGCTGGCGGGGCGACCGGCGCGACAATTATTACTGGCGTGCGCGGCGAAGGGCTGAAGCCACAGAAGACCTTTTTCGGTCTCGACTTGGCGGCCCAACGCGATGTCGTCCTGTTCCTGGTGGTCGAGACGCGGGCGCGCGACATTTTGGAGCGCATCCGCGATGCCGGGCGCTTCGAGCAAGAGCCCGGCGCTGGCATTGCCTTTCAGATCCCGATTGAGGACGCCGTCGGTCTCACCACCCAACTTCCCACCATCCTAGAAGAAGTGGACGACGAAATATGAGCGAGAAACGCACCATCCGAGTCGGAGACGTCATGGGCTCCAAACTCTACACTATCGACAGGCTTGCGACTGTGGCCGAGGCCATGGCACTCATGAAGCAGTACGAGGTCAGTTCGCTCGCCGTTGACCGGCGCGACGACGACGACGAGTTCGGCTTGCTCGTGGTCGCGGACATCGCGCGCGAGGTGATCGCCCAAAACCGCGCACCCGAGCGCGTCAATGTGTACGAAATTATGTCAAAACCGGTGTTGACCCTGCCGTCGGCCATGCTCGCCCGCTACGCGGTGCGCATGCTCGTGCGCTTTGAACTCTCCCGCGCCGTGGTCGTCGACTACGAGCGCAACCCGCTCGGCATGGTGACTTTGCGCGATCTCGTCCTGAGCCACGTGGCAGAGTGATGGGGCCGTCGGCCACTATCCGCTTCACGAGCGCTGGCCAGCGGGGTCGGTAGCGCTTTCAGTTCGATTTTCGAGTCCCCACTGCAATAGCAGCGATTGCGATTCGCCGTCACAATCAGCCGATTGTGGTGTCCTGTAAATGGGTACCCAAATGGCCTACGACTACGACGAACTGGCCGCTCTGACCAGATTAAACTCCACCTTTTTGACGTTTCCAAACATTGGCTGCATACATTAAGCCTATTTCAGGACTGCTGAGGATTGGAACTGAAATTTCCGGGCACAAATTTGCAGCTCCCGCCATAGAGGCTTGTGCCAACACAATGACATCTCCTTCAGGCGCTTTGGCTTTTATATTCTGAGCTATTTCACCAAAATATCCCTTTTGATTTCCCTCCTCAAATTTGCTCCAAGCATTACTACAAAAAACCTCAATAAGTTCAACGCTCTTTCGACGCTCTTTCGCGGTTTCAAGAATAAGGTCACTAGTTGGAGCGATTGTACTTTCGAGTGCGGCAGCAACAATAATTCGGGAACCTATTTCAACTGCTTTCTCAGCCATAGGTCTATCAACCCGAACAATAACACCATCTGTTAGGTTATTTACTTTTTCTGCACTTGCTCCAATTGTAGAACATGTGCAGAGTACCACTGTTGCGCCTTCTTCGATCGCGTAGAGGATACAATCCCGAATGCGTTCATCCAAGTTTTGAGTGATTCCTTTGTCTCGCGCCTCTGTCAGAAATCGCTCTTCTATAATATGTCTAACGGGCAATTCTAAAGAAGCTTCCTCTATAAGCCGGTTGAAAGTATCGATATGCACTGGTGAAGTATGAAGAAAAGCCAAATGGGATTGCATGAAATGACTCCCTTTCCCTGATAGATAGCGTTTTACGACGGAGATTTTACTAGAGCTGAGTGGTATTCCTCGTTCACAAGTCGTACTCCCCGCGCGCATTCCAGCCCGGGTACTGCTCTTCGAGGCGGGCTAGCGTCTCGTGGGTGTAGTATTCGTGGCCGGGGGGTGGGAAGCGGAAGAGTGCTCGTTCGCGCGCCGAAAGCCGGCCGATAAAGGCCCGGAAGTGATCTTGCATCCCTCGGTTGGTAAAGCTGCTCACGCCCTCCCAATAGTGGTCGGCGCGGCCGTAGATCCGAGTGGCGGAATAGCGCTGCCCTTCGCGGCCCTTGAACACGGTCGCCGAGTGCCAGAGATGGGTGTTGAAGATCATGATGGTGCCCGCCGGTACTGTCAGCAAAACCCGCTTGCTCAGGTCTTGGCCATAGGGCTTGGGCACGATCTGCATCGGCGCTTGGTTTTCGTCCACAGCTTCGGGAAAGTACCAGGTGCTGATCTGCGCGTAGCGCCGATCGGCTGTGGGAGGCAGGAGCGAGTTGTTGCCATTGTCGATGTGCAGGCCCGGCTGCTCGGCTCCGGGGTCGGGGTAGCGCGCCCAGTTGTGAGCGTAGCGGAAGAAGATGTCCTCGGTGTCGAGCACCCGCTGGACGAACTCAATGAGGTCCCAGTCGAGGATGAATTCATTGAAGAGCATATCGGCGTAGGGAAAGTCGTCCGTTAAGAGCCGCCTTGCGGGTGGATCGGCGGCGATCACCTCCCAAGGGGGGAGGGTCTGGCGGATGGCTGCGGCGATCTGGGCCCGGCGTTCCTCTGGATAGAAATTCTCTACTACGACAAAGCCCTGTTCTACAAAGGTCTGAAAATGATCGTCTGTTAGTTTCATGCTCGATTCTCCGCTGCGCTTTTGTTTGCGTTTGGATTATACGGTCAAAGCTACTCCGTGCCTATTGCAGGCCGCCGTCCGTATTACCAATATACATTGACATGTTCTCCCTAACCGCGAGGAATGCCATGAGTGCGACCTATAATTACGAAGTTGTCGAACACTGGGGTCTAGGCCCCCAAGGCCGTCCCATGGGCGGCGTCGTGCCCGGAGTGGCCGCCGATAGCCAGGGCCGAGTCTTTGTGGGCCGCCGTCACCCGCCCGCTCTGTTGGTCTATGACCGCGACGGGGTCTATATCGACACTTGGGGTGCCGACCTGCTGGGGAACCCCCACCTGCTGTGGGTTGACGGCGAGGACCAGGTGTACGCGGCCGATACCGACGACCACACCATCCGCTGCTTTAATCCGCAGGGAGAAGTGGTCCACACTTGGGGTACGCCGGGCGTGCCGGGCGCGCCCGACCAGCCCTTTAACCAGCCCACCAAAGCCATGCGCGGTCCTTCTGGGGATTTGTACGTGGCCGATGGGTACGGCCAATACCGCATCCACCGCATTTCAGACTCGGGAGAGTTGGTCCATTCGTGGGGATCTGCGGGCACGGGTCCGGGCCAATTCGCCCTGCCTCACAGCCTGTGGGTGGACCGCGACGAGCGCGTCTGGGCGGTTGACCGCGAAAACAACCGCATCCAGCGCTTTGACTCCGAGGGCCGCTACTTAGACGAGTGGACTGACTTGGAAATGCCCATGGATCTCTTCATTACCCCGGACGATACAGTGTACATAGTCGAGGCTCCGTCGCGCGTCAGTATCTTCGACATAGAGGGGCAGCTACTAGCCCGCTGGGGCGAGGATGGCTCGGCTCCAGGTCAATTCGCCGACGCTCCGCACAGCATTTGGGTAGATGAGGAAGGCTCGCTGTACACCGGCGAAGTAGCGACCCTGCACGATAGAGTGCAGAAGTTCCGTCGCGTTTAGAAGCCGCTAATTTTAATCGGGAAGATGATATGGAAATTGTGAGGTATCCAGACAGTCGCATTGAAGTGATCGACGAGCGCTTCGCCCAGTACAAGCTGGCCAATGCCGCCCTCGAAATGCTCTGGACCGGCGGGCGCTGGCTCGAAGGCCCGGTGTGGTTTGGCGACGGCCGCTATCTACTGTTCAGCGACATACCCAACAACCGCATTCTCAAGTGGGAAGAAGAAACCGGGGAGGTCTCTGGCTTCCGCAAGCCATCGAACAACACCAACGGCAACACGCGCGATCTCCAAGGGCGATTGCTGTCGTGCGAACACGACGCACGGCGAGTCACGCGGACGGAGTACGACGGTTCAATCACTGTGTTGATGGACCAATTCGAGGGCAAGCGGTTGAACGCCCCCAACGACATCGTGGTGAAGTCGGATGGATCGATCTGGTTTACAGACCCCGGTTACGGCATTCTAATGGACTACGAGGGGCATCGGGATACGTTCGAGAATGCCGCCAATGTGTATCGTCTCGACCCGGACTCGGGGAAAGCAACGGTGGTGGCCGGGGATTTCCAGCGGCCCAACGGCCTCTGCTTCAGCCCGGATGAGTCGCTGCTCTACATCGTCGATACCGGACGCTCCGACGGCCCCGAATACCCCACCCACATCCGCGTTTTCGACGTCCACGGCGACCGCCTTGCAAACGGGCGCGTGTTCGCAGACATGGGGCTTGGCTCGTCGGACGGGGTCCGCACCGATGTGGATGGCAACCTGTGGTCGGGGGCCTGTTGGGGAGGCGAGGGTTATGACGGCGTGCATTGTTTTGCTCCCGACGGCACCTTGATCGGCAAAATTCATCTGCCAGCACCCTGCGCCAACCTCTGCTTCGGCGGCGCAAAGAAAAACAGGCTGTTCATAACCTGTTCGCAGTCGCTTTTTTCGGTGTACGTCGAGACGAACGGGGCTCAGAAACCATAATGACCCCAACTGACGCCATTCCCATTCTTATCGGCGAGCACTGGATAACGCCGGAAGTCGAAACCCACACGCTGGTGTACCGTCCCGCCACTGGAGAAGTGATCGGACGCACGCCGCAGTGCGACCGCGTCGAAGTCGATTTAGCGGTGGAGGCTGCGAGCCGGGCCTTTGCGAGTTGGTCGGCGAAGCCAGCACCGGAACGGGCGCGGGTTTTGTTCCGCTACCGCGAGCTGTTAGAGGAGCAGTTTGAGCATCTGGCGGAGATTCTCTGCGGCGAGAACGGCAAGACCCGTGAGGAAGCGCGAGGCGATGTGCGCCGTGGCATTGAGGTCGTCGAGTTGGCCTGCGGTATCGGTCAGATGGCCAAGGGCGAGGTGTTGCCGGAACTGGCCGCCGGTATCGATGGCGCTGCCACGCGCGAGCCGGTGGGTGTTTGCGCTGGCATCACGCCGTTCAACTTCCCGGCCATGGTGCCCATGTGGATGTACCCGCTGGCCATTGCCTGCGGCAATTGCTTCGTGCTGAAGCCGAGCGAGAAGGTGCCGTTTACGGCCAACCACTTGGCAGAACTGTTCATCGAGGCGGGGCTACCTCCGGGGGTGCTGAATGTCGTGCACGGCGGTCGGGATGTGGTCGAAGCGCTCTGTCGGCATCCCGGCATTGCGGCGATTTCCTTTGTAGGTTCGTCGCCGGTGGCGCGTCGGGTGTACGAGCTGACCGGGCAAACGGGTAAGCGCTGTCAGGCGGCCGGCGGAGCCAAAAACGTGCTGCTTGTCATGCCCGACGCGGTCGAGTCCGGCTTGTTCGGCGAGGCGGCCGCGGCAGACCCGGCGCTGAACGCGGTTATGCATTCGGCCTTTGGCTGTGCTGGCCAGCGCTGCATGGCTGGCTCCCTGCTGATGGGCATCGGCGACGCCAGCGACGGCCTGCGCGACCAGTTGGCCTCTGCTATGGATACGATGACGGTGGGGGACACGCTGCGCGACGATGTTGACATGGGGCCGGTCATCGACGGTGCCGCCCAGCAGCGCCTCGTCGGTCGTATCGCCGATGCGGCCTCGGCGGACTTGGCTGTGGTGCGCGACGGGCGCGACGGCGTGCCGGAGACCGGCTTTTACGTCGGGCCGACTCTGCTCGACGGCGTAACTCCCGGTCATGGCTTGTTCGCGGAGGAGTTGTTTGGCCCGGTCTTGGGGCTGATGCGGCCCGAGACGCTGGACCAGGCGATTGACTGGATCAACCGCATCCCGTACGGCAATGCGGCGACCATTTTCACCCGCGATGGTGGGGCGGCGCGGACCTTTACGCGCGGTGTGGAGTGCGGGATGATTGGCGTGAACGTGGGCGTGCCAGCGCCCATGGCCCTGTTCTCGTTTTCTGGCTGGGATCAGTCGTTTTTTGGCGACCTGCACGTGCAGGGGACCGAGGGGATTCTGTTCTACACGCGGCAGAAGACGGTGTTGTCGCGGTGGCTCTGAGGAGGCCGCGGCTGCTCAGCCCAAGTCCAGATTAAAATCCGCGGGATCGAGGCCACTGTCTTCGGCTAGTCCCCGCAGGCTGATCAAGACGTCCTCGGGCATGGCAATACCCTCGGCTAGCGCTTGCTCCCGCTTGTTCCACTCGATCTCGCCCGGCAGGAAGATGGTCCCGCCTTTAGCTGGCGACGCGCTCTTGATCTCCTTGCACATGACGTCCATGCGGGCGTGGAATTCCTCCAGCGGCATCATTGCGCCGACGTCGATGGCGACAAAGGCGTGGCCTTGGTTTGAAGGCTCGTCCGTGTCGGCGACCCAGCTCTGGACGCTGCCCATCATCGCCGCCCCGCTAAGGGTGGCCGTCAGCAACTCTACCAGCACAGCCAATCCGTACCCTTTGTGTCCGGCCATGGGCAACTGCGCGCCTTTTTCTGGAAACTCGGTGGGATCGGTCGTTGGGATGCCCTCTTCGTCCACCAGCCAAGTGTCGGGAATGCTGCGCCCTTCGTTTTTGGCCGCGAATATTTTGGTGGCCGCAACCGCGCTGGTGGCAATGTCGAGCATGACGGTGCGGTCGGTGCCGGTGGGTGCGGCGTAGGCGATCGGGTTGGTTCCCAGCACCCTGCTCTTGCCGCCGGGCACGGTCATGCAGGGTTCTACATTGCACATGGACAGACCGAGCATGTCGTTTTCGGCGATCATGTTGGCGTAAAACCCGGCAGCCCCGTAGTGGCTGCTGCCTCGGATGCCGATGTAGCACATGCCGCTTCGGCGGGCTTTGGCAACGGCTAACTCCACGGCGCGGCAGGAGATGGCGGGTGGCATGCCGTCGCAGGCGTCGATAATGGCCCAGGATGGGCCGTCGGCGACGATTTTCTCTTTTGCGGTCGCGACCAAACGGCCGCGCCGCGCGTTCTGCATTAGGCCACGGATCTGCCGGGTGCCGTGCGTAAAGGTGCCCCAGGTGTCGGTGGTGACGAAGACGTGGGCGCTTAGTGCGGCGTCTTCTTGGCTGAGGCCGGCTTGGACCATGGCGGCGGTGCAAAAAGCCTTTAGGTCGTCCGGTTGGATGTTTTGGCGGGTAGATTCGGTCAATGGATTGGCTCCTTTTTAGTTGGTGCGTGGTTTGCGCCTATGGATAAAGAGATTTTTTGCAGCCTAGTCAAGGAGGGGTGGCGTTTGTTGTTGCCGACGTTACAACGGAGCCGCTCCTTGACTAGTGTCCAAAAGGGTCTTTTAATGCCCTCCATATTGATTACTTGCATAACGCTAGGAGACAAATGTTATGAACGGTAGTGTGGGAGTTGAGCAGTACGTAACGATGGAAGAATACCTCAAGGGTCGGCGCTGCATTATCACCGGCTCCAGCGGGACGATTGGCAAAATCTTTGCGACCTTTATCGCCTCGCGTGGCGGGGTCCCCATTCTGGTGGATGTTGTCCCGCAAGAAGAGACTGAGGAGGCCGTTGCGTCCTACGGTGGCGAGTACAGCGTCCATCGCGTGGATCTCAGCGATGTTGCCCAGATCAAATCCTTCTACGCTGAAATAGCCGAACGGTATGACAGTCTCGACCTGCTCATCAATAACGCCGGGCTGCTCAGCGAGGTAAAGTTGCTCGACATGACCGAGGACAACTGGGACCGCGTCCTCAATGTAAATGCAAAAGGCGCGGCCTTTATGAGTCAGGGCGCGGTCGGCCTGATGCAGCATGGCAGCGGCGACCGGCAAATCATCAACATCGTGTCGCTGGCTGCACTGGTGGGCGGGCTGTACGTGGGAGCGCCCTATGTTTGCAGCAAGGCGGCTCTGCTCGGCCTCAGCCGCAACTATACGGTGCAGGCAGGTAAGGAATTCGGCATCCGCGTCAATTCCATCAGCCCGGTTATTGTCAGCGGCCAGATGATTTCCAACACGCCGAGCGAGGCCATTGACGGGGTCAAAAACCTAATGAAGGTGTGGAATCAGGAAGTCCCCCCGGTGCATCTGCTCTATGTTTTTGAAATGCTGTGCAGAACCCCGTCGATGACGGGTAAGAACATCGTCCTCGACGGTGGCATTCTGCTGGAGTAGAGGCTGCCGCAATAAGCAGCAGCTTCTTGACTTCGACGAAATCGCCAATTTGGAGCCGGTAGAATACAACTCCGACGACAGGCGCGTAAACAACCCATCGGTGTGTGCTTGCCGACACAGTAGGAACCGCCCACAAGCCCCGCTACCAGACCAATCAGCGACGCTGGCACAGATATTGCCTTATACGGGATGAGGATCGCCCACTTGTTGCGTTTTTTGGGAACGTTTCGCAGTCGGTCTCATGCAGCCGCTCCACCCTCGCAACCATGCAAGGTAGCCCGGAAATTGACACCCCCCTATACTATCCAGTACTTTCGCTACAACCAAAGGAGAATAGCTGTGACTAACCCACCCCTGACCCCGGAAGAGCGCCTGTCGCGGCTTGAAGGCGTCTATGAGCATCTTGCCACGAAAGCCGATATCGCCCGGCTGGAAGGCCAGAACACCCGGCTGGAAGGCGAACTCAAGGCCGAAAGCACCCGGCTGGAAGGCGAACTCAAGGCCGCGATGGCCGAACTCAAAACCGAATTGCACAAGGGACTGAACCGCAACCTGTACATTACCATCGGTGCCGTTGTGGCAGTGGCGACGCTTGTGAAATACCTACCGTGAAGGGGTTAGACGGACGCACCCATGCACAGTTCAACACTCGGCGACAGCGATTTTGAGATAACTGCCAGCGGCCAACCAGTCGCGCTGGCAGAGTACTTTCGCGGCTTTACCAATACCAAGAGGCTGGGGGTGCTAGCGCCCAATCGCCTCGAGGGCGTCGGGGCCATTAATTTGATCATGGCCCACGTAACGGCCTTTTACAATACCTACCGCGCCACGGGCGAAGATTTTTTCGCGTACCCCGATAACTTTACCTTCCAATCGCGTGAGCCCAAAGCGGCGTACGGGATGTTCGACATCTGGCCGGAGCACAAGGACGTGCTGGTCGGCACAGATGCGGTCGAGCGGCTCAACGCGATTACCGACCGTGGCGTCAACATCCTGCTCGTGCCCGACGGCCCGACGGCCCCGCGCGAGTACCAGCGGCAGCAGCTAGCCGCGGCCGAGCGGCTCATCGAAACCTGCTATGCGTATTCGGCCACCGGCGCGGTCGCCGATCCCGACGTAGTGATTCGCTGCCCGGCAGATCCGCTCGCCGATTGGTGCCAAAACGTCTGCGACTCCGTGCCCGACGGCGAACGCGAGGAGGGCTGGCAGGGTCAAGGTCCCGTGCTCGAACAATCCTTCCGCCGCATCAGCCGACAAGAGGCGCTCGTCCGCCTCGCTTAAGACCAAAAGGAATTTGCCATGACCGCTCTCCACGCCTCCGCGCTCAGTGCCGCCGAACTCGACCAGTTTCACGAGCAGGGCTACGTGCGCCTCGGCCACGTCGCCCCCAGCGAGGAAATCGACGGCCTCTGCCAGCGCATCGACCAGATTATGCTCGGCGAAGTGCGCTACGACAACATGCTCATGCAGCTATGCCCTTCGGCTGGCAATCCCGATCTTTCGCGGCAGACCAAGGAGTTTAAGGGCTCCTCGCTCAAGTACCGCAAAATTCAGGATCTGGAGCAGGATCCGCTGTTCTTGGACTACATGCAAAAGCCGCTCTTCCGCGACCTAACTGCTAAAATTGTCAGTGAGGATGTTTCGATTTTTCGCGCCATGTTTTTTAACAAGCCCGCCGAGCAGGGCGTCCTGATCAACTGGCACCAAGACGGCGCTGGCGGCTGGCAACTGAGCATTCCCCCCAAGGTCACGGTGTGGACCGCGCTCGACGACACGTGCGTTGCCAACGGCTGCCTGCAGATCATCCCCAGCTCGCACCACACCATGATCCCCGAGACGGGCGATCAGCTCTCAGAGGACGAGCGCGCGCAGCACGCCCCGGATGAGAAGCGGCTCTATTTGGAAATGGAAAAAGGCGAGGTGGTGCTTTTGCACAACTGGACCTTGCACCGCTCGGAGACGAATAACACCAATCGCCCGCGCCGCGCGTTCAGCGTCTGCTACATTGACGCGGCGACCCGCCAAAAGACCTCGGGCTGTGCCTTTCCCCGCGTCTTCCCGACCTACCAGCCCATTAGTGATAATTGATAAAGGCGACCTTGTGCTCGGTGAAAAACTCGATTCCGGTGTCGCCCGATTCTGGGATCCCGTGCCCGGAAGCCTTGACCCCGCCAAATGAGAGCTGGGGCTCGCGGTAGGCCGTCATCATGTTGACGTGCGTCAGCCCTACGTCGGTCTCTGCTAAGAACTGGAAAGCCCGCCCAATGTCCCGCGTGAAAATGGACGACGCCAGCCCAAACTCCACGCCATTGGCGATTTCTAGGGCTTCGGAAAAATCCTCTGCTACCATTAGGCACAATACCGGGCCGAAAATTTCTTCCTGAGCGATGCGCATCTGCGGCTGGACATTGGTAAAAACCGTCGGCGCAATAAAACATCCTTTGTCGAGTCCGTTGTCGGTCAGGCGCTCGCCTCCGTGCGCGATGTGAGCTCCTTCTGCTTTGCCGATCTCGATGTAGGCTTCGATGGTTTCGAGTTGGTCCGTGCCGCACACCGGGCCCATATCCACCCCATCCTCGGTCCCATTTCCCACGCGAATTTGCTTGACGCGCTCTAGTACTTTGTCGGTGAAGGCTGCGGCGACTTCGCGCTCGGCGATTGCGCGGCTCGTCGAAGTACACCACTGCCCGGCGCAGGCGTAGGCCGCCTTGACGACTGCATCCGCGGCCATGTCGAGGTCGGCGTCGGCTAAGATAACGGCGGGATTTTTTCCGCCCATTTCCAGTTGCGTGCGGATGATCCCTTGAGCGGCACGCTGCTGAATGCCCCGGCCCACTTGGGTCGATCCCGTAAAGGAAATCGACTGCACCAACGGATGCGTAATCATGGTTTCCCCGACCGTACTGCCGCCGCCGCAGACGAAATTCAGCACGCCCGGAGGCAGCCCCGCCTCGGCAAAAATATCGACGAAGGCCCGCCCGGCTCCGGGCGTCAGGCTCGCCGGTTTGAAGACGATGGTGTTGCCGCTGATCAGCGCGGGCGTACACTTGCGCCCCGGCACGTTGAACGGAAAGTTCCAAGGGCTGATGATCGACGCCACCCCGAGGGGCCGCCGCACGCTGTAGGCAAACACCCCAGCTTGCGCCGAGGGCGCGGTCTGGCCGCACATGGAGATCCCCTGGGCGATCTGGAACTCCATCTCGCGCACCGCCGACCCTATTTCGGTGCGCGCTTCGTCGAGCGTCTTGCCGTTTTCTGCGGTGAGGATGGCAGCGATTTCTTCGGCCCGCCCCTTTAGCACGGCGACCGCCCGCGACAAGTACTCTGCCCGCTGGTACACGCCCATGTCGGCCCACGCCGGAAATGCCGCGTGCGCTGCTTCAATGGCCTGCTCGGCGTCGGCGCTGGTGCCTTGGGGCCACTCGCCGGTTACGTGTTCTAGGTCGGCTGGATTGCGCTGGGCAAAGGTCTTTCCGTCCGAGGCTCCGACCCATTGGCCGTCGATGTAGTTTTGCGATTTCATAATGGCTCCTAATGATAGTAAGTGATGTTACGCAGCGTTTGTCATGCCGGCGCACGTAGGGGGCGGTTTCAAACCGCCCCCTACAGGGGGTCGCGCTCAGGACCACAGCGGCACTCCGGCAGGTAGTGCGGCGGCGATGGCTTCTTCGTCTAGATCGACGCCCAAGCCAGGGCCGTCGGGCACGGCGATGTAACCCTGCTGAATCGGGTTCTTGATGTCGAGCATGGTGCTCCACAGGGGGATGTTGCGCGAGTGGTGCTCCAAGGCGAGGAAATTGGGCAGGGTGGAACAGATATGCACCGCGGCTATGCCCGTAACTGCGCTCCGCATGTAGTGGGGAGCGACCGACATGTGGTACATCTCGGCCAGCTCGGCGATGCGGCGGATTTCAATGGCTCCGCCGCTGTGGGGGATGTCCGGCTCCAGCAGATCGCACGCCTGTTGTTCCATTAGCTCGCGGAACATCTTGGCTCCGTAAAAGATCTCGCCGGTGCAGATCGGCGTCTCGGTCTGCTGGCATATCTTGGCCAAGGCGGCGACATTGCCCCACTCCCAGCGGATGGGGTCTTCCAACCAAAGCAGGTCGAGGTGTTCCACGTCTTTGCAGATGCGCAGGGCATCGGCTAGGTTGAAGGAACCGTGCAAGTCAATGGATAAGTCGATGTAAGGGCCTATCGCTTGGCGCAGGCTTTCGATGGTGGTGACGATGTGGTGGTGCTGCCGGCGGCTGATGGAGCGGTCGTACGCGTCGAGCTTCCAGGGGTTGGGTACATCGAGATCAAACTTGACCGCGGTGTATCCTTCGGCCACCACCTCTTTGGCCATGGAGACGTAGGCGCTGGTTTCGTACACCGGATCTAATTGTCCGCTGGCCCGCGTCTCCTGCCAGCGCCGCTGGTAGTCTTCCCGCGTCCAGTGCGCGCCCGAGTGGCAGTCGCAGTACACGCGGATGCGGTCGCGCAGTTTGCCGCCTAGCAGTTCGTGCATGGGCACATCGAGATGCTTGCCCCGGATGTCCCACAGGGCGATTTCCACGCCAGCGCCGCGGCCCTGCATCTGCCACAGGTGATCGTAGTGAAGCTGATTGATGTTGGTTGGGTCGCGGCCAATGAGCATTTGTTTGAGCTGCCCGATGGGACCCCCAGCCCACTCGCCGAGGCCGACAATGCCTTCGTCGGTGAAAATTTTCAGCAAGGACCAGTGGCGATGTTCCGCGCCGAGGGAGGGCGTAACCTTAATGTCGGTGATCTTCATGGTCTCTCTTTCGCTGGCAAACATAGCAAGCGCGACTTCGGATGGGCAGAAGTCGCTGACGCCGATTTCCGTCTTCTACGGTCAAAGTAGGCTCCGCTGAGGCATGGGGTCAAGGATGTCCGGGTCGTTGTTCTGGACGCTGTTCACTCACCTTCATTCGTCTGCGATTTCCAGTATAGAGCCGTCGGGCTGAATCCGCCGCCGTTCCGCTTCGACCCCCTCAAACCATGCCTCCAATGCCCTTAACATCCGGCTCGCGCGCTCCGGCTCATCCGTCGCCATGTTGTTCTGTTCCAGCGGGTCGTCGTCAATATTATACAACTCCAAATCAGCCGGCGGCGGGACAATCAACTCGGGAGCCGGCTCGCTCATCAGCTCCGTCACCTCGTCGGGGTGGTATTTGTATTGGATATCCACTTCCACGTAGCGCTCCATCACGCGCTTATCCGCATCGGTCTTGGGCTTTTGCGCCAACTGGGGACGGACCAGCTTCCACGGCCCCTCGCGCATTGCCGCGTTGATCCAGCCGACGGGCTGAAATTGGTTGAGCTGCCAAAATCGCGCCGGAGCATCATCGCCGGCACCGCGCAACACCGCGGCCGCGTCGCGCCCGTCGAGAGGCCGCCCGCCGGGCCGCTCGATGCCGCACAACCCGGCCAAGGTCGGCAACCAGTCCATACCGTGCACCAACTCGTCGATCTGCCGCCCCCCCTCCAACCCGCCATGCCAGCGCACGATCATCGGCACCCGGATGCCGCCTTCGTAAACCGACCCTTTCTGCCCGTTAAAGCCGCAATTGTAGCGCCGCAAATCCGTGCTCATCCCCTCGGGCACTTGGTCGGGCCGCGCTCCAAACGCTGGTCCGTTGTCGCTGGTGAACATCAGGATCGTATCGTCGGCCAGTCCTAAGTCTGCCAATGTTTCCGCGATCCGCCCGACACCCCGATCCATGATCTCGTTCATCGCGTAGGTAATCGCCACGCCCGGGCTCATCCCCGCGTCGAGATAGGGCTGCACCGCCTCGTCGGGGGCCTGCAACGGCGTATGCGGCGCATTGTACATCATGCAGAGCAGAAAGGGGTCCTGCCGGTGCCGCGCAATAAAATCCACCGCCTCGTCGGTGAACACATCGGTCAAATAGCGCCCGTCCGCGGTCTCGCGCCGCCCGTTGCGCTCGACCCACCAGTCAAAATAATCCATCCACCCGCCGCGAAAGCCCAAAAATTCATCGAAGCCGCGTGCGTTGGGATGATAGCGATCGTCGAGCGCGCCATTGTGCCACTTGCCGATCAGCCCCGTCGCATACCCCGCATGTTTGAACGAATCGCCGATGGTCACCTCGTCGAGCGCGATGCGGTCCATCCCGCGCACCTCCATCGGCGTCAACGCGCCGGTGCGGTGCGGGTAACGACCCGTAAGAAGCGCCGCCCGCGACGGCGAGCAGGCCGGCGAGCAGGCGTAGTGTTGGGTCAGACAGACCCCCTCGCCAACCAGCGCGTCGAGATGGGGGGTGCGGGCCGGGCCGTCGTTAAAAACGCCGAAATCGCCATAGCCCATGTCGTCGGCGACGATAAGAATCACATTGGGTCGTTTTGGCATTGCGATTTCCAGACTTTGGAGACGATGGGGGCGGTGTTCATGTGGGGGCGTTCTTCCGTTTGATTTGTTCAGCGAGCGCCTCGCCTGCGGCAGTTCGGCGGTACTGCTGCTTTCGACTTTTCGGTTTTTCCGGGAGGGTCATTTCGATCAGACCGGCTTTGAGGGCGGGGCCAAGGTATGCTTCCACGAAGTGAGACCGGTTATTTATGCCCAAGATGTCCTGTAGCTGAGGACGGTTCATTTCCCCCGTGAGGGTCGAGATCAGGCGTTCAACATGTTCTGTGACATGTATGGTCTCATGTATGGTCTCATGTATGGTATCTTGACCTTTTTCCTTATTTATCAGTGACTTATCATGTATGGTAGCATGTGCGGTATTATGGTCAGTCGCCGCACGGGAAGCCCGTTCATGCACTGGCAATCGCACCATAAACCAGGTTCGGTTCTCATCGCTTTCGAATATGGGTTCGGGTGAGCCGTTCTGCCGCACGCTCTGCGGATTCCAACCAGCTTTGTACTCGATGCGTTCGCCTTCGATGGGGCGCTGGCGCAGCAGGTGGTCAATGTTGATGGGAAGTTTGCCGGTCATGTTCGTGTGTAGAAGCACTGAACTTTGGAGGCGATGAGCGCTGTGTTCATGCCGTCCCGTGGTCTAGGATGTCCCTTGCACTAAAGATTTGCACTACATTCAGTTTAGCCAGTTTTATAATAGCCCTGTTCTATCGCATCGACAATCAGGCCCGCACTGATGGCACCTTCTGAGGACCGAGGATGAAACACCCCAAAGAGCTACGCATTATCTCGCTGAAGTACGCCGGACGCTGCCGATCGTGCGCAATGCGGCTAGAGGTGGGCCAGCGCGCCTACTGGTCACCATCGTCAAAAAAAGTCTGGTGTATTGACTGCGCAGGTAGTAAGGGCTCCTCGGTCCAAGTCGCATCGGATAGCGTAGCGGGCGGTTCGCGGAACACGGCAACGAACGCAAGTCCCTGCGTTTCAAGCTCTTCAAAGTCGGCTGCCAACAGCGGGCAAACTCCTTGGCAGCAATTATGCGACTATGCACAACGGTGCATTGAAGCGGAAGCAGCAAAATCACTGGTCCCATACGTCAAAGAGAACTCTCTGTGGTTCTTGCACCGTGGAGAAGAGAAACTGGTTGTCGGGCAGAGCGACTCGACGCCGGCACCCGGAGAACTCCCCGATAAACTGAGGTCTCGCACCGGGTCGATCATTTACGGTTGGCCGACTATCGTCGTAACCGACCGCGATCACACACCCAAGGTTGCTCCTCTTTTCGCTGTCCAAATCGAACCGGAACAAGGCCCCGATAACCAGTGGGAACTTCACGCTACTATGGAGCCAGAGTTCAATTTGGCCATCACGGCAAGCGGTATCTTTGACCCTTCGATCACCGAAGACATCAGCGACCTGTTGAGTCATGGCTTGCCGTTCGGAGATGCCGACGCTTTTGGTGTTCTCGCCGAACAAACGGCCGATCTGCTCGGGCTCCAGATATTATCGCCTCTCAACGCGAGAATCCTCGAATCGAACATCGATCGCAAACAAGGTATCTACAACGCCGCGATTTCGGTCGTGGCCGAGTGGTCTGGAGGGTACACTAGCACCCTTCGTGAGGAATTGCGACGCCTGCAGACTCGCGATGACTGGGCGACTACGGCTGCGGCACATCTTCTCCTCGATGGTTTCGCGCAGAAGGAAGACAAGCGCCCTCCGTCCGAGCCTCTCGCAGCTCCACTTGTATGCAACCAATCACAGGAAGAAACACTCGAACGTCTCCGCAGAGACCCTCTGACAGTCGTGACCGGCCCACCTGGGACCGGCAAGACGCAACTAGTAGTGAACGCGGTTGCGAACGCGTGGCTGGACGGCGACAAAGTCTTGGTGACTTCGACCAACAATGGTGCAGTTGACGTGGCCGTCGAGCGTGCGGAAAAGGACGTGAGCAGCGGCTTGTTAGTCCGTACCGGCAATCGCGATGTACGCGAGCAGGTTCCAGATCGCATCACCACAGCGTCGGCTCAGGCGGCAGCGCACCGCGGCAACCAAGCCGCAGCGCGCGCCCAATTGAAGCGAGTCGCTACTGAGCGTACCCAGCTAATGAAGAAATTGGCGCGGCTAGACGAACTCGATGTGAAACTACTTCAGGTGGTCGAGGAGCAGGAGGAACTCAGGCAAGCATTGAAGGAGGCGGCGCGAACACTCTGGGCTAACGCGAGCCCTCCTGAACTGTCCATCAGTTCCCACGAAATAGAGCAACGAGCCAGAGGGTTGTTACGGACGTGGTTGTTCCCTCGTTTCCGCGCGCGACGCTTCCGTAGGCGACTGGGCTGCCTTGAAACCGCTTCATTGGATCAACTCGTCATCTGGGCTCAAATTGATCAGCGTATAGCAAAGCTGACCTCCCAATTGGAAATTGGACGAGCTAAACGTCAACAACTGGAGTCCGCAGTGGGCGACCCGACGACCAGTGTGCGCGAAGCAGACCAGAAATGGGCGGATGCAAGCCTCTACGCAATCCGCGTGGACACGGCAACGCGAATCTCCTCCGGCGCTAACCGTCTAGCACTCTTCGGCACAATTCCTGTCAGTAGCGACCGATTCAGACGAGTAATAAGCAATTCGTTTCGCTACGTACGAGGCTGGGCGTGCACGGCATTAACAGCGCATTCCAACTTCCCCTTGGAATCAGGATTGTTTGACCTCGTGATCGTCGACGAGGCCAGTCAGTGCAGCCTCGCGGCCGTATTGCCATTGGCCTACCGCGCAAAACGCTTGGCGGTCGTGGGAGATCCATACCAACTGAATCCGATCGTTTCCCTTAGCGATGGACTTTTACAGGAAATCGCCACACAGACGGGGTTCGACAACGACGATCTACGCGACCGCGGCATCCACTACAAAGACGGTTCGGCTTACTCCGCGTTCGAGTTTGTCGCAAGACCCCAAACACCAGTTCTTCTCAACGAGCACTACCGCTGCCACCCACACATCGCCCGTTGGTTCAACCGGACGTTCTACAAGGGTGAACTCACCGTATTGACGGATGTCTCCGATACATCCCAGCGTGATCGTGCCATCTACTGGTGCGATGTCGACGGCGCGGCAGTACGGCCCGCCACTGGAAGCTGGCTAAATCGGGCAGAGGCAGAGGAAACAGTGAAACAACTTCGTGGCGCAATCGAATCCGGTTACAAAACCGTCGGCGTGGTAACTCCGTTTACCGCGCAGGCGCGGCTCATCGATCAGATAGCCAAAACGCAATTTGGCCGGGATTTCCTAGACGACATCGATTTTGTAAGTGGAACTGCACATCGTCTGCAGGGAGACGAGCGTGATGCGGTCATTCTTTCTTCCGTGCTCTCGCCCGGCATGTCTAAGAGCGGTGCCCGTTGGATAGAAAAAGAGAGAAACCTCCTCAACGTGGCTGTCAGCCGCGCCCGTCGAGCACTAATCGTTCTCGGTCACCCGCTCATGGGAGATTTGGGGAGTCCAACCTTGGCCTCCCTACGGGTCTATTTGCGCGATGAGGTCGCCCGGAATGAGGGCGCTGGTTCGCCGTCCGCCGAGTTCCGTACGGACAGCACGTCTGAGAAAATCCTGCTCGACGCCATGCAACTCCAAGATCTCTTACCCTATGGCAAGCTCGAGGTAGAGGGGTACGAGCTGGACTTTGCGCTGCTAGAACAAGGAATCAAGCTGAACATCGAGGTTGACGGCGATCAGCACCTTGACGCCAGAAGCCAACAACGGCGCCAGGATATTACACGAGACCGCGTCCTAGTCAATCTCGGTTGGACAATCTTGCGGATACCGGCGTGGCGATGCCACGAGGAAATTGACTCAGCGATTGAAGAAATCAGGAAAACACAGGACCGATTGCTTGACGAAGCCTCCCGCCGGACATTTTAGCGCTTACTAAGAGGCCCTACCAAAACGCCTATCGTCAGCCTAAATAATTTAAAAGTAAAAATTTAAGCGCGACTTCGGATGTGCAGAAGTCGCGCTTAAAAGATGGTGGAGGCGGCGGGAATCGAACCCGCGTCCGAGACCGGTTCTACCGAAATATACTACGTGCGTAGTCGGCCTTAGTTATCTCGCCTGTTGCGCTGCCGACCGACGGGCCTCGCAACAAGCCAGCCCGAAAAATCTCGTCCCATTCCCTCGGGCGAAAGTTTGGGACCAGCCTGCTAAGAGTTGACATTGGGGCCTGCCGCGCAGGCTCAACAGACCCCAATGGGCTGCGCTAAATTTAGGCAGCCAGAGCGTACGTGTTAGTTTCGTCGCTTAATTGTTTCCCGAGGATTTACGAGGTGTCGGGACCTCGGCACGCAATTTGGGCTTCTCCGACCCCGTCGAAGCCAAGTCGCCCCCTTGGAGCATAATAACCGAAAATCGTGCGCAATGTCAACGCTCAGTTCACCACGTTAATCGGCGCGCCGTCCAGAAAGGCCCGCACGTTTTCTGCCGTCATCTGCATCAGTCGCTTGCGCGCCTCTAGCGTGGCCCAAGCCATGTGCGGCGTGATGAGCAGATTGGGTGCTTGCAAGAGCGGATTGCCGCTGGTGATTGGTTCGACGGAAGCTACGTCCGTTGCCGCTGCCCGGGGCTTGCCGACGCGCAGGGCTTGCAAAAGGGCCTGTTCATCGACGAGTGCGCCGCGCGACGTGTTGATGAAGAGTGCCCCTTCTTTCATGGTCGCTAACAACTCGGCGTTGACAAAGCCGGTGTTGTCGGGCGTCTGCGGGCAGTGGAGGCTGACTACGTCGGCTCCGGCGAAAATCTCCTCCGTGCTCTTGAGGGCAAACGGCACGTACCCCGGTGGGTCCTTGGGCGACGGCGCATACGCCCAGACTTCCATGCCAAAAGCGTGGGCCAGTTCGCCGACGCGCTGGCCGATGCGCCCAAAGCCCACTAGGCCGATGACTTTTCCGGCTAGCTCCGTCAGCGGCGTCTCCCAGAAACACCAGTAGCCCGATTCAGCCCAGCCGCCGCGATGGACCGCAGCGTCGTGGCGACCGACGTGGTGGCACAGCTCCAGCAGCAGAGCCATGGTGTATTGGGCGACCGAATCGGTGCCGTACACTGGAATGTTTGACACCGGGATGGCGCGGGCGCGCGCCGCTTCCACATCGACGACGTTGTAGCCAGTGGCCGTAACCGACACGAAGCGCAGGTTGGGCAGTTGGGCAAACGTCTCGGCTGTCAGCGGCACCTTGTTGGTCAAAATTACGTCGGCGTCCGCAGCCCGTTCCAAGATCAGGTCGTCGGGAGTTTTGTCATACACCGCAAACTCGCCCAAGGCCGAAACCGGATCCCAGGGGTTGTCGCCGGGGTTTAGGGTGTGTCCGTCTAGTACTGTGATTTTCATGGGATTCCTTTTGTTGTCGTAGGGGCGGTTCGCGACCCGCCCTTACTATTTCTGTAGCTGACCCACGTCGCGCACGGCTCCGTGCGCCGCGCTCGTCGTCAGTGCGGCATACGCCTGTAGCGATTGGGGGATGTGGCGTTGGCGGTTGCGGGGGCGATAGGCGTCTATTTTTTGCCGGCGCGCAGACAGTTCGGCGTCCGCGATTAGCACGTCGATTTTGCGCTTGGGAATGTCGATGCGAATCCGGTCGCCGGTCTCCAACAGGGCCAGTGCTCCGCCCTCGGCAGCCTCTGGCGAGACGTGGCCAATCGACAGCCCGGAGGTGCCGCCGGAAAAGCGGCCGTCGGTTAGCAGCGCACAGGTCTTGCCCAACCCCATGGACTTTATGTACGACGTTGGATAGAGCATCTCCTGCATCCCCGGCCCGCCCTTGGGTCCCTCGTAGCGGATCACGACCACGTCGCCGTCGCGGACTTTGCCGCCGAGGATGCCCTCGCATGCTTCGTCCTGCGACTCGAAGATCTGGGCCGTGCCTTCAAACACCCAGATCGACTCATCGACGCCCGCCGTCTTCACGATACAGCCCTCCTCGGCAATGTTGCCGAAGAGCACGGCCAGCCCGCCGTCCTGCGAATAAGCGTGTGCGACTGAGCGGATGCAGCCCGTTTGAGCGTCCGTGTCCGACTCGTCGTAAAAGTTGTTCTGGGAGAAGGCGGTTTTGGTCCGCACGTTGCCCGGGGCCGCTAACGCCCGCTGCACGGCCATTGCTTCTACCGGACCTGACCCGCGAATGTCGTTTGCGGCGATCAGCTCGCCCAGCGACGGCCCGGCAACGGTCTGCGGCTCGGGGTGGATTCTGCCGCCGCGCAACAGCTCGCCTAAGATGCTCATAATGCCTCCAGCGCGCGCGACGTCCTCTATGTGAAACTCCTGCGTGGCCGGTGCCACTTTGCAGATGCAGGGGACTTGCCGCGAGAGTCGGTCGATGTCGGCCATGGTGAAATTGACTTCAGCCTCGCGGGCCATGGCCAACAGGTGCAGAACCGTGTTGGTAGAGCCGCCCATGGCAATATCTAGGGTCATGGCGTTTTCAAAGGCCGCGAAGTTCGCAATGCTCCTCGGCAACACCGAAGTGTCGCCCGCTAGGTAAAATGCCTTGGCCATTTCGACGATCCGCTTGCCGGCCGCGGCAAAAAGCTCCCAGCGCAGTTCGTGCGTGGCGAGGATGGTGCCGTTGCCCGGCAGGGCTAGGCCGATGGCCTCGTTGAGGCAGTTCATGGAATTGGCGGTGAACATACCCGAGCACGAGCCGCAAGTCGGGCAGGCTTGTTCTTCCATTTTAGCCACGTCCTCGTCGCTCAAGTTGGGATCGGCCGCGGCGACCATGGAATCGACTAGATCGAGCTTGGCGCGGCCCGTTGACAGCTCGGTTTTGCCGGCTTCCATCGGCCCGCCCGAGACGAAGATCGCCGGGATGTTGAGCCTGAGCGCGGCCAGCAACATGCCTGGAGTGATCTTGTCGCAATTGGAGATGCAGACGAGGGCGTCGGCCTTGTGGGCCTGCACCATGTACTCGACGCTGTCGGCGATTAGCTCGCGGCTCGGCAGGGAGTAGAGCATGCCGTCGTGGCCCATGGCAATGCCGTCGTCCACAGCAATGGTGTTGAACTCTACGCCGTAACCGCCGTGTTGGTCGATCACTTGCTTGACCCTCTGGCCGATGGGGTGCAGATGCACGTGCCCAGGCACGAACTGAGTAAAGGAGTTGGCGATGGCGACGATGGGCTTCTGGAAGTCCTCAGTCTTCATGCCGGTGGCGCGCCACAGGGCACGCGCGCCGGCCATGCGCCTCCCCTGCGTGGTGGTACTGCTGCGAAATGATTGCATAAAAGCTCTTTCAAAAAGCTGCCGTCTAGCAGCGGGTTTTAGGTAGCGAAGTCAATTTCTAGCGCATCCCCCAAAGGCACGTAGCCGATTTTCTCATAGATGCTGTTGGAGGTGGGATTGGCTTGATCGGCAAATAGACTGCAAAACGAATAGCGCTCGGAGAGCAGTTTTTGGGTCAGCGACGCGACGCATGAAGTGGAGTATCCTTTGTTGCGCTGCTCGGGCGGTGTGTACACCGCGGTGACGGTTATGCCGTTTCGCATCGGGCGCGTCGTTTTGGCAATGGAGACCGGCCCATTGCAATCCCAAATGTACAGTTGTTTGTCGGCAATGAACCGCGCGGCGCTTTTCTCGGCCTTGTCGCGATCGGCTGGTTCCCCTAACGCCTCTTGCGAAAAGGCGTCTATCCACTGCGCCATGAGCGGATGATCGTCCATGCTGGCCAAGCGCAGCGCCCCCGCCGCAAGGGGCACATCGGCGACCGCGCGGGCTTCAAATACGCGCATCCGCATGGTCTTCTTAGGCGCGGCGCTTGGCACGGCCTCGGCCCAGCAAGCGGCAAAGGCTTGCGCTTCGGACGCTGGTCCGACAATGCCGGGGATGGACGCATCCGTTGCAAGCAGGTGGCGAACGAGATGGGCTATAGCCTTTTCGACGTTCGCAACGAATTTGCTGAGGATGATTCTCCTCGGCGGCGTCATTACGGCTGCACCGATCGCGCTGCCTTGCTCTAAGACGCTCAATAATAATGGCGGCTCGGGCCCGTAGCACAGGGGATCTTTGGCGAGCGCGTATGCGAGGCCGAGTGGCAGGTTGTTTTCGCTCTCGTGCGCTTCGAGGCAAGCACCTGCAAGCGCAATCAGCTCGTTGGCGTCGGCGTGGTGTATGATTTCGACCATTCAGAAAGCCTGACCAATAGAAAAGTAAAAGTGCCGCCGCCGCCACCACGATTGCTCGTCAGATTGGTTGTCGAGGGAGCCATCGTTGAAGGCTAGGTCGAGCCGCAGGGGAAAGCCCAAAGCGTAGCGCAGCCCCACCCCATAGCCATCGGCCATACGCCACAAGGTCGCTTGGCTTGGCTTGCGCCAGACCTGCGCCCGATCCCAAAAGCCGACGAGACCAAAGTTGTTGCGCTGATAGCGCAATTCCCCGCGCATATTCAGGCCGAGGCGTCCGCCGCCCGGCACGTGTATGGCGTCGCGCTCAACGCCGCGCAGAGAACCCTCACCGCCGTATGCCCACCAGTATTTCTGCGGCAGCCGCCGTCCCTCGCGCAGCGAGGCCGCGCCTCCTCCTTGCAGGGCTAGCGCCAACACCAGCCGCCGCGAGAGCGGTTGGTAATACATGAATGCGGCGTCGCCATCGATCACATAAGTCTGACGCTGTCCTAGAATGAATGAGGAGGCGTAGCGTCCGGTCAACTGTAAGAGCGCGCCGCGCGTGGGGGCAAAGGGGTCGTTGCGCGAATCGCGCAAAAACTCGGTCTTCAATTCGACCGACCGCGTGCGTTCGGTCAGAATCTGTAGCCAATCCGCAGTTACCGGGATTTTGCCGTCGCTGTAGTCGTCTTGGGCCGAGAAATTGCCTTTGCCAGAGAAATCAAAGTCGGAGTCGCCAAACAGATCGTCCGCGTCGGTTGGCTCATCGCGGTCGGGTTCTTCTTCGTCTTCATCGTCCCGGTAGGCGATGTGTGCGCTCGGATCGGGCCGGATGCGCGAGTCTTCGCCGCTAAGAGAGACTTGGGCGCGGTACATTTCGCGCCAGCCTTTGGTGAGCGTTGCTTCAGCTTTCCACAAGTGCTCGACCGCGAGGTAGTCAAAGGTGGACGCGCTGATATACGCTCGTGCGGCCGCTTCGCCGGCAAAGAATAAGAGGTCTCCGAGTGCCGAATCGTTGGCGGTCAAAAGATCGAATTGCCGCTGGTCGTTCGGCTTGCCGAAATCCGTTTTCTCGTCCCATTCGTCGGTGACGCCGGCCGACAGCACCAAGTCGGCACCCATGCCGAGCAAGTTGCGCTCGGTGAAGGACGCGGTGACGCCTTGTTCTGGCTGTCCCCAACTGGCGTCGAGGCTGAGCCGAGCGCCACGGCCCAGCCAGTTGTTGTGCTGCACGACCCCTTTCACGCGCGGCTCAATGTTGCTGAAGAACACTTCGCTACTTAGGGAAATGCGCTTTTTTTCTTGCAAGCGCACCACGATCGGCTGCAAGCTGTCGCCGGTATCAGGGGTGAGCAAAAAGACCGAGCGGAACAGGCCGGTCCGCGCCAGTTGCTCGCGGCTTTTGGCAAGCTGCTCGGGATTGTACAAATCCCCCTGCTCAAAGCGCAGATAGCGCTCGATTAGTTCCTTGCGCGTGTATAGCTGGTCGAGGTTTTCGACCTCGACGGCACCGAAGTACATCTTGCGCCCGGGATTGATGTGAAAGACGACCTCTGTACTGCGGCCGGCGCGGTCGTCGCTTACCCACTCGTTGCGCACGGCCGCGTGCGGGTAGCCGCGCTGATTGAGGAAGACCTGTAGTTGACGCTCGCCTTCGAGCACCTTGCCGTAGTCGAGAGGTGCCCCGGCGCGCAAGCCGACCTGAGCGCGCAGGGTGTCGGCTGCAAAGGGCGCACCTCCTACGAGGGTCAGGGCGCGCACCGTCCAAAGGGAGCCGCTGTTGATTTCAATGTGAATGTGGACTCGATTTTTGGCGTCCAAGCGCAGGAGCTTGCGGACGATCTCGGCGTCGCGATAGCCCTTGCCGTAATAGAGATTGACTAGTCCGCTGAGGTCGTTTTTGAAGAAGCGGCGTTGGAAGCGCTTGCCCTCTTGCGTCAGCATGGCCGAGCGCAAGGTCTCGCCTTTGATGCGCTTCGCGCCTCGGTGAACGAAGCGTATCTGATCCACCTTGTGACCATCGGCTTCATGGGCCGATATTTCGCGCGGCTCCTCTTGGGCCAAGGCGGTCCCGGCGAGAGCCAGACAGAGCACGGCGGCGAGTGCGCTCACCGGAATTCTCGCTTCAGGCCAATGCCCAGCCCGTAGTGATCGTACTCGCTTTGGGCTAGGCCGAAGATGGTGAGAAAGGACTTAATTTTGTGCTCGACTCGCACCTCGCCCGCCGCCATCTCTTTTAGCAGGGCCTCGTAGCGCACCCAGACGGGAAACGGCAATCCACCGAGGTACTTGCCCGCCCGCAGAGCGACCCCAGGCTCGGCTCCGGCGATCTCACTCGACGGTAGGACCGTGAATTCATTAAGCCCCACCTTCTCGACCTGCTTACTCAAGAGCTGGCCGGCCGTGGTGCCAAAGACTACGGCGGCGGTATTAACAGCCTCACTAGTCGAGCCAAAAGCCTCAGCGTAGTCGGGATTGGCCATGTTAAAGGCTAGCAGGTTGATGGTACTCTGAAGCCCTAGCGGGTCCGCGTCTGGATTCTCCGATTCCGCCTTAAAATCCGGCGCGATCTTCTGAGCTGGCCCTTGCAACGTCAACGTTGCGACGTACTGCTCCTCGTCCTGAATGTCGGTGATTTCATCGGTCTTGGCCTCTACGTCGAGTGTAGGATTCAATTCAAAAGGATCGTATATCACGTCGAGGATCGATTTGGTCGGTGCTAGGCGGTTGAAGACGACGCGTCCTTGGGTAATGTTGAACTGCTGATTGAGAACAAAGACCTGTCCTTGGTCTATGGTGACGTCGCCTTGAAACAGCGGCTTGTAGAAGGTGCCGCCGATCTCGACCGCACCCGACGCTTCGACCTCGGCTAACTCGCTGTCGAGGGCGAGGCCGCGGATCTCAACCTCGACGGCGAGGGCCATGTTCTCCAAAAACTCGTCGCGCAGCGCCGGCGGTGGCGGTGGCACGGGCAGTGTGAGGACTACGAGGCTCGTCTCGGTCGTTGGCTGGTCGAGGCGGACGCGCCCGGCCAATTTGGACGCGCTGACTGAGCCGACGAAAGACAGATCTAAGTCGATGTCGTCCGCCTTAAAGGACTGCCCAACGGCCTCGTAGTAAGAGGTCATCCGCTCGGCTTGGAGCCGCAAGTCAAAGCGCGGGTCGTCGAGTTGCGACAAGTCGAGCAGCCCGGTGAGCGACGCGCTGCGAAACCCTCGCTTAGGCTCTTGCTCGACCGAGAAACCCACCAGTTTGACTTGCCGGCCATTGAATTGCAACTGCCCGTCGGGCAGCGCGTAAATCGGCTCTAAGTCGAGGAGGGCAAATTCGAGCTCCGAAACCCCTATTTGACCTTGCAGTGAGAGCGTTGAATCCAACCCCTCTGCCCGGATATCCGCGCTAATCCGACCGTCGAGATGGTCCAGTTCGGCAATTAGGTCGCCGAGGAAGAGGAGGCCGATGCCGTCGGAACGCGCCTCGAGCCAACCTTTGTCTAAGGCGAGTTCGCCAGCCTGTAAATCCCAAGGAACTTGACCGGTTACGGTGAGGCTGTCGTCGGGCAAGGTCGTCCAGTTCAAATGCCAATCGCCGCCATCCCGGTCGCCGTCAAGCCGACCGTGCAGTTTGCCCAAGTCCGCAGATTCCACGGCCAGGCCGGCGGCAACTTGAGGAGCGGTTGCCGTGCCGCTGACTTCGGCGTCGAGCTGGACCAATCCCTCGGGGCCGCCGAAGAAAGCTAATTCTACGTCTTTGAGGGCCAATTCCATTTTCGAGGGCTTGCTACCTTCCAGTTGGCCTGCCAGTTGCAAGGTGCCCGCCGGTTGCAGGGCGCGGTGGTCGCGGTCGTAACGCCGCAAGCCAATCGCCACCGAGTCCAGGACCACGCGGCCCGCGCCGAACGCAAAATGTCCGCCAGACAGGAGGTTCAGTCGCAGCGAATCGGCTGAAGCTTGGCTTTCGATGGCCAAACCGTGCACGTCGATATGCCCGGACAAGTCCCGCCAGCTCGGCAGGGAGTCCCCTAAGGCCGCTGCTAAGTGCCCGTCGAGGTCGAGCCGCCCGTACAGCGGACGTCCCAAAGCATAGCTGAGCACTGGCCCCAAGTCGGCCGCCTTCGCCTCGATTGCGAGTTGCGCGAGGGCTTCTTCCGGCCCGAACAGCGGCGCTGCTGGGTAGGTCAGCGCGAGGCGTATGCCGGCATCGGCGGTGAACTCGGCCGCGAGCGTATCCGCCAGCGCGAGACGCAGCCGCGCATTGCCGAGAGCGAGGGTATCGAGGCGCATCTCCTCCAGCGTCACCACGCCCTGTGCCTCTGGCCTCGCTAGGGTGCCGCCGACCCGCAGATACCCGCCGCCCGTTGCGCTGAGGTCGGACGCGAGGTTGGATAGCTCAAGGGCGGATAACTCTGCTGCAACGGAGAGCGAATCCCGCCCGACCCAACCCGAAAAATCCACTAGGCCGACTGCCGTTTGCAGGTGTACCGCAGTGAAATCTATGCGCCCGTCGTCATAGTCGGCTTGGAGGGGACCGCGGTTTTGCATAGTCCATTCCCCCTGCCGCAGCAAGAGCGAGTCGAGCGCGAGATTCGCTTGGACTGCGTCTAAGTCCTCCAACGGTCCCTCCCAGCGCAAAGTACCGCCCAATGCGGCCGCTGCGCCATCTATCCCCCGCAACAAGGTATCGGCAAAATCCGCTTGAGCCGTTAAGTGCCCGTCCACGTCTAGCTCCGCTAGCACGCTCACGCCCGGTCCGCCGCCGGCTACCCGCGCCGCACCTTGGTCCCAGTCCACGTCCAGTGCGAGCGCGCCGGTCTGCCAGCCTGCGTACTCTAGCGGCGTGGTCGCAACGCGTCCGGTCAACAGCAGTTTTTTGAGCGACAGTCCGCCCCCCCCGCGCAAATCCGCGTCGAACTGCCCGCTCAACTCGGGCATGACCCGTTCTACTGCCAGTCCGTTTACGGCTGCCACTAGCGTATCGATCTCGCTGCGCTTTAGATCAATGTCTGCCCGCGCTACTAGGAGATCGCGCTCTAAGCGCAGACCGGCCGCGAGGTAGCGGTTGGCGGACAGGTGTAAATCTGCCGTGAGCGGACCGAATTCTTTGCCCAGTTTACCGGGGAGATGGCTACTGGTCAGCCGCAACGCCAGCGTATCGGGCTTGGCCTGCCCGGCAATGTCTATGGGCGCTGCGTCGCGCAAAAAGGACGCCGCCTGCAATGCGCCCTTCAGCGCGAGATCATAGGCTCCCTCTAAGTCGGAAGAGCCGGTAGCTACCAACTCCAGCAGGGGCGATTGCAGGTCGATGCGAGTTGCCCCATCGGGCCGGTGCCAAGCCTTTATCTCGGCGTCGAATTGCTGATCGGGAATTAGGTCCACATCGCGCAGGAGGGCGGCAAAGTCCGCTGCATAGCGCCGGTGCTGCAAATGCACTCCAGCCGCTAGATCGAATTCCGCCCGTCCCGCAAAGGGGGCCGCTAGCGCAAGGTCAAATCCCTCGCCCCGCAGTTGGGTCTGCAAGCTGTCGCGAGTAAAAAAATAAGTCGCCTCGCCCGTGAGAGTGCCGTCGAACAAAGAGACGAGCAGAGAATCCACTACTATGCGCGTGCTGTTGGCGCGCATGTCTCCTCGTAGATCCACAGCCGAGACCGCCGCCGCGCTTCCTTTACCCCTGAGCGTTCCGCGCAGTTGCAGCGGCGTCACCGCCCCGTCTATCTCCGCTGCTAGGGAACCCCGCGCGGAATCGCTCTCTACCGTGGCCGTGGCGTTCACTTGCAAAGGCCGGGGCAATTTCAGCCCCAAGGCAAACGAGGCGTGCAGGTTGGTTCTTATGCTATCGCTAGCGCCCACGGCTCGTATCTCTCCGCGATCAATGCGGTGCGGACTAAGCGCGAGATCCAGCGTTAGCGAGCGCAGCGGCACGCCCTGCAAGTCGGACAAGGTTAGCTCTAAGTGCGCCGAGGTGTCTGCTACTGCGCGATACGCGCCGTGCCAGTCCTGCGCCACGATCCGCGTCTCGCCCAACTGCCAGTCGAGCGCACCGGCTTTAGCGTTGAGGTTGGGGAGGAAGGCAAGGGGTAGCTCTATATCCGTGGCTGCGCTAGTTGAATCGGCCCCGGTGCCTGGCTCGACCCGCACCTTGGGTGCCTGTATGTCGACTTCCCAAGACCACGGCCACGCGGCGATGTACTCGGCATTGACGGTCACCCCTAGCGCGGGGTTTTTGCAGTACACGTCGGAAAAGGAAAACGCGTAGAGCAAGCCTCCCCGGCGACTGCCGATGGAGACCTGCCATCCCCCAATTCCGCGCTCTAGCAGGTGCGCGAGTGCGGCAGGCCCTATGGGCGTGACCGCGACGAGGATGAGGACGGCAGCCAAAACGACCGCCGCCCCGAGCAGCTTTCTTTTCATTCGGATTTGAGGCGAGTCAGGGCCTTGGACACGTGGAAGAGCGAGTCGGGCAACGGCGCGTACGCCATGGCCTTGATCGTACGGTCTAAGCGGAACACTTGGCTGGCCTTCTCTTTGTTAGGGAGCTTGACTGCGGCCGTCAAGGTCGAGCGCAGCGCGAAGCCTTTGAGTTCCTTGGCGTTCTCTAGCTCGTCGCTCAGGGCTTCGTGGTCTTCCAGCCCTTCCAGTCCACCGCCGATTACCGACGGATAGGACGTGCTAGCCTGCTGCAAGGCCATAAACGCTGTGATCTCCTGAAAGCCGGGGAAATCCTTGGCAATGCAGGCATCGTACGTGTAGCGGTTTTCGCGGCGCAGATCTTGGGTTTTGGGGTCGAGATAGCGGGCGCGCATCTGCGCGACGACCCGCCGACAGGGAATTCCAGCGATGCGCTCGGTGCTTCCCGGCACCTTGACCGCAAGGGCTCTCTGCGGCTCGCCGGGAGCGGCTGACGGCTTGGCAACGGCCTTGCGCGCCGGAGGGGCTTTCTGCTGGACGAAGGTCTGGGCCGTCAGGTCGATTTCGTACACTTGCGCTTGGTCCAGCCGCAGAATGGTGCTGGTGTTGAGGGACTGACCCTGCTGTCGGAGGGCCTTTGCCGTTTTCGCATCGACCTCAACTAGCTGCTCGACCCGCTGGTTTTTGCCCTTGATGTAGATTTTGTTGGTCGTTTTGCGTGCGCCGGTTTTGGCTTTGCCAAAGCCTCGATTGACGACCTCTTCCTCGAAATACACATCGGCGCTAACGCTCGCTGCGCTGACGAGCAATGCACATACCAGCAAAATCATGCGCGTACTCTCCTGTGGTAGGATGGAAGACGGGTGCCATATATAACACCCTAGGGGAGGGAAAAAGTCCCCTTTTATTAAACGTAATATAGCGAAACGCAGTTGCTAGCCCATAAACAAAAGGCCCCTGCCCGCAAGGGCGAGGGGCCTCGAATCTCTTGCCGCGTCTGCTGTTATTCGTCTGAGCCGCGCATGAGTAAAAAACCCACTAGCTGTAGCACGGCGGTCGCGGCGGCGGCCACATAGGTCATGGCCGCGGCATTGAGCACCCGCCGAGCCGAGCGCACCTCGTCGTTGGCTAGGTAGCCCTGCGAGAGGATGGCCATGGCCCGTGAGCTGGCGTTGAACTCCACCGGCAGAGTGACGAGTTGGAACAGCACTGCGCCGGCGAAGACCATGATGCCGATATCCATCAGGCCGGTGGCTTGGAAGAACATCCCCGCCAAAATCAGGGGAATGCCCAGCGACGAGCCCAGGTTGGCGATGGGCAGGATCGAGTGCCGCAGGTTGAGCGGCATGTAGCCATGGGCGTGTTGGATCGCGTGGCCGACCTCGTGCGCTGCCACGGCCAAGCCGGCTAGATGGTGCCCGTGGAAGTTGTCTGAAGAGAGGCGCACGGCTTTGGCGCGGGGATCGTAGTGATCGGAAAGCATCCCGCTCGTCTCCTCGACCGACACGTCGTAAATGCGTTGCTGATGCAGGATGCGCCGCGCGGTCTCAGCGCCCGAAAGCTGTGCGGCCGAAGCCACTTGGCTGTACTTCTTGAAGGCGCTGCGGACCCGCATCTGGGCCCAAGCGACCAAGATCATCGGCAGAATGAAAAACGGGTTAAAAAGAAACGAAAACATCTCCTCATCTCCTCAATATGCGAAGGGCTTTTATATGAGACGCTAAAGGGACGCCTCAAGTTTCTAGCAGAATAACGAAAGCACCCGAAAATCGCAAGATCGGGGAATTAGATCTTCTCCTCAGCTTCAGCGGGAAGAGCAAGGGCCGGGGGCACAGCGACGCCAGCCGAAACGATCATTTTTAGGGCCTCTTCAACGCGGAGATCGGTGGGGCGCAGTTGTTCGGGCGGCACGATGAGCATGAAGCCGGTGGTGGGATTGGGGGCCGTGGGCACGAAGATGCTATGCGCCGGCGCTGCTTCGTCCTCGCGGGGGACGTTGCCGGCCAAAAAGCCCAAAGTCCACATCCCAATGCGCGGGTATTCGACGAGTACGACTTTCTCGAAACCAGCCTTGCCCGGAGAGGTCAGCGACTCCATGAGCTGCTGGATGGGTGCGTAGATCGTGCGCACTAAAGGCAGGCCCTCTAGCGTTTCGCGCGCGAATTGCCACAGGCTGCGGCCAACCACGTTGGTGGCGAGTGCGCCGACGACCCACAGAATGATGAAGGTCAGTATAAAGCCCAAGCCGGGGATGTGGAACTCGTCGTAGCCGAACGGCTTAGCCACTTGGCCGATCAACGGCGCGGAGAAGCCGTCGGCCCAGTCGAACAGGAACTTGAGCACCCAGCCGGTAAGCCACAGGGGAACGATGATCGTCAGGCCGGCCATTATCGTGCGCCGAAGCCGCTGGAGCCGAGTGGGGCTTTTGCGCGGAGGCATATCACTCATAGCGTAAGTTACCTTTATACATATACATTGGCATTTTTTGAATATCCAATTGGTTAAAAATACTGTCAATACAAAGGATGCGCCCGTGCGCAAGGCTTACGTTTTTTGCGCAGTGGCCTATTTTATCCTCTATGACGGCTATTCTACTCAGCGGCGGCATGGACTCGACCACCTTGCTCTGGTGGCTAAAAGCGCGGCAACAAGGCCCCTTCCACGCCATTAGCATTGACTACGGCCAGCGCCACCGCGTCGAGTTGGAATGTGCCGCCCGCCTCGCTCGCCGCGCTGAGGTCGCGGCCCACGAGACGCTGGTGTTGGACTTGGCGGCTCTAGGGGGCAATCCGCTGACTGATCCGACGGTGGACGTGCCCACGGCTGAATCTAAACGCCAACGCGACACTGTGGTTCCCTTCCGCAACATGCTCTTTGCGACGCTAGCGGCGGCGTATTGCGCAACCAAGGGTATTACCGATCTGTATATGGCCCCGGTCAAAGACGACTACGCGGCCTATAGAGACTGCCGTCGCCCCTTTTACGAAAGCCTCGCACAGAGCCTGCGCTTGGGCGCGGCTCATGACGCGCCTTGGGCGATCCACGTCCCTTTTGTCAAGCTATGGAAACGGGACATCGTTGCCATCGGGCTAAATCTCGGCGTTCCCTACGAAGAGACCCACACCTGCTACGAGGGCTTGCGGCCGGCCTGCGGCGTGTGCGACGCCTGCTGCGAGCGGCTCGCGGCTTTTGCGGCGAACCGAGCCTGTGACCCGCTGGCGTATGCCGCGGCTTCGACGGCTCGGCTGAGCTCGCCGAACGCCAAAGCTCAGCCAACGGGTGAGCAGACGCTGTGACCGCCCAGATGCCAGCCGAAGAACGCGCCGAGCGTCTGCCGGTGTGGAACGACTCGGGGCGCGTCCTGCAGATCAACGAGATTTTCTACTCGATTGAGGGCGAGGGTTTGCGCGTCGGCGAGCCTACTACCTTTGTGCGCCTAGCGCGCTGCAATTTGCGCTGCCCGTTCTGCGACACGGAGTTCGACCGCTTCACGCCCATGGACATCGAGGACATTGCCGCCGAGGTAGCGCGCCACCCGGCCGAATGGGTGTGCTTGACCGGCGGCGAGCCGTTGGGCCAAAATCTCGCGGCGCTGGCTGGCCGGCTCAAGGAAGCGGGCTACAAGCTCCACATTGAGACCAACGGCACTATCGCGCCCGATCCAGTGCTATTCGAGTTGATTGACCATTGGACTGTGTCGCCGAAGTGCTACCCGGTCGTCGCTGGTTTTGCGCGCATTACCGAGCTCAAATACGTCGTCGGCCGGGCTTTTCGCGAGGAGCGCGTCGAGGAGCACCTTGCCGACTTCGTCTATTTGCAGCCCGAATCCTCTGAGCCGCGCTACGTGCAGAAGGCCCTTGAGATACTCAAGCGCCATCCGCGCTGGCGCCTTTCCACTCGCATCCACAAGACGCTCGGCTTGCCTTGAGCACGATCCGCAGATGGACGCAGAACACATTCACGATTGCTAAAAAGGAGATATCATGCCCGACGTAGCTGAAATTTACAAGTTCGACGAGCTTACTTGGCCCGAAGTCAACCAAGCCGTGGCCATGGGCAAAATTCCCATCATACCCACTGGTTCAGTTGAACAACACGGCCACCACCTGCCGCTCAAGGTGGATCACCTGTGCGCCAATGCGGTGGCGACGGAAGCCGCGCGGCTAAAGCCCGAGCTCGCCCTCGTCCTGCCGCCGGTGAGCTACGGCTATGTCCACCACGTGATGGACTTTCCGGGTTCGCTCAACATTCACTACGAGCACTTCATCCAATACGTGCTCGACATCACCAAGAGCTTGGCCTATCACGGCTTCAAGAAGATGATCCTCGTCAATGGCCACGGCTCCAACCACAACCTCGTCGATATGGTCGCCCGGCGCACGATAGTTGAGACTGACGCGAGCTGCACGTTTTGCTCGTGGTGGCATTTGCTGCGGGTCCATACCGACTTCGACAAAGAGTGGCGCGAGAGCGTGTTTCCGGGCGGCTGCTCGCACGCGTGCGAGCTGGAGACTTCGATGCTGCTGTATCTCTCTCCAGAGAGCGTGCGCAAGGACAAGATCAAGAGCGAGATCGCCAAGACGAACAAGCTCGGCTCCAAGTTCTTGTACACTGATTTGTTTTCACACGGGCCGATGGGCTTGATCGAGTGGACGAGTCAGTACTCGGATACCGGGGTGATGGGCGAGGCGGAGAAGGCCACGGCCGAAAAGGGCAAAATCGTCTTTGAGGAAGCGAGCCGGAACCTGGCCGAATTTGTCGAGGAATACCACGCGATGAAAATTGAGCCGCGCACTCGCCATCAGGACCAGGAGCCGACGTTTCCGCTGTCGTTTCCGACGGATTAGGGTAGCGTTTAATTCAATCTGTCAGGCGTCCGTTAAGCAGCACCTACATGGAGGCACAACGCGATGAAGAGAACATTGACCATTGACTACGGAGATGAGGTTCTACTGGCCTTGGGATGTTCACCCGAGCAATTCAGTGAAGAGGCCAAGCTCCTCGTCGCCATCAAGCTCTACGAATTGGGGCGGTTGTCCTCGGGGGCGGCAGCCAAGTTGGCTGATATACCTAAGCCCTTGTTCCTAATGAAGCTAGCCGACTACGGCGTCGATTCCTTCCAACTGACCGAGGACGACCTTCAACAGGACTTGGCTAGTGCCCGACGTCATCTGTAATACTTCTCCGCTCCAGTACCTACACCAAGCTGGCTCGTTGGAACTTCTGCCGGCACTCGCTGGACAGGTGTACGTCCCCGAAGCAGTGGTGGCGGAGTTGAGGGAGGGGCAGCGTCGAAATGTACTTCTACCTACGCTGGAGGAGCTTTCGTGGCTGACCGTGCGGCCCGTGCGAGATCGGACACTGCTGCCGCTGGTGACGAATCTTGGGAATGGAGAGAAGGAAGTGCTCGCTTTGGGGCTAGAAACAGAGGATGCCCTGCTGATCCTCGATGATCGAGATGCACGGCGGTATGCCCAAGCATTGGAGTTGGAGATAATCGGCACCCTCGGCCTCTTGTTGCGGGCCAAGGAGCGCGGTATTCTCGACGCGGTCCGGCCCGTTTTGGATCGTCTCCAAGCACTGGGATTTCGGCTGAACGCTAGGACGCGCCAGATGGTGCTGAAGCGTGCCAGCGAGACGACGTGAGAGGTGGCGGCGCATCATCCGCCGATAAAACAAAGAGCCGACGTTTTCGCTGTTGTTTCCGACGGATTAGAGTGCTGGGAAAGGGATTATTGGGGCTTGGGGAAAGGGTCGGTCATCGCACTTTCGAGTAGTGGCCTTACTTGAGCGGCGACAATTTCTATATCGGCGTCGTAAGGAAGCGCAGCGGGTAGATCGAGTCTACGCTTACGATAGCTACTAGTGTCTTCTTCTTTCCAAGTACGCTTTTGCCTCTCTAACCAGGATTTTACTCTTTGAGAATTCTCTCTTCTTGGGGGGTTCCCTTTTCCATGTCTAGGGAAGACTTCAATTTTCCATCCCTTCAGGGAAATGCAGGCCTCTATAGTAAGAACAAAACCGTCTTCAATGGTTATATCATGCACCAAACTGTCGAAAAATGCGTTGCGTTCCCGATAAGGATACAGATTGATTCTCCGATTTTGTGAATCAGATATATCTAGAATACCCATGAGAGCCTTGACTTGCGTACGCATATATTCCTTTAGATTATTCACTTCCCGTGACAAGGCGAGGACGCCTTCCTCGTTATCCTTAAAAAAGTCTAGCATTGCTGAATCCATAGCACTGCCCTCCGTCAGGTGTTTTGCAGTCTCAATCATTTCTAGTGCGAATCTTAGATAGCGATCTTTTGACCCTATAAGCATAGGGCCAACTCGTCGAAGTATTTCGCCGAAGTATGATTCATAGGTAACGGGCTCAAATCCAGATAATTCTTGATCGTCATTCGGGAAGTTTAATCCGAGAAGAATCTTGTAGACACGCCGCTCGTTGCCATTGGCTTTGGCTTTTTTGGTAAGATGCTGCCCGTAATCTTCCAGATCGTTGTGGAGTGGGTGGTAGATTTTGTTTTCTATGCCGACAATGAGCGTGTCCGTAGAAATCACTATATCGATTCGCTTACGGGTTCCAGTAATTTCTTCCCTGTTGACCTCTACCTCTCCACCGTCTTGGATCTCCTCGTATCCAGCGACAGACAGCAGCGATTCGAGAAAAAGTGACCCGAAGCCATGTTCGCGTCCGGGATCGAGGAAGAAGGCCAGTATATTGCTGTAAACATTTTCCCGATGGGGATAGCCTGATAATTCCAAGGTGGTGGGGTCGCGTTGGAGCGTTGGAGTCAATTTCTTAAATTCGGCAAGCAACGCCTTAAACTGATCTATCGTCGCAGTCATTGCTGAGTGATCCTTTGAGTAAATCCGACCATGAATGGAAAGCTAATAGAAGTAGTTCAGCCATCGGCCCCTTTTGCATCCATCGGTTGGAACGGCTTTTTCTCGATTCGGCCGTCGGGCCATTCGGTTACTAGAAATTGATCGTCGTCGCTGAGATAGACGAACGCCTTGCCCTGTTCGAGCACCATGTGTCGGGTCGCTCTGGGGTTGGCCAAAGTCCGCTTGATCGCGGCGATTAACGGGTGTTCGCGGCTATTCAACTACGCATCTTTCCGGCACTCTCGAAGTCCTTTTTCAGTTCTTCGCGGGTCAAATTCGCAACAGGGACCTTGTACGACTTTAGAATATCAAAAAATAGGACTTACGCAAGCACCATTGGAATAGCAGGATTTTTGAGTTGCTGTCTCACGTAGTCAGCCAGCCCCCCGTATTTGACCTGATAAATGGTTTGTCCTGTTTGGTAGGCCACCTGCTCAAGTCGGATCCAAACCAACATAGCACAGCCGATGTGAT